>NZ_AAQJ02000001.1:645000-1245000 GCF_000168295.1 Rickettsiella grylli
ACTTTTATAGATTGTGATGGGAGGACGAAGAAGGCTAGGTTAGCCGGAGACTGGTAGTTCCGGTTTAAGCGAGTAGAGAGAGACTCTAGGAAAAACCGGAGTTTCGTTAATCTCGAGACGTGATGACGAGTTGTTAACCTCGGTTAACGATGAAGTAATTAATGCCCTGCTTCCAGGAAAACTCTCTAAACTTCAGGTCTATAGGAACCGTACCGCAAACCGACACAGGTGGACAGGTAGAGAATACTAAGGCGATGAGACAACTTGGGTGAAGGAACTAGGCAAATTGGCACCGTAACTTCGGGAGAAGGTGCACCTTTTTTGGTGAGTGGGTATACCCCACAAGCTGAGGGAGGTTGAAATAATCAGGTGGTTGCGACTGTTTACCAAAAACACAGCACTCTGCGAACTCGAAAGAGGAAGTATAGGGTGTGACGCCTGCCCGGTGCCGGAAGGTTAATTGAAGTAGTTAACTTGCGCTGAGATGGCTTTTGACAATGAATTAGAAAGAAAAATAATTCGAAAATAAAGCTCAAAAGTCATGTCAGCGCAGGTGAAGCTGCGGATCGAAGCCCCGGTAAACGGCGGCCGTAACTATAACGGTCCTAAGGTAGCGAAATTCCTTGTCGGGTAAGTTCCGACCTGCACGAATGGCGTAACGACAGCCACACTGTCTCCACCCAAGACTCAGTGAAATTGAAATCGCTGTGAAGATGCAGCGTACCCGCGGCAAGACGGAAAGACCCCGTGCACCTTTACTACAGCTTTACACTGGACTTTGAATTTAACTGTGTAGAATAGGTGGGAGGCATTGAAGCGAGTTCGCTAGAATTCGTGGAGCCGACCTTTGAAATACCACCCTGTTAACGTTGAAGTTCTAACCTAGGGCCCTTATCGGGTTTGGGGACAGTGTATGGTGGGTAGTTTGACTGGGGCGGTCTCCTCCTAAAGAGTAACGGAGGAGCACGAAGGTACCCTCAGCGCGGTCGGACATCGCGCATTGCGTGTAATGGCACAAGGGTGCTTGACTGCGAGACAAACACGTCGAGCAGGTGCGAAAGCAGGTCATAGTGATCCGGTGGTTCCGAATGGAAGGGCCATCGCTTAACGAATAAAAGGTACGCCGGGGATAACAGGCTGATACCGCCCAAGAGTTCATATCGACGGCGGTGTTTGGCACCTCGATGTCGGCTCATCACATCCTGGGGCTGAAGCAGGTCCCAAGGGTATGGCTGTTCGCCATTTAAAGTGGTACGCGAGCTGGGTTCAGAACGTCGTGAGACAGTTCGGTCCCTATCTGCCGTGGGCGCTGGAGATTTGAGAGGAGCTACGCCTAGTACGAGAGGACCGGCGTGGAGGTACCGCTGGTGGTCCGGTTGTTTCGCCAGAAGCATAGCCGGGTAGCTACGTACCGACAGGATAACCGCTGAAAGCATCTAAGCGGGAAACCTCCCTCAAGATAAGATCTCCCGAGGATTTAATCCTCCTCAAGGTCCGTTGAAGACGACGACGTAGATAGGTGGGGTGTGTAAGTACAGTAATGTATTGAGCTAACCCATACTAATTGACCGTGTGGCTTAATTTGAGAATCCTACTGGTTATTCTTTAGGATGACTTCAGTTGAATAAAGCATATCTACAAACTACTTTTTACAGATTTTTTTTTGTTAAAGATTTCCGCTAATGTAAAGATTAGCGAAAGTTAAAAGATTAACGGATTCGCGCCACTGCTAAAGAAGGGATTTGACTGAAGAGCAAGGCGTCGTCTTTTTTAGGAACGGAGTTTACTCATGAGTAAATGAGTACCGCAAAAAAGACGACAACGCAGCTATTCATCAAATACTTAATTTAGCAGTGGCGCAAAATGAATGCCTGGCGACCTTAGCGAATAGGTACCACCTGATCCCATTCCGAACTCAGTCGTGAAACTATTCTGCGCCAATGATACTTTGGGGTTCCCCCATGGGAAAGTAGGGCATTGCCAGGCTACTTGATACACAAAAACCCGCTAATCGCGGGTTTTTTCTTTATAATCGGCATCTGTTGCTTTATTTCGTTGTTAAATTGTTTTTTCCGTTGCTCATGTACTCTAGTACACTCCACTACTCAAAAACAATTTGCCTCGAAAAGCAACATACTTGATTATTACAATAATTTCACTTTTGCTTTATTTGTACTTTATGTTACAAACTCGCTTACAAACTCAATTTAAAACCCAAGATTTTTCTTATGAGTCTGTTTATAATAATTTTATCGTGTTAGCTTATTAGTTTAAGACTTGAGATAAGAGATAACGCTTTATGCAATTAGAACAAAGCACTAAAACGAAAGTAGCCGTACTTTATGGTGGTTTTTCTGCAGAGCATGAGATTTCTTTGCTTTCTGCTGCGGCTGTGATTAAAAATTTAGATCAGCGTAAATTTTCTATCATTCCGATTGGCATTGATAAACAAGGTCGTTGTTTTGTTAATCAACTGCAATCTTTATATTCAGGGGATACTATCTTGCTAGAAACTGAAAACGCGCAGTCGTTTTCTGGATTGGCTGAATTAATGGTTGATAAGAAAGGGCATTATGATGTTGTTTTTCCTGTCTTACATGGTGCATTAGGGGAAGATGGTACAATTCAAGGTTTATTGGATCTAATGGATATCGCCTATATTGGTGCAGATGTATTAGGTTCAGCGGTGGGTATGGACAAAGTGGTCTCCAAACGTTTAGCGTGTGCTGCACATATTCCTGTCGTTCCTTTTTTAGCATTTAATTCGGGTCATTGGCTAAGAAATAAGTCGTTATATAGCCAACAAATTAGACAAGAAATAGGTTATCCGCTTTTTATAAAGCCAGTGAATGGTGGATCAAGTTTAGGCATTACGAAAATAAAAAAAGATACTGATTTAGAGAATGCCATTGAGCTGGTTTTTACTTACAGTACTAAAGTGTTAGTTGAAAAAGCCCTTGAAGTGCGCGAAGTGGAAATCGCTGTATTGGAAAATCAAAAGTGGGGTGCTGAACCTTATGTGAGTCAGATAGGTGAAATTATTCCCCGTCATGAGTTTTATTCTTACGAGGCAAAATATCTGGATGAGAAGGGGGCACAGTTGATTATCCCCGCTTCGTTACAGAATAGTCAGTTGCAACAAATAAAACGCTTAGCGATCGAGTTATTTAACGGTTTGGATTGTTCAGGAATGGCTAGGATCGACTTTTTCATTGAAAAACGATCCCAAAAAATTTACTTTAATGAACTGAATACAATTCCTGGGTTTACTAAAATAAGTATGTATCCAAGATTATGGGAGGTCTCAGGAATTGCTTACACATCGTTGCTGACGCATTTAATTGAATTGGCGCTCACACGTCATCAACGTCTTTCGTTATTAAAGCTGTCGTTTTAATTTTCATTAAAAAAGTTAATTTTGCTTATATCTTTTTAAAATTAACTTTCTACTTTAATGTGCTGAAAAAAATAGGGGATTTGTTGCTCCAATAAGGCATCAATTTTTAAAGCGTGGGGTTGATGTACCCAAGGTCTGCGTGGATAAATTCTGTCGTTGACCCAATGATTGGACCAATCGGTCGTTGTTTTGATACAGTGCATGGCAAAGTGTTTCAAATGGTATTTTTTTTCTATTTCTAGACAACCCGACAAAAAAATATCAACGTAAGATTGAACAATAGGATAATGTGATGAAGGGGAGGCAAGAAATTCGGGCTTGAGCTCATAGATCCAAAAATGACCTTGAGGTAATTTTTTCCCACTTAATAAATGAACAGTGCGTGCAGGAACAGAAACACGACAATAATATTTTTCTCTTGCGTCAAAATTTTTGAATGCGTGGGTATTCGATACATGAAAAATAGTGCCATTAAAACGGCTCTTTTTATTTTTAATGACGGCGAGATACGTCGTACTTAAACTAGAGGATAAACCTTTAGAAAGCCAACCTCGTTGATAATTGTCAACCCAAACGGGTTGATTAACACCGCTATCCTGAGAGGTGGTATTCTTAGAGTTCGTTTCTATGAGCGAGCCGTAGGCAATGATGTAGTGCTGTTGGTTGTTGTTGACAATCGGATGACAAACGTCATTTCCAAGGGCATAACTGTTGCGAAATAAAAATAAAAATAAAATAAATGTAAAGTATTGTCGAGTGTCCCATTTCAGCATAATGCAAACTAATAGCGAAAAAAATTAAAAGTTTAGTCCTATTTTAAATAGATTGTAAAGCGATCGTATAATGTAGTTTTAGCGTATTTTAAAAATAATTGAATCCAATGCTTATTGAGGAATTTCATTCATTGCATTTTAAAGCGGCTGATAGCATGGATTCGGCTGATAAGCGTCTTCATTGTTCTGAACGAGGTGAGCATTAAACGTTGAAGCATCGGCATGGGTACTATATTTAAAATGATCGGCTAGACGTATTTTTTGAGGCGTGAATAGGCAAAAAGAAGCCGTGGAATTATAAATTTTTTCTTGTGAAGAGGTTAAATTTTGGTTGAATTTTTTTGAGTATAGGTTTTTCGTATAATCTGAATAATATTTTTTGAGCATACCCCAACTGCTTTCTTGATGATAACCGTGTATTTGATTCAACAAAATAAAAAAATTAGTTGAAAGTAATAAAAGTGATAGGATGCAAACTAAACTCACACTCAGTGTACTTATAGGTACTATTGAAAGTGCAATAAATGAGATAGTTGTACTTGCAATAAAACTGGCTAGTAAAAAAAGGCGGATACGTTCACTAGCTAAAAAAGCGTTATTGCATCCGTCGATATAATGATTCAGCATATCCGCTAACCTGCTTGGTTCAAGCGCATTGGTATTTTCTTTAAAAGGACGGAAAATACGAGCAAGCGTTTTTTTGACTAAATCAACGTCGCATGTGGATAAAGAAGATCGCGCAAAAAAAAGAGGTGATAAATAGTAATCCGGTTTAATATTCATTTTATTTTCCTTAAAAATTTCTATCACTTTATGATGCTATCATTTATTAAATTTAAATCCTAGTCCCATTTTAAATTTCGAAGATTTTTGAAGATGCTTGTATGCATTTAAATGAAATCACTGATTTTCTTTTGTGTTGGCCGTGTAGCATTAAAAAATAGATTTGTATATAGAATTTCCCCTAATGAAGGTTGTATACTAGCGTGGAAATTCGCTGAGGTAATTAAAAAACGATGTTACAGCAATATTTTCCAATTCTTATCTTTATTGTTTTTGGTCTTTTTCTGGGTGTCGCTGCCTTATCCATGGGATATTTAACCGGTTTACAACGTCCTGATTGGGCAAAATTATCACCCTATGAATGTGGGTTCCCAGGGATGAGTGATGCACGTTTACCTTTTGATGTTCGTTATTATCTAGTGGCTATCTTATTTATTATTTTTGATTTAGAGACTGCTTTTTTGTTTCCTTGGGCTGTTTCTTTACGGCACATCGGTTTACCGGGTTTACTGGCCATGGGAATTTTCTTAAGTTTATTATTACTCGGTTTTGTATACGAGTGGAAAAAAGGGGCTTTACAATGGGAATAGAATCCTTATTACAGCAACAAGGGTTTTTTACCACCTCCTTCGATAAGTTGCTTGCCTGGGCGCGTAGTGGATCGTTATGGCCGATGTCATTTGGTTTGGCCTGTTGCGCGGTAGAGATGATGCATTCAGCCGCGTCGCGTTATGATCTCGATCGATTTGGTGTCGTATTTCGTCCAAGCCCTCGGCAGTCCGATGTGATGATTGTTGCAGGGACCTTATGTAATAAAATGGCACCGGCGTTACGCAAGGTTTATGACCAAATGGCAGAACCGCGTTGGGTTATTTCCATGGGTTCTTGTGCGAATGGGGGAGGATATTATCATTACGCCTATTCCGTGGTGCGTGGATGCGATAGAATTGTCCCGGTTGATGTGTATGTGCCCGGTTGCCCTCCAACTGCAGAAGCTTTAGTCTATGGCGTCATCCAGTTGCAAAATAAAATAAAAAAAAATCACTTTATTGAGCGTACTTAAGATGTCAGACGTCGTTTCGCAACTCCAAAAGTTAAATCAGCGCTTTAATTCGGTTATTCAAGAAATAGCAGTTGCGCGGAATGAAATTAATTTAGAAATTTCTGCTGAAAAATTAAAGGAAGTCGGCTTGGCATTACGGGATGAAGCGGATTTTAAATTTGAATTATTAGTTGATGTTTGTGTCGTCGATTATGCCGAATATGGTGTCAGTGAATGGACAACGGAACAATCCACGTTGACTGGGTTTGAGCGTGGCGTTGATAAAACAGGCGATTTACATCCGATTAATTGGAATAAGCCCCGATTTGCTGTCGTTTATCATTTGTTATCACTGACGCATAATCAACGTTTACGATTACGAATTTTTGCGCAAGGTGAACCACCTCAAGTACCGTCAGTCATTAAATTATGGCCAGCGGCCAATTGGTATGAACGAGAAGCGTTCGATCTCTTTGGTGTTTTTTTTGATGGCCATCCTGATTTACGACGCCTATTAACCGATTATGGGTTTGTCGGCCATCCTTTCCGTAAGGATTTTCCATTAACGGGACATGTTGAAGTGCGTTATGATGCAACGAAAGGCCGGGTGGTTTATCAACCGGTTACGATAAAACATCGGACTTTAGTTCCAAAAACAATTCGCAAAACGAAGAATGAAGCGATTTTAACGTGTTTTCATAAAAAACCAGAGTAAATTTTAAATGCCTGAAATACGTAATTACACCTTAAATTTTGGCCCACAGCATCCCGCTGCACATGGTGTATTGCGTTTGATCTTAGAATTAGATGGAGAAGTGATTCAGTCAGCGGATGCGCATATTGGTTTATTGCATCGTGCAACTGAAAAATTGGCGGAATCGAAACCTTATAATCAAAGTATTGGTTACATGGATCGTTTAGATTATGTTTCGATGATGTGTAATGAACATGCGTATGTGTTAGCCATCGAAAAATTATTAGGGGTTACACCGCCGAAACGCGCGCAATATATTCGGGTGATGTTTGATGAAATTACACGTATTTTGAATCATTTACTTTGGTTAGGTGCACATGCGTTAGATATTGGCGCGATGACTGTTTTTTTATATTGTTTTCGTGAACGTGAAGATCTCATTGACTGTTATGAAGCGGTATCAGGATCACGGATGCACGCTACTTATTATAGACCGGGTGGCGTATACCGCGACTTGCCCGATAAAATGCCGCAATATAAACCTTCACAATGGCATAATGAAAAAGAAATCCGTGAGATGAATGCGAACCGTGAGGGGAGTTTGTTGGACTTTATTGAAAATTTCGTCACACGGTTTCCTCAATTGATTGATGAATATGAAACGTTACTGACGGATAACCGTATTTGGAAACAACGGACCGTGGGTATCGGTGTATTATCAGCAGAACGTGCGTTACAGCTCGGTTGTACAGGGCCTATTTTACGCGCGTCTGGTGTTGCGTGGGATCTACGTAAGAAACAACCTTATGAGGTCTATGATGAATTAGATTTTGATATACCCATCGGTAAACACGGGGATTGTTATGATCGTTATCTGGTGCGTGTCGAAGAAATGCGCCAATCCAATGCGTTAATTAAGCAATGTGTGGGCTGGTTACGCGCTAATCCAGGTCCTGTGACGTTGAAAAAACATAAAATAGTACCTCCAACGCGATTGCAAATGAAAGAAGATATGGAATCGCTTATTCATCATTTTAAACTCTTTAGTGAGGGTTATTGTGTGCCGCCTGGTGAAGTTTATGCGGCCATAGAACACCCTAAAGGTGAATTTGGAATTTATATGGTATCGGATGGTGCCAATAAACCTTATCGCGTTAAAATACGTTCCGCGGGGTTTCCACATTTGGCCGCTTTAAATGAATTGGTTTCCGGACACATGATTGCAGATCTCGTCGCCATATTATCCAGTCTTGATATTGTATTTGGTGAAATTGATCGATGAAGCACGTTACAAATAAAAATGAACCATTGCCTGAAGAATTAAAAAAGGCAATTGATAAATGGATCCAGAAATATCCATCGACTCGTCGACAGTCTGCCATATTGCAGGCGTTGACAATAGCGCAGGAATATAATGGGGGTTATTTATCGCAGTATTTAATTGATGCAGTTGCTGACTATTTAGCAATGTCCCGTGTTACGGCCTATGAGGTTGCCACCTTTTACACGCTTTATGAACTCAAACCGGTAGGCCGGCATAAGATTGGTGTATGTACCAATATTTCGTGTATGTTGAGTGGTTGTGACAAAATCGTCAAGCATTTACAAACGCGTTTGAACATTAATCTGGGCGAAACGACGGCGGATAAAAAATTTACGTTACGAGAAGTTGAATGTTTAGGTGCGTGTGCCAATGCACCGGTCGTCCATATCGGACACCGTTATTATGAAACGTTAACGCCTGAAAAATTAGATAAAATCTTGGATGGTTTAGATGGCCAATGATATTTGTTTTCGAACGTTACATTTTGATAAACCGTGGAGTCTCGAGAATTATCGGCGTGTGGGTGGTTATGAAGTTTGGGAAAGAATTTTAAAAGAAAAAACACCTCCTGAGCAGATTATCGCAGAATTGAAACGTTCTTGTTTGCGGGGGCGTGGTGGAGCAGGTTTTCCGACGGGTTTGAAATGGAGTTTTATTACCCGTAATGCGCCAGGTCAAAAATACATTTTATGTAACTCTGACGAGGGTGAGCCAGGAACCTGTAAAGATCGTGATATTTTGCGCTTTAATCCACATCAGCTTATTGAAGGAATGGCGATTGCAGGTTATGTGATGGGAGCGACTGTCGGCTACAACTATATACGCGGTGAATACGATGAACCTTTTGAACGTTGTGAAACGGCACTCGCTGAAGCATACGAAGCAGGGTGGCTCGGCGAAAATATAATAGGGTCAGGATTTGATTTTCAGCTTTATAATCATCGAGGTGCGGGTGCTTATATATGCGGTGAAGAGACTGCTTTAATGGAATCTTTAGAAGGAAAGAAAGGTTTTCCGCGTTTTAAACCTCCTTTTCCAGCGAATTATGGTTTGTATGGTTGTCCTACGACGATTAATAATACAGAAACGTTAGCGTCGGTTCCCGTGATATTACAAAAAGGCGGGCAATGGTTTTTAGAACTGGGTAAACCCAATAATGGTGGTTGTAAATTATTTAGTGTGACAGGTCATGTGAATAAACCCGGTAACTATGAAGTTCCTTTAGGTATTCCCTTTAAGGAATTACTTGCACTGGCAGGCGGGATGAAAGCAAATAGAAAGTTAAAAGCTGTTATTCCAGGGGGGTCATCGATGCCAGTACTCACCGCAGAAGCGATGTGGAATACCGCAATGGATTATGACTCAATAATCAAAGCAGGTTCGATGTTAGGTTCAGGTGCTGTTATTGTGATGGATGAAACCACGTGCATGGTGAAAGTTTTAACGCGTATTGCGCATTTTTATAAAGAAGAATCCTGTGGTCAATGTACGCCTTGTCGTGAAGGAACCGGATGGATGTGGCGTGTATTACATCGGATTGAACAAGGTCATGCGCAGAGAAGTGATCTGGATTTATTAGAGAGCGTAGCAGGAAGAATTATGGGGCATACCATTTGCGCCTTAGGCGATGCAGCGGCAATGCCAGTACAAAGCTTTATTAAGCATTTTCGAAGTGAATTTATTGAACATATTGAACATAAGCGCTGTCCAGTGGGTGATCCGCATGAGTAAAAATAAGGTAGGGGCGGAGAGAAATGATAGATATTGAAATAGACGGTCGACTATTACGCGTTGAACAAAATACAACAATTATTGAAGCGGCCGATAAAGCAGGTATTTACATTCCACGTTTTTGTTACCATAAAAAATTATCTATTGTGGCTAATTGCCGGATGTGTTTAGTTGACGTTGAAAAATTTGGGAAACCTTTACCCGCGTGTGCAACACCGGTGACAGCCGGGATGAAAGTTTACACAACATCGGACAAAACAAAAGAAGCACAACGGGCGGTTATGGAATTTTTACTCATTAATCACCCGTTAGATTGTCCTATCTGTGATCAAGGCGGTGAATGTGAATTACAGGATCTTTCTTTGGGTTATGGTTCCTCACTGTCCCGATTTACCGAGGGTAAACGTTCTGTCAAAGACGATAATCTTGGACCGTTGATTTCAACGGAGATGACCCGTTGTATTCAATGTACGCGTTGTGTACGTTTTGGTCAGGAAATTGCCGGTATAAAAGAATTAGGTACGTTAAATCGTGGCGAAGATTTACAAATTAGCACCTATATCGAACATAGTTTGGAATCAGAATTATCAGGAAACATCATTGATTTGTGCCCGGTGGGCGCATTAACCTCGAAACCTTTTCGATTTAAAGCACGCGCGTGGGAATTACAACAATCCGCATCGATAGCACCCCATGATTGTTGTGGTTCAAACATCTATTTACATACCCGTCGGGGACAAGTTCTGCGCGCTGTTCCACGTGAAAATGAAGCGATCAATGAAACCTGGTTATCGGATAGAGATCGCTATAGTTATTTGGGCATTCATAGTAAGGATCGCTTGACAAAACCGCTCATTAAAGAAAAAGGCCGGTGGGTTAGTGTGGATTGGGATACCGCGTTAACGAAAGTCGTAAACGAATTAAAACAACTATTGAAAACACAGGATTCACAAGCGATAGGGGGATTAGCATCACCTTCTTGCACGACTGAAGAATTTTATTTTTTTCAAAAATTATTACGGAGTTTGGGAACATCACATATTGATCATCGTTTACATCAAATTGATGTGTCGGATCAAATGCAGGCAACACTGTGTCCGCCAGGAATTCGTTTAACGGAACTTGAAAAAGCAACGTTTGTGTGGTTGATAGGATCCAATATTCGACGTGAGCAGCCCATTGCAGCACATCGTTTACGGAAAGCAAGTTTAGCCGGTGCAAAAATAGCGAGTTTGCATTGTGTGGATATTCAGGTCCCTTTTTCATTGTCTGAAAATAAACAGGTGTCTCCGGATGCTCTCGTGCCTACGTTATTAGGTATCGCAAACGCAGTGGGTGATCCTCAATCCTTGGCTGCTTTTTCTGATTTTACAGCGATTTCTGTAAAAAGTGATGTTGTTCATCAATTAAAATCTGCAAAAAATGCACTCATCGTTTTAGGCGCGCTCGCACATAATCATCCACAGGCCAGTTTAATAAGAGAATTAACGCACTTTATTGCACAACGGACAGGTGCGCGTTGCATCTATTTTACGGAAGGTGCAAATAGTATGGGCGCGTGGTTAGCCGGTGCCGTACCTCATCGGTTACCGGGTGGGATTTCTTTAACGAAGCCTGGTTTAGCGGCAGCGGAAATGTTTAATGCCGATTTACGTGCATTTATTTTATTAAATATTGAACCCACTTTAGATTGTGCAAATCCGCAACGCGTGAGCAACGCCTTGAAACAGGCTGATTTTGTTTTAGCACTATCACCTTTTAAAGCGAAATCTTTACTGGAACATGCGCATGTTATTTTGCCGATGGCAAGCTTTGCTGAGATTGAAGGAAGTTTTATCAACATGGGGGGTTGTTGGCAGACATTTTCCGCAGCAATACCGCCGATAGAGCAAGCCCGCTCAGGATGGGAGATTTTGCAGACAGTAGGGAATCGTTTGGCGTTAGAAGCATTTAACCGTTCTGATCATGCATTTATTCGCGAAAAATTAGAACCATTCCTTTTAGAATATTTTGCTACGCCTTCGATGGGGGAACGAGGAGAACAAAAACTAAAACAAAAACAGACCCACGATTTCCCGAGTAAAAAGAAAATACAACGTATCAGTGAATGGTCTCTTTATGGCGTGGATAGTGTGGTGCGCCGCGCGTTAGCTTTACAAGTGTCTGCAAGTAATCCTCATCATCCCGTTCGTATTGTGATGAATGCAGCATTAGCGCACGAATTAAAGGTTACGCCAGGTCAATGGGTTCGTATTGAACAAGGGAGAGGAGAAGCATTATTACCTTTATCGATACAAGCGGATATCCCTGATAATTGTGTTTATATTCCTGCAGGTTGCGAACAAACCGAAACTTTAGGTGAATCATTTGGCGAGGTGATACTTTATGTTGAATGATTTTCTATTATTACTTTGGATAATCATTAAGATTGTTATTATAACGGTTCCTTTGTTATTGGTTGTGGCTTATTTAACGTTTATTGAACGGAAAGGCATCGGTTACATACAAACGCGTATTGGACCCAATCGGGTGGGGCCTTTAGGCTTTTTACAACCGATTGCAGATGTCATTAAACTGATTACCAAAGAAATCATTGTACCGACGGCGGCGAATCGTTATCTATTTATTTTAGCGCCGGTGGTTACCATTGCACCGGCATTAGCAGCATGGGCTGTTATTCCCTTTAGTGAAGGGTTGGCGTTAACTCAAATTAATGCCGGAGTACTTTATTTATTTGCGATGACATCGTTGGGTGTGTATGGAATATTAATTGCGGGATGGGCGACCAATTCAAAATATGCTTTACTCGGCTCATTGCGCGCAGCCGCTCAAACGATCTCCTATGAAATTGCGATGGGGTTTGCTTTTGTCGGCGTTTTGTTAGCTGCGGGTAGTATGAATCTACAGGATATTGTGTTGCGCCAACAAGGGGGAATTTGGCATTGGTATGGGTTGCCGTTATTGCCTCTCTTTATCTGTTATTGGATTTCTGGGATTGCTGAAACGAATCGTGCACCGTTTGATTTAGCCGAGGGAGAATCAGAAATTGTCGCGGGTTTTCATGTTGAATATTCTGGTGTCAGTTTCGCCTTATTTTTTCTTGCTGAGTATATGAATATGATTTTGATCTCAGCAGTGGCCAGTTTATTGTTTTTAGGAGGATGGTTATCACCTTTTCAAGGTATTCCATTTTTAGAAGGGGCATTGGCGTGGATTCCGGGTATCCTTTGGTTTTTTATCAAGATGATGGGTTTTTTGGGACTTTTTATTTGGTCACGTGCAACCTTCCCCCGCTATCGTTACGATCAATTAATGCGTTTAGGGTGGAAAGTGTTAATTCCAGTGACGTTACTGTGGATAACCGTTATAGCCATTGCAGTACAATTTAAATGGGGTCCTTGGTTTAGCGCATGAATATATTAAGAAAAATAATCCAATGGATTAAAACATTTACGCTATGGGAACTTTTTAAAGGCTTAGGTGTGACGGGCCGTTATTTTTTTAAGAAAAAAGTGACCCTACAATTTCCTGAAGAGGAAACGCCACGTTCTGTTCGATTTCGCGGTTTACATGCATTGCGTCGATATCCGAATGGCGAAGAACGGTGTATTGCGTGTAAATTATGTGAAGCGGTATGCCCTGCATTGGCGATTACGATTGAAGCAGAGCCACGCGAAGATGGTTCCAGACGAACAACCTTATATGAGATCGATTTATTTAAATGCATTTATTGTGGATTTTGTGAAGAATCCTGTCCAGTAGACGCTATCGTCGAAACAAATATTCCACATTATCATTTTGAAAATCGCGGTGAACAAATTATGACGAAACAAAAGTTGTTAGCGATTGGAGATCGCTATGAGAAGCAGATAGCTAAAGAGAGAGCAGAAGATGCACCTTACCGTTAAACGAACGTATTCTTTAATTATGAGTGCCCTGTTGGATATAAAAATAGTGAACGTTTTGTTATGATGATTTCTATTCAATCGTGTGTATTTTTTATCTTTGCTGGGGTACTGATTACTTCAGCGTTAATGACAATTATTTCACGTAATTCAGTGCGCAGTGCTTTATTTTTAGTGTTGACTTTTTTTTCTGCGGCGGCGTTATGGATACTCTTAGAAGCGGAATTTTTGGGTCTGATTTTGATTTTAGTGTACGTAGGTGCCGTCATGACACTTTTTTTATTTGTTATCATGACCTTAAATCTGGATAAAACTGAAAAACAATATGGTTTTGTTCCCTATTTAGTGTGGGCGGTTTTGGGTGTATTGATTCTATTGGCCTTATTGATCGACGCCGTATTCCCACTGACGGGAAACAAAATACTGATCCCCTTAGCGGCTAACGAGAGTAATACACAGGCTTTAGGGAATGTTCTCTATACGCAATATGCTTATCCATTTGAAATTACTGGTGTTTTATTATTGGTGGGTATTATTGCCACGATTGCCTTGAGTTTCCGTGAAAAACGGTTGAACAAGGCGATCTCACCTGAATTACAATTAAAAATTAAACCTTCGGATCGTTTACGAATTATAAAAATGCCAACCGAGAAAAAAAAATGATTCCGTTAAATTATTATCTAATACTTGCGGCGACCTTATTCAGTATAGGTTTACTCGGATTGATCATTAATCGGAAGAATATAATTATTTTGCTGATGTGTGTCGAATTATTATTACTGGCTGTGAATATCAATTTTATTGCATTTTCGCATTTTTTTGCGGATTTAGCAGGACAAATATTTGTTTTTTTTATACTTGCCGTAGCGGCTGTCGAAGCGGCTATCGGTTTAGCGATAGTGATCGTTTTATTTCGTACACGACAGAGTATTCAAGTCGATGACTTAAACCGGTTAAAGGGGTAGTGGGAATGGATCATTATCAATTCATTAGTCTTGCACTTATCTTATTTCCTTTAGGAGGGGCCTTAATTGCAGGGTTAGGAGGACAGCGTGTCAGTGCGAGCACGGCACACCGTGTGACTATCTTCGCGGTGGCACTTTCTTTTCTTTTGTCCTTGTATTTCGCCTATGAACTTTTTTTCCTGCATGGCGTTATTTACGACGAAAATCTTTATTTGTGGGATTTTACCGGGAAATTTCGATTTAATATCGGGTTTTTAATTGATCCGTTAACGGTCGTGATGTTTCTCATTGTGACTTTTATCTCATTCATTGTGCATATTTATAGTGTCACGTACATGGCGGGCGATCCAGGTTATAAGCGCTTTTTTAGTTATATGTCGGCATTTACCTTTGCGATGCTCATGTTGGTGAGTGCCAATAATTTTCTTCAGTTATTTTTTGGCTGGGAAGCGGTCGGTTTAGTTTCGTATCTCCTTATTGGATTTTGGTTTAAACGCGAAGCAGCCAATCGGGGAAGCTTTAAAGCGTTTTTGGTGAATCGGATCGGTGATTTTGGATTCTTTTTAGGTATTGCATTGTTATTTAATTATTTCGGTAGCTTGGATTATTACCATATCTTTCATACGGCTGCTGCGCTGAAAGAAGCACATCTAACACTTTTTCCGCATACTTCGTATTCTGTTATTGCGGTTATTTGCTTTCTGTTATTTATTGGCGCGATGGGAAAATCAGCTCAAATACCATTACATGTGTGGTTACCGGAATCGATGGAAGGTCCAACACCCATTTCAGCATTGATCCATGCCGCCACGATGGTTACGGCGGGTGTTTATTTAGTGGCCCGTCTTTCACCTTTATATGAATATGCACCGGGCGTGTTAAATCTTATTTTAATTCTAGGGGGAACCACGGCCTTATCAATGGGTTTGGTTGCGATTGTTCAGAATGATATTAAACGTATTGTTGCGTATTCTACCTTATCCCAATTGGGTTATATGGTGGTGGGTTTAGGTGCTTCAGCTTATGCTGCAAGTATTTTTCATTTGGTCACCCATGCCTTTTTCAAAGCTTTATTATTTTTAGCAGCAGGTTCCGTTATTCTCACCATGCATCATGAGCAAGATATTCGTAAAATGGGCGGTTTAGCAAAAATTATGCCAATAACGATGATTTGTTTTTTAATTGGGGCGTTGGCTTTAGCGGCCATTCCCCCATTTTCTGGTTTTTATTCGAAAGATGTGATTATCGATGCCGTCCATGAATCCACGTTACCTGCCGCAACGTACGCCTATTATTGTGTGTTGTTCGGTGCATTCGTGACTTCATTTTATATTTTTCGCGCCTTTTTCCTCGTTTTTCAGGGTCGAGCACGCGCACCTCATCCACGTTACCAGCAAACGACATCCATTGTTCGGTTTAGTTTGATTGCATTAGCGATTCCTTCAACGATTGCAGGATTTTTATTCGCACCTGCTTTTTTAAATGTTCCTGGATTACTTACAAAAAGTTTCACTGTTTTGTCGCTCAACAACACCATGGTCAATGAAAAAGGTTTATTAATCAATACGGCAACGCTTTTTTCTATCTTGGGTATCGGTTTAGCCTGGTTATGTTATCGCAAATTCCCGACGATTCCCGCGTGGGCAAAAAATCATTTTACCGTGTTATATCGTGTTTTAGTCAATAAATATGGTTTTGATTCCTTTAATCAACTGGTATTTGAAAAAGGCGGTCGACGTTTAGCGCAATTATTTTTTAACGTTGATATGAATGTGCTTGACGAAAAATTGATTGATGGCTCAGGAAGACGTATCAGTTGGCTCTCTCAGCTGTTGCGACATTTACAGTCGGGTTATATTTACCATTATGCATTGATGATGGTGTTTGGAATCATTGTTTTTTTATTGGCTTATTCCTTATAAATAAATTAGTAGTATAAGAATGTATTTTACTTTACTTGCTTCGTTTATACACAACCATTTATTAAGTTTATTGATATGGTTGCCTGTATTTGGCGGCATATTGGCAGTCGCCGTCAATGGTGATCGTTATCCGCAACGTGCACGCGTGGTTGCGCTAACGACGTCGCTGATAACACTGGTGTTTTGTATTCCCTTATATTTGGGTTTCAATCCCGCGGTAAGCAGTATGCAATTCCAAGAAAATATCGATTGGATTACTGTTTATCATATTCACTACGCCTTAGGTGTCGACGGGATATCGTTACCCCTTATTTTATTAACGGTGTTTACCACATTGTTAGTTATTTTGGCGGCATGGCATAGTATCAAGTTACGGGTTGCACAATATATGGCTGCATTTTTACTGATGCAAGGCATGATGGTCGGAACATTTGCATCGACTGATTCGATCTTATTTTACGTATTTTGGGAAGCTATTCTGATTCCGATGTATTTAAGTATTGGTGTCTGGGGAAGTGATAATCGATCCTATGCGTCGATCAAGTTTTTTTTATACACTTTTTTTGGTTCGGCATTGATGTTGATTGCACTCCTGTATTTGGGTGTCCACAATCCAGAACATGATTTTTTAATTGCTCATTTTTACCCCTTACCATTGGGATTATCTGCACAAATTTGGATTTTTGTCGCTTTTTTAATTGCATTTGCGGTCAAGATCCCGATGTGGCCTTTTCATACCTGGTTACCCGATGCACACACAGAAGCACCAGCGGGTGGTTCCGTTGTATTGGCAGCATTAATGTTGAAACTAGGCGGCTATGGATTTTTACGTTTTACGTTACCTATCGTTCCTGATGCGAGTCGCTTACTCGCTGGCTTAATGATTGTATTAGCGTTAATTGCTATCGTTTATATTGGTTTCGTCGCTTTAGCGCAAATAGATATGAAACGGTTGATTGCTTATTCTTCAATCGCGCATATGGGTTTTGTTGTACTCGGTTGTTTTATGTTATTTGCCATCATGAAGCAAAGTCATAATACGTTGATGGCTTATATGAGTTTAGAAGGTGCGATGGTTCAGATGATTTCTCATGCGTTTAGTTCGGGTGCGATGTTTTTAGCAGTGGGAATGTTGGCGTATCGTTTCCGAAGTCGTCTTATTAAAGATTATGGAGGTTTAGCAACCAGTATGCCTTTATTAGCATCCTTTTTTATGTTGTTTTCGATGTCAAATTTGGGTTTGCCGGGTACCTCAGGCTTTGTCGGAGAATTCATGATTATTCTGAGTGCAATGCAAGCCAGTTTTTGGATTACTGCAATAGCGGCGACGACGTTAATTCTGAGTGCCACCTATACACTCTATATGTATAAACGAATATTTTTTGGTGAGATTACAAATCCCCGGATTGCAGAAAGTGGTGATATCCATGGCTTTGAAAAACTGGTGTTTATTTTATTAAGTTTTGCAATCCTTTTTATTGGTATTTATCCGGCTCCCTTATTGACGATCATGCATACTTCAGTGGATTCAATTTTGCAGTGGAGTTTGCAAACTAAATTATGATGACATTACAACAATATCTTCTCTATCCTGCACTTCCTGAAATCGCTTTATTATTGATGACTTGCGTTATCCTATTCATTGATCTTTTCGCGAAACAAAAAAACAATCGACTTACCTATAGTGCGACTCAACTCAGTTTACTGATTACATTGGCGTTGTTGATTCATTTATATCATGTACCGGCACAATTATTGTTCCACGCACATTTTACATGGGATCTCGTTGCTTACTTTATTAAATTGTGCATTTTGATATTCAGTTTATTTGCTTTTGTGTATGCGCGTGATGCGCTAAAAAACCTGTCGATTCATTCAGGTGAATATTATTTATTAGGTTTATTTTCAATACTCGGTATGTTGGTGTTGACATCGGCCAATAGTCTCTTAACGCTTTATTTAGGTTTGGAATTATTATCCTTTCCACTCTACGCGATGGTAGCCTTACGACGTCAATCCAGTCAGGGGGCTGAAGCAGCCATAAAATATTTTATTTTAGGCGCATTGGCATCGGGTTTATTTTTATATGGTCTTTCTTTGCTGTATGGTGCAAGCCATTCTCTGATTTTATCCTCTATTCACGATGTGTTAGTTATCGGCGGTCAATCACCACTATTACTGAGCACGATTCTTATTTTTATTCTTGCGGGCATTGCATTTAAAGTAGGTGCGGCACCCTTCCAGCTGTGGGTGCCAGACGTTTATCAAGGGGCGCCCACCCCGGTCACGTTGTTTATTAGTGCTGGACCGAAAATAGCGGGCTTAGCCTTAGCCATCCGCATACTCGTGGGTACAATGCCTAGTTTACTCAGTTATTGGCAGCCCTTAATTGCAGTGATTGCTATTTTATCATTTAGTTTGGGCAATCTAGTGGCGATTGTCCAAAGCAATTTAAAGCGTATGCTCGCTTATTCATCGGTCGCACATATGGGATATGGCTTACTGGGGTTGGTTGCGGGTACGAAGATGGGTTACGCCATGAGTATCTTTTATATGCTTGCCTATGGCTTAATGGCATTGGCCGCTTTTGGTTTGCTTGTGGTGATGAGTCGATTTACTCAGATTGAAGATATCAATGACTTAAAAGGCCTCAATGCTCGTAGTCCTTGGCTCGCGCTCATGATGTTGATCACTATGTTTTCTATGGCAGGAATTCCGCCGACAATAGGCTTTTTTGCGAAGCTGGGTATATTAGAAGCGTTGATTTCAGTGCATTTATTATGGATAGCCACTTTAGCGA
The DNA here is from genome assembly GCF_000168295.1 of Rickettsiella grylli. Taxonomy (NCBI): domain Bacteria; kingdom Pseudomonadati; phylum Pseudomonadota; class Gammaproteobacteria; order Legionellales; family Coxiellaceae; genus Rickettsiella; species Rickettsiella grylli. Next base: position 664,337 of record NZ_AAQJ02000001.1, read on the forward strand.
TTATTTTTGCGATTATTGGTGCTTATTATTACATTAATGTGGTTAAAGTGATGTATTTTGAAGAGCCAGAGCCCACCGTTCCACAGTTAAGTGTTGCTTCTGATGCCTATCTTGCACTCAGTATTAATGCTATACTACTCCTTATTTTGGGTCTGTTTCCCAGTCAATTGATATGGCTCGCTAAAACGATTTTTTTTACAATTAATCACCCTGTTTATTAGAAGCTAAAAGAGGCTAGAAATGAAAAAAATTTTTACTATTTTGATTCTATCGTTGGGGTTGCAAGGTTGTTTAGCGGGCGCTTTTGTAGCGGGAGGCGCAACAACAGGTAGTTTAGTGACCGACCCACGTCCTATTAGTACGATAAAAACGGATGAGGAAATAAATTTTAAAGTCAATCGAAAGTTAGTGAATGATCCGGAACTGAATGCTGAAACACATATTTCTGCAGTCAGCTATAATCGTGTGGTGTTATTAACAGGCCAAGCGTATGATGAAAAATTAAAAGCGAAGGCAGAACATTATGCAAGGTCTATCCCAGAAGTTCGACGGGTGTTTAATAAAATTTCTTTAGGAATTCCAACAACACTTTACCGGCGCGCGCAAGATGTCGCTATTACTTCAGCAGTAAAGACGAAGATGTTTGCGAATAGGGATCTTAAATCGAATGATTTTAAGATAGTGACTGAGAACGGCGTGGTTTATATATTAGGGATAGCCACTCCCAAACAAGCCCGTTTAGCCGTATCGGTAGCAAGAGATTCTTCTGGCGTAAAAAAGGTAGTTAAGCTAATAGAATATAGAGAAGAATAAATATTAATTTTTATGGGAGTGGATGATAGTTATTTGACTAAAAAGTGTTGACTTAGGTGGGTGCTATCTGAATACTATTAAAATATAAGAGGTTATGGTGGAACTATTATACGGCGTATTGAATTTGTCCTTTTGGGGTTATGTGCTTGCATTGCTCCTTTTAACACATATCACTATTGTGAGTGTTACAGTGTATCTCCATCGCGCACAAGCGCATCGCGCACTGGAATTACATCCTGCTGTGTGTCATTTTTTTCGTTTTTGGATTTGGCTAACGACCGGTATGGAAACTAAAAAATGGGTTTCCATTCATCGTAAGCATCATGCGAAATGCGAAACAGAGGAGGATCCACATAGCCCACAAACCCGTGGAATTAAGAAAGTTTTTTTGGAGGGAGCAGAATTATATCGTGAGGAGGCTAATAATCCAGATACCATGGAACGTTATGGCCAAGGGACCCCTGATGATTGGTTAGAGCGTCATATTTACACAAAGGATAGTGCGGCGGGTATTGCGTTGATGTTTGTTATTGATCTCGTTTTATTCGGTGTTCCCGGAGTGACTATTTGGGCTTTACAAATGGCTTGGATTCCTTTTTTTGCAGCGGGTGTTGTGAATGGTATTGGCCATTATTGGGGTTATCGAAATTTTGAGTGTCCTGATGCAGCGAGGAATATTATCCCGTTGGGTGCTTTTATTGGTGGTGAAGAATTACATAATAATCATCATACTTTTCCAACCTCTGCTAAGTTTTCTGTAAAATGGTGGGAGTTTGATTTAGGTTGGGTTTATATACGCTTACTTCAGTTTTTAGGATTATCGAAAGTAAAACGCGTATCGCCTAAGCTTTCGAACGTACCGGGAAAATCCCAGGTTGATTTAGATACCTTAACAGCGCTGATTACCAATCGGTTTCAAGTCCTCGCCCGTTATAGTCGCGAGGTACTGTTACCTGTGCTGCATGAAGAGACAGAAAAAGCGAATACGACCACCGGTAAAGCATTGTTAAAACGTTCTAAAATTGCACTGATACGAACCGAATCCTTGTTAAATGAAGAAGGTAAACAGCAAATTGCCACAGTCATCAATAACCATCACGTGTTAGCATTAGTCTATCAATATCGTCTTAAACTCCAAGCGATTTGGGGACGTACTACCGCGACACAACGCGAATTACTCGAAGCCTTACAAGATTGGTGTAAACAGGCTGAAGCAACCGGCGTTTATGCATTGCGAAGGTTTGCAGTTCGCTTAGCGGGATTTTCAACGCAGAGGAAATTAAATTAAGGTCCTATTAATAGGAATTATTTTTGTTATGGCCCAATGCTCGTTCGATCGTAAAGCGTATAAGAATTAATTTTTTAGTTTCTCGTTTATTCCTATGTTTGAAGCAGCACCTATTATTCAAAAGATCAATGATCTAGAGAGCCGTAGTACCGAATTACGGAGGTATCTTTGACTACACTGCAAAATGTGAAGCGCTGCAGGAACTTGATCATCAATTACAAGACCCTCATATTTGGAATCATCCTGAAAAAGCTCAACAATTAGGTAAAACGCGTGCGCAGGTTTATGAAATTGTTTCGACTTTTCAGCACTTAGAAAAAAGTTTAAAAGAGATTAACGATCTTTATGCGTTAGCAGTTCATGAAAATGCAGACGATCTTTTGAAAACATTATCGGAAGAGTTACAGCAACTGGAAATGCGTCTTGAACAGCTTGAGTTTCGACGAATGTTTCCCCATGAATTAGATAAAAATTCAGCTTATTTAGAAATACAGGCGGGTTCGGGTGGTACAGAAGCACAAGATTGGGCAGAAATGTTATTACGTATGTATTTGCGTTGGGGAGAACACAATCATTTTAAAGTTGATTTAATAGAAGTTTCTTCGGGCGAAGTCGCTGGAATAAAAAGCGCCACCATTAAAGTTGAAGGTCAATATGCTTACGGTTGGTTACGTACCGAAACGGGCGTACATCGTTTAGTCCGGTTATCGCCTTTTGACGCCAATAAACGACGCCATACTTCTTTTGCTGCTGTGTTTGTATCGCCTGAAGTGGATGAATCCATCAATATAGAAATCAACCCCGCTGATTTACGTATTGATACCTATCGTGCGAGTGGGGCAGGCGGACAACATGTGAATAGAACAGATTCCGCTGTGCGTATTACGCATATTCCGAGCGGCGTAGTGGTGCAATCTCAAAATGATCGTTCACAACATAAAAACCGTGATCAAGCGATGAAGCAACTACGAGCAAAGCTGTATGAACTGGAACGGCGTAAACGCACAGTAGAGAAACAAAATCAAGAATCCTTAAAGCGTGATATTGGTTGGGGAAGTCAAATACGTTCCTATGTTTTAGATGATGCGCGAATCAAGGATTTGCGTACCGGTATTGAAACCGGTAATACGCAAGCCGTGTTAAATGGACAGCTGAACCCTTTTTTAATAGCCAGTTTAAAAGCAGGGTTATAGGGTTTAGGTACATACCTTTTTTAGCGTATCATCTGTTAAACTAAGAATCGTTAAAAAAATGAATGAGTTTGGAAAAAATTACTATGAGTCAAGAAAAAATAACGACCGTGAATAATGCGGACGATCTATTTTCACAACGTTTGGAGAAGCTAAACGACTTGCGGCAATGTTCAGACGCTTATCCTAATTCTTTTCGGCGCAATCATTTAACCGCTGATTTGCATCATCGCTTTGAGCAAGTAGACAGTGACCGCTTACAACAAAAAAATTGTTCTGTCCGAGTGGCAGGTCGGATTATGTTAAAACGAGACATGGGAAAAAGTTTATTCTTTGATATTCAAGATATGTCAGGGAAAATGCAAATCTATGTTAAACAAGATACAGTCGGTGTAGAACATTATGAAATGATAAAACGTTTAGATTTAGGTGATATTGTTGGGATTGTGGGTGTTTTATTTCGGACTAAAACGAATCAACTTTCTGTGAAAGCAGAAAAAGTTGATTTATTAAGTAAAGCGTTACGTCCTTTACCCGATAAATTTCATGGTCTTTCTGAATCGGATAAAGAGCAACGTTACCGACATCGTTATTTAGATTTAATGACCAACGAAAAAACGCGAAAAACGTTTCAAATCCGATCACAGCTTATTCAAGAAATTCGGCAATTTTTAAATCGTCGTGGATTCCTTGAAGTTGAAACACCCATGATGCATGTGTTACCGGGTGGTGCCTTAGCGCGACCTTTTATTACCCACCATAATGCATTAAATATGCCATTATTTTTACGTGTGGCACCGGAGTTACATCTAAAACGGCTTGTCGTTGGTGGCATGGAAAAGGTTTTTGAAATTAACCGAAGTTTTCGTAACGAAGGCCTTTCGACACGACATAATCCTGAATTCACCATGTTAGAATTTTATCAGGCTTATTCGGATTATCATGATTTAATGGATTTAACAGAACAATTAATTCGTGAATTAGCAAAAACTATTTTAACGACTGAACAATTGACCTATCAAGGTGAAATCTATGATTTGTCTAAACCTTTTAAGCGTTTAACAATGATTGATGCTTTACTTGAATATAATCCGGAATGGCAATTAAACGATGTTACTGAATTTGCTCGTTTAAAAAAAATTGCTGCGGATTTAGAAATTCAGCCAAAAGAATCTATTGGACAACTCCAATTCGCAGTATTTGAAGAGACTGTCGAAGAAAAATTAAAACAACCTACCTTTATTACCCAATACCCCATTGTTGTATCGCCGTTGGCGAGACGTAATAGTGAAAATCCGGATTTTGCCGATCGTTTTGAACTTTATATTGGAGGGCGCGAGTTAGCCAATGGGTTTTCCGAACTAAATGACCCAGAAGATCAAAGAGCGCGTTTCAAGCAACAATTATTAGCGAAATCAAAAGGTGATTCAGAAGCGATGCCCTATGATGAAGAGTATATTCAAGCGCTAGAATATGGTTTGCCCCCCACAGCGGGTGAAGGAATGGGTATTGATCGTTTAACCATGTTATTTACGGATTCAGTATCAATTCGCGATGTTATTTTATTTCCATTGATGCGGCCAGAGTCAGATTAAGAAACAATAGCCACTAAATCAATAAAAAAGCCTGCTTGAGCAGGCTTTAGGTGAGTGGGCTACTTGATCTTGTCTTCTTCAAAAAGTTCATGTTTTCGGGTGATAGGGTCGTATTTTTTTAGCTTTAATTTATGAGGCGTTGTTTTCTTGTTTTTATTCGTCGTATAGTAATAAGCACTAGCCGTTGATTTTAATTTAATTTTATCACGCATTATTTATTTCCTATTTAAACTTTTTCACCACGCCGACGTAACGTCGCAAGTACGTTATCAATACCTAACTTTTCGATAATACGCAAGCCTTGTGAGGTTATTCTTAATTTTACAAAACGCTTTTCACTGGCAACCCATAAACGACGGATATGCAAATTAATTTGAAAGCGACGTTTCGTTTTCCGGTTAGAGTGAGACACATTGTGCCCCACCATGGGTTTTTTACCCGTTACTTGACAGACCCTAGCCATAATAGTCCCCAATACAGATTATTTGGTACAGAATGTCCGCTTTATACCAAAAACACAAGGGGCTGTCAAAAGAATTTACAGTAAACCTTGTGCCGCAAAAGAGGTTATGCAACCTGACCCGATAATGATATGGTCTAATAAGCGTACATCAATGGCTGTTAAAATAGTTTTTATTTCTTGCGTAAGCCTTTTATCTGCATCACTCGGTTTGGCATTACCCGAAGGATGATTGTGAGCTAAAATGACCGCTGCAGCATTATGTTGATAGACTTGACGGATAAGCTCTCGAGGGTAGACCGTCGCTTCGTTAATGCTTCCGTGAAAGAGTTCTTTAAAAAAAATAAAGCGATGTGTATTATCTAAAAATAAACAGCTAAAAACTTCGTAGGGGTAACAGCGCAATTTGTGTGATAAGTATGCATGAACATCTCGTGGATTTTCAAACGTGTTATGTTCTTCAAGATTTTCTTGTAAGCAACGCGTAGCTAACTCTTTCGCAGCTTGAATTTCGACATATTTCGCTAAGCCTAAACCGAGGGATTTCGTAAACTGTTCCAAACTGGCGGCAACAATATGGCGTAAGCTACCAAATTGCGAAAGAAGTTCTCGGCTAATATCCAGAGCTGTTTTTCCTCGAACCCCAGTGCGAATAAAAAGTGCAAGTAACTCAGCGTCAGATAAAGCAGAGGCGCCCTGCGAAAGTAATTTTTCACGGGGGCGTTCCCTGGCGGGCCAGTCAGTAATGGTCATGATTACTTTTCCTTAAGTAAATTATTATTATTTTATATCGTTCATCGACAGAATTTATTATATTCAATATCTCTACTTTAAAATAGAGGTTCAGTACGGATTATTTTTTTTATCTGTTCATGATAAGGAACGAAAGACATGAGGTGTTGCCATTCAAGCGTTGTTAAAGGCATAACGGATAAACGATTTCCTTTTTGTAATAAACGCATCGTTTTTAACTGAGGTTCTTTTCTTAAAGATTCTAAAGTAATGATGGATTTAAAGATTCTGACTAATTGGACATCAACGGCATACCAACGGGGTTTTGTAGTATTTTTAGGATGATGGGAGTGGTCTAATGGAAATGCGGCTGTTTTATCAGGATACGCGGTCTTGACTATTTTTATTATTCCAACGATTCCAGGCTGAGGACAGCTCGAATGATAAAAAAATGCCAAATCACCTTTTTTCATTGCTTTTAAAAAATTGCGAGCTTGATAATTTCTGACACCATCCCAAGGTTCACGCTGTTGTGGGCGCTTGGCTAAATCGTATATGCTAAAACAAGTGGGCTCTGATTTCATTAGCCAATAATTCACTGATTTCTCCTTTTAATAATGTTTATTTATGCGTTTACATTGTTTAATGAGGTTCAATCTCTCGGAATATTAATTTTTTGGTGTAAAAAATTTAGGATATTTTCCAAATTCACCGGATGTTCATGTTTTTCAATTCTCGCTTTATAGGCAACGGTTTTTTCGAGTATCATTTTTTCATTGATGACTAAACGATGGGGAATCCCGATGAGATCATTATCTGCAAAAAGTTTACCAGGACGTTCCTTGCGATCATCTAATAAAACATCGATGCGCGCCTGCTGAAGTTGCTGATAAAGCGTATCGGCCGCTTCTTTTACGGACCGATTTCGATGATAAGCAATAGGGATTATCACCACTTGAAAAGGAGCCATGGCAGACGGCCAGATAATACCCTGGTCATCATGGCATTGTTCGATGGCCCCACCCACAACGCGTGAGATACCGATACCATAGCACCCCATTTCCATAGGTATTTCACGCGCATGACTGGTTGTAATGCGCGCATTCATTGCACACGCGTATTTATTTCCTAACTGAAAAATATGGCCCACTTCAATACCGCGCTCCATTTTTAGACGTCCTTTTCCATCAGGACTGGGATCACCTACACGGACTTTTCGTAAATCAGCAATGGGAGGAAGCGGGCAATCCCGTCCCCAATTAACGTTTATATAATGGAAACCTTCTTCATTCGCACCGCAGACGAAATCGGAAAGTACGGCTGCTTCGCGATCAATAATTAAAGGGATGGATAAACCAATAGGGCCGAGATAAGCAGAGGACACGTGGGTGTACGCTAAAATGTCCGCTTCATCTACAAAGTGGATGGGCGTTGCAACATCTGTTAACTTTCCAATTTTGGTTACGTTTAATTCATCATTACCACGGAGTATAAGACCGATTAAAGGGGATAATTTTCCTTTAACCACGACGAATTGAATCGATTGTTGAAGAGAGATATTCAGATAATCACTGAGCGCTCGCATCGTTTTTTTAGGAGAGGTGTTTACTTTTTTCAGTGCTTTCGTTGGTGCAGGAGGGCGTTGTTGAATGACAAGACTTTCTGCCAGTTCAGCATTAGCCGCATAATCACTCCTATCACTATAGAAAATGTGATCCTCGCCCGTTTGCGCTAAAACTTGAAATTCGTGGGATTGACTGCCACCAATATTTCCTGTATCTGCTAAGACGACACGAAATTTTAATCCTAAACGCGTGAAAATTCGACAATAACTCGCATGCATCATTTGATAGGTTTCTGAAAGTGAGGTTTTATCAGGATGAAACGAATAAGCATCTTTCATCATAAATTCACGTGCACGCATAACGCCAAAACGAGGTCGAATTTCATCACGAAACTTGGTTTGTATTTGATAAAAAATAAGGGGCAATTGTTTGTAACTGCGTACTTCGTGACGCACTAAAGCGGTAATGATTTCTTCGTGTGTCGGGCCTAAACAAAACGCGCGTTGATGTCTATCGGTAAGACGGAGTAATTCTGGACCATAAGCCTCCCATCGTTCGGATTCTTGCCATAGTTCGGCGGGTTGCAGAATCGGCAGTAGCACCTCTTGCGCATGAATACGGTTCATTTCCTCACGGACAATCGTTTCCACTTTACGTAAAACCCGTAAACCCAAAGGGAGCCAGGAATAAATTCCTGAGGCCACTTTGCGGATCATTCCCGCGCGCAACATCAATTGATGGCTTTTAATCTCGGCATCGGCAGGTGCTTCTTTCAGTGTGGGAAGATAAAAATGACTGCTGCGCATAATGGATAGCCCTTTAATAACCCCTTAAATGTGCTAGAGCTTACACCAGAATAGCGCTTCTGCAAAACCACGGTGTTAGTTAGTAGAACAATTAAGCGTGCCTAACGGTGTTTGATAAATTCAATGGGTTTATTTGTTATACTAGGAGCGTTTAAGGAATAAAGGAATAAGTGATCACGGATAAATTTTAATGTATTCAAAAAGCGAGTTATTATGCCTAACATCAACGAAAATTTTTCTAAAACAATTCCTAACGCCAGTGAAGGGGAGTATATTGATAACTCTTTTTATGAAAGTTTCGAAAATAGGAAAAAAGCAGATCGTTTTAGAAGGATTTCTGAACTTTCTTTGATCTTGGATAAAATGAACGATTTTTCAAATCAAACCAAGGATGAGAGGGTTTACGTATTAGTCAGAAAAATAAACGTATACTTCTCAGAACTGAATCAACTGATGAAGGATGATCCGATTAATCATTTAAATTTTGAATCTGAGAATGACGCGATTATTAAAGATTTTAAGAACAGTTTAGAATGCTTGAGGCATCAAGTAAAACAATTACCTTATTCTGATTATCGATTAGTCCATAATCTATATAAAATGATTAATCAATTACTCGAAAAATTAGCTGATTTTTTTATGAATGGACCGGTGATTAGTGAAGGGGTCTATATTTCTAATACTTCAAAATCAAATCATTTTAATTTTTTTCATCCCTCTCAATCCGTCGACAAAGCGTTAGCCGATTTGTCAGAGGCATTGAGCTTTTCTCATTCCAATTAAAAACATAAATCAATAAAGAAAGCAGAGGATGCTTTCTTTAACATGCCACGTTATTCTATACTGGCCAAACTGTAAGCACTGGATTAAAATGCCCATTATATTGTGAGTCTTCGATCCATAAGGTATTTACTGGATTCTCAATGTGAAAATATGAATAACTGAATTTGAAAAAATGAGGGAGTACTATGCCTATTTATGAATATGCCTGTCAGGCCTGCGGCCATAAATTTGATACACTACAAAACAGTAGTGACGAACCGCTAACGCATTGTCCCATTTGTCAAGAACCGACTTTGAAAAAGCTAGTTTCAGCGTCCGCTTTCCATTTGAAAGGAACCGGTTGGTATGTGACCGATTTTAAAAATCCGACGAAACCCGAAAATACAGAAAAAGACAAAGCGGATAATACAACGACGCCGAAAGAACAGAATAAAGGCACCGATAACGTTCAAGAATCGACAGCAAAAGAGCGTGTAGCTGAAAAAAAATCCGTGGATAAACCGCCTAAAACCGATCCATCAGAAAAAAAATCCTAAATTTTTTAAATTGAAAACGACACGATTATGCAAAGAACACATTATTGCCAGCAATTAAATTCAAATTTAGTCAATGAAACGGTGCACGTTTGTGGTTGGGTTCATCATCGTCGTGATCATGGCGGTATTATTTTTATTGATTTACGCGATCGGAGTGGTCTTTTACAGGTGGTGTTTAACCCCGAGCAGTCTGAATTATTTAAACAAGCAGAAACATTACGAAATGAGTATGTTGTGCAAATAAGCGGCGAAATACGGTTGCGACCTCAAGGAACAGAAAATACACAGTTAAAATCGGGCAATATTGAGCTTAAACCCACAGCGCTTATTATTTTAAATACATCAGCACCACTGCCTATTTCGATTGATGCCTATACACCGGTAAGTGAAGAAGTGGCCTTACGTTATCGTTATTTAGATTTGCGTCGATCTGAAGTTCAAGAACGTTTTCGGCGACGTACTGAGATGGTTAAATTAATACGGCATTTTTATGAAGAAAAGGGCTTTTTAGAGATTGAAACCCCCGTATTGACCAAAGCGACACCGGAAGGGGCACGAGATTATCTGGTGCCGAGTCGTATTTATCCGGGTGAATTTTATGCGTTGCCGCAATCCCCCCAATTATTTAAACAATTATTGATGATTGCAGGGTTTGATCGGTACTACCAAATCGTACGTTGTTTCCGTGACGAAGATTTGCGCGCGGATAGACAGCCTGAATTTACTCAACTCGATATGGAAATGTCTTTTTGTAGCGAGGAGGATATACAAACGCTCAATGAATCCTTGATCTGTTATTTGTTTAAAAAATTATTAGCGGTGGATTTACCCTGTCCTTTTCCACGCTTAAGTTATGCCACGGCCATGCAACGCTACGGAAGTGATAAACCCGATTTACGGATTCCGTTTGAGTTAGTCGATATTGCCGATTTAGTAGAAAACATAACGTTTAAAGTTTTTTCGGATCCAGCCAAAGATGCCAACGCGCGAGTGACCGCATTACGCATTCCTCAAGGGGCTGAATTAACACGTAAAGCAATAGAAACGTACACCCATTATGCGGCGATTTTTGGTGCGAAAGGATTGGCCTACCTGAAAGTTTTCGATCCGAGCCAGGGGGTAAAAGGTCTACAATCACCTATTTTAAAGTTTATTCCAGATGCGGTTGTCAATGCCATCTTACAACGAGTGGATGCTAAAAAAGGTGATATTATTTTCTTTGGTGCGGGCGATGCTAAAATAGTGAGTGAATCCTTAGGCGCGCTACGCGTTAAATTAGGCCATGATTTTAACTGCATTAAAGAAGGATGGTTCCCTTTGTGGGTGGTTGACTTTCCTTTATTTGAATTTGAAAAAGAAGAAAAACGCTGGAAAGCCTTGCATCATCCTTTTACGGCACCTAAGATTACGAATGCCGCTGAATTATTGGCAAACCCTGAAGCGTGTTTATCCCGGGCCTATGATATGGTACTAAATGGTTGTGAAGTGGGTGGAGGATCCATACGTATTCATGACAGTGCGATACAAAAAGCGGTATTTGATCGATTAACACTGAGTGAAGCCGAACAAAAAGAAAAATTTGGTTTTTTCTTAGAAGCACTTAAATTCGGTTGTCCACCGCACGGAGGAATGGCTTTTGGCTTAGATCGTTTAGTGATGCTGATGACAAATGCGCAATCGATCCGTGATGTGATTGCTTTTCCTAAAACACAAACGGGACATTGCCCACTGACGCATGCGCCAAGTCTCGTTTCTGAACAGCAATTAAAAGAGCTCGCTTTACAGATTCGTAAAAAATAACAAAGACGTCATCCATCGCAAGATGCAAGGCATTACAATTTAAGCGTTGAGTGAAAATGAAAGATTTTACGACGCAATTTTTTAAATAAAGGTTATGTTGCATTCAAACACAGCAAATTTTAACAACGCACTTCATGGCAATTATCGAATGCCGATTAAAACCATTTTTTTGGAGGCTTGGTATCGCGTAAAAGGAATGAAAGTCAGTTATTGGCTTGGGTTTCTTTATTTCGTACTGGTTATGGCGTTGATTTGTCTTGTGTTGGGATTAGTATTAGCGCTTTATGACGTGTACGTTTTGCCTTTAGCGACTGCGTATCATGCGGTTTTTTTTTATAATGCCAAATTAATGCTGAAATTTGTTGTTGTGGGAACCGTCGAAGTGTTCCGTTTCTTATTTACAGCTTCTTTAGCTTATATGGCCTTGCAACACTTACAATCTAAACCGATTCATGCCAAGATGGTTTTTTCTTTTCAACACGCCTTACGGCCTTTGCTGTTCATTGGTTTATTACTTTATCTATTGAATAGTTTTATTCTTTCCAGCACCAATATCCTTTTACATTCCGGGATCATTCAGCAACAAGTTGCTTTTTTAGGCCCCATTTTAACGAGAGCTTTTTTATTTATTATTTTCGGCATCTGTTTTTTTATCTATTTTTACTTGTCCGTTTTAGTCTTCATGACCGTCTTGCTCATTTTAGATCAGAAAATAGCAATAAAACAAAGCTTACGTCTGGCTTTCCAATCAATTAATCAACATATTTTTAAAAACACGGCATTAATTGTTTTCACAACCATACTATTCGGTCTTTTAGTCTTGATGACGCTAGGGATTGGTTTAATTTGGTTATTGCCAATGACCTCATTAGTGACGGCGATTCAATACAATCAAATTTTTTGTGGAGGTCATTTAGTGTAGTGTGAAAATAATCGTCGTTATTTATTTTACGAAAATGAAATGAAACGGTTTATAAGAAGAGAAAATTATGGCGGGACATAGTAAATGGGCGAATATACAGCATCGAAAAAATAAGCAAGATGCAAAGCGAGGTAAATTATTTACCAAATTAATTCGTGAAATTACGGTTGCTGCACGAATCAGTGGGGGGGACCTCAGCAATAATCCCCGTTTGCGTTTAGCTGTTGATAAGGGATTAGCGGCGAATATGACGCGAGAGACAATTGACCGTGCAATTAAACGAGGTTCCGGTGGTCCAGAAGGGGTTCAAATGGAAGAAATTCGTTATGAAGGTTATGGACCTAACGGAGTTGCACTATTAATCGATACGCTCACTGACAACCGTAATCGTACCGTTGCGGAAATTCGACATGTTTTGAGCAAGTCAGGCGGCAATCTGGGAAATACAGGTTCAGTCGCTTATTTATTTAGTAAAAAAGGAGTCATTACGTTTTCTCCAGGCTTTGAAGAAGAGCGAATTTTGGAGATTGCTTTAGAGGCAGGTGCAGAAGAGGTCATTACTTATCCGGATAAAAGTATTGATGTTTGGGTCGCGGAAAATCAATTCGTGGACGTTGTTAAACGTTACCACGCAAAAAATTTAAGTATCGCCCATAGTGAAGTGACCTGGTTAGCCAGTACACGCGTTGAATTAAATAAAGAAGACCAGGAAAAGCTAGACTGCTTAATTGACCTGTTGGAGGACTTAGACGATGTACAAAATGTCTATACGAATCAAGCCTAATGTTAAATCATAGGGTTAATGCGATTGATTATAGTAAAAATCGCATTATTTTGGGCATTGATCCGGGTTCTTGCATAACCGGTTATGGTCTTATTCAAATGGAAGGTTCAGAATTAAACTATTTGGATAGTGGTTGTATTAAGGTCGTTAATGTGGCTTTTTCTGAACGTTTGGAGAAAATATTTACCGGTTTGCAAAAGCTCCTACAGGATTATACACCTCATGAAGCAGCGATTGAACAAGTTTTTATGCATATCAACCCGCATGCAGCATTGAAACTAGGTCAAGCACGAGGCGTTGCATTGGTGGCAGCTGCATTGGCCAAATTAAGAATTTGTGAATATTCAGCAAGACAAGTGAAACAATCCGTAGTCGGGTATGGTGCGGCCAGCAAACAACAAGTTCAACATATGGTCCGTGTATTACTCCATTTAAATTGCACGCCATCAGTGGATGCAGCGGATGCATTAGCGATAGCGATTTGTCATGCACAAGCACGTCAATCAGAACAGCTCGGCGCCAAGACAGGTTTTCGACGAGGGAGAAGACGATGATTAATCGATTGCGCGGTATACTTGTTGAAAAGCAGCCACCGATTTTACTTGTAGAAGTGGCGAATGCGTTTACTTATGAAATTCAAGCCTCAATGCATACGTTTTATCAACTTCCTCATTGCGGTGAAAAAGTGTTTTTATATACCCAATTTATTGTCCGTGAGGACGGCCATTTTTTGTATGGTTTTAGTACACCTGAAGAGCGTTTTTTATTTACGCAATTATTAAAAGTGAGTGGTGTGGGACCAAAAGTTGCTTTAGGGATTTTATCAAAAATTGAAGTAACCGAATTTGTCAGTTGTGTAGAACAGCAAAATGTAAACAGTTTGCAGGCGGTTCCTGGCATTGGAAAAAAAACGGCGGAGCGGTTAATTATAGAAATGCGCGATCGTCTAAGAAATTTATCCCATAACCAACCCGAGATACTTGATAAAAATACCATTCAATCTTTAAAACACATCCAACAAGATGCAATTGCTGCATTAATGGCGTTAGGTTATAAAAACCAAGAAGCCAGTCGTGCCGTATTACGAATTAAAGACGCTTCACTTTCGCTCGAGGCATTGATTCGACACGCGTTAAACACTATAAATTAAATGTTCGAATCACGATATGGATCAAGGCTCCATTTCATGTGATTAAAAAAGAGTTCGAAGGGCTGATAAGATAAACGTGCAAATGAAAAGGAGATAAAAAACGGTTAAGAGATAAGCACCTATAATACAAATTCCATCTTTTTCTATTAAGCCTAAACTGAAGATCACAATCAATAAAGCAAATATAAAATTACTAAAGGGGATCGGTAAGATCAACAAGAGGGCTAAACCAAAAATAATAATGCCATTGATAGTCTCCATTTTTCGTGAAGTCATCACGAGCCATCTGGGTTTGAGGAATCGTTCTAGTTTGACTAAATAGGGAACCGTTGTATGAATAACGCGAATTAATTTTTCAGTGTTAATCGATCGTTTCGCAAGGGTTTTAGGTAACGTGAGCGTATTTTTCCCTGTGATCATTTGAAATGAAAAGAAAATAATAGGGAGACTAAAAATAAAAGCAACCCCGGGGATAATCGAAAAAGGTAACGCATTCGGTAGAGCAAAAAATAATAAACCCATGCCAAAAGCGCGTCTCCCTATGAATTGTAAAAGATCGTCAAAACGTAAGTTTTTATGCTTTAAGCGCGCGTTCTTCTCAATGTCGATGAGGATTTCAGAGGCGTGTTGATCCGTTTTCATAAAAAATTTATTTTTTCTGAAAGATAAAAAAATAAAACTCCTCAAATAGTATAAAGTAAAAATTATTTTTGTAATAATAAATACCTTTTTAATAGGGGGGACTGTCATTTCATCTTTAAAAAAGCGTAGTAGAGAATGAAATAGTGAATGTTGAAAAATTTTTGAGCAATTAAAAACGAAACGTAAAACCTAAATACGGAAAATCTTTAAACTTCAAGCGTTAATTGATTCATTTTTCAAGGAATTGAGAAGCGAAATACGAAGTTAATGATGAGGTGTTGATGAAAAAGAAGTTTCTAAATTAATTTCAGTATCCGGGTTGCCGTCTGTTGTGCCGAAAAAAGAGTAGGAGGACGTAGAGGGTTCTGAAAAAGAATGATAGTTTTGACTTGTGCTGGGTATTGCTGCTGATAATCTTTGTGTTTCTGAAGGGAACGGCAGGGTGGTTTCATGTTTTAAAATAACGTGGGTTTCTTCGATCGTTCTTAATTCGTTTTTAAGCGTACGCATTGTTTCTTTAAGTTGTTTAGCGGCTTTTCGATTATTAAACGTGAAATCGATAAGAATCCAAAAACCTAAAGCAAGCGGTATGGAAACTAAGGGAAGAAATTGAATGGAAAGAAGGGATGTGATAATTAATGTAAACCCGATTATTGTACTGATATTATCTGGAATAATATTTAAAAAATCTTTGATTTGTGGAGACGAATTGCAACTTAAACTATAATTTTTAAGTGATTCAAGAAGTAATTGCGTGTTTTTAAGGATATAATCTTCCACTTCCTGTTTGTTATTTTTAAAAAAATGATGCTGACTTAAACGATCGAATTGATGAATCAGATTTAAACCCTCTTGGATTAATTGAGTACGATGACCTTTGAGTTCTTTAATCTGACTTAAATCAAACGTATTTTCGTCGTTAGGGGTCTCAAAAAAGGGTTCTAATTGAGGTAGTGTCTCTTTTATTAATTCGGCGATTGTGTTTGAAAACGAAATAAACTGACTCATCTTTTTTTCTTGAATGCTTGATAAAGAAATCCTAATTCGCTAATAATAACACGATCGATTTTAAAAAATACATTGAAATCATTTATTATCCATCTTAATTAACCGAATCGTTTATGCCAATTTCAGATCGTTTAACTTCTGCCAAAAAAAAGAGAGAAGATGAAAAAATCTATCCGCGTATTCGACCTGTCGCGTTAGCTGATTATTTAGGTCAAACCTCAGTTTGTGAACAAATGACATTGTTTATTCATGCGGCACGCGCGCGCCAAGAAGCCTTGGATCACGTATTAATTGTTGGGCCGCCGGGTTTAGGTAAAACTACATTGGCAACGATTATTGCCCATGAAATGGCCGTTAGCCTGAAACAAACATCAGGTCCTGTGCTTGAAAGGGCCGGTGATTTAGCCGCATTACTGACGCACCTTGAACCTAATGAAGTTTTATTCATTGATGAAATTCATCGTTTAAGTCCTGTGATTGAAGAAATACTTTATCCTGCATTAGAAGACTATCAACTGGATATTATGATAGGCGAGGGGCCAGCAGCACGATCGATTAAACTCGATTTACCACCGTTTACGTTAATCGGCGCGACAACCCGCGCCGGATTGTTAACGTCGCCGTTGCGCGATCGGTTTGGAATTGTACAGCGCTTAACGTTTTATAGTGTTGCTGATCTTTGTCGTATCGTAACGCGCTCCGCAGGGATTTTAAAGGTAACGATTGATTCGATGGGAGCGAATGAAATTGCCAAGCGCGCACGGGGTACACCACGCATAGCCAATCGCTTGTTACGTCGAGTCAGGGATTTTGCTGAAGTAAAGTCAGATGGAAAAATAGACCAATCGTTAGCCGCACAAGCGCTGGATCTATTAGAAGTAGATAAAGAAGGTTTCGACCAGCAAGATCGAAAATTATTATTAACACTTATCGAAAAATTTGATGGCGGACCCGTGGGTTTAGACAGCTTGGCGGCGGCGATTGGTGAGGAGCGAGACACTATTGAAGACGTGATTGAACCCTATTTAATTCAACAAGCGTTTATTATGCGTACGCCTCGAGGGCGCGTGGCAACAAAAAAAACGTTTTCCCATTTCAGTTTGGCCATGCCCACACATCTTCAGGGACAAAAACAGATCGCTTATGATTTTTCTGATAAAATAAACTAAAGTGAATAGTAATCGCGAAGCGTTTTTGAATGGTGCATTGTACATCCGCTATCACACACACGTAAGCGTAAAGATTGCATCGTAAATACGTAATATAAAAGAGGTCAGAATGTCAACGATCGATCCTTCCCTTTGGAGTTACTTTTCAGCGGCAAGCGGAATCGTTAAATGTGTGATGTTCATTTTGCTGGTTGCCTCGATCTTATCGTGGTCAATGATCTTCCAATATGGATTCATACTGAGACGTTCAAGAAAACGATTAGCTCAATTTGAAAATAAATTTTGGTCAGGTATTGAGCTTAGTAAACTTTATACGGAGTTGAATCGTGAACAGGAACAACAGAACGGTTTAGCCAGTATTTTTCACGCGGGATTCCGTGAGTTTGTGCGATTGGACCAACACGTCAGTGATGTACCCGCGGTTATTATGGAAGGTGTGCAACGTGCGATGCGTATTGCGTATTCTGAACAACATCAATTACTCGAGAAACATTTAGACTTTTTAGCCACATTAGGTTCCACAAGTCCTTATATTGGATTATTTGGGACAGTGTGGGGAATTATGACTGCTTTTCATGCATTATCGGCTTCACAACAGACAGCTACTATTGCAATGGTGGCGCCCGGTATTGCAGAAGCATTAGTCGCTACCGCGATGGGTTTATTTGTTGCTATTCCTGCAGTCATTTTTTACAATCGTTACGCGCATCAAATTCAGCATTTATTGCACCATTATCACCGTTTTCAGGAAGAATTCTCAACTATTTTGTATCGTCAAATTCATGGCAATGCGGGGAATTATGTATCCTAATTTCCGTCCGCCTTTACAGCAACGGCGCAAATCGCTTTTATCTGAAATTAATGTAGTTCCCTACATTGATGTCATGTTAGTGTTGTTAGTTATCTTTATGGTGACGACGCCTTTATTATCACAGGGGATTAAAGTGAACTTGCCGCAAGCGCAAACACAAACCATGACTTCTACACAGGAACCTATTATTGTTTCTATTGATGAAAAAGGGTTTTATTATTTGAATACCCTAACGCATCCCCAAACGCCGCTAACGATTCAACAATTAAAACAAAAAGTGGATGAACAATTGAGGCGTGTTGCGGAAAAAAAAGCCCCACAACAGATCTTTATTAAAGGCGATAAAAAAATTGATTATGGTAAAGTCATATCCTTGATGGTTTTATTGCAACGCGCTGGAGCGATTAATATTGGTTTATTAACGGAGTCACCGCCACAGGCGGTTTAAATACGATGTATGCTCAGGTTTAATAGAGAAAACTATTATTCATATTCATTTTTGGCCGCACTTCTATTGCATTTCGTTTTATTTTTAGCTTTATTTTTAACAGTACGTCATCATACAACGTTAGTTTCTTTATCTTCTCCTGCTGTACAATGGATACACGCCACAGCGATCCCCATGGACACGCTTGTTAAAAAAAAGACGCCTCCTGTCGAGAAAATAAAGATACCGACTGAGGTTCCCAAACCCTCTGAGGTGACCAAACCCTTAAAATCCGAGTTAATCAAAAAAAGCCCGGTTGTATTACCGCTTGAGAAAAAAAAAGTACATAAAAACGAGCAAAAGCAAATAACGTCACATACACGAAATAAACAATCGTTATTGATAAAAAAAAGAATGCATCTTAAAACAACAAAAATAGAAAAAAAAATAATGCATAAGCCAAAAAAAATGACGCATCAACCGATATCCAAAAAATCATTAAAACTGGTTGAGAAAAATGTTCAACAATTACTGGATCAAGAATTAAAAACGTTAGAAAAACAATCGATTCATACATCCCGTTATGCCGCAACGATGGGCAAGTACCGACATCTTATTTTGCAGGCCATTGCTCAACAATGGATTATTCCTCCAGAAATGAATAAACACTTAGAAACGCAATTAACCGTGCATTTGGCACCGGGAGGGCTAGTTTTAGACGTGATTATTGTTAAAAGTAGTGGTAATTTAATACTGGATCGTTCAGCGCAAACGGCTGTGTATAAAGCGTCACCTTTGCCAGTCCCAAAAAATGAAGATTTATTTCATACCTTTCGTCACATTAATTTAATCGTCCGGCCTGAAGGGGTAATAACACAATAAGGTGAAGTTTTTCACCGGACGTCTTCTATCTATTGCCTTTTCTCTTAAAAATAGTGGATGAATCTCTCAAAAGGAGTCTTTAAACGTGTTAAGGAAAGTAACTTGATTCGGATTTGGCCGTAAAAACGTGATGTTACTTTACCCGAATCATTTTTTACGGATATATTAGATTTCCTATTATCATTTTAGACATTTAATGATAATATAGATATATCTGTTTAACGACAAATAAGGAAGAATAATAATGTTAGAAAAAAAGCAGCGAGCAAACCACGACTCTGCATGGAAAGATATTTTAGATGTTTATTTTAAAGAGTTCATGGAGTTTTTTTATCCAGAAATTGCAAAAGAAATGGATTGGGGAGTCCCGTATGAAACGTTAGATAAAGAGCTGCAGTCGATTACAACGGAGTCAATGATAGGGAAAACGTTTGTTGATAAACTCATAAAAATCAAATCGCTCAAAGGAAAAGAAGAAGTTGTTTTAATTCACATTGAAATCCAAGGGAAAAAAGAAGAGGATTTCGCTAAACGACTATTCCAGTATTATTGCAAACTATTTATAAAGTACGATCAATCTATTTTAACCTTAGCTATTCTGACAGATAGCAACCGAAATTGGCATCCTCAAAATTATCAGAGATGTCTTTGATTTTTCAGTTAACGTTTAACTTTAAAACGCATAAATTGATTAATTATTGCACTAAAAAACGAGAACTAGAGCGCTCGAATAATCCCTTTGCAATCGTCGTGCTCGTTCATCTTATCTTTCTAGAAACAAAGAAAGATCCTAAAGCGCGATTTATTATGAAGCTCCGATTAACGCAGCTGCTCTATGATAGAGGCTATGGGCGAGATTATGTAATAAATTTGGTTAAGGTGATAGACTGGGCACTCGTTATACCCAAGGATTTAGAGTTAGAATATAAAGAGAAACTCCATGAATTAGAGGAGGAGAAAAATATGAGTTATATAACAAGTTTTGAACGTTTAAGCCGAGAAGAAGGCATACACCTTAATGCTATTACAATCGCTAAAAAGCTTATTGCTCAAGGCCGATCCATTCAATATATTCACGATCTAACCCATTTATCTGAAAATGAAGTGATGGACTTAGTTGACAAGCGCTAAGATTATGTTGCGACCAATCATGATAACTTCACTCGAGAGCAAGTTGAATGCGTGAAATTTATTTCTATCAACAGGATTGGTTCATTATAAAATCTTCTATCACTAAAAATTGAAAACTCATTGTGCAGTAACAATAAAATAGACGCGCGAAACTCCCGAAATAAAAACACACGTTCCGTGGATAGACAAAATTTTTTACAGTGTTTACTATAAAGCGCGATCAATAACCAGGGAATGCTTGGCTTATTGTCAGTTAACTTATGTTTGAGATAAATTAAATGTTGAATGACCGCTTTATTGGAAACACGATTACGCGAACCTATTATCCATGGTTAATGTGGGGCTTGGCGGCGAGTGCTTTTTTTATCGAATATTTTGCCAGGGTATCGCCGGGCGTAATGATTGACTCATTAATGCACGATTTTAATGTGCAGGCCTTAGCGTTAGGGAGCTTATCGGCTTTTTTCTATTATACCTATGTGGGTATGCAAATTCCCGTGGGTATCCTCGTTGATCGTTTTAGCTTACGCTGGTTACTTACCAGCATGATTTTTCTTTGTGGTGTATCCTGTCTTATTTTTGCAACAACAACGCATCTTGAAATAGCTGCACTATCCCGTTTAATGATGGGTTTTGCAGCTGCCTTTGCCTTCGTGAGCGCTTTAAAAGTAGCTGCGGTGTGGTTTCCCGCAGAAAAATTTGGTTTGTTAGCCGGTTTAACACAAGCCTTGGGCATGCTCGGTGCGGCTTTCGGTCAAATGCCAATGGCTTATTTAGTTATCCATTGGGGTTGGCGTGCGGCTTTAGTTTTTATTGCGAGTTTAATGCTATTACTTTCTGCGCTGGTTGCCTTACTCGTGCGCGATCCGGTTGTACCGGTTACCTCGTTTAAAATTAAAAAAAACTATTTCCTTTGGTCCGGTTTAATACGTGTGTTACGAAATCCACAAAGTTGGTGGAATGCCTTATTCGCAGGCTTACTTTACGCGCCTACGGCTGCTTTGGCAGAACTATGGGGTGTTAAATTTTTTCGTCAAACGTATGGATTAAGCAACGAGGTTGCTGCGATGGGTATTAGTTTAATCTTTATCGGTTGGGCGATAGGGGGTCCTTTAATGGGTTGGGTTTCCGATAAAATTCAACGACGAAAACCGATGCTTATTTTATCAGCGAGTTTAAGTTTATTCATGGCAGGGTTGGTTATTTTGTTACCCCACTTAAATTTAGGAATACTGTTTAGTGTGTTATTTTTATATGGGTTTTCGAATACAGGAGTTGCTATTGCCTATGCGGTTGCATCAGAAATTAATCCGCAATCGACAGCAGGAACTTCAGTTGCATTTTCCAATATGGCATCCGTTATTATCGGTGCTGGGTTTCAACCATTGATTGGCTGGCTATTACAAAAAAATTGGGATGGCGCAATGATACACGGTTTACCTTATTATTCTAATGATGATTTTCGCAGGGCGTTATTGACCTTGCTGCTCAGCTTATTGTTAGCCTTATTCGTGGCCTGTGGTATTAAAGAAACCTATTGTCGACGCGTTAAAGAATGCGTGCGATCGTCATAAATTCTATTTATTTCAAGCGGATAAAAAATAGGCCTATTTTTAATTCCCCGGTTGATTATAATAAACTAGAGTTTTCAACGTTCGTTAATTATGGTTTCTGATGTTAAAAAATACAGTAACGATTTATGGTAGTGTCACTAAATTTTTTCATTGGTTGATGGTCGTGCTCATTATCAGCATGTTTATCATCGCTTATACGATGATTAATATTCCGACATCGTCTTTTAGTGATAATTTGTATAAGCTCCATAAAGCAACAGGCTTGCTTATCTTCGGTTTAGTCGTCCTCAGATTGTTTTGGCACGTTATCAATGTGACACCGAAATTACCGCCTTCAATCCCTTTTTGGCAACGTCGTTTAGCAGCGTTTAATGTGATTGCATTGTACTTATTCATGTTCCTCATGCCGATAACGGGATTTTTTATGTCAAGCTTTAGTCAGCATGCGATTAGTTTTTACGGTATTTTTACACTACCACCGTTAGCCAATAAACCATTAGTCGCACAATTTTTTGCTAAAGCGCATGAAATCATCGCTTATTTATTTATCGCATCTTTGATACTACATGTTATTGGTGCATTTTATCACCCTGTTTTGAAACGAATGTGGGTATTACCCAAAAGTAGCACGATGGAGAATAATAAATGAATGGGTTTCGTTTAAAAAAATCGTTTTATCGCTTTAAAAAATGGGTTTCTTCGTTCATTTATGCAATAACCTTTAGTAGTTTAGGGTGGACTCAGAACGCAGTCGCCGCATTGAATTTGGAATTGACCCAAGGTGTTGCCAATCGATTGCCGATTGCTATTGTGCCTTTTGAACAGACAGAAACGTTCTCATCTGAACAGGATATCAGTCAGGTGATTGAATCTGATCTAAACCATAGTGGCCAATTTAAGGTGACTATTGCAAACCGACAGGCGTTACCACAACCTTATACGCTGGATAAAATTTCAATACCTTATTGGCGAGCACAGCATATCGATGATGTTGTACGAGGGAAGATAACGTCGATGGGTCATGGACGATATCGAGTCTATATGGATGTGGTGCACGTTGCGCAAGGGCGTAAACAAATTTTAACGCACACTGAATTAACTGTACGTGATACCCAGTTACGCGCTTTTGGACATCATTTAAGTGATCTCATTTATGAAAAATTAACGGGGGTTCGAGGCATTTTTTCGACGCGTATTGCGTATATACTTGTGACACGTCAAAAAAATCATCGTGTATATCGTTTACAGATAGCCGATATGGATGGACATAACGCAAAATCATTATTAACATCCACACAACCGATTATGTCACCTTCGTGGTCGCATGATGGAAAGCGTATTGCCTATGTTTCTTTTGAAAAAATTATGCCACGTATTTATATTCAAACGATTGCAACCGGTCAACGCCAAGTGATAAGCGATTATCCAGGTATTAATGGCGCGCCTGCGTGGTCGCCTGATGATAAAAAGCTCGCATTAGCCTTGTCTAAAAATAGTGCAGCACCAAAAATTTATTTCATCAATTTAGAGAATAAACGCTTAAGCCAAGTCAGTTTTGGGTTTTCTATTGATACCGAACCGACGTGGTCGCAGGATGGAAAATCATTATTATTCACCTCAGACCGAGGAGGCGGGCCACAAATTTATCAAATAAATTTAAACGGCAAGCAGCTACAACGCATTACGTTTGATGGAAGTTATAATGCCCGTGCATCTTATTCGCCGGATGGAAAAATGATAGTGGTACTCAATCGAGACCAAGGAATGTATAATATAGCGGTCCAAGATTTAGAGGATGATACGTTATTCAGTGTGACCCATTCAGGTTATGAGGCATCACCCAGTTTTTCACCGAATGGGCAAATGATTTTGTTTGAATCAAAACCGGATAAACGGGGGTTATTAGGCATGGCTTCAGTTGATGGACGAATTAATTGCCGCTTACCGACGCCTGAAGGCGATGTACAAGATCCCGTCTGGTCGCCTTTTTTATCGAGTTAACGAATTTAATTGAGGGGTGTTTATGTTAATAAAAAGATGCTTAAGAATGAGTGTTATGGTGGCTATGTTGCTGAGTTTAGGTGCTTGCGCAACGCCTGATAATAATGAATTCGATGAAGCGAATACAGTATCTACGAAAACCGACAGTCTCTTGCAAACCGACAGTGCCTTAACGCAAGGGATAGAGGATGATGGCTTTTACCATGATGAAAACAGACACCCTCTACACGTTGGCGATCAAACCTATCATTTTGATTTTAATCAATCGTTTGTTCGTGAAGAAGACAAACCATCATTGCAAATTCAAGCCCATTATCTTATTAGCCATCCGCAAACGAAGATCTTAATAGTGGGTAATACAGATGAACGAGGTAGCCGTGAATATAATATTGGTTTGGGCCAACGTCGTGCATTAAGTGTTGAACGTTTTTTAATCGCGAATGGTGTGAGTAAGAAACAAATTTTAACGGTCAGTTACGGTGCTGAAAAACCAGTGGCATTTGGTCATAGCGAAGCCGATTATGCTAAAAATCGACGTGCTGATTTACAATATCAAACGCCAGTGATTACTGATGTCAATTAGGGACTCCTTTATGAGATCGAATGTAGAGTTAAATCGTGTACGTTTACGTTTAGCGAAAAGAAACTTTTTACGGGTTTCAGGGATCAATGCGAGTTTGCTGATTAAATCGATGAAGCTCGGTTTATGTGGAGTCGGCCTGTGTGTGAGTCTATTTGCTTTCGCATTAGCGCCGGTTGTTGACGCTTACGATGATGAGAATGATGATACTCCCGCAGCGGTAACCCATTCAACGCCAGTTCCTGAACAACAAGAATCGACTCAAACATCCCGCTCAACACGTAATCCGGTGCCATCGGTTACACCATCTGTGCCGACCAATTCCGTTTCTTTTTCTTTGGAGCAGCGCGTCACCATTTTAGAGCGTCAAATTACGAATCTTAATCCACTTTTGATTCAAATAGATGATTTGCAACAACAAATGCAAATTTTTCAAGGAAAACTGGAAGCGCAACAACATGCCGTCAAACTATTAGAAGACCAAATACGCCATCAGTATTCAGCACTCGACAAACGTCTTAATCAGCGAAATACGCCGATAGCGATTGGAAAATCGAATGTTTCACCAACCTATAGTCCGTTAAGCGCGCGTTCGGTAGTCGATTTGAGTCACGAGAAAAAAGAAGGTCCAAACGATCGCAAATCAATGCAGCCCAATGCGGCTCCGAGTGCGGCCGCGGAACGCGCTTATCAAGCGGCTTTTCAATTATTAAAAACGAAACAATATAATGAAGCAATATCGGCATTTGAAGCGTTTAATAAAAAATTTCCGAATGATCTGAATGGTGCGAATGCGGATTATTTTTTAGGCCAGTTATATTTATTACAAGGACAAGCGGATTCAGCCATTCGTTTTTTTAAACAGTTTATTACACGTTATAGTCAAGATGCGCGTGTTCCAGATGCGATGCTGCAGTGCGGTTTAGCTTATTTTGCCAAAGGCGATAAAGCAGCTGCCACGGGACTCTTTGAAAAATTAATTCAACAATATCCTGATTCCAAAGCAGCACAAGCCGCCGAGGCTCGTCTTCAACAATTTAAAGCCATGATTTCTACTGCAGCGATTTCTACGAAAAATAAAGCATAAAAAATTCGATTATTCGTTAGAGCCGTTTAATCCGGTTAGAAACGAGGCTTTTTATTTTGAACGTCTATCAATAATAATAACTAGTCACTCAGAGAACATAAAATAGATGAGAATAGCATTCGGTATTTCCTATCAAGGGGGTGCTTATCATGGTTGGCAATCCCAAACGAAATTACCCTGTATACAAACCTATTTAGAACGTGCAATAAGCCGCGTTGCTGATCATTCTGTACGCTTACAGTGTGCGGGTCGTACGGATAAAGGGGTACATGCTTTAAGTCAAGTGGTTCATTTTGATACCGATGTCTGGCGTTCCAAAAAATCATGGTTGTTTGGCTCGAATAGTTATTTACCGCCGGATATTCGGGTCAATTGGGTGCAGGTTGTGGAAGATACTTTCCATGCACGATTTTCTGCATTGGCACGTCGTTACCGCTATATTATTTATAATCGACACTTAAAAAGTGCGCTATGGAACGCGTATACCAGTCATTGTTGCTATCCATTAAATGAAAAGGATATGCATCGGGCGGCACAGTATCTTGTGGGAGAGCATGATTTTAGTTCATTCCGTGCAGCTAGCTGCCAAGCAAACCATGCGTTGCGTGAGATACAACATATTCAGGTTAAACGCCACGGGGACTACGTGATTATGGATATTCAAGCGAATGCTTTTTTACATCATATGGTACGCAATATTAGTGCGGTGCTGATGTTAATCGGTCAAGGTAAAAAATCGACGTTATGGGCACAAGAAGTCTTATTCGCACAAAATCGTAAAATGGCGGATGTCACTGCATCGCCAACGGGCTTATATTTATCTCACGTTATTTATCCTGAACGTTTTTCACTACCCCAATCAGAGAATCATTTTTTTAATTTTCTATCCATTTGTGAATAAGGCATGAATTTTTCAATTTTAAATGAGGGTATCATTCTTGTTTTACCGATACTCTTACGCTATAGGTCAATAAAACGCTTGGTTTTAATAAAGTGCTATTGCATAATTTCTTTCAATTTTACCTACACGTGGGGTTATCAGCGCAATGAGTGAGGTTGTCCTTGAACTGAAAGAAGTCAGTAAGCGCTTCGATGGTGCAGAAGTATTAGAAAACATTAATTTTAAGGTAAAATACGGTGAATTTTTGACCTTACTTGGCGCAAGTGGTTGCGGTAAGACCACTTTATTACGTTTGATTTCAGGTTTTGAACAACCCGATAGCGGTGTTATTTTTATTAATGGGATTGATGTGAAAGGTTTATCGCCTCAAGCGCGCCATGTCAATACGGTCTTTCAAAGCTATGCATTATTCCCACATCTGACCGTGTTTGACAACATTGCATTTGGTTTGCGTTGTAAGGGAGGACTATCGAAAACAGAAATTAAACAGGAAGTTGATGATGTCTTAGCACGAGTGAAGCTTTCACAGTTAGGTCAACGTAAACCTCATCAATTAAGCGGAGGTCAACAACAGCGTGTGGCAATTGCGCGTGCTATTGTCAATAAACCGAGTATTTTACTTTTGGATGAACCGTTAAGTTCTTTAGACTATCGTTTACGTAAAACGATGCAACTTGAATTAAAACAATTACAAATTCAATTAGGGATTACGTTTATCTTTGTCACGCACGATCAAGAAGAAGCCTTATCCATGTCGGATCGTGTTGTCGTGATGCATGAAGGAAATATCGAGCAAATTGGAACACCGCGCGAAGTGTACGAAGAACCGCAGAGCTTGCGCGTTGCACGTTTCATCGGCGAAGTGAATATTTTTGAAACACAAATTCTTTCAGCGGATGAGCATGTGCTTCATGTGATGATTGAAGGAAAAACATTTACATTAAAAAATCGGCATCATTTTTCGAAAGATCAAAAAGTTTATACCTTAGTCAGACCAGAAGATCTCGAGGTGTGGTCTCCAGCGGAGGTGACCGATACCGCTCAAATGTTTCCGGGTGTCGTTGAGCAAGTGATCTACAAAGGTTCTACGGTTGATCTCATGATTCGCTTAGAAAGCCAGCATTTGTTGGCGGCGACACAATTTTTTAATGAAGATGATGAAAAGTTAGACTTTCATAGTGGAGAATCTGTTTGGGTTCATTGGATTCCAGGCTGGGAGGTGATTTTAGATGAAAACTGACCAATTTTTTAAAAGAACGACGATAAGTATGGTATGGGTGTGGTTGTCATTATTTGCTTTACTCCCGACACTTTTAGTTCTCATTATCAGTATGCTTGAACGTGATCCGGTTCGGCTCGTACAGTGGAGGTTTTCCTTACAAAATTATCAAGCATTATTAAATCCTATTTATTTTAAAGTATTTTGGCATTCTTTTCTTATTGCTGGGTTTTGTAGCCTCATTTGTCTCGTGTTAGGTTTTCCTTTTGCCTATTTTTTAGCGCGGCTTCATTCCAAATATAAAAGTTTATTATTGTTTTTAGTGATTATTCCTTTTTGGACCAGTTCATTAATTCGTACGTATGCCATTATCTCCTTATTAAAAACGAAAGGGTTGTTAAATACAGTCCTTTTATCACTCGGTATTATTCGCCATCCCTTAACTATTTTGTATACGAATACAGCAGTCATTATTGGCCTCGTCTATAGTTTACTTCCCTTTATGATATTGCCTTTATATGCGAATATTGAAAAATTAAATACCCAATTGATTGACGCCGCGCGCGATTTAGGTGCAAATTCATTGAACATTTTAAGTCGAATTATTTTGCCACTCACATTACCCGGGATTATAGGCGGAATTATTTTAGTTTTTTTGCCTGCAATGAGTCTGTTTTATATTCCGGATATTTTGGGAGGTGCTAAATCACTTCTGGTTGGAAATCTGATTCAAAACGAATTTTTAGCGGCGCATAATTGGCCTTTAGGTTCTGCAGTGAGTGTGGTGCTCACGTTGGCGATGGGCGTATTACTATTACTTTATCGACGTGTCCATAAAATAGGGCGATACCACGATGAATCGATTGGCGAAATTTAGTTATTTAGCAGCAGTGTACTGCTTTTTTTATTTTCCTATTCTTGTATTGATTATTTATTCATTTAATAATTCAACATACTCCTTACTTTGGCATGGTTTTACACTCCATTGGTATAAACAATTAGGCGAGGATAGCAATTTAATCGTGGTTGCGTTGCATTCATTAGAAATCGGTGTAATTGCCGCAAGTTTCGCAACACTGATAGGTACGATTGCAGCAACTTGTCTGTATCGTTATCGTTTTTTTGGAAAACACGTATTGCATAGTTTATTATTTGTACTGATAATCTCTCCCGATATTGTCATGGGAATTTCATTGCTTATTTTATTTTTTTTATTAAATTTACGTTTAGGTTTTTGGTCGCTGTTGTTATCACATATTACCTTTTGTATTCCTTTTGTAGCGATCACAGTCTATAGTCGACTGACCGGTTTAGATAAAAATATTTTTGAAGCGGCCCGTGACTTAGGCGCCGATGAATGGATGAGTTTTCGGAAAATTATTGTTCCTATGTTGTGGCCGGCTATTTTAGCGGGGTGGTTATTAAGTTTTACGTTATCATTGGATGATGTCATCATTAGTTTTTTCGTCACAGGTCCTGATTTTCAAATTTTGCCGCTCTATATCTACTCGTTGGTTCGTCTAGGATTAAAACCAGAATTAAATGCACTGTGCTCAGTGATGTTTTTTATTACCTTATTTATTGTCGTCACTTTTCAATCGGTATTGCCTAAAAAGGTTAAGCAATAATGACGCGTTTAATCTATTTTTTTATTTTCCTTGGCATTCTATGGACCCAATCCACTTTCGCGCAAAAAAATGTGATCAATATTTACAATTGGTCAAGCTATATTTCAGATGACGTATTAAAAGAATTTACGCAAGAGACAGGAATAAAAATTAATTATGCAACCTATGATAGTAATGAAACACTGTACGCAAAACTGAAAGCAGATCCACAGTCCGGATATGATATTATCGTACCGTCGTCGTATTTTGTTGATCGGATGCGCCGTGAAAAAATGTTGCTGCCACTGGATAAATCTCGTTTACCCAACTTTAAAAATCTTAACCCTGCGCTTCTTAACAAATCGTATGATCCGAATAATCACTATAGTATTCCCTATTTTTGGTCCTCAACGGGCATTGTCGTTAACAATAAACGACATTCGGTACAAAAATTTCAAGCCTGGAAAGATTTGTGGGACCCACACTACCGTAATCAAGTCCTTTTACTTGACGACGTTCATGAAGTTTTTTCAATGGCGTTAATGGTATTAGGTTATTCGCCGAACGACACAAATCCTGAACATATACGTTTAGCTTATCTTAAGTTAAAACAGTTAATGCCAAATGTACGTTTGTTCAATAATGATGGCGTGAAATCACTTTTTATTGATGAGGATTTAACGATTGGTATGGCCTGGAATGGGGATATTTATCAGGCTTCACAAGAAAATGCTGCATTACGCTTTATTTATCCCAAGGAGGGTTATATTATTTCTATTGATAGTATGGCGGTACCTGTTGGCGCATCGCATGTAAATAATGCGTATGCCTTTATCAATTTTATATTAAGACCTGATATTGCTGAAAAAATAAGTATAGCAACCGGGTATTCGACACCTAATCTTGCCGCTTACAAACGGATGCCGAAAGCGGTTTTAAATAATGCTATTATCTATCCTGATAAGAAAACTTTATCCCGCAGTGTAGTTCAAGTGGATGTGGGCGCTGCTGAAAGTCTTTATCAACATTATTGGGAATTGTTGAAAATTGGCGGTTAATTTGGCAATAAAGGGAAGAAACAATATGAGTATTTCAATGTCATTCAAATATAGTCTAATCTTTTTTTAAAAGAAGGTTGAAATTTAAAGGAAAAATGAGTATGAGTTGGTTAAAAAAGGTCATTAAAGGTATTCGGACTGTCGTTAGAAATACGACAGGAATTCCTGAAAATAGTTGGATAAAATGTGAATCCTGTGGATCCGTGCTTTATCGTGCAGAATTTGAACGTAATTTGATGGTTTGTTTGACGTGTAATCATCATCATCGCGTAAAGGCACGTAAACGTTTAGCACAACTTCTCGATCCAAAGACCAGTCAAGAAATAGGTCAGGATATAGAAGCGGTCGATAGACTTAAATTTAAGGATCAATTTAAATATAAAGATCGACTTCATTCAGCGATAAAGAAAACTGGAGAAAAAGAGGCATTAATCGTTATGCAGGGAAAATTGGATCACAGAGCCGTTGTCTGTGCAGCATTTGAATTTGATTTTATGGGCGGATCGATGGGCGCTGCTGTGGGTGAACGTTTTGTGCAGGGCGTATTAAGGGCTATTGAAGAAGATATCCCGTTTATTTGTATTTCAGCCAGTGGCGGTGCACGGATGCAAGAAGGTTTGTTTTCATTAATGCAAATGGTAAAAACAAGTGCTGTACTCGGCAAGCTTAAACAAAAAGGGCTTCCTTTTATTTCTGTATTAACGGATCCCACGATGGGTGGTGTATCCGCAAGTTTTGCAAGTCTGGGTGATATTATTATTGCAGAGCCTGAAGCATTAATTGGGTTTGCCGGACCCCGTGTCATTGAACAAACTGTACGTCAAGTTTTACCGAAAGGATTTCAACGGAGTGAATTTTTACTCGCGCATGGCGCAATTGACATGATTGTTGATAGGAAGGAGTTGAAAACTAAAATTGCTTCGTTATTAAATAAACTCATGGCTGCTAATCAAGCGCGTTATTCACTCACTGCTATCGCTAATGACGATAACCGATAATATAGTGGGCTTGGATTCCAGACAGCTCTCTGATTGGTTATCTTATATTGAGACCTTACACCCTCATCGTATGGAATTCGGTCTTGAACGTATTTCACACGTGGCGGAAAATCTAAATCTACTCCATTTCGATTGTCCTATCGTGACTGTGGCTGGAACGAATGGTAAAGGATCCAATGTGGGTTTGTTGGCAGCTATCTTAAGTGTTGCAGGTTATCGAGTCGGCACCTATACCTCGCCTCATCTTAGGCATTACCACGAACGAATCCGAGTAGGTAGTCAGTGCATTAGTGATCAAGACTTATGCCACGCTTTTTTTCAGGTTGAAAAAAAGCGTTTAGGGACATCATTAACCTATTTTGAATATGGAACTTTGGCAGCTTTATACTATTTCAAACAAGTCCCGTTAGATCTAATTATTTTAGAAGTGGGTTTAGGGGGACGTTTGGACGCAGTGAATTGCGTGGACGCCGATTTATCAATTATTAGTACTATTGCCATTGATCATACCCAATGGTTAGGAAAAACGCGTGAAAAAATTGGTTTAGAAAAAGCAGCGATTATGCGCGCTTATCGACCTTGTGTTTGTGGTGATTTTTCACCGCCAACATCGGTACTTAATACGGCAAAATCATTAAATAGCCCTTTATACCGGCTTGGCGTCGAATTTGATTACAAAATGCAACATTCATCCTGGTCTTGGCAAAGTCGGAAACGCTCGCTTCATCATTTACCGTTGCCGACGATTGATTTGCAAAATGCCGCAACAGTTTTACAAGCCGTTGAGCTTCTGAGTGAACGGTTTACGATTGCATCGTTTGCTATACAAGAAGGTTTAAAACGTGTTTTTGTTCCTGGTCGATTTCACATCATTGAAAAAAATGCCCGTCAAATTATTGTTGATGTGGCTCATAACCCTGCAGGTGGTGTTTGTTTATCAAAACGTTTAGCGAACACACCCTGTTTAGGAGAGACTTATGCCTTAGCAGGTATGATGGCTGATAAGGATATTACCAACACCTTTCGTCCGTTGAGTAATCATGTAGATTATTGGTATCTTTGTGATTTAACTGAACACCGCGGTGCTAAAGCAACTCAATTAAAACAGTCTTTACTCGATTTGAAAGTCAAACAATCCATTTTAGAATTTTCTTCACCCGAATTCGCGTTTCAACGCGCTTTCAGTCAATTGCGAAAAAATGATCGACTCTTAATTTTTGGTTCTTTTCATACGGCTGCAGCGATATATCATTATTTAGAACGTGAATCCCTTTAAAGAATCCTATGACAGGATGAGTCGATCATAGAAGATTCATTCTTCCACCCCGTACTTGATGTAAATTCATGATAAAGATTTCAATTCTATTTAATTTTCCGTTAGAATTCTTGTGCGCAAATAGAATAAGGAAAATAACAACATTAAAGATTGAGCCCGGGTCTTTTGTCGACGCGGATCTGAAACAACATCATTCTGATATTTTGTACTCGTTGAAAGTCAATGGGATGCACGGTTATGTTTATCTCAATCTCGAACATCAAAGCACCGCAGAAGAACTGATGCCTTTTCGCATGCACCGCTATAAAGTGGCCATTATGCAGCAGCATCTAAACCTTGGATACAAAAAATTACCGGTGGTTATTTCGATGCTGTTCTACCATGGGAAAGGTCAGTTAAAACAGCAAGGTCGGCAAGAAAGTCTGCAGCAAGGTCGATACGAAGAAGATTTAAAGATTGCTAAGAAGATGTTAGCTCGGGGCTATGAGTATGGCGCTATTAAAGATCTTCTAGGGCTTTCTGATCAAGATTTATTACACTTAGTTCATCATTAATTAATCAACAGGAGAGTTTTTAAACGAATAAAGCACAAAATCCAAAATCTATGTCTTGTTCATTGAATCCTAAAGGTTGACACGATAATTCTAAAAAAGGGTCAAAAATAGTTAACCCTTTAAGTATATGTTGAAATAATACTTGACTTTAATCTTAAGGTTAAATTTATATTAATCCTTATTTTTTAACGCTAAGCATTTCATGAGCCGATACGCTATTCCTCTTTATTATTTTACGTTTTTTTTAGCACTGCTTTTTGCTCATCAAGCTGAGGCTAAAGTTCAGTCTATTAATTTGGTCGTTGCTTATAAGCAGGTCAATTTTACAGGAAAGTCCGTACAAGCCATTGCTGTCAATAATCAAATTCCAGGTCCTATTTTACATTTAAAAGAAGGACAACCTGTTCTGATTAATGTGTATAATCGACTTAATAAAGGAACAACAGTCCATTGGCATGGTTTGATTGTACCCTGGCAAATGGATGGTGTCAGTGGTGTGAGTCAGAAACCAATACCCCCTGGAGGTGTTTTTCATTATCGTTTTACGCCCTATCAATCAGGGACGTATTGGTATCATGCACATGATGGTTTTCAAGAACAGCAAGGCCTGTATGGCGGAATTATTATCGACCCCAAAACACCTTTTCGCTATCATTCTAACAAAGACTTTGTCGTGGTATTATCGGATTGGAGTAATACTCCTCCAACAGGAATTTACAATAACCTGAAAAAAATCGATGGTTATTATGACTCGCGATTTCCTTTACAGCCTTCATTATTGAAGTTTCTTCATGACTATCGTCATGCGACACCCTTAAAACGCCAAGGATTATTGCAGAGTTATAAAATGATGCAAATGAGTCGAATGAACATTTATGATTTTAGTGATATTGCCTATGATGCTTATCTGTTAAATGGACGTGTATGGCAACGACCTTGGACGCGGCATGTCAGCGTAGGCGATAAGGTTCGATTACGTTTTATTAATGCAGGAGCGAGTACTAATTATAACGTCAAACTTGATCACGGTATGATGGAACTTGTCCAGGTCGATGGTAATAATATTAAGCCTTATTTTATCAAGCATTTTAAGATTGAGCCTGGTGAAACGTATGATGTTTTAGTATCCATCAAACATCCTGGGGCCACCGTTATTTATGCTGAATCAATGGATACGTTAGGGCGAGCGATGGGTGTATTAACGACAACACCCAATACCCCTGTCAATATTCAAAATATTAAACCTTTTCCTGAACCTCCTCCTATCATGATGATGAAGCATAATGGTATGCAATCATCCATGCGAATGCCTGCAATGAATTTAGCTAAAAATAGCTCAGATATGGGTATGAACAATAGACAGACTATGTCTCGCATGAAAAATTTAACCGTGGGTACTAAATATCAAAAAATGATTGCAGCGGTTAAAACCAATAATCCGAACAAACCGATAGAAAAAACCATACACATGGATTTATCGGGTTATATGAACCGTTATATTTGGTTTATTAACGGTGTGACAATGAATAATGCAAAACCGATTTTACTAAAACCCGGAAAACGCTATCGAATTATATTTACCAATCATTCGATGATGGATCACCCGATGCACATTCATGGTCATTGGTTTATTTTACGTAATGGGCATGGCGCTTACGATCCTTTATTACACACTATCGTTGTTCCACCTATGTCGACTGTAGTGGCGGATCTTGATGCGGATGCGAGCGGGCAGTGGTTTTTCCATTGTCATCAGCTTTATCACATGGCAGCCGGTATGGCGCGTGTCTTTCAATACACCACGTTAATCGACGTGACACCCGCAAACCAACATCCAAAAAATGTAATAAAACCTTTCGCTTATCGAAATCGCGCGATAGTTCGTGTTCAGCACTTACCTGTCGATCAACGCTTAATTGATCATCCTTCCGATCCTGCGCCACGATTTTTTAGTGCGAATTTATTGGATATTAATCAGAATTTAATGAATAACGATCAAGAAATTACTTATAAAGGGATGTTTGGTGGTGATAATAACAAACTACAACTCTATTTGGAAAAAGCAGAAATTAAGCAGGGTATTATCGAAAATGCCAATTTGGATATGTTTTATTGGCATGCTATCAGCCAATTCTGGGCGGTTAAAGGGGGTGTGAATTATGTGTATCGTCCAACAATGACACCTTATTTTCAACCCGGTATCGGTATTGAAGGCTTAACTCCGTTTTTTATCGAAACCGATATTCGAGCTTATTATCATAACGGTAGTAGCAAGCTCGATCTAGACTTAACGCGCGATACGCAAATTGGGCATAATTTTTTTGTACGAACGGAAGTAGAAGCACTATTTGCAAGTAAAACCGTTACACATGATTTAGTAGGAAGCGGGTTTAATGAATTGCAATTAACATTAAGGCCGTATTATCAAATCAATCCGATGCTTGCAATTTATTTGCAATATCAACATACCGGTAATTATGGGTACACTAAGCAATTGTTTCAAGAGAATAATCTTTCTACGAATGATAATACCTATAGTTTAGGCGTATCATTACTATTTTAATAAAGAAATTTAATGCTAGGAAATAAACGATGAAGTATTATACGATAGGTAATTTGGCTAAATTAGTTCAACAAACACCGGTCACAATCCGTTATTATGAAAAAATCGGCTTGATTCCAAAATCAAAGCGGTCTGAAGGAGGGTTCCGTCTTTACCCTGAAAGTCTCCTACGGCGCTTTTATTTTATTCAAAACGCGAAGCTCATTGGCTTTGACTTAAATGAAATTAAAAACTTACTTGATTTAGAAATGAATCAATCCTCCAGTCAGCCGGTTAAGCTAGAGATACAACAAAAAATTTCTCAGATTGAGAATAAAATAAAGAGTTTACAGCGGATAAAACATGCGCTGATGGGTTGGGAACAAGCCTGTGACGGTAATATTTCAATTGCTGAATGCCCCATACTCGAAGCACTTTATCATTGTCCAGAGGATATTCGCGAGTATTTAAAAAAGAATTAATGAATTTGATTTATCAGCCCTGATAGTTTAACGGACACTTTTATATATATTGTAAATGCTTAAAACAGAAAAAAAATATAAAATAAAAAAATAAATTTATTTAAGGATGAATATATGTCATGTCAATGTACTCCGTTAGAACGTAATGAAAGTATAGTTAAAATTTATCAAAACTTTACAAAACAATTATTCGAACAACAAATCAATAACTATCCAATAAACTACAATGATTTATTAAAAATTTCAGTAACCTATACCAAAACTAATGAAGCCGATTTAATTATAAAGCCTGTTATAAAAGCTATTCAAGATTATGATGTCCCTTTTAATCAGAATTTTAATAAAGCTAAGGCACAAATTGAAGATGTTGGCAACAAACAGGCCGAAGCTATTTCTATTTTTAAGGACTCTATAAACAATATCAACACGAATATACAGCGGATTCAAAAACTAACCTCAGATGCTCACACCGAATTAAATAAATTACGTGAAAAAACGACAAAAGAAATCAGCAATATAAGTACTCAAATTAATCAAGTGGAGCTAAATCAAAAAAATCTTCAAAATCAAATGAAA
This sequence comes from Rickettsiella grylli, assembly GCF_000168295.1. Taxonomy (NCBI): domain Bacteria; kingdom Pseudomonadati; phylum Pseudomonadota; class Gammaproteobacteria; order Legionellales; family Coxiellaceae; genus Rickettsiella; species Rickettsiella grylli. Next base: position 701,286 of record NZ_AAQJ02000001.1, read on the forward strand.
GTTTTGCAAGATGAAATAAATGCATTACAAAAACATTTAAATGATCTTAATTGGGCATGGATAGCCTGTATTATTCCGATTTTTTGCCTATGGCTACCTATTTTGATTCAAGAAGTTGGATTTAATAAAAGCAAAAAAGAAGCAGAATTAAGGAATAAAATGGCACAACTTAATCAAACGACAACAGAATTAGCTTTACTAAAAAACCAACATAAAACGTTAACCGAAAAGTTGAATGTTAATATGGTTGTTTTAGCAACAATTCAGAATTCTAATAACCTATGTATATACATACTCAATAACCTTATAAATATTTCAGATGCGTTAAATGCCATCGATGCCAATGAGACACCGGTGTTATTGAGACGCTTAATGGCTGTTTTAAAACAAAGTTGGGATGAGTTAATGGCTCAAGTGAGTTTATTAGCCGTTTCATTACATATCAATTAACATATTAAGGAGAATTTATGTTACAACAAAAATTGAACGATGAAAATTATTGTACGGAAGTGCCTGAAAATTTTTCAGACAATACTCTTGTTAAAAAGGATACGCATAAAAAAATTATAAACTTTTCTTTATTATCGAAAAACTATCAAGATAATTTAAAAAAGTTAGAGAATAAGTCGATTATACCCAGTGAAACACAATGTATCTCTGAAGCCAATTTTGCTCAAGGTTCAGTTGTGCAAAATTACTGCATTGCGACGACCACACAATCGTTAATTATTCCTCCCGATGAAGAATTTAAAGATGTCCCAAAAATTCAACAAAATGCTCAAGAGCATGCTAATTTTTGGTTATCGGGTCTTAACAATAAAGTGGTGGGAATTAATTCAGGTTTAAAGCAATATTGTAGTCTTATTATGACTTATGAAAATGATATGGATAACCTGGTTGATGAGGTTGTCAATGATGTTTCGGGCGCTAAGGATAATTTTTTGAACCAGATAGGTCTTTTACGGGATCAAGCAAACACTCGTGAACAAAAAATTATCGTTATTACGAATGAATTGGGAAGTTTTAGAAAATATATAGGTCAAGATGGTTCAAATTTTAAGTCTATACAAAGTAAAGCAGATATTAAATATAACGCCAATACGGGAGAAATGAAGAAGTTAAAAGATACGATAGATGCTTTAAATGCTTCCATCCAAGCAGCCAATGCAATGATTGCGGGCGGAGCAGTTTTAGCAGCCCTAGGTTCCCTAGTCATTGTAGTCGGTGTTTTAGCCGGTCTTACTTCAGGAGGGGCGACTGCTACGGTTGTTGGTGCTGGCGTAACTATGATAGGATCCGGTGGTGGACTTATCGGAGTAGCGATTGATAATCGAAATAAAGCAAGCGCTGAATTATCTAAAGCCTATGTGCGTTATAATACCTTGCAACAAACTTGTTCGTTATTAAAAGCCATTAATGAACAATTAACAAGTTTAATTACAGGGAATGAACAATCCGTTCGCGCTGTGCAAGCAATTTCTTTAGCACTCAGTGTTATTGCTGAAAATTTAACGGGAATTATTGATAATATTGATTTAATTGTTGATAACGTAGAAGGTGGAGCCGTTTTAAAAAGATTATTAAATTTGTTTGTTGCTAATGCAAAATCTTTAAAAGAGCTTTATGCGAAATATGAATCAACTGGAATATTACCGGTACAACCTGATGAACAGGTTTGGAATAGTTTATTTCCTTATAGAGCGAAACCCATCGCTTTCTCTAATAAACCTATTGCTATGGAAGAATATGCTTTTCTAATTGATAAGAAATTAGCTTGGCAACGTCGTTATACTGGCGTGTATATTCCTCAAACCGCTTAATTTCATATAAAAATAATGTTTATTAAACCTCTTTGAAAGAAGAGGTTTTCTTGACGCCTAACCAGGGACCCATTTTATTGATAAATCTTGTTTTAATATACAAATTCCTGTGTAATAGGTTTATAACATTAATTGAGAGCGCTCGTGGTTTCATCTAAACGCACGTATTTAATTTTCATCATTAGTATTGCCGCGTTGTGGGTTATTTTTGTACCTTTATTTATGAAAGAATATCACACAAAGAACATTCTTTCGTTTACTATCCCTTCCTTACCAACAGCACCTACAGCGGCGTTATTACCGATTACATCCGCTAAACCGAGTCTAAAAACCGTATTAAATTTTCCTTTAGCCCCTGCAAAAGCCTGGGTAGTCGAATTACCTGATATTAAAGATGCTAGAGAAGCTGAAAATTTAGTTCAAAATTTGCGGCGTAAAGGTTTTAATGCGTATAGTCGTCAATACAAGAGCTTGTTAGGAATGTTGACACGTGTTTTTGTAGGGCCCGAAATTAAACCGGATCAAATGAAAAAAATAGCGGAACAGCTTCATACCGAGATGCATCTCACCACGCAAATTGTTCCATTTGATCCGTTGTTGATTCAATAAATGTCAAAAAAAATTAAAAAATTAAATTTTTCTGAGCGCACCGCTTTCTGTTTAAATGTAACCGCGCAGCGTTTGTGCCAACTGATAGCGAAAAAAAAAACTAACCTTTGTTTATCTGCTGATGTGACACGCGCTTCTGATTTGCTTCATTTGGCAGATACCGTAGGAAAGGAAATTTGTGTATTAAAAACGCATGTTGATATACTCACTGATTTTACAGCTGAATTTATTCAGCAACTCGCGTGTTTAGCACAAAAACATGAATTTTTGCTTTTTGAAGATCGTAAATTTGCCGATATTGGTTCTACGGTTAAGCAACAATATGCCGGAGGTGTTTATCGTATTAGTGATTGGGCCGATATCATTAATGCCCATCCTATCCCAGGTCCTGGCATTATTCGGGGCTTGCAAGAAATAGGTTTAGTTAAAAAACGAGGCTTATTATTGCTTGCAGAAATGAGTTCCAAGGGTGCCTTAGCGACAGAAGGCTACACAAAAGCAAGCCTTACGATGGCCGCTCGCTATCCTGATTTCGTGATTGGGTTTATTGCACAGCATCAACTATCCAAAAATCCAGCGTGGTTAACGATGACTCCTGGCGTAAAAAAAGAGTGCAGTGATGCTGAAGGACTTGGTCAGCACTATATTTCACCTGAGCAGGCCATTGCTGAACAGGGCGCAGATATTATTATTGTGGGTCGGGGTATTTATCAAGCAGACAACCCTGTAATAAGTGCACAGCAATATCGGAAATTGGCTTGGGAGACTTATTTATCATGCTGTTAACGACCGAAAACTCCGCTGTTCCTGTTATTACGATAGATGGTTTAAGTGGCTCAGGAAAGGGAACGTTGGGTCAATTATTAGCGCGCGATTTATCCTGGCACTTTCTCGATAGCGGCGCGATTTATCGTGCTGCAGCATGGATCGCGCTATCAACACAAACCCCTTTTGAAGAGGATAAATTACTCCCATTGATGGGTGATTTGTCACTTCATTTCAGTGCACAACCCGATCAAACTCAGCAGGTTTTTTGGGATAAACAAGAGATTACCGCATCGATTCGGACCACTGAAATAGGCCAATTAGCCTCACAATTAGGGATGTATCCTCAGGTTCGAAAAGCCCTATTAGCGTATCAACGGGCGTTTCGTCGTGCGCCGGGTTTAGTTGCCGATGGTCGTGACATGGGAAGCGTGGTTTTCCCGGATGCATTGCTTAAAATCTTTTTGACAGCGAGTCTTAAAGAACGCGCTAAACGACGTTATTTGCAGTTGAAGCCAATGAGAAAGCATGTTAGCCTTAACGCTGTGCGAGCGGAGCTTAAGCTGCGCGATCGAAGAGATAAGGAGCGTCGAGTAGCACCGCTGATAGTGCCTTTGGATGCTATCACTATCGACACGACGAGCTTGGGTGTTCAAGAAGCGTTACAGATAATAAAAAGTAAGTTAGCATGCGCTCAAGCAAAGAAGTACAAGGGGGGGCATTAGGCGAAAAATTTCTGAAAATTTCGTGTAATGGCTTAAAATTAACCGCGCATTTTGCGCCTTAACACCGTTCTTAAAAAGAACAAGTGATATAACGATTATGAGTGAGAGTTTTGCACAGCTATTGGAGGAAAATTTCTCCGAACGTATTTTTTATACCGGAATGATCATTACAGGGACTGTGGTTCGCATCGAAAAGGATCGTGTTGTCGTTAATGCGAATTTAAAATCAGAAGGATTGATCCCTATTGAGCAATTTTACAATGAAGCTGGCGAGTTAGAAGTCAGCGTTGGCGATCAAGTGGATGTGAGTATTGAATCTTTAGAAGACGGATTCGGCGAAACTCGTTTATCACGCGAAAAAGCCAAGCGTGCGGAAATGTGGGCTGCTTTACAGCGTGCACACGATGCCGATACGCTCGTGACAGGAAAGGTAACCGGAAAAGTAAAAGGCGGTTTTACAGTAGAAATTGGCAGTTTGCGAGCTTTTCTACCGGGCTCATTAGTAGATGTACGTCCCATACGTGATTCTAGTATTATTGAAGGTAAAGATCTCGAATTTAAAGTCATAAAACTTGATCCTAAGCGTAACAATATCGTTTTATCGCGACGTGCTGTACTTGAATCCGAAGGTCAAGCGGGACGAGAGCAGCTATTAACGGAGTTAGAAGAAGGGCAAGTGATTAAAGGTATTGTGAAGAACTTAGCGGATTATGGTGCTTTTATCGATTTAGGCGGCATTGATGGTTTATTACATGTTACGGATATTTCGTGGAAACGAGTGAAGCAACCCAGTGAAGTATTAAACATAGGCGACGAAATTGAAGTCGTCGTATTAAAGATAGAAAGAGAGCGGGGACGTGTTTCGTTAGGATTGAAACAATTAGTAGGCGATCCGTGGGAGGACTTAGTAAAGCGTTATCCTGTAGGTACTCGTTTGAAAGGTAAAGTAACGAATGTCACTGATTACGGCTGCTTTGTTGAAATAGAAGAAGGCGTTGAAGGCTTAGTTCATGTTTCAGAAATGGATTGGACCAATAAAAATATTAACCCCAACAAAATCGTACAAGCGGGTATGGAAATTGAGGTTATTGTACTGGATATTGATTCGGACCGACGTCGTATTTCATTGGGTATTAAACAATGTAAGTCAAATCCGTGGGAAGACTTTGCGCATACGCATGTTAAAGGCGAGCGTATTACAGGTAAAATAAAATCAATTACTGATTTCGGTCTTTTTATTGGGTTACCAGGAAATATTGATGGTTTAGTGCATTTATCGGATATTGCATGGAACCTATCTGGTGAAGAAGCGGTACGTAAATATAAAAAAGGCGATGAATTAGAAACCATTATTTTGTCGATAGATCCCGAACGAGAACGTATTTCGCTGGGTATTAAACAATTAGATACCGAATCATCGCATCCTTTTGATAAATACAGTAAGGATCAGAGAGTTAAAGGTAAAATCATTGAAATCAATGATGAAGGAATGAAGGTTGATTTAGGTAATCATGTGGAAGCTCAGCTTAAAGTGGCTGAATATGGCGAGGAAGGAAAAAATTTTGAAATAGGGCAAGAAATAGAAGCAAAGATTTTAAGTCTTGATCGAAAAAATCATTATATTTCATTGTCCCTTCTTGCTTTAGAAGAAAAAACAGCTCAATAATTTTTCTTAATTGTCTTAAAGGGAATCGGTAAGGATCATTGATGTAGGGTTGATAGGCGGAAGCGCTCGCTATGTCGAGTGCATTCGTCGGCTATAAAAAAAGATCAAGCGTGTTATATTTTTTCAGTAGTAAAAATAGAAAATGTGGATAGTCAAAAAGCAATAGAAAGACATGCTTAGATTAATGAGGCGTAGCACGTACAAATTCCACTATAGCATTATGTTTAATAATGGCTACTTGGAGCATCGGTTTCCGTCGAGTGAGTAGGTAAAATCTATGCGATTCATAACATATTTCTTCCTGATTGTTTTATTTATTTTTGGATTAATTTTTGCAGGTCTTAATGCGGATTTAGTGAGTGTAAATTATTACTTAGGGACTCAAAGAATACCGCTTTCTTTATTAGCCATATTGAGTTTTGTTTTTGGTGGCTTATTAGGTCTGCTAACAGCGTTTATTACCTATATTAAACTGAAATATGCGAACCGTCGTTTACGCCATCGTTTAAATCTCGTTGAAAAAGAACTCGCTAATTTAAGAGCCTTACCCTTTAAAGATCAACATTAATGGTTGAAACTATAGAAAATACTGAGCAGAAGAAATACTATGCTGGAATTGTTGTTTCTATTGCTTCCTCTTGCAGCTGCTTCAGGTTGGTATGCTGCTTATTGCCAATTTTCTAATTTACACCTCCGTAAAAAACAGGCATGTAATCGTGAGTATTTGCGTGGTTTAAACTACTTACTCAACGAGCAGTCTGATAAAGCGGTTGATACGTTTATTAGAATACTTGAAGTGGATACGGAAACGGTTGAAACGCATTTAGCGTTAGGTGTGTTATTTCGCCGCCGGGGGGAAATTGACCGAGCTATTCGACTTCATCAAAATTTGATTGCAAGACCTCATCTCTCATCCGCATTAAAATTACAAGCATTACTTGCCTTAGGAAGAGATTATTATTGTGCGGGTTTACTCGATAGGGCTGAACGTTTGTTTTTTGAAGTCATTCAGCAGGATGATAATGAATCAGCACGTATAGCTGTACGTTATTTGTTAGAAATCTATCAACAACAAAAACGGTGGGAAATTGCTATCAAGCAAGCAAAAAAAATTTCGAAATGGGATAGCAAAATTTTTAAAAACATTGCTCATTATTATTGTGAATTAGCATTAAATCTACTGAATGCAGAAAATAATCACAAAGAAGCTATCCGATTATTGGATCTCGCCTTAAAATATGACAAACACTGCGTACGCGCTAATCTCATTAAGGGAAAATTAGCGATTATTAACGAAAAATGGGAACAGGCTATTGCACTCTACCAAGCCGTAAAAAAACAAGATCCTGATTATATTACAGAAACGTTAGAGCCTTTAAATCAATGCTACTTACAACATCAGTCAGGAATAATAGGCCTACTCAATTATTTACGTGAAACACTCAATGAGCATGCGCAAACTTCCATTTCATTAGCGATTGTAAAATTGATTCAAGAAAAAGATAGTAATAAAGCATTGCAATTTTTAACGCAACAATTGCAAACTAAACCTTCATTAATCGGTTTATATCAATTAGTTGATTTACATTTAGCACAAGAAAATAATCCATTAACCAATAGAAATCATTTAACCAGTTTGAAAGATCTGATTAAAAAATTAATGGAAAATAAGCCAGTTTATCGTTGTTTAAACTGCGGTTTTAATAGCAAAATGCTTGATTGGTTATGCCCTGCCTGTCGTAATTGGAGCAGCATTAAACCCTTATAAAACGTCGTTTATTGTTTTAAAAAGTTTGGAATGTTTAAAAAATTATGTTAAATTAAAACGAGATAGGCCTCGTTTAAAAATGACCCAGAAATTATTAAATTATTTTTAGATTAAAAAAAATAGGGAAGTTATTACGCTACTCTCAGATTTTCCCTCCCACATACATTTAAACATTATTGTTTCAGCTTTTAGGCTAGAAACTATTTTTACCAGTGCCTAAAAACGTCTCAATAGAACAAAAAGTCTTAAAAAGGAGATGAATAATGCCCGTATTAACCAATCATTCGGATACTCTTGAAGAAATATCAATAATCGATCACCCTCTTCAGGGTATTCATCCTCTTCATGAAGGAAATAATATTCAGATAGAAAATTATCGGCTTAACCAACACGCTGTGTGTTTTTCCGATGCCTTAAATACCGTCGTTAAATACCATCTGGATGGAAAAGGGCGAACGCGCTTATCGTTAGAATTACTCAAACAATCGGGTTTGTTTGTCGTTTCTATTTTTGGTGTGATGTTTTACTACGTTCCAGCCAAAGCCTATGCCGAATCGATTTGTGCTGATCCCGATTATAAAGAAATCCCTTGTGATTTTTTTATAATCAATCATTTGACCGGTACCCTGTTGGTCGCAGGCGGCGTCTTAATGACAGCCACTAATGCCTTTTTTGATCAAATAAATGCTGAATTTATTCCTCCATCCCTTATTAATTATTTAAAATATCCGTTAAGTTATAAACACAAAATAGCTGAAAATATAGTGATATTTACGGGTTCTTTTATTGCTTCAGTCCCTTTTATCATACTGAGCATAACGAATCCTATACCCGGCTTACCGAAAGAAATTGTTGTTTTACAGTCCATGATTATTGGTTTAACCAATACATTACTTCATCTACTCCCTTTCAAATTAGTTTTAAAAAACCATTGGTATCGAATTCCTTTTTTACCTTTTGAATTTGTTGTTCAAAAAATATCGCATCAATTTCTTAGCGAAGAAAAAAAACAGGAAAAAGAATTACATAAGAAACTCAATCATTATTATTCGCTGGTTAAACAACGAATGATTGATCGCCTTGATCAGGCATTAAAGCTTTTAAGTATTTATGGGTTTAATTTTTCGGTGTGCGGCTCTACGAATTGCATTGCAAAAGATATGCGTGATATTCAAAAACAAGATTCCTCTCCTTTACAACTATTAACACAATTACTTCATTACATTCATCAAATTTCACCCAACCCAATCCATTATACGCCGAGTAAACTCAATAACATTTTTAGAAAATTAATTTATTTTTCAGGCGCAAGTTGGGTCATATTAGCCTGTTCAGGATTTGAGATAGGTACCTTTAGTGAAATAAATCGATTAACTGGAAATTTAGTTTCAGGAAGTATCCTTTCAGCACCTTCTATTTATTGCTTGGGTGTATTGTTAGCATTTTTTGGTGGAAATGCTTTACAAAACAGCTATGATTATTTGACAGCGTGGCAATACGATTCGATTAAAATTCCTGTTGAATTTAAACTTTATCCGAAAACATCTGTATTATTGATAATCATTTCAACCTACTTATCCTTTTTTTCTTATGCGGCTGGAGCGCAATTAATTGACGATAATTTTACAGGCGAGTTAGAATTTTTACGCCCTCATTTACTCCAATTTATGCTGAAGGTCTCTCAAACCGGTTTGATTTTTTTAGGTTCTACTGCGATGATAGATTTTGTTAAACGTGTGTTAGGAAAATTTGAGCAATATGGATATAATGAAGATACACGAACGGTGGCTTGTATTTTTGAGTCATTTCGACAAATGAAAAGTAGCATACAACTTTTTAAACCGGATTTGTTGTTGTCTTCTTTAGCGGACACAGATGAAGATCAATTAAAATCTATTTTAAATTTGCAACGAGAAAAAGACCGAGAAGAATTAAAACAGACATTATTAGAATTAAAATTAATCGTCCATCAAAAATTATTAAACGCGGCGCGAATACATGAAAACGATCACGGTAAAACTGAATTCATTAACGAATTATTGCAATGGATGAGTACGCAATTCGATTTTACGACATATCCAAAAGAAGCGTATATTAAATTACCGAAAGATTTGTATAAAATTTGTGAAGAATATAACGCTATTTGCAAAATGATAGAGCGCTTAGAGAAGTTAAACTTTGATTTTGATAATGAATCGCTTCTGTCTGTAGACCATACGAATTCAAACAATGAAGTTTATAGCGCTTATGGGCGCATGGAGCCTGCTGAAAAAACCCCTTTAATACCCAAAAAGGGAAGTGTAATGACTCGAGTTTATGCCCCTTTTCGGTTTTATTCATCGCCGTCTTTTCATGATCATGCAGATTCAGGTCGTTTTTCTATGCATGAACTTTCAAATTCAAATTACATGAGGATATAAATTTTAATCGTTTTTGACGATAGAAATTAAATTAATTTGCATGGATAGTCGCACACAACGTAAAACGAAAACCGTAAAATTAATGAGACCGATTTTTAAAGCGATGCTTTTTGTGTGGCTTTTAACAAACAGCAGTGAGCAAATAGCTGCACAAGAATTAGGACATTATATACCCGGTGCTTGGGATATTCGAAGCTTTATTTCACCGCCGCCGGGTTATTACTTGACGTTATACAACTATTTTTACACAAGCCACGATATAAAAAATCAAAATGGACATTCAATTCAATCCATAAACATTAGGGATACCCAAATTGCTTTGGACATTAATGTTCATAATGCGTTTGTTGCGCCTCTATTCATTTGGGTACCCAAAACCAAATTGATGGGTGCTGATTTCGCATTCATGTTATTACAACCCGTAGCAAATCCATCCTTGCAATCTTCCCTTCAAATACTGAATACAGGGCTTTCAATTAATCAATCCAGTTGGGGTATTGCAGATTCCTATGTTCGACCGTTATGGTTTACATGGCGATGGCCAATCGTTGATCTTTCAGCTTCTTATGCATTTTATGCACCAACGGGGAGATATCGTAATCTGAGTCGTAATAATACAGGTTTAGGCTTTTGGACGCATGAGTTTCAATGTGCGGGCACATGGTTTCCTGGTAAAAAACATTTATTATCCGTTACACTTGCAGGTACCTATGATTTTAATCAACGTAAAACGGATATTGACATTCGACCTGGAAATTATTTTTCTTTGAATTGGGGAATCAGTCAATTATTTTCTATTCGAGAAAAAGATAGTTTAGAAATTGGTATTCCGGGTTATGACCAATGGCAAATTACAAATGATTCAGGAGCTGCCGTGAAGGGTAATCCTTCTATCCATGATAAGGTCCATGCCGTTGGTCTCCAAGTAGGTTATACGTTGGCTGCTTTAAACTTAGTTGTAACCGGGAAATGTCTTCAAGAGTTTCGTGCACGGTCTCGATTTCAGGGAAGAGTCTACACATTGTCTTTGTCAACCCATTTCTAATCAGGTTAAATTGTTCAGCTGGAAAGGCATCGATCGATTTTAAATCGTTTCAAAAAATGGGAGGGATTTTAGGAAATAATAGCTAATCTATTTTTATCCCATAACCAATGAAAATAGCAAATACTCAACCCAATTAACCCAACGTATTTTTTAAAACAACAATCTACTTTTAACAATAGTAATTTTTCCATTTTTAGGTTACGAATTAATGATGAGGAAAAACATGATAAAATGAAATTCAATTTTTATAGTGGCTTGTTGTTATTATTTTTCCCACTCATTTGCTTTGCATGTGAACAGCATGAAAAGCTTTGGCTAGGGATAGATACCCAGCGGAGCTTTTCTGAAAACAGTCCCTGGCTTTACTCCATTTCATCTGAATTAAGATTTATTAATAACGATCATCCGTGGCAAACACTATTTTTTGAAGGTGGGGTTGGGCGTCAAATTTTATTCAATAAAAATATTTGGTTGGGTTATCGATGGTCAGGTCATGACCCGTCCCATCAATTTTACTCAGAAAATCGTTTTTTTCAGCAATTTATTTGGCCTATTAATCCAAAGGATCGCATCCGTTTTATTTCGCGATCCCGTTTAGAGGAAATAATACGAGAAAACCAACATCCAATGACGTTTCGATTGCGAAAACGAATTTCAGCAGAAATAAAATATGATTTTAGGAGAAAGATCAATCCTTATTTTTACGATGAGCTTTTTTTTCGTTTAAATAAAACAAAGTATACTTCCGACAGTGTTTTAAGTGAAAATCGACTATTTTTAGGTGTCCGTATTTATTTATCCAAGAAAAAATCAGTAAAAATAGGCTATATTAATCAATATCAATCTGAAACACCTTTCAGCAAAAATCAACTCAATCATATTTTAGCACTAACCTATTCCTTTTAAGTGGATAACTGATTTTAAACTTTTATAGTGAGTTTATTCATGAAAAAATTAACGTTATTTTTCCTTTTATGCGTCATGATTGGTTATGCGCTCTACGTAAAAGCAGATAATACATCCACTGATTTAACACAAGCCAATAATCCCATTGCGAATATTAAAGCATTTAATATTCAAAACTATTATTATTCTAATCTATCCGCGTTGGATACTTCGGGCGATACCGTATGGTTACGTTACGCACAGCCTATTCATAAATTTTTAATACGAGCGTCCATGCCGATCCAAAATTTTCCTACCGAATCATCGCATAAAACGGGAACCGGTGATTTTAATATTTTCGCTGCTTATTTATTGAATACAGGAAATCCATCAATAAGCTTTGGCATCGGTCCTTTGCTTGTCGCGCCCACCGCAAGCCCCAGTGTTTTAGGGAATGGCCAATGGCAAGGAGGGCTTGCAATCGTGTATTTCAATGGAAGCTCAAAAAAAATCCAATTTGGCGGATTAATGACGTATCAAGCCGATTTTACAGGCAACAAAAACAGAGAACATACCAGTCTGCTTACTCTACAGCCTTTTGCATTCTACCAATTAGGTCAAGGTTATTATTTAAGGACAGCACCGACGTGGGTATTCAATTTTGTTCCCAATAGCCATGTTATTCCACTGAGCGTTGGTTTTGGAAAAGTAAGCAAAATTGGGAAAACCATCTATAATTTTTTTATTGAACCACAATTTTCAATTTCACATAAGGGAGCAGGGCAGCCACTAACACAAATTTATGCTGCACTTAACTTACAATTTCTTTGATTCTAATAATAAAGAGTCAAGCTTTTTTATTTTATTAATAGGATTACAGGTATGTTTTGGAAAATGATTCCCTTTTTTTTATTAGTGTTGGGCTTGAATGTCTATGCAGACGATTTAACGCCAAAAGCAGCATCTCAATTTACCAAATCAGCCAACCAATCCTTCCTCAATAAACTTCCCTTCCATAATAAAAAAGCTTTTGACGATGCAAAAGCTCATTTTATAGGAAATGCTCCCGATTTAGAGATTAAAAATAAACACGGTCAGGTGATTTGGTCGATGAAAAACTATGCGTTTATCCCAGCCTCTTTCCAAGCTCCTTCGACCGTGAATCCAAGTCTTTGGCATCAAGCAAGACTCAACATGAATTATGGTCTTTATCACGTTAAGGATAATATTTATCAAGTACGGGGTTATGATCTTTCTAACATGGATATTATTGAGGGAAGAGAAGGCCTTATTATCATCGATCCATTACTCACTGAAGAAACTGCAAATGCAGCGCTTGCGTTATATTATCAGCACCGGCCTAAAAAGCCGGTTATTGCGGTTATTTATACACATAGTCACGCGGATCATTATGGCGGTGTGAAGGGGATCGTAACCCCTGAATCGGTTGCAAACGGAAAAGTAAAAATAATAGCCCCAGAAGGCTTTTTAAGCGCCGCTGTAAGTGAAAATGTTTATGCAGGAAATGCAATGAGCCGGCGCGCAACCTATATGTATGGTGCATTATTGCCCAAAAGCGAAACAGGCCAGATTGATGCTGGTTTAGGAAAAACAATATCACTGGGCAATATCAGCTTAATTCCGCCTACTGATGTTATTCGTAAAACAGGTGAAAAACGAATGATTGACGGCGTCGAGATGGTCTTTCAAATGGCGCCCCATACTGAAGCTCCGGCTGAAATGCTTATTTATTTCCCAAAACAGCGGGCATTATGCATGGCAGAAGATGCGACTCATACCTTACACAATCTTTATACCTTGCGAGGAGCACAAGTTAGAGATCCCGCGAGTTGGTGGAAAACAATCAATGAAGCGATTGAACGGTGGGGGAACCAATCTGATGTAGTATTTGCTCAACATCATTGGCCTATGTGGGGTTCAGAAAACATTGTGAATTATTTAAAAAAACAAAGAGATCTTTACAAATATATCCACGATCAAACACTTCATATGATAAATCAAGGGTATACCCTAACTGAAGTGGGTAATCGGCTTACATTACCCCCATCGTTAGCGAGTGAATGGTATAATCGAGGCTACTATGGTTCCGTGAGTCATAATGCGAAAGCAGTTTATCAACGTTATATCGGTTGGTATGATTCCAATCCGGCCCATCTCAATCCTTTATCCCCCGCGGAAGCCGGAAAACGCTATGTTGAATTTATGGGAGGAGAAGAAGCCGTTATCCACAAAGCACGGGAATACTACCAAAAAGGGGAGTATCGATGGGTGGCTGAAGTCCTGAATCACGTTGTTTTTGCCAATCCTAATAACAAAGCCGCACGTTATTTAGAAGCCGATGCGTTTGAACAGCTGGGTTATCAATCTGAAAATGCAACCTGGCGAAATGAATATTTGATGGGAGCTTACGAACTTCGTCATGGCGTCCCTCATGTGGCAGGAACTGAAACGGCGAGTCCCGATACACTACGTGCGATGCCCATAGAAATGTATCTTGATTTTATGGGTATTCGATTGAATAGCCATAAAGCAGAAGGTAAAAAATTTAAAATTAATCTCAATTTAACGGATAAAAACCAATCCTATGCACTTGAAATAGACCATTCAGTATTGATCTATACGCCCAATAAACATTTTAAAGATGCCGATGTCAGCTTAAATCTTAAAAGAAGTACGTTTGATAAGCTCACCTTAAAGCAAGAAAATATGATGCACGATATATCAACTGGTGATATTCAATTAGAAGGTAACCAACAAAAGCTTGATGCATTTATGAATTTATTTGATAATTTTCCGCCCATGTTTAATATTATTACGCCGAATTAAATAAACGTATTTTTATTGATTGTGAATTTTTCCATTTTATAATTTTATTAGATATTGTAGACTATAAATTATAAAAATAGCGAACGGAAAAAATATTACGGAAATCAACGCAATGAAAAAAAACACGGCAGGTAAAATTAAAATATTCGAAAAGAGGGAAACTAAATTTCCAGTCCATTTTCCCGAAAATTTATTGGAAACCCAAGAACAAAAGAAGAAAAATAAAACGCAAGTAGCGGGTGCGCCTACGCCAAAACCGAGACGAACAAAAAAATTTTTACCGGCTGAACAAACAGAATGTGCTAATGTTCCTTTAAGCGAAGCAGAGGCGGCGGCTTATTCGCTTTATAAGAGCCACCATCCCTATGATGACTCAACACAAGACTATTATTCTAACGTAGCTTATGTTGATTCAGAAAAGTCTGAATATGAAAATCTTTTGCTTCAAGGGGTCACGGATGATACGTGCACTTATATCGATCCAGAAGGATTTTCTTTAACACTGCCTAAAAAAAAACCGGGATACAGTCCCTATGACGATTCCCAACCCAGTGACTATTGTCCTGAGGGACAATCTGTTGATTCCAGAAAATCTGAATATGCGAACCTTTTATTGCTCGATGAAACGGATGATGTGCGTATTTATCTTGATCCTGAAAAAAATTGTATGGTTATTCCTAAAAAGAAAATCGAATCTCTCGAAGCGGCTTCACCAGGAGAGGGTGCTTCGTCTTTCTGTGTTGCTCCTATAAACACACAAAAAAAGCGAACAAAAAAGTCAGCAATGATTCCAAATACAGATAAAGTATATTATACTGAGCTTGATTTAACGCCATCTAATCAACATTTATTTGCACTGAATCCTTCCTTCACAAACCAAAAAAAATTAGAAACAAAGTATCAACTTGACTCTTACGATCAATTAGCGTCAGTCCAAGAACAGCAAAAAAAAAATCAGCGATCACGAAGTGGAAAGCCCATAGAGACAGTCTCAAGTTTAATGAGAAATCCCGTTGTAAAAAAGAAAAAAAATAGAAGAAAAGCGAATTATCCGGGTTCCTTATCGACTGCATTTCGGAACCTTGAAATTTCAACAATACACGAGGAGGCCGTTGCCTTTGGAATCCAACAGGACCATGAAGAGACTCGACCTGGTTTTTTTTCTAAAAATAAAGAAAAAAACGCTGAAAGTAATACTCCAACCAGTCAATCGATTTCCGATTTTTTCTTTCGAAAAGGAAATAAATAAGCATTGGATTTTCGTAAAGTATACACAGGTTGTTTTACAGAAATTAAATTTTATAAAAAATCACTTTTAGATTTCCTCTCTTAAATTATCTTCTGAAATATTGTTGATTCTTACCCAGTTATTAAGAAGAAAACATATAAAGAATAGGATATTACGTATTTGTTTTTTTATTTGAAATTAAATAAACTAGTATAGTATATTTTTATTTAACAAGGAGTAAAATTTACTTACATTTATCTAAATCTAATGTATTAGATTTTATCTGTCGATAATTGAGATATAAATAATAAATTAATTGTCATCATTGTAAAAATAAAAAATAAGAATTTATAAAAAAATTATATGGAGAAAAAAATGGCTTCTATATCGACAAGTGGTTGGGATGTTGTCAGTGTCACAGATATTGATACGATGAATAAAATAATTAATTTAGAAGGTAAAGAACTTTATCCATCAGAATTTGCAGAAAGTATTACGATTTTAAATAATGTTTTAAAAATAGTTGGAGAATGGGATACATGGGAGATGTTACATGAAGCAAGTGGAAAAAAAATTTCTTTTAGATGTCATATAAAAGCTGGTAACGTTGAATTTTATAACAAAGACGATAACAAACACTATGAAATGAATACAAATGGAACATTATCCTACCTAGATATAGAGGTGGCTTTAGATGGAATAGTGGATGACCCCAAAAAATGGATTGAAAATGATAAGACATCGATTCTTACGGCTACAACGCAGTGTTTCAAATTAATGATTACACAAAAAGAGAAAATAATTGTTACTTCTTCAACGTTTACAAATGAACAAATTGGTAATAACAATTTAGCTTTATTTTGTCAAAACGCTTTCCAACTTTGGTTTAATAATAATATTGAAGCTTTTGGACAAATATTTTCAATAGTACTTATCGGCTTGGAAGCAAGTCAGGGAGATTTTCAATGGCTGAAACCTTCTGCGTATAGCTATGCTGCAAATAATTCTATTGATGGTAAAACAGCAGCTTTTGGAACATTGGCATTAATTGATGGAAAAACAGATATTAATGAGCGACAACAGACAATCGATGTAGGTGCTTTGCAGATTGTTAAGCCCTTCGGTGCAAATGCTGCACTCATTATCAGTAAGACCATGTTTGTTAAACATATTCTACTTAAGGCAGCAGTCAATCTTATTAAAAATACGACCGAAGAAGACTTCGAAATTAGCGAAACCGGCTTATCACTTTCAAACAAAAAAGAGATGGTTTGGCAAGATTTCGAAGGTGAGGATGGAATATGGTCACCCCTTATACCTAAAAATTCTTTTATTTTAACACTTCAATCTGATCATATTTATATCAACATTTCTAATGCACATTATCGTCCGCGTGCTGGCGTTACCGTCTATATGAGTCTTGAACAAAATTTTAAATATAAAGTTGAAAAAAACAAGAAAGGAGAACCTATTTTTGTTCCTGATGAAAAAGGAATGGGAGACGCTCATGTATATTGTCATGTAGAATTAGATAAGTGGTTAAATTGGTTAAGTCTAGTAACAGGAATTATCACTTCGATAGCCTCAGTATTTGCCTTAGGTATAGGGGTTGCAGGAGCGATTTCCAAAGGTGCTCAAGCGACTCTCATTGGTAGTGAAGCAACGAGAACAGCCAGTTTTAGTTTTAAATTATTGGGTATCCCAATAAATTTAGAAAAATTGGCCCCAATAGCCATCGATATCCAAAACGGTATTGCTAGAAATCCTACCGTTTTTAATGCGGTTAAACTGGGATTCACAATTACTGCGGCAACAACCGGTATTACCTTTGGTGCAATTATGATAGCAAATGCGATTTATAACGAAAAGTATAATGATGTACCCTCTTTCCGTGTCTTTGCTGATAATCTAACAGGCGCCATTCAATGGCCTAGAGTAGAGAATATGGAACTAAAATCAGCAACGTTAGCGGATAGTTTCGTCATCGGACTGAATATTACCTAATAATAAAAGGAGTAAAAATGGATATGTATAACTGGGACATTGTCTGTGCAACTTCATGTGAAGCGGTTAATTGCGAACTTGAACAATCTCGAAATTTAATGATTAGCGACTTTTCTTATAGACACGATAGTGGTGATTATATAACGGGCGTGTTTGGTAACTGGCAGATTGTACCCGGAGGTAGCTCACAACGCATTAATTTTATCACGCCTATAAAAAAAGGAAAACTGTCAACGACAATTGCCGGAAAGAAAATAGACATTATTGTTGACGGGATTTGTCCTAAGCTCGAAATTGAACTTACCTTTGTAGGAACTGATATAAATACTGAGACACAGCTTCGATTCAACTGCAAAAACGTCATTACCAAGCGGTCGTTATTACGGTCTGGGGAGGGTAATATTGTCATTTTAGAGGATGATATCAATGATCTTTTTCCAAGTAATGAAAAATTTTCTTCAGCAATTTTCAGTCAACGCATGGCAGAGATGATTGTAGACAATCAAGAAAAACTCAAATTTGTTTTTTCTTATCTCGTAAATCTTCCAAGCGGTAGTGAAATTAGTTGGATGAAACCCTGTATAATTCAGTATTCATATAACGAATCTATCAATGGTAAATTAGGTTCATTAGGTATTCTTGCTATTTTGGAAATTAATAAAAAACCACCTAAGATAGCCGATCTACAACTTCAATTTGATCCTTTTTTAATTGCAGAAGGATCGTCAGTAGGTTTCGCTATCGCAAAATGGGCATTTGTTGAGCGAGTAATTTTACCGGGTTTACCCGGGTTATTTAAGGGATCGAGTATTTCTAATTTTAAAATAAATGAAATGCACACTATCGGAAACAATGGGCTTATCCCTTTGGAAAAAGTTTCCACCGGATATAGACCTTATTTCGATAATGCGACGATAAAAATTTTAGATAACAAAATTGTAATTATTAATACCACAGGTCGATGTGATGTCGTTAAAAAGAGTAGTTATGTTACTTTCTCCCTTTCAGGGATCTATTCCGTTTATTTACATCAGGATAATAACATTCCTACAGTTCGTCTAAGTTATACGTCTAAACCCTCTTTGCTTGTTGATTCTCACGTCGATCCCAGCGTTTGGATATTTTGGATTTTAGGGGGGTTTACGGTGCACGCGATTATTCAAGGTATCGAAGGTCAGATGCGTTCACGTGCTTGGGATTTCGAAGGTCATTCGCTTAAATTTGATATTTTCCCCATTGAAATGAATAATAAAACCACTTATAAAAAATGTGGTTTAGCTGAAAATTTCTATATGAATGGATAAATGGAGTGTGAATAATCTAAAAAAATTGATTAGCTAGAGATAATTAAATGAACCGTTCATTGTTTAGTGATATTAAAGAATTCAGTAGAATCGAGCTGATTGGAGAGTGTTTAAATACTTTTGGATCAATCTGTCCTTATAGTAATAAATTTTATATTTTTTTTATAGCGAGAGATTCAAACTATAATTCTGTAATGCTAGAAGAAAAAGATATAATCTATGCAGTGAAGAATAAAAAAATTAGGCTTGTCCATTATCTTACGGGAGACGAATATACTTTAGGAATCGTACTAGAAAATCCACAAGGAGATATGTTTACATTAACTAATTTTTTTAGAAAGAAGGAGGTTAATGTCATGGAAATTGTTGCTGGAAAATTTTCTGGTTATGCACCTATCAGCGTAGTCTTTGACCTTTCTAATGAAATCATAATCTCTACCGAGTTTATGTCATTTTCTGGCTTTGAGTGCAGGGCACTGGTCTATCAAAAATAAGTAATCTGTTGAAATGTGAATTTTTTAAGCCATAGTGAATAAAGGCCTTACTCACTAAGAATAGTGGATAAGGTTTTTTTATCCCAGATTACTTTATTGATAACGATTGGATCCGCCATAGAACATTGTGCATAGACATTTGTTTTAGGTCGATGATAGCAGTCAAGTAATAATGCTACTGCGTACAAAATTTCTGTGAGTCCATTTAATCGAATATTTCCTACTTGCACCTGGGTTGAATCAGGGCTATAGCTCGGTAAAGTCGCACTTAATCCTCCCCAATTGAGTGTTAGACTGATGTTAGAAGGACTCATGATATAATGTGAATTACTGGCGGTTTGACTCAGGACGGGTCTAAAGTTTCTTTGTATTTGCCTAAATCGTAAGGCCTCTGGAAGTACGGTTATAAACCGTAGCATCGCTCGCGCGGAAGCTTGATTGAGGGCGGTTCCTGAGAACTGATTTAAATCACGATAACTCGTTACCAAGCTATGCCTATTTATTTGTAATCTATCGCGACGAACGTCGCCGACTCGTTCAAGCTCCGTATAATCTGAACCTGTAGTGAGATCAACGATTTGTACATGGATGTCACTCGGCAGAACCGTATTTTGTCTATCTCGAAATCTATAAAAAGTATTACCTTGAATAAAACCTGCGAGGTAAAGATTCTCAGGTGATAAAACTAATCTTATTGGAACGCTTGTATTCGGATCATCATAATCAATTCCTTGTAAGGTTACAATGATACCGATGTTGGAGGCGCTGGGCGATAAAACGAAAACACTGATGCTCATATTTCCTTGAGAAGTGGTTAAATTTGGAAGTCGTATGCCAATACGCTCTCTTATTTTATTTAATGAATCCACATAGGATTTAGGAGAACTAAAATCAACTGAACACGTGATAGCCAGTGAAAAAGAACTATAAAAAAATAGCAGGGCAAAGCTTAAAAATTGTAGAGCGTAAAACATCGTTCTTTTTCTCTGCTTCATTACACAAATTAATACATCAATGATGCTATTTAATTGATTGGCTCATTGTTTCACTTTCATTTTTACATTCTTGACCGTAGTGGGCTTGGGGCCAACAGGCATTTCTATTTGCATAATGCATATCCACAATATAATTTGGACCCCATCCCACTTCACCTTGCGCTTTTGCTTGAACCTCTAAACCCAATATAAATGCCTTTTGCGCCATTAAACAGATATCTCTTGCAGCAAAATGATAACCGTTCGAGTAATAATTATTATTCGAGTCGCTAATCGCGATATAGCAGCGATTATTATTACCGTTTTTATCAGCCGCAAAATGTATGTTCTCAATGAGGCCTTGGAGAATGTAAGTTTTCGCTTTCTCTGTAGCCACTGCTAAAGTAGACGCTGCCAAACAAGAAAGTGAAATAAATATAACTATTTTCTTTTGCATCGATTTTTCTACTCCAGTGTAAAAAAAGAAACGCTTCACTATTATAATGTATAAAGACATCCAATAGATCGAAAAAAAATAATTTAGAAATGTTTTTGCTGACGTTTACTTTTTTAATATTAAAAATAATGTGTCGTTGTCGTTCGATAGGCTAAAAAAATACATTTAACTTTTTGTTAAATGTGTAATAAAATTGACAGCACATAATTAAAATAATGGAACCCATAGAAATGAATGCATTTGGTGACGCGTTAAAACAATTTAAAAGAGATGGTTTTTTTATTTATCAAGACCACTACTTAACGAGTAAGCAGCTTAAAAAATTAAAAGCGAGTTTTGAAGAACTTGATTCGGGTGTCACCTATCGATTTCATTTAAATAATGTGAGACTTGATCCCTACCGCCGATCGGCAGCAGTTCCCGTATTAAAAAAAAATTCTATTTGTATAAGACGGTCTGACAGCTCCAGTAGCGCTGAAAGTACCAATGGTTCTTCTCATTTTGCCCAGCGGATTGCAGCGTTTGAACAATTCAACGAAGAGCAAGTCGAAACTAAACTGACACTCTCTCGAAATGAACTTGCAAAAGAATTGCTCAGTGTCTTTCAATCAGGGCTTGCGTGGTGTTCAATTAAACTTGAACGTGTTTATTTTCAGGAAGGATCGGAAGAAAAAGATTACCTCAATATCGATTTTCATCGGCGATTATTGATCCATTTAACACAACATCACACCTTAACCACATTGAGTTTAGCACCCTTTTTATTACATCAAGGCAGTGTATCACTCTGTACGTTTTTATCTAAAAATAAATACCTCCTCGATCTATCGTTAGGCATCGTCGCAGGAAAACTTCTTGACTGGGAAAATTTAGGGTTAAAACTTGCGGAACACCCTGTATTAAAACAGGCGAATTTCGAAAACACCGCGCTGAATGATGCGAATTGCTCCGGCCTACTTACATTAGCAAAGAATAATTATCAAACGCCTATTATTTTTCCAGTGCTTCGGTCTCAGGATGAACGGTTTGTAAACAGAGTGCTGGCCCAAGAATATCAAGCGTTAACCGAACGTTTAAAAGAAACACCCGAACAACGATTTAAACAGGAACGTTTATCAGAGGAAAGTCTATTGAATCTTGCACTTAACGCGCTCGTTAAGATCAACGCCGTGCAGCCGATTACCTATGGCGGCGCTTCCTTACATAACGCTGCTGGACCGAAGATGAAACTGGCTGAAGGGGCGGTGAGTGTAGTGAGTCAATTCATCGATGCAACCGTCAATGAAGCCCAAGTGGCCGGTAGACTACTCGAAAACAACTCACGTAAAAGTATGAGGAAAAATCAGGAACAAAACGCACTGAAACTTTTTGCTTATTTAATCGGAGAGCAGGATCCTGAGTTGCTTCAACATTCGGAGGAAGCCCGTTCGACATTACCCAAAGTCTATCAGGATAACTGGGACTATCTCAAGGATCATTTGTCGTTGTTTCAATTGAATTTAAACAATCCGCATCCGGATAAAAATCAGAGTATCGCTCGTTTTTTACTGGATAAAGTGTATGAAATCAAGAATATAAAGGCGTTGCGTCTCTTACTGGGGACGTCTATCAATATTTTTGAACCCGTGATGGATGTGCAAGAGGCTTTTTTAGTGAAAGCATTCAAAAATAACGCGCAAGAGATGAAGTCATTTAAGCAAGCGTTATTGGAGCACATTATTCAAGATGACACCGCCATGGGAGCAATAGAAAAACAATTAGAGACCTATCCTGATTTGCTCGTCCCTTATCAATCCTTGATAAAACATTTGGATCGTTATGCCGTTATTCTACACCAACGAGAAAAAGATAATGTGATTAATCAACTGATTGCGATGCTTAAATCGGGTCTGTTTTTTATATGGAAAGAGGATACTGCAGCAAAAAGGCCAGAAGAATTTTCAGGAATCAAATATCATTTAGAGCGCAGTGTTCAACGTATTGTCGGTTCTGGTGATACAGGACCTGGTAGTCATGAGTTTCAAGCCGCAAGAGAATGCTTTGAAAAAATGATGGAAATTTCTGAAAAAGCACAGAAGGGTCGATTTTGGGCATCTAATCTGCACGATGACGTCATGCGCTTTTCAAAACAATTGATCTCTGAATTAAATAAAATACAAAATAAGCTGACGAATAAATATAAAGAAGATGCTGAAGCACTCGCAGAGAAGCAAACAGAGTTAAAAGAAAAACATGCGCAAGAAATGGCAAAAATGAAAGCAGAAGTGGATGCGAAGCAAGCAGAGATCGCGGAAAAACAGGCTGAGGCTGAGGTTTGGAAAACGAAGGCTAATGCGAAGCAAGCAGAGGTGGATGCGAAGCAAGCTGCGGCGGATGCAGAAATAAAAAGGTTAAGAGCGTTACTCATGGCTCGTCGTCGTCGAACGTTGCCGCAAACCCACGCGACACTGGATACGGAAGCTGCCGAAACACGTTCTCCGTTTTTTACGGCGCGTCGCTAAGCCGTTGCATTTATCGGAGGGTATGATGTTCGACAGATTACTTCTTGAGGAGGTCGGTCAACGATTAACGAAGCGACCGTTCCAAGGTTTTTCCTGGCAATGTTGGGCCAACGTGATTCAGGTGAGTCCTGCGATCTCTAAAACGCGCCCACTCTGGTCATATGAAAACCACGTGTTGGAAAACGAACTCCGCTTATTTGGTGTTAAACCAGAAGAACTGGAACATCAGATTCGTGCGTATCGAAAAAAATCGCGTGTTATCCGATGGGTGTTGCGTTTAGTGACTCGGATTAACAGGAAGATAGCCGTTTGGTCTTATTATCAACAGTGTCTTTCCTTTCGCGCGTTATTGCAAGAAGGACCGGTGCCGGCATTGTCGAACAGTCATTTTCCAGTGGACGTTACGATAACGCAGACGCTGTTGGTTTATTTACGGCAGGATATCGATCAATGTGTAAAGATGATCGATAGACAGTTAAGCAGCTTAGACGTCACCATGGATGAATTTCTCGATCGCTACCACGACGATGCGCAAAAACAAAAAGCGAGATTTTTGAAGTTATTGAAAAAAGAATTAAAAAGCGTAGCCTGGGAAAAGAAAACTTTCGTACAGGATACCTTAAAAGAAGAATATCGAGGGTTGAGAGAAATGATGAATCGATTTAAAAATTTGTGTTTGAAGCGTGCGCTGCAGGTGAGAGACACTGCTGCTGCCTTCATGCCGAATTCAATGCAATCGCAGGTTACGCCGGATACAGTACACAGCGAGGAGAGCTCATTCAGTAGTGATACACCCTTCATGCCAGATTCAACACCCCAGTGGCCGGTGATTCAATCCGATAGCGTGGATAGTGAGGAGGAGAGGCTATCCAATGATACGTCCTCGTTTGTCCCGCTCAGTGGATCGCACGGGCTAACGGATAATCGCTTTAATGATCAGCTTCCGTCCACGCTCGAGGAGCTAACGCAGCTATTGGCAGAAAAAGACAGGCCCGATCAGGAAGCAACGATGCGGTCATTTTTAGAAGCGCGCTTAGATGAATGTTATACCCTCATTCAATCGCAGCTCAATCAGCATCATGCGTTAGTGGAGGAGCTGAAATCAGGAAGCCTGTGCTATCAGGACGCTATTCCCCCATCCGAAGCCTTACAACGCCAATTAATGGCTTGTTTTAAAAAAGACCTATTACTATTTCATCCGGATAAACATGCCTCGCCGAAGGAATCGATTTATCAGATACAGCATGCGTGTTGTTGTCGGTTTTTAGACTTTCGTACAAAAAGCATTCGTCAGCTGAATCGAGACGTTAGGATCATGCGAGGCTTCATTCCTCAGGAATCGACGTTGAAGAAACAACAACGCCAGCGCGAGAAATCCTTAGAGGAACGATTACAAGAATATACACGTTTATACCAAGCATTTACCGAGGATTATATTCAGTTTTATGCGAACGAAAAAGCAAGACATGACGCGAGGATAATGGAACTAGATGCGACAATAGCAGGAATAAAGGCGCTAAGAACGAGACAAGATGCGACGATATCAAAAGCTCAAGAGATGATAGTAGAAGTTCAGGAGATGATAGCAGAAACATTAAAAAACGATCAAGAAAACCCCGAAGTATGTGATACAGATACCGACACTATCGAAACACGTTCTCCGTTTTTTATGATGCGCCGCTAAGCGTTTTATTGGAGAGGTGCGATGTTCGAAACATTACTTCTTGGCTTAAGGAAGTTAAACTAGTCTATTTTGAGGATAGAAATGGGCAAATGTTTTAATCAAATAATAAGAGAAGATAGAATTGTAATAAAACATTTATTAAAGACGGGAGTTAGCAAATCAAACTGATCTAAGTCATTTAACGCTAGAACGCGCTGGCTAAAACTAACTGCCGATAATAGTATTTATCAAAATTTAAAATTCTATTCGAAAAACATAAAAAACGCTCATGACAAAAAATATATGTCAATAATTCTTATGTATCACAACAACTTGGACAACGTGTTGGCGAAGAAGTGAGTCATTTTTATCATCCAAAACCACCTCCTGCAAGGAATCCCAGTGGATTTTGGCGAGGTGTTGATAATCTATTGAAGATGCGTCATTAACTGCCGTTTTCGGAACAACCTGCTTGCCAAAAAATCCCAATCGTTCCAATTTCTGAACATTACCAATTACCCGTCCTCCGGTACGTTGCAGTAAGGCGTGCTTATTTGAATGCAAAATTTGGCCGAACTGGTGATTTACATACTGATACATCAAATGTTACCGACGGTAACTGTCTATTCGCAGTGAATTCTGCATCGTTAATTAATTGTGATTCCCATTGTTGTTCTATTGTAGTTTGCGTAATGTGTCCTTCACCACGGCTCGCTCTTTGGCTTTGATGATATTCATCTGATGATGAATTTGCATAGGATTGTTGCACTGCATACCGAGCACTATCAGAAATCAATTGAATGGCTAAGTTTTCAACATCGATTCGTCCGCGTACCACGCCACCCATAGCCGCTACACTCAAATCGGCTACGATACTTCGCTCTAAGGGATTCGCTATCTTTATTTCACTGCTTAATCCTGCTGATCCCATGGCTAACGCTACACTATCTAAATCGAATTGCTGACGTAACTTTCATTTTCTTGTGATACTTCAATATAGGATCAAATAGCTAAAAATTACCTTGTTACTTATCCCATTCTATCGTTCTTCGAAAGAGAATTCAGATATATCACATTGGATACTTTTTAAAGGGATGCCTCCCTTTACTTTAGATGTTGATAAATCCTATATTGCTTGTGTTGTGAGTACTAATTACCCGAAATATTTAGTAGGATATACCGTGGATTATAACAAAATTCTATCCAGCACTTACAAATAATGTAATTTTTTCCCTACACGATAATCTGGATTTAGGAATATTATAATACAATTATATTAAATAGTTTTAATTAGGAATTTTTGGAAAAGAACAGTCTTTTTTTACAAGAGACTTTGTTTTTTAATTTTTAGTATATAAGGAATTATATTGAATATATTAGGATATAGTGGATTACATAGCGCTATAAATTTCCGTAAAGGTTACTATAGCGATTTTACTGAGCAAGAATACCGTATGTGTCAAGGACTAGATTCAGCGGCATGTATTTTGGTCGATAACCAGTTAATTGCCGCTGTTGAAGAAGAACGTTTTAATGGAGAAAAATATACTTGTCAGTTTCCTATTAATGCAATTAATTTTTGTTTAAAAAAAGCAGGGTTAACTTTAAGTGATTTGGACTTTATCTGTCATGGATTTAATTACGAGCCTTACCATGCCTTGTTTTTAACGACGCAAGATAGTTGCGTATATTACCAACAAGTTCTTGATAAGTGTCTACAAATCGATTTATGGCAAAACCATTTCTCCGGCAAATTTGTTAGTAATAAGTTTGTTTCAGTTGATCATCATCTAGCACACGCTGCAACTGCGTATTATCCAAGTCAGTTTGATTCAGCATTGGTTTTAATTGCAGACGGTATTGGTGAAATGCATAGTCTTTCTTTATTTTCCGCTGAAAATAAAAAAATAAATTTACTGAAAAATTATAATGTATTTAGCTCATTGGGATATTATACTCACAAATTACAGCACATTTAGGATTTTATGTTAACTCTGATGAGTATAAAGTCATGGGTTTGGCACCTTACGGAGATAAAAAAAGATATCAACAGCTATTTAATGAAGTTATTGAATATCGTGATCAGGACCAAATTTTTATTAAAAAGTTTAAATTAAATACAACAGAAATTGACAGGCAAACTGGCCGTGGCTTCGGAAATGGTTATCAGAGAATTTTTTTGCTCCGCGTACACTCGAATCTCCTATTACACAACAACATAAAGATCTAGCAGCAACCCTACAAAATACATTAGAAGAAGCGCTCTTACATATTCTTAGTTTTTGGCAAGAAAAAACTGGTTTGAAAAAGCTTTGTATGGCTGGGGGTGTTGCCTTAAATTGCACTGCTAATGGTAACCTTTTACGTAAGGCATTGTTTAAAGATATCTATATACAGCCTGCAGCAAGTGATGCAGGAACTGCTATAGGAGCAGCTATGGTACAAGCGCAGCAGAAGGGAATTGCTCTTCCTCGCATGTCGCCTTTTGATTTACCTTATTTTGGACCAGATTTTCATGAAACCGATTATAAAAAAGCAATTGAAAAATTTGGTGATCAAATTACATCAAAAGAATTTTCTGTTTCTGATGTTGTTAAGGAAGCAGCTAAGTGGATAATAAATCGAAAGATCATTGCTTGGATGCAAGATCGTATGGAGTTTGGACCTAGGGCTTTAGGTAATCGGAGTATACTGGCAGATCCCACCGATCCTAATATGCGGGATCGTATTAATTTATTGGTTAAACAACGTGAGTCTTTTCGTCCTTTTGCTCCTTCAGTTAAAGTTGAAAAGGCTCATCATTATTTTGATATACCTCATGGACGTGAATTTCCGCACATGCTTTATACAGTACCAGTTAAAAAGGAATACAAATCAATTTTCCCTGCAATTACACACGTTGACGGCTCCGCGCGTATTCAAACAGTTAATAGACATTACGCTGAAAAATATTGGCTTTTGCTTGATGCAGTCGAACAGCTATCGGGTATTCCTTTAGTACTCAATACTTCTTTTAATATGAGAGGACAACCTATTGTGTGCACACCAGAGGAAGCAATTAAAACTTTAATTTCAGCAAAACTTGATGCGCTATTTATGGGTAATTTTTTGATTACAGTTAATTATCAGATGCCAGTTTATCAATAATATGAAAAATATTGTTAATTTCTTTTTCATAACATTATCTATTTATTTACCTCAAGGTATCTTTTTTGTAGGAACCGCAGGTTATTTTTCTAACTTTAAGAAGCCACTTATTCCATTAGGTAATATATTTCTATTAGCTATGATACCTTTCGTTATTTCAGCATTTTTTTTTGCATCAAAGATGGATAGAATATCAACCCATTCCCAACTTTTGACAATAAAATGGCTGCGTATAGCAGCTTTACTATTCTTGAGTGTAGGTACATTAAAGTATATAAATCCATCTAATATTATCTATTTTGTCATTGTTTTCTATGATTTAGGTTTTTTTATTTACCAAAGTACCTCTGCAAGAATTTCTAAAGCTATAGCGAAAAAAATGTGTCTGAGACAAACTGAAAGTGTTAGTTTACTAGGAACGCAACTTGGTATGGCTTTGGGAGCAATGATAGCCAGTTTTTTATTAAATATTTGGTCTTTAGCGGAACTATTTTTTTTTGCACTTTTCCTGGAAACCTTAGGCATTTTAGCAATCTATAGCTATCAAGAGCAGACAAGTATTTCTGTATTTACTACTAATTTACGTAGAAAACGAATTAACTTTAATAAATTTATCCATACAATTTTTCACTCCGCAGATAGACTCTTAATTTTCATAATATTCGTGTTATTACTACCTATCCAGCAATTATTTAATTTAATTACTGGTCCGTGGGCTGCTATGCGCTTTCATGATGTGGGTCAAATGTTAGGTTGGCTTGTCTGTGGAGTTGCATTGGGTGGTTGTTCTGCCTCAGTGATGATGATTTTCCACACCCGATTTAGAGACTTCATAGGCCTTAAATTTTCCCCTTTATTTCTCTTGATCTCTATAATCGGGTTATATTATTCATTTACTTTATCAACTTTATTTATTTTTTCGATGCTATTTGGTAGTAATTTCACGTTTCTACGTGTCATTATTAGGGCTGATTTTTTGCAAGATATAGAGACGAGTGTAATTAATTCTACTATTTTATTAGCTACGATGATATCGATTATATTAACCGTTATAGCTATTGCATTATTAAGTTATGTAATTCATGTTACCATATTTCAATTTTTTTTGATTATTGTAAGTGTTGTTTTTGTACAGTTATTTTTGATGCTTTATATAGAAAAAAGATATTTACAGTCATGGTTTAAAACTGTAGTGTTTGCTTGGTTCAATAAATAAAAAATAAATTTATTTTTATTAAATACGGATATTAACTACCCATGTCTAGATTCTATTATTTAAAGCGAAATATTGTTATTGAGCCTTTAATTGCGCGTTATTATGCCTCTCCTTATTTAGTTAGCCCATGTAGCGCACCACGTTTTTTTAGTTATTTAGTTAAAAAACTATTATTTTCTTTTTCTCGTGGTGCACCGGAACAACATGAGCTTATTTTACAAAATAGCCGAATGCAAGGAGGACCTTTTGTTTCACTACCAAGTAAATGTCTTCTTGAGGTAAAAAACTTACTAGACAAGTTACAGAAAAATTTGAAAGATCTTTTTGCAATTGCAGATGCTCAACAAACGCTTTTAATAGGGTTAATTTTATTGAATTTGGTTATGGGGTAAATATTTAAAAGCGATGATTATCTTTAAAACAAAACGTTTAATACTTAAAACTTGGAAAGAACAAGATCTTGATTCAATGTCGGCAATTAATCAAGATCCTTTAGTCTGCGAATTTCTGCCTAAAATTGGAAATAGGGCAGCAACAAAAACCTTAATTCGCCGTTTTATGAATCACTATAAAAAATATGGTTTTACAGCATATGCTGTAGAATTAAAATCAAATGGTGAATTTATTGGCTTTGTAGGGTTGTTAGTTACTTCCTTTGAGGCACATTTCACGCCTGCTGTTGAAATTGCTTGGAGATTAGATTCTAAATGTTTGGGGAAGGGTTATGCTACCGAGGCCGCAAAAGCGATAATCGCTTTTTCTTTTACTACACTGAAGTTAGAAGAAGTTGTTTCATTTACCGTAGAAAATAATATAAGATCCCGTCGGGTAATGGAAAAAATTGGTATGCATCATAATCCACACGACGACTTTGATCACCCAAAGCTACCAAAAAACAGTCCTCTTTGTCGGCATGTTTTATATCGACTAAGCCGGAGAGAGTAAATAAAAAGAAAAAGAGAATATGATTAATCCAAATATTAAATTTCCTATGCCTAATATAACTCGACTGTGCTTTTTAAAAAACATTGTGAAGAACCCGAACATTATCGTAGGCGAATATACCTATTACGATGATCCTGAAAATGTTGAGAATTTTAACAAAAACGTGTTGTACCACTTTGACTTCATTGGCGATAAGCTGATTATCGGCAAATTCTGTCAAATAGCCACTAATGTACGCTTCATTATGAATGGAGCTAATCATGCAACCAATGGTTTTTCGAGTTTCCCGTTTCGTGCGTTTGGCAATGAATGGCAAGATGTACCTCTTACTCCAGATTATAAAGGTGATACTATCATTGGAAATGACGTTTGGATTGGCTATGATGCGATGCTCATGCCTGGAGTAAAAGTAGGTGATGGTGCCATTATTGCATCGCGATCGGTTGTAACCAAAGATATAGAAGCCTATTCAATTGTTGGTGGTAATCCTGCTCAATTGATTCGCAAACGATTTGATGATGAAACGATTCACAAATTAATCAATCTCGCTTGGTGGAATTGGTCGTTTCAAAAAATTACTGAGAAAGCAAAAAAAATTACTGAAGCTAATGAAAAATTGTTTGATGAGCCTGAAAGTCCCTGAATAGAAGGGAAGGGAAGTTAAGCAATTATGTTAGTTGCTGTCCATGAATGAACAAGACTATCATACGCGAACCGACCAAAAAAATAGATTTGATAAAATGCTTATTAGTGTAAAAAAAATAAAGGCGAAATAAATAAAAATATGTTTGACATTTTGAAAAAATTAAATCCATTTAGAATAAAAAAAGACATTGTCCCTGAAATCACTATAGATATGACTAGATATATCGAGGAGCATTTAAATTCGATACACCTTGCTGTACCTAATATCGATTTGACAGCTATCGAAACAAGTCAGATATCTATCGGACCTATAGTACATTTGCCATTACAGGTAAATTTAAATCTTGATACTTCTGAAAGTATTCGACGAAGAACACTTATTGAAAATTCTTTTCAGAGTAGGGCATCTGCTGAAAGTAGATGGGGAGAAGAAATATCTCATATATTCTCATCTCACATTCAAGCTAATTTTTTTGTTAATAGACAGGAATTTAGTACTGGAAACCATTTTAAAGAATCTAGAGTCATTCCAGATGAAATTACTCAATATACTAAAAAACAAGATAATCCCATATGGAATGATATTTCCCATATAATACAAAGTCGTTTATCACCCGAAGAACAAACTAACTTTCATTGCCCGATAACCCAGGATATTATTACATCACCTCCCTTGTTAATTATCGGAGTTAATGGAACTCCCATTCATTTTTTTGATGGCAGAGCTTTGCTTGAAGCTTTTAAGCACAAGGGACTAATTAATCCCATAACACGAGAAAAAATTAATTTAACTCAAATAAAACATGGAGATGAAGCTATAGATTATATAAAGGCTATGATAGCTGAATATGTCCATATATATTCTCTACATGCCTTAGTCAGACAGTATTGAAAACAATAAATTACAAAATAAAAAATCTTCTCATGAAAACAAAAAAATACCTATTTCCTATTTTATATTAGCCTACCTAATCTTTACAATCGTTAGTATGAGTATAGTTTATATACATAATCATTTTCGAAATACTTCTTCCATTAGCTGTTCCACATATTGGTCTGATCAGGATTGTTATAAAAAACTGATTCAGAAGATACATAATGCGAAGCACTTTATTTTAATTCACCTTGCGAAATAGACCACTAAGTGCTATATTAAAGATATAGGAATTTTTATGCGAGTTTTTAAAACCCGATCATTTTATCGATGGGCAAAAGAGCAAAAATTGAAAGATGAGGTTTTAAGAAAAGCTGTTCAGGAAATAGAAGAGGGACTCTATGAGGCTAATTTGGGTGGTTGTGTCTATAAAAAAAGGATATCTATTGGAAACCGTGGAAAAAGCAGTGGATCACGCACTCTAGTTGCTTTTAAACTAAATAATAAAGCTTTTTTTATTTATGGATTTGCGAAAAATAAACGTTCCAATATTACACTCAAAGAAGAACTTGCTTTGAAAATGTTAGCCAAACTTTATTTTACTTACGATGAGAGACAAATAGATCGAGCAATAAAGGTAGGGGAACTTATTGAGGTTTTATTATGAAAAAATCAATACTTAAAGTAGTCCATGAATCTGCAAAAGGCTTGTATGATGCTGGCTTGCTAGAAGCAGAAACAATGCGTACCTTTGATGCCCTGTGTTTACCTCCTGTACATGAATTAAGCCCTCGTCAGATAAAGCGCCTTAGATTGCGTGAGAAAGTGAGCCAACCGGTGTTTGCTGCTTTTTTAAATATAACACCCTCTACTATAAAAAAGTGGGAAACTGGAGAAAAACACCCCAGTGGAACTTCATTAAAGCTACTTAACCTAGTAGAAAAAAAAGGTCTAGAAGCCTTAGCTTGATGAGTCTGAATTTTCCTAAACAGTAAAAATACAATTACTAGAAAGATTAAAACCATTAAACGAAGTACTATCGGTTATTTCAAGATTACTCTTGTTAATCGTCTTTGCACTTATTATCTATGTAGCTTCTATTTACGTTTATAAGCAGGCCTTCACACAGGAGATCGATTTGTAGTGTTGGCAGAGGAGGGCGTCGTTATTTTAAAAACTATTTCTCCTCCTGAACAAAGCGAATATTATTCATTAGTTAAAAAAACGCGCCACGCCCTGCGAAAATATTAAATGCGTGACATGAGAAAAGAATTGAGATTGTCTCTTCTCTAGAAATTTTAGAAGAATATAGTAGGGTAAGTGATATCTTATCCAAGAAATATCCTCATGTAGATTTAGCCCCATTTATCAATTTAATAATTAAAGATAGTCTACTTTTTAAACCAATAAAGTTGAAAACACCGGTTTCTCGTGATCCTGATGATGATAAATTTATTGCAGTAGCTCTGGCTGCAAATTGCCGCATAATTATTAGCGGGGATAATGATTTGTTGAGTATAACGGGATATAAAGATATCGAAATTATTAATCCTAACGAGTTTTGGAAAAAATATTTGAAATAGTAATAGTAGGCAATAGATTAGCAATGATTGACCCAAATGAAAAAATAAAATTTGTTGAATTAACAGAATTCAATCCAGAATGGTTAAATATATATGCCGATGCTGCCAATGAGATTAAATTTATCCTGAAAGAAAACTGCATCCAAATCCATCATATAGGCAGTACCGCTATACCCAATATTTATGCTAAGCCAATCGTTGATGTTCTTCCGGTTGTCAAAGACATTACTTTAATAGATTCATTTAATCATGAATTGAAAAGCTAGGTTATGTTTGTATGGGAGAATATGGAATAGCTGGACGCCGTTTTTATTGGAAATCTAAAACTAAAAGAACACTGAATATCCATTTATTTGAACAGGGTGCGCCTGAAATCAAACGACATATACTATTCAAAGAATTTATGCTTGAGCATGATGATTATGCTCAAGTATATTCGCGACTAAAACAGTCATTAGCGGAAGTATTTTCTGAAGATATAGAAAGCTATGTCAATGGAAAAAGCTCCTTTGTCCAGATGATCGATTATAAGACCGGCTCGGCAAAAGCCAAACAATTAGAGGCGGAAGATAATATTATTATTGAGTCTTATAATACTAATTGGACTAAACTAGCGGAAGCCGAAATTAAAGCAATTAAAAGAATTTCAAATCAATTATCGTATGTTTCAATAAAGCATTTAGGTAGCACTGCTGTGCCAGAGCTTTCAAGCAAGCCAATCATTGATATTTTTATTGCTGTAAACTCTATAGAAGAAGCTAAGCAATGGATTAAGCCACTTGAAACATTTGCTTATGTTTTTTGGAATGAGAACCCAAATAAATCTCATTTGAGATTTTTTAAAGGCATACCACCCTTTGGCGAAAAAAGAACTCATCATATTCATATTGTTCAGAGCGGTAATAGTACCATTGAACATAGCGTTTTATTTAGAGATATCTTAAGACGTGATCAGAAAATTAGGCTTGAATATGAAGCGCTTAAGATTCAGTTATCACAATCTCATTTAACCAATCGTGAATTATATACAGATAAAAAAGGCGAGTTTATTAAGAAAATATTACGTGAAAATATAGCTATATAGGCAACATAATAGGCAACATATTTTTTTGACTAGTAGAGATTATTTATAGTAAAAAATGAAAAAACCTTATTTTTCAGGGCTAAAACTAACTGCCGATAATAAAATTTATCGGCAGTATTAGCTTAACTGTAAGGGCGGATCCAAATCACCGGATTAAGCCGTAAGCCGTTTGTATTTTTGTATTCTCGAATAGTTTTTTTACTCACCCGTTCAACTAACGATAGACCCGTTATTTCTTTGATAAGTGAAGGATTAATTCGTTTAGCCAGCATCTTCTTAGCAATCTTTAAATCTTCTTCTCTTCGGCCCTCTTCTCGGCCTCGTTCGAGTCCTTGCTGTAGACCTTCTTCGATGCCTAATCTTTCAATACTCGTTATGTAACTCACTTTTTTTGCCGCCTCTAGATCGTGTATTTTAGACCTAAATTCAAGCGCGAGCGCTTTAGGTAATACGAGCACCCAGTCTATCATTTTGTACAAATTAATGACATAGTCCCGACTGTAACCTTTCTCAAGTAAACGGCGAGTTAAAGCAAACTTTATCTTATAGCGAGCTTTCGAGTCATTCTTAGTCTCTATAGCGGCTAAATGTGCTAAAACTACAATAACGAAGGGATTATCGACGTTTTCTAAGTCTTCCTTATTATTTTGATAATGCAGTAATTTACAGGTCTGGAAACTGAAACTTAAAACAGGAAAATCCCATACTTTCGTTTGATAATTTTCAGGATGCCAAGACGTATTATCATCGGTTAAAATGGTTAAAGTTAGAATGGGTTTCTTGTAACGATCAAATAACCGGTAATAATATTGGAATAAACGTAAAGGAAATCCATCTTCTTTTTGGCCCTGTATCTCTATGTGCAGTAGAACAACTTGTTCTGTACCATCAATGGACTTCACTTTAATGAGCTTATCGACAAATCGTTTACCTCTCATGGCCTCGGTCGTGATAGATTGTAGCTCTTTATCAAGAATTTCGTAACCAACAGCCCAATCTATTTTTTTATTGATTTTAGGATAAAAAACTCCATGCATTCTTTAATATAAACATCAAGGATATCTTTCCAGGCAGAGTCATGATTTGCTCGCTGCTTTTTTTCTGACATTGTTATTCTTCCTTATTTGTCATTAAACAGATATATATTATCATTAAAATGTCTAAAATGGTAATAGAGCATCTCACATGATAAAAAACCATAAATAATTCGTTACGCCAGAGTTTAAAGGATGATCTTTTTCATATTCCTTTTCTTGTTCTTGCAGATGCTCTTGAAAAGAGTAAAACAAGCGGTGTATATTACATTGCCAATAAATATCGATAACGAAAATAAGAAAATAAGGAATTTTCTATATGAAGCGATCATCTAATCCTTTACGTCCTCCCCTGCTAGATTCTCATACCGTTCCACCCGAACTAGTGGACGTATTTAGAGGAACCCACATTAGTGATAACGTTAATCCAGTTACCAATATTGAAGAAGCGCTCTATGATGCCTGTTATAAAGGACACGTGAAAAAAGTAAAGCGACTTATAAAAAGTGGAGCTCACGTTAATTCAGTTAATCTTAATGGAGACACGCCGCTCTACGCCGCATGTAGTAAAGGTCATGTTGAGATAGTAAATAAGCTGATAAAACACGGCGCTCTTGTTGATTTAACGAATAACAATGAAAAAACAACACCACTTTACCAAGCCTCTAAGCAAGGTTACACCGAAATAGTAAGATTACTTATAGAACATGGAGCTGATATAAATCTCCCTGACAAAGATGGCACAACATCCCTGCATTGTGCGTATTTTAAAGGTCATAATGAGATTCTAGAATTATTCATAAAAAATGAAGCCACATTGTACGAAACCAAAGAAAGATTATTTTATACGTCTTGTTTAACAGGTAACCTACAAGCGGCAACATTATTTATAAAGTATGGAATTAATGTTAACCTAGAAAATATTTTCGGAACACCTTTGGCTTGGGCCTGTTCATGCGGTCATACTGAGATCGCAAAATTGCTTATTAACAATGGCGCTGTTGTCAATGTCATGGACAACGGAGAAACGTTATTGTATTCCGCCTGCTCAAACGGTTATACCGGGATCGCAAAACTGCTTATTGAAAATGGCGCTAACGTTAATTTACTCAGTAACTGCGAAAAAAAAACACCTCTCTGCCAAGCTTCTCAACAAGGTCACACTGAAATCGTAAAATTACTGATAGATTCAGGCGCTGACATAAATCAAGTTGATCAAGATGGCATAATACCTGTGTATTATGCGTTTTTTGAAGATTATAATGACATCGTCGCGTTGTTTTTAGAAAATAAAGCAACGACGCGCGAATGTAAAGAAGGATTATTATGTTGCGCCTGTAAACACGGTAATTTTGAGATAGCAAAATTGCTCATACAGCATGGTGTTGATGTTAATTTAGAGGGGAATGGAGATGATGGGACGGCATTGGATTTGGCCTGCTCAAACGGCCATGTCGAGATCGCAAAATTACTTATTCAAAATGGCGCTAACATTAATGCAATGAATCGTTATGGAGGAACATCATTATCTTTTGCTTCTTCAGAAAACCATACTGAAATTATAAAATTACTGATAGATTCAGGCGCTGACATTAATTTACCGGATGACCGTGGAGTTACTGTTCTCTATAGTACCTGTTCTAAAGATCAAACTGAAGTTGCAACGTTACTAACCAATAAAGGAGCTAAAGTTAATATTGCAAGTAATAGCGGAAGAACCTCTCTTTATCATGCGTCTAAACAAGGTAATTCCACAATAGTAAAAAATCTTCTGAGCTGCGGGGCTTATGTTGATGCAGCGAGCAATAGTGGTCGAACAGCACTTTGTCATGCGCGTTTAAAAGAGCATAGAGAGATAGTAGAATTACTTATTTATAGTGCAATGCTTCAAAATATAGCGGACGAAACGCCAAACTTCATACAAAAGGATGAGAAATTATCAGCTGTTTGGGATACATTACGTAAAATTGAAGCAATAAAAGAAATTAAATCCAAAATAGTGTTTTCTTTCTATGATTTAACCGAAAAAGATGTCGATATCTTATCGAAATCTATTACAAACAGAGATTTAAAATTTCTAAGAGAACAGGTATTTCCCGATTATACCGATGGTCTGATAAAAAGATTAGAAGCAATTCATTTACATAAAAAAGAAAGGAGTGAAACGATAGACGCACTTCTTTCCAATTCCTGCTTTAAATATAATCTGTTTTCTCACGCTTCCGAACAAAACAGAAATCAAAATGTACAGTTAACCGAAGATGATATAAGAATGATCTTAGAATTCTTAGAGACTAAAGATCTAAAAACAATGACTCAAGCGGTTAATATGCCTTATTCTTTCAATAACTCATAATACTAACCCTAACTATCTTTTCAATCAGATGGGGAAACTCAGAGTTTAAAGATAAAACGAACACCGGTTTGAAGACACATTCGCTTCATGAGGTGTTGGCCTTATTTCAGTTTTTTCTTCAGGTAGATTAAAAAAGAATGTATGTGGAGAAGGTTTATTTGTTGTAGATGGTTGCGTGTTATGATCGCTCACTAATAGCGGATTTTCGTTATTTAACTTTGTTTTAGTAATAAAAGTTTCATACTCTTGGTTAATAAACTGATTAATTTGCTTTCTTTGAACATGATGAATATCGGGTGCTAACATGTTCCCGCTAAAGGAATTTACGCCACAGGCAACGGCGCCTGCGATGGATAAAGGAGAACCGTTATAAACTAATATAGAATTACCTATTGCATTAATACCAAGAACCAGTGGATCCCAAATTTTAGAGAAAAAAGAGTGAAGCCGATTTAATAAACGTGAAGAATGAGAATTAGCAGATTCGGGTTGAATCGGTTCTGAAGAAAATGGCCTTATAATGGCGTTTTTTAATTTATTAATGGATAAAAATATAAAGGCCATTTGCGCCATATAAGCCACGAGTCCTGTCACGATAGCGCCAGCTAATCCGATAAAAATGGATAAATCAACCCCTGCAGTGTAACGATAATACGCTAACCCCCCTAACCCTACCGGGAGCAAAAGTAGCATAATGACCAAACCTACTTTTTCATGGGTTTTTGCATGCTTTAACTGTTTAAACCATTCGATGCAATTTTTATAAGTAAATTGACAGAGTTGTAGAAAACTCATATTTAAGCTCGCTGGCTTTTTTAATAATTCCAAAGAAGCCGTTAACGTTGCAACCGTTAGTGTAATACCTATGGATACCGCTAAAATACCGACCAGAATAAAGGGCAATGGTGGCCAAATAATGGCTAAGATTGGTAAGAATTTGGCGACTAATCCGAAAATAGTGATATAGGTTAATGCGGTTGTTCCAACACCCACGGTTAATGAGGCGAATATCGCTAAGGGTGTTAGTAAATATTTGTAGAGTGTTGAAAATTGTTTCCGATTTCCATCCTGATCAATATATTCAGTAATGCCACCTTTTTTGATTAAACTTAATAAAAAGTCAGGAAAATTTTTCGATAAAAATCGAAAATTAGCCATAAATCCAAATAAAGTAATTAATACTCCTAAAGTAATTGCTGTAAATGATAAGCTAGGAAATAGTAAAATAATCACCGCGCCTGTTGAAATTCCGGATGCTAATGCGGCAATAAATGCAAACGCAACGCCACTATATTTAAGCACTTTTTTCTTTTTAGTGGGTGTTTGAAACGTGGCAATGGCTTCACCTATTTTTTCAGTTATTTGGGGATTACTTT
Source organism: Rickettsiella grylli (assembly GCF_000168295.1). NCBI lineage: Bacteria > Pseudomonadati > Pseudomonadota > Gammaproteobacteria > Legionellales > Coxiellaceae > Rickettsiella > Rickettsiella grylli. The sequence goes on from NZ_AAQJ02000001.1 coordinate 740,721, forward strand.
CAAATAAAACGGGTTCATTATTTGAATTTAAATTTTTAGACAACACGTTGTTTAAATTTTCTTGCTGAGAAAAAATAAAATGGATTAAATCATCTTTTCCGAGGGTTTCTTTAAATTGGCTGATATCTTTCAAATCAACTGAATCGTGTGCAGAATTTTGTTTTATCGCATTATTGATTTGCTGACAAAGGATGAAAATAACCGCTTGGAATCCGATATTAATGTCATAGCGATCCTCTTTATCAAGATGGGTTTTATATTTTAATTGTTGGCGTAATTTTTTTTTATCCGCATTGGATAAGTTTAACTGCTCCAGCTTAGATTTTGGATTATCTTTCCATACCATTAAAACAAGTGTTAGTTGTGATAGTGTATTTTTAAGATCGTAAAGCTGTTGAATTGTTTTATCGTTATTTTCAGCCGAAAATTGACTATCGTTAATGTTATCAACTAAAAATTTTTTAAATCGAGAATTTACTGTAAATTTATTGATTGATATTTCATTCTTCTCTTTCAAACAGTAATCGTACCATGCCTTTTTAATAGGATGGCCAATATTGCGTAAATCCTCTAACGCTTGAAAATATTTTCCAGCAAGTAAATTTTTTTGTATGGATACAACATGATCATGTTTGAACATAAGAACTCCTGCTGCATTAAAAAATTTTTAGCTTCACTCTTCAACACTAACTTAAGTGTAGCTCGCCTAGCTTAAAATAGAATTAAATCTTTCTTAAGAAGGTTTATGTTTGATTATAGATAGGCTTGATTAAGCGTATAAGCCGCTTATTTTTAGCTGTGGGATGAACAAGAAGATCGACAAATTTCGGTGATAGGTAAGCTATTATAAATATTCGCTTTTATTATAGTAGTAAGATTCATTTGAACATATGTCATTTCGAATAAAAACATACTATTCCCTTAATGTTATAAAACCCTCATGGAGCACTGACTTTACTTTATAGCGTCAGCCAATAAATTTAACCACGTAAGAAAAAAAACTGCAACCACTTTATTTACTTAAAGTGGTTCTTTTTTATAACGATAGACGCTGATAGACGGTAGAAAAGCAACGGACTCAATTCGCTTATCGACACGCATCTTACGGGTTTCAGATGCGGATTTACTAAAACAGACGATTGGATTTGGTAATTGTTGATCATGCAAGTAAAAGAAAGGTAAAGCAGTACGAATATCTTCGTAGACAGAACAATTATCCTCTTTTTTAAATGCGCCAATATTGACAACCCAACCGGGCTTAATCGCACGGTGCTTTATGAGTTTAGTTTGCTGTGGTAAATGGCTTAATTTTGCTTTCTGTATATCGATATGTAACCCCTTCCCTGCCTTGTCGAGCAATTTTTCAGATGCTTTTTTTGACAAATGTTTACTTGTTGTGTGTTTACCTTTCGTCCAAGCAATGCGTCTCGGATGATAATTGATAAACATAATATGTCGAAAAACCTGTTTTAATTTAACGCCTGGATAACCGGCATGTGCTAAAGTAGTACGTACGAATTTAGTGACATCTTGACCCAGTGCTTGATGACAGGCTTTCAAAAGCTGTTTAAAGGCTTGTTTAGATTGATTAACCTGATTAATCAGCATTAAAGTTTCTTCAGTCGCGGCAACAACACCAGGACATTTAAAGGTTTCTTGTGGCGATAACTCCGGTGTTGGGCCAAAATTTCCTAAAGCAAAAATAACTTTATCGCGGTTATTAATAAATTCCCCATGACCATTATCGACCCATAATGGGTACTTTATCAGCTTCGTTCGAATATGGAATTGACACGAATCAATCGCCTGTAATAAATCAACAAAACAGTTAATGAATTGGGGTGCAAAATCGATTAACATAGACCCTCCTGAAAACTTAATTTACCCGCTAATGAATAGTATGGATATCATTATAAATAAATGGGCTATTGTTTGCGATAAAGTTAATTGGTTATGGGATAAATATTAGGTTATTGACTCAAGACAGGATTATTATTGATTCGCGTGAAATGGTTCTTTTATTCGAGAATGGCAGAAATCAATCGCTTTCGACAATGTCTGCGTATCGAATGGCTTCATAAAAACAATATCAGCGCCTAAATATAAACATTTTTGCTGTGTAGGAGCATCCGCTTGTGCGGTTGCTACGATAAGCGGTGTCAGTTGGTTTGCTTTAAACTCACGTATTGCACAAATGACTAACTCACCCGATTCATCCGGTAAGCCTAAATCCAATACAATAAGATTATAAGCGGAATGCTCAACGCGATGAATCGCCGTTGTTGCATTAGATGCAATTTCTACTTTATATCCTAATTCAGAAAGACAGTGACTTTGTATTTTTTGGCAAAACGGGTCGTCTTCTACCAATAAAGCAGAACGCTTTAAGCAAGCAGATTCTTTAACAGTAAATTTCTTTTTTAGATTATCCATAAAACCATCCATTCATTTTTTTTAATCGTTTTAAATCATTTTTATACTCAATTATTTTATTTTACTTTAATTAAATACTTATAATTAATAAGCTAATTTTATGCCTTTACGGCAGTTTATATCCTATGGACATTAAAGTGAGGTGTCAAGTTATTGAAATATTCCACTTAATTTTTTTATTTTTAAAAAATTAAGTGGATGACGCATCGATTCGACAAGCACGTTGATTTAATGCCGAGAACTGTTAATCTATTATATCCATTCAGCTCAGAAATAACTGATCTTTATTCATTTTAATAACATAAAAAATTATGGAAAAGCACATTAAAGCTATTTTAACCGCCCTTGGAGAAAATCCTGAACGAGAAGGTTTAAAAAACACCCCTATGCGTGTTTCTCAATCCTTACGTTATTTAACCGGTGGTCTGCATGAATCGTTAGATGAGATTTTAAATGGTGCGGTGTTTTGTTCAGCGATGGAAGAAATGATCGTCGTTAAAGATATTGAATTATATTCGCTTTGCGAACATCATTTGTTACCTTTCATAGGTGTGTGTCATATCGCCTATATTCCAAACGGAAAAATCATTGGTCTTTCAAAAATACCACGTATTATTAATTTTTATGCAAGGCGATTACAAATCCAAGAAAATTTAACCCGACAAATTGCGGAAAGTTTAATAAAAATACTGGATGCGAAAGGAGTTGCTATTATTATTGAAGCGAAACATCTCTGCATGATGATGCGTGGTGTCGAAAAACAACGTGCTTCGATGAAAACATCCGTCATGCTCGGTTTATTTCGAGAGGATCTCCGTACACGGTCCGAATTTTTAAGTTTAATCACCTAGATTTTTATTTCCGCGGTTTAATTTTTAAAATATTTTAAGTAAAAAAAACTGGGCGCATGGGGCAAATAAGGCGGATCAACCCAGTAGGTATCATTAATGGCTTTTAATATTTTTTGTCGATAGACCGGATAATTAAACGTTGTTCCCAACAAATAATAAAAAGGAGTGCGTTGATAATAAAATTGATGTAACGTCACCTTTTTAAAATAGGGCTTGTAGTCATTATAAACAAAAGGCGTACGCGAAAAAATTAAAAAATTTTTCTGATTAAATGCTTTAAAATCAGTAATTAAATCGTCCTCTCGACCATGATAAGAACCCTTTAAAAAAACAGAGGCATAATGATTCGTATCATAAAAAAATAAACTGGCATCGGCATAGTTAGGGCTCGCATAAATCACCGGTTGCGAATATTTTTGTATTAAAAGTGCATTGATAGCTTTATGATGAAAAAAATAAATAGCTTTATTCGTGTTTAAATTCAGAATAGTGTTGTGCTGTATCCATTTAATTGGAATAATGAGTAAGCTGACAATAAGCAATAATTGGATACCACTCCAATAAATCGTAAATTTTAATAATTTTTTCAGATTTTCTGTGCTCAAATACAAACCTGCCCACATATAAATAAAAGGGATAAATGCCAATGGCCAATGAAGTCCTATGGATTTAAAGCTACTCAGTATAAAAAATGATAATAACGGGATAAAAAAGAAATAAAATGCAGCGTGTTGTTTCAATTCTTCTTTAGGAAACTTTAGGATCGCCCATACCAAAGGGGGGGTGATGAGATAGAGTAAGATGAGAATATAGCCCAGCAACGTTTTGAAACGAAAGCCCATATCATGGTTTCGGTTGTATATATTAAATAAAATATTTGACCAATCATGTTGATAATTCCAATAAATATTCTGCGCTACAAAAGGCAATGTGAATACAACCAATAAACCTAAACCAATGAGCCGTGCACGATTCGGCGCAATACCTATAAAATATACGGCATACGCTAACCCTAATAAACAAGCAAAATATTTTGAAAAAAAAGCGAGCCCTAAAAACAAACCGCCTAAAGCAAACCAACGCCAATCATCCCCTTTTTTTAAAGCCTCTAATACACAAATAAAGGATAAAAACGAAAAAATAAACAACGGCGTATCCGTTGTAATAATAATGTTGAACAAACTTATCGGCGAAATGATTAATAAAAAACTCGTGATAGCCGCGCGTTCTGGGCTTTCTTTTTTAAGATACAGATAAGACACGACACCGAGGATAAGACTTGTAAAAATAGCAGGTAAACGCAGTGTCCAAATTGCATGGCTCCATTGCAAAAATGGATATAAAACAAATCCAATCATCGGCGGGTGGTCGTAGCCACCACCACTCAGATAAGTACCCCATATGGCATAATAAGCTTCATCGGCGGTAAGCGGAATAAACCACGCTAATAGGAGTTTAATGACAAGCACGCAAAAAAGCGCTATTGTAATGCGTGTACTTGGGGAGAAAATAAGTTTCATTTGCTATTTTTTAGTTGTTATTATCAAAAATAAATGAGCCGATAGTAATCGCTGACTGCCGTAAAAACAAGCCAAGGTTACAAAGGAAGGGTAATTTTTAACCACTCTGCCTCTTTACATATGATCATTATCGTTATGTTCATTTCATTATTCGTGATATTCGTCGGCTGTTTTCTAGGCTCTCTTTTTCACATTGTAAATGATGTTTACTATTAATAAAGGAGTGTTCAAATTTTAAAAATTGTTGTTCTAATTCCCACTGACTTTCTGCTTTTTCATTTTTCATTAAAAAACGTTGACAATTCGAATACAATTTGCCGCGCATTAGACTTGTTTTACACACCGGCACGGGTTGCTGATAGTGGTTATCAACCCATAAATGTTTTCCGGGTAAAAAACTAAAATGAATACTATTACGTACCAGTTGTTTTAAAAAAAAATAGGAAAAATGATAATTCTTTACAGCGATTTTAAATTGTTCAGTCAAATTGGTCCTTAATACTCCTTCATCGTCGGTCGATAATACGAACGGCACTTGATAATGTTTGTAGAGCAAGAGGGGATGTTGTTTCCCGTAAACCTGTAATATGGCTGCATTACTACTGAGATTAATTTCAACAACAATTTGCTTTTTAGCCATTTCTTGCAGTAATTGCTCTGCGTTATTTTCATAAGAAATGGAAACACCATGTCCAATACGGTTCGCATGGGCTATTTCAATCGCTTCACGGATATGAAAACGCAAACCGCTCAACGGTACTAAACCTTTAACCAACTCACCTGCATGTAAGCTAATTTTTACGCGAGGATAGAGTTGATGCAAAAATCCAATCATCTTCATCTGTACATGATAATCCCGCATTGACAATTTTCCATCTTCGGCTTGAACAAGATTAATACCTAAGACGCGTGAATCGCGACTCGCGAGTTCAAAACCTGCTAATAACTGTGCAAAAACGTGTGTGGGTGGTTGTTCGCGGAAAACCTGATATAAATAACGTAATTTGAAACCTGGATAGACCTGTTTTTCTTGCTGATTAAAAATTTTTATTTGCTTTTGATAAAAATTAAATTGATTCGACATTTCTTTGACGATAGAAATAATACCCTTATGGAGAAGTTGTTGACGTAAACGATTTAAATCGGGATTCCAAACCAATTGACGGCCCAATAATCCAGACCGATTGTTATCCGGCGTAACCATTAACTCTAAATAAAGGAGATTTTCGTGACGGGCCCTTTCAATAGTCTCGCGTATCATTTCAGGACGGTGTTGAATTAAAATCGGTAGAAATTTTTCAAATGTTGCAAAAAAATGATCATGTCCTGTTTCTTTACCGGGTCGGAAATTCCGCATCGACCAGGCATCAATAATTTGGTGATATAAGCGAGGAAACTTTTGTAAGTGTGCAACATAATAAGGTTCAGTACAATGCGGATCTTTTTTTGCAGCAAAACTTTTCGCATGAATACACAAACCATCCCGACGGGCATAATGCAACATATTTTCTGCAAGGCTAGCACCACCCAGGTGATTATGCAGATCACCTCCTTTTGGCATGACCCACAAAAAAGTATCTAATTTTTTAGGTTGATTTTGTATTGAATTAAAATAAACGGCTGTGGCAGTTTCAGCACTCATTTCCGCAAAGGATACATGATAACTACACAGCAATAGAAAACAAAATAACACCCGCATGATTAAACTTAATTATCCTCAATGAATGAATTCCCGCACTGTGCTTGCTTAAATAAAGTAAAAAAATTAGCCGTCGTTTGTTCAGCAATTTTATCGAATGAACAACGACGCAATTGTGCTAAACATTCAGCGACATAACGTACATAAGCGGGTTGATTTGGTTTACTACGAAAAGGATGCGGCGTTAAATAAGGTGAATCCGTTTCAATCAAGAGATATTCCAAAGGCAATCTTTGCGCAATCGCTTTTAATTCAATCGCGTTTTTAAAGGTTAAAATACCTGAAAAAGAAATATAAAAATTTTCTTTAATAGCACTTTCGGCCATACTTAAATCTTCTGTAAAACAATGTAATACCCCCCCCACGTGTTGAGCGCCCTCTTCTCTTAAAATGTTTAAAGTATCCTCACGAGCGTGTCGCGTATGGACGATCAATGGCTTATTGACCGCAATAGCCGCACGAATATGCTGACGAAAACGCTCTTGTTGGCATTCTTTCCGTGTAGTGTCATGGTAATAATCTAAACCCGTCTCACCGATAGCTACCACCTTAGGATGTTGGGCAAGTTGAATTAATTCAGTCAAACGCACCTCTTCACGCAAGGACTCCGTGGGATGAACACCAACAGAAGCAGAAACATCCTTAAATTGTTCAGCAATCGCTAATACGGCTGGAAAATGAGTTAAATCAATACAGACACAAAGAAAATGGAATACATCGTGTTTCCGAGCAAAAGCCAAACAAGCGCGCAGATCATTATTAAAATGATCAAGATTCAAGCGATCCAAATGGCAATGTGAGTCAACTAACATGATTTACCCTGCAAAGCCCAGCGAGAAAGTAGATCGTCTAACACCAACGATACATTCAGTGTAACGTTAACCATTCGCGCGCGTAATATCATGATCCTATCGTAATACTGTAATAAAAAATCCGTCGATAAAACCCTTGCGAGATGTGCAATTGAATCAATTGTAGCGGTATAGCCACGCAATAACTGACATTTTAGTAATTCATTCAGCAGGTTCAATAATGCCGATAATAATTGTTGTATATCCGTTTTTAGATACTTCGCAGCACAACGTATAGGATTTAATGTTTGATTCACTAATTGCGCTAATGAGTGGACTAAATCTGCATAAAATAAAGGATAACCTTCCTCTGCGTACCTTACAGCAAGTAACGGTGCACCCGAAGAAAGGTGATAAAGTGTATCGAGAGCTGATGCGGGAAGTTGCTGCGCTAACCACGCCATGGCTAATGATTTTTTAGGTGGGTTAAACCGAATGAGTTGGCAACGACTCCGAATAGTCGGTAATAAATGTTCTCTTTTTTCAGTCAATAAAATGAATAAAGAACGACAACTAGGTTCTTCTAAACTTTTTAATAACGCTTGACTTGCCGCAACTAACAAGCTATCCGCGGGATTAATCACAATAATTTTATAAGTGGCTTGACTCGTATGGTTTAATTTATCGGTGATATCACGTATTTGATCAATTTTAATCCCCTGAGTCGATTTTTCTGTCGTCAGCAAGGATAGATCAGGGTGGGTACCGGCCGCCACTAAGATGCAATCGCGACACGCTTGACAAGCACGCGACTGTTTAGGCTGTTTACACAATAAAGTTTTAGCAAAATGAAGAGCAAATAATGATTTGCCTAAACCCATTTGCCCGGCGAATAACAAGGCATGCGATAAACGGCCTTCTTGGTGAGAACGATACAGTTGCTGCCATTGCTGAGTGTGCCACGGTAAAGGGATAGAATAATTATTCATCGGATTTTACCCATAAATGCAATAAGCGATCCAAAACGTTTTTAATTTGTTTTTGCACATCTTTTAAAGAGCGGCTCGCATCAATAACCTGGTAAACATCAGGTCTTTGTTGAGCTCTTTCAAGATAACTCGCACGGGCTCGTGTAAAAAAATCATGTTTTTCAGCTTCAATACGATCGGCTGTTTTTCGATGACGCATGCGTCGTAGGGCAATATCAACCGGCGCGTCCAGTAATAAAACCACGTTAACGTTTAAATCCTGTTGCACCCACAGATGCAAACTACGAATAAACGCTACATCAATCCCTCTACCACCACCTTGATAGGCGTAACTTGTTTCGGTAAAACGATCACAGAGTACCCAATCACCCCGTTGCAAAGCAGGTTTTATCACATAATGAATATGTTGCGCGCGTGCTGCAAAAAACAATAAGAGTTCCGTTTCAGGAATAAGCATTTCAGGTGAAAAATCAGATTGCAATAATAGCGAACGGATTGCCTCGGCGATCGGTGTACCGCCAGGCTCACGTGTAATCGTCAGTGGAATGTGGGCTTGTTGTAAATAATCAGCAACAAACTTAAGTTGTGTTGATTTACCAACGCCTTCTATCCCTTCTAAAGTAATAAAGCGTGCGGGTGTCGTTTTCATAAACACTTTCATAGATATTTTAACAATTATACGCTGAATACGAGGCGTTATGCGAATAAAAAAAGAATTAAAATACGAATATCTGATGATTCTTCATCGTTCATTTTTGAAAATTCTTGACTTCATTTTTGAACCTTTGCAGCGATAACATTTTATTTCATCCGTTTTTTATGTACAATGCGCTCTTTTAAGTAAAAAACGTCTCAGCGGAGGATAAAGTAAAGAAAGAAAAAATAAATAACATGGACGTTATCCGTTATTTTTTCAACCTAAAAGGAGCATTTACCAGACGTAATGGATTTACATAGGTCAGAGCAACCCATAGAAACACTCTATAAAAAAGAAAGTGATTTTATAAGCCATATATTATCCGATATCATACTCGAAAAAGAAGGCCCTGCGATCTTTAATAAAAATCTTTTAATCCGATTATTAACATTAAAGATTGTTCACCCCCATAAGTTTAAAGAAATTAGAGGAGGACATTCGAATACAACCTATCATTATATCGACGAAAAACTGGTATTGCGCATTCCTAAAGCCTATAAGCCTTTATATCCCAAGCTGTTAATAGAAATAAAAAACCTGGTGCAAGCACATTTATTGAATTTAACTTCTTTAAAAATGGTAGCCTATTATTCAAAATACAATCTGCTTGTTACCGAATTGATTCCAAGCTATCAATCTTTTTCTGCAATTGACTTCAAAAGCCCTTCTAAACTTATCTCGTTAGCGCATTTAGTTAAAAAACTCCATTATTCTCAATGTAATTTTAAAAGAAACACTGAAACAGCGATTTCTTTTATTGATGATTCTTCCCGCTATTTTCAAACAGTTAAATCTATTTTTAATAAAAAAGATTACAAAATATTAAAGAAATTAACGGGTATCCAAAATTTTCTTAAAAAATCCAATACTTTAAAATTCCCATCACATGGTGATTTACATCACTTTAATATCATTGAAACGAATGGTACTATGCAATTAATCGACTGGGAACTTTCTAGTCAAGAAGATCCGGCTTATGATATCTCGAGATTATTCTGTGTGACAGAATTTTCTTATGAACAAAGGCAGTTTTTTTTATCTATCTACAAAAATGCTTACAATATTATTGTATCTGAATACGACATCAAAAAATTAATCAACCGAATATTTCTTCATGAATCCTTAAATTATTTTTCCATCATCATTCAAAGCCGTTATATGATGTCTTTTTTTCCTGTAGATAAACAAAAATTTCTCATAGAAACCATCCAAAACTTTTCTGTAAAAGACAAACTTATTTGCTATTAAACACTTTAACGAAATCTTTAACGAAATTCGTTCAACTGACAAAAAAACAGACGCATCGACTGACTCATATACCAAAAGCGTTGACAGGGTTTCGTTTTTTTGACATAAGGATAATGCTGGTTGAGCTGATACCGTTGAACGGCCCAATTATGTTCTGTTAAGTCTTCCGAAAATTGATGTGTTCCGTCTCCTTTCGCCACAAAATACAAATTTTTGCGGTGATCAGGATGCAAAACAGCCTCAAGTGACGCGTAACTCGGATTCGCAATCGGCGTAGGCGGTAACCCTTTTCTCAAGTAAGTATTATATGGCGTATCGTGATGCAAATCTTCTATTGTCAATTTTCCGGTATAATGCATGCCTAACCCATAAATAACACTCGCATCAATTTGTAAAGGAATGCCCGCTTTCAAACGCCGTTCAATCACGCCGGCAATCATGGGTCGTTCTTTCGCAATTGCTGTTTCCTTTTCCACTAAAGAAGCAGCAATCAACGCGTGATAAGATGTTCTATAGGGTAAATGCGCAGCGCGATTCTTCCAGGCGGCTTGTAATTTCTTTTTGAGCAAAAGGTAAGACCATTTTAATAACTCACTATCCGTCGTATCAGTACTGAAATAGTACGTTGCTGAATAAAATAGACCTTCAGGATTACGTGGAGGAAAACCTAATTGAGCTAAAATTGGTTCTGGCGAGTGCAGATTAAGTTGATGCTTAATCACCATTACATGATTTAATGCAGCCATTAATTGGCTAAATGTCCAGCCTTCAACGATCGTAAATCGATAAAAAATAGCCTTTCCTGCCATTATTTTATCCAATAATTGGCTTGGTGTTGTTCCCGCGTCAACTTGATATTCGCCTGGTTTTAACTTGTCGGTAGCGCCTTTTAGATAAGCTAACACTAAGAAAAAACGTGGGTGAGGCATATAACCTTTCGTGTGTAAATCCTTCAGTAAATGATGTACCGAGGTACCAGGTTCTACGAGGACTCGAAAAGTCTGAGTCGAACTGAGTGGAGAAATTAAAAACCGATAAAAATGTGACACAACATACGTGCCACAAAAAAGGAGCACAGTGACTATTATAATCAACGTCCACCTTTTTTGTGGCATAGACATCATAATCGAGCAAAAAGCAATGAAGCGTTTGTTCCACCAAATCCAAAGGAATTAGAAAGTGCGTAATTCATTTTTAACTCTTGTGGAACATGTGGAACAAAATTTAAATCCACATAATCATCGTCGGGAATATTAAGCTCAGGGGGATTCCCAGGATTATCTAAGTTAATTGTTGGCGGCGCTTTTTGATCTTTTAGTGCTAAAATAGTGAAAATCGCCTCAACTGCGCCCGCAGCGCCCAGTAAATGTCCCGTCATTGATTTCGTCGAACTTATCGCCAATTTTTTAACATGATCACCAAATACGCGGCGTATCGCCCTTAATTCTAAATAATCACCTTGCAATGTAGACGTCGCATGCGCATTAATATAAGCTATTTTTTCTTTGTCAATGTTGGCATCATGTAATGTATTCAACATTGCTGTCATCGCTCCCTGACCGTCAGGCGCAGGACTTGTCATATGAAAAGCGTCTGCACTCATACCAAAGCCCACCAATTCGGCGTAAATAGGCGCATTGCGCTGTTTTGCGCGTTCATATTCTTCGAGAACTAAAACTCCCGCACCATCACCCAGCACAAAACCATCGCGCGCTTTATCCCAAGGACGACTCGCTGTTTGCGGTTCTTTATTCCGATTAGACAACGCACGACAAGCCGAAAACCCACCTAAACCTAAAGAAGTGGTTGCCATTTCTGAGCCACCGACAACCATCACGTCAGCATCTCCATACAGAATGGTGCGAGCACCCAATCCAATGTTGTGCGTACCTGTAGTACAGGCAGTCACTACCGCTATATTCGGGCCGCGTAAACCATAACGAATGGAAATCTGACCTGCGAGCATATTCGTAATGGCGCCTGGTATAAAAAATGGAGATATTTTCCGCGGACCTCCTTGTTCTAATTTGCTATGATTTTCTTCAATAAAAGGCAACCCACCAATGCCAGAACCTACGGCAACACCGATACGGTCTGCATTTTTTTCAGTGATTTCAAGTTTTGAATCGGTCATCGCCTCGATCGCAGCCGCTAAACCATATTGAATAAATAAATCCATTTTCCGGCTTTCTTTTGCTGAGATACCATAATTTTCAGCTTTAAAGTCTTTTACACTCGCTGAGATTTGACAAGGAAAAGTAGAAACATCAAATTGCGTAATCGTAGAAACACCGCTTTTTCCTGCTAATATTGCTTCCCAAGTTGTTTTGGCATTAAGGCCTAATGGTGTCATCATACCTATACCGGTTATCACTATACGTCGCTTTTTCTTCACGTCCGGACCCCCTTTCAAATGAACTGGCTTCTATTTTCGGCAATTGATGCCTGCTTATTATTCTAAAATGCTATTCTTGCTTTTCTTTTTTATCATCCTCTGCTTCCTGATGTTGTTTTTGGTATTGCTTGATGTAATCAACGGCTTGCTGAATAGTTCGAATTTTTTCAGCTTCTTCATCTGGAATTTCAGTATCAAACTCTTCTTCGAGGGCCATCACTAACTCTACAGTATCTAAAGAATCAGCACCCAAATCATCCACAAAAGAAGCTTCCATAGTGGCTTCTTCTTCTTTTATTTCAAGTTGATCAACCACTACTTTCTTGACACGTTCTTCAATTGTACTCACTGATAATCTCCCCTTAAATATAAATAAAACTCGTCGCTTAGTTTATTCAATTCTTGAATGAACGCAAGCCAAATTACTAAATTATGCAATTCGTTGAGTTGTTATCGACAATACTTTATCGATAAACCTATTTTGATTAATTCATGTACATTCCACCATTGACATGCAATGTGCTCCCTGTGATATAGCTTGCCCAATCTGAAGCTAAAAAAACGCAGGCATTTGCAATATCTTCCACACTGCCTAATCGTTTGGCTGGAATTTTTTCCAATAACGCAGTCCGATGACTTTCATTTAATTGATGGGTCATATCCGTTTCTATAAATCCGGGTGCTATCACATTGGCAGTAATATGACGTGTTGCAACTTCCTGTGCCAATGCTTTTGTAAATCCAATCAACCCTGCTTTGGCTGCGGCATAATTCGCTTGACCTGAATTTCCTGTACACCCCACGATAGAAGAAATATTAATAATACGTCCATAACGTGCTTTTAGCATCGGTTTTAAACATAATTGCGTTAATTTGAAAATAGCACTTAAATTAGTTTCCAGCACTGCATTCCATTCATCCATTTTCATACGTAATAACAAATTATCTCGTGTAATTCCTGCATTGTTCACCAAGATATTGGGTAAATTCACTACCTGTAACGCGTCCATTAGATTTTTTATAGCGTGGTCATCGTTTATATTTAATACCCAACCTTTTCCGTGCAACCCGTGCTCTTGAAAGGACTGTGAAATTTTTTCCGCACCACTTTCTGTTGTCGCAGTTCCCCAGACCAATGCGCCTTGTTTTGCTAATCCAATAGCAATGGCAGCGCCAATACCACGACTTGCACCGGTTACTAAGGCTACTTTATTTTTTAATAACATAAAAATTCCTTAACTCATTAAGGCTTCTTGAAGTATCTCTGGATCATGTATCGGAAGCGTCGGTATTGATGTGATGCGTTTATTTAACCCTGTTAAGACTTTCCCTGGACCACATTCAATAAATTCTTCAATTCCTCGTTTTTCAAGTGATTGAATTATTTCCACCCAACGCACAGGACTGTATAGTTGTTGAGTTAATGCGTGTTTTATTAAAAGAGGATCCTGTTCAATACGCACATTAACATTATTTAGGACAGGAATATGAGGCGTATTAATATGAATGGTTTGCAACGTTTCCGCTAAATGCTCGGCGGCCGGTTTCATTAATGCACAATGTGAAGGAACGCTCACTGGAATACGCTTTGCTAATTTAGCACCGGCCCGTTTGGCGGGTTCCAGTAACCTTTCTACTGCGGCCTTATCTCCTGTCACCACCGTTTGGCCGATTGAATTAAAATTAGCCGGCGCTAGGATTTGGCCTTCTGCAACTGAATCACAGAGGGCTTGCAATTGTTCCGTATCTAAACCCACAATAGCGGCCATCGCGCCGGTCCCGGCTGGAACGGCGGCTTGCATCAAACGTCCACGTTCAGCCACGAGACGTATTGCAATCAAATAATCTAATGCACCCGCACACACGAGTGCTGAATACTCGCCTAAACTATGACCGGCCATAAACATTGGCTTTACACCACGTTCTTGCTGCCAAACACGCCATAACGCAACACTGGCAGCCAATAAAGCCGGTTGTGTATTTTCAGTTTGATTCAGCGCTGCCTCGGGCCCTTCCTGACATAATTTCCATAAATCAAACTTAAGAACTTGAGAAGCTTGAGAAAAGGTTTCTTGAATTAAAGGGTATTCTTTAGCAAACTCCGCTAACATCCCGAGCGATTGTGAACCTTGTCCTGGAAAAATAAAAGCAATTTTTTTATTCATAATGACTCATTGAGATGAACCTCTCATTCATTCAATAAAAGTTATTCCCATTAGTAACGTACTAAAGCGGAACCCCACGCTAAACCTGCACCAAAACTTTCCATCAGTAATAACTGTCCACGTTGGATGCGACCATCACGCACAGCTCTATCTAATGCTAAAGGAATCGATGCCGCTGACGTATTGCCCTGTTGATCCAAGGTGATAACAACTTGGTCTAACGTCATTTTAAGTTTATTCGCCATCGCTTTAATAATTCGTAAATTAGCTTGATGAGGAATGAACCAATCGATATCTTCTTTATCTATTTTATTCGATGCTAACGTTTCCTCTAAAACGGAACTTAATTTATTCACTGCAATTTTAAACACCTCACTTCCTTGCATTTTAAGCTGTGGTAAATCTCCCTTTTTTAATCCGGTATCGAGTGATAATAAATCTTTATAGGAACCCGCCGCATGCAAATGTGCGGAAATAATTCCAGGTTCTTTTGCCGCTTGAAGGACAACGGCACCGGCACCATCACCAAATAAAACGCATGTGGAACGATCTTCCCAATTAATAATTGTTGACATGCTTTCACTCCCTATCACTAAGGCCGTTTCAACAGTCCCGCTGCGAATAAATTTGTCAGCAACGCTTAAGGCATAGTTAAATCCAGCGCAGGCTGCAACGATATCAAACGCAGGACACCCATCGTAACCCAAACCCGCTTGTACTAAACAGGCGGTGCTTGGAAAAAATTTATCCGGTGTACTGGTGGCGACAATAATAAGTTGTATATTTTTAGGGGATATGGAAGCCGCGAGCAACGCGTGTTGAGCAGCCGCGACCGCCATACTCGCCGTGCTATCGTCGGGACCAATAATACGGCGTTCACGAATACCGGTCCGTGCGACTATCCATTCATTCGTGGTCGCCACTTTTTTCTCAAGTTCAGCATTGGTGAGTATTTTTTCAGGTAAATAGCTTCCCGTGCCTGCAATACGTGAATATTTCATAAAGATTGTTCTGATTCCTTTAATAAACCGGTCACTTGTTCGCGTATCCGTTCTGGAATATTTTTCTGCACCTCCAAAATGGCTTCATTAATTGCGTTTTTAAACGCAAATACATTTGCACTCCCATGACTTTTAATGACAATACCCCGCAAACCCACTAAGCTTGCGCCATTATAATGAGCGGGGTCGAATTGTTTACGTAATCCTTTCAAAACATGCAACGCCATTAAACCAGAAAGACGTGAAAACCAATGACGGTTAAAGGCTAATCGAATATAATGACCCATTAATTTTGCGACACCTTCAGTGACTTTCAATGCGACATTACCCACAAAACCATCACACACAATAACATCCGCCAAGCCTTGGTATATCTCATCGCCTTCAATATAACCGGTATAGTTGATATGGGCCTGTTTTAATAATTCCGCTGCTTTTTTAACCTGTTCATTCCCTTTTATTTCTTCAGAACCAATATTTAATAAGGCAACGCGTGGACTTTTAATATTATCAATCTCAGAACTTAATACCGACCCCATGACTGCAAATTGCAGAAGATGTTCTACCTCCGTATCCACATTCGCACCGAGATCTAACACGCGAACCTTGTTCTTCTCTTTCATGGTAGGAAGCATCGCACTGATAGCCGGTCTATCAATACCCGGGATTGTTTTCAATACAAAACGGGCCGTTGCCATGAGCGCACCCGTATTACCTGCGCTCACACACGCTTGAGCCTTCCCTTCTTTGACTAAGTTAATTGCAACGCGCATGGACGAATCTTTTTTGTTCCGTAAAGCTAATGCGGGCGCTTCATCCATCGCAACGACCTGAGTCGCCTCATGAAGGGTCAGTTGATGCGGTAATAGCCTCGTTTTTGCCATTTTCAGATGCTTCTTTAGGCTATCCAGATGACCAACAAGAATGATATGAAGTGCAGGCTCTTCCTTTAGGGCTAAAAGCACTGCGGGCACGATGACAGAAGGCCCGTAATCCCCCCCCATCGCATCGATAGCTAACGTATAATGAGACATCTAAGGTGTTATTCCTTAACGTTAAGTACCTTTTTTCCACGATAATAACCATCCTTCGTCATATGATGGCGAATATGCCTTTCTCCACTGGTTGGATCAATCGAAACAGCCGGAAAGGCTAATGCATCATGTGAACGGCGCATATTTCTTTTGGATCGAGATTTACGTGACTTTTGAACTGCCATGATGGCCCTCTTTTAATGTGAACAATTCTATAAAGCCGCTATTATGCGGGTTGAGGGGTAAAAAAACAACCGACGTTTTTTATTTCACTTCACCTTTTTTTACGAGTTCCTGATACTTTAGTAATAATTTTTCAGGCGTTTCTTTTTGATAAGGATTGATGATAATACATGCGACAGGACAAACCTCCACACATTGTGGTGCGTCAAAATGACCCACACATTCTGTGCATCGGTGAGATTTAATTTCATAGATAAACTCGCCTTGAAAAATCGCCTCATTAGGACATTCAGGTTCACAAACATCGCAATTAATACAATCATCAGTGATGAATAAAGCCATTTTTTACCTTTTATTCGGTGTGTGAAAGGGTTTAAATTTTGTTTGCAAGGTTTCAGCGACAACCCGGGGTACGAACGAGGTAATATCCCCTCCTAAACTCGCAATTTCCCTCACTAAGTGAGCCGAAATAAACGAATGTTGTTCAGCGGGCGTTAAAAACAACGTTTCCAAATCGGGCAGCATATTCCGGTTCATACTGGCCAATTGGAATTCATATTCAAAATCTGATACGGCACGGAGACCACGTAAAATGATACGCGCATGCTGTTCTTTCGCATAATGGGTTAATAAACCATCAAAACCCTCTACGTGAACATTATTCAGGTCAATTAATGCTTCTTTTGCTAAACACATGCGCTCTTTCAGCGAAAATAACGGTGTTTTAGGTGGATTTTTAGCCACAGCAACAATAACCGTTTCAAAAAGACGTGCTGCACGTTGAACTAAATCAAGATGACCATTCGTTATTGGATCAAATGTACCTGGATAAATAACTTTGGTTTTCATGAATGAATTGCGCCTGTTAATGTGAGTGTATGAAGTTTTGCATGGATGGCTAAGTCGGTAACCCCCCCCAAAAACCGAGAAATATTAGGCCGCCTATCCATGCATTATTCAAAAACGCTTTAAAACAGGCCGCCGGTTTTCGACTTTTAATCAAATGATGTTGATAAATAAATAAACCAATCACACACAACAACATCACATAGTAAATAAAATGGACCTTTAAATAAAAACCGATCACACTTAATAAGAAAACAAAAACAGTCTCTATCGTATTAATGAAAATAACTTCATATTGACCCAATGCAAGCGCACTGGATCGGATACCGACGTGCTGATCATCTTGTCTATCCATCATCGCATAAATAGTATCATAAGCGATGCACCAACTATAAGCGGCTAAGAACAATAGTCCACTAATAGGGGGTATTCTTCCTGTTTCTGCAGCAAAAGCGATTAAGATAGGCCAACCGCCAAATACAAGACCTAAAAATAATTGCGGCCATCCCAGGTAACGTTTGGTCAACGGGTAGATCGTCATGAAAACGAGCGCTATACTCGCTAAACCTATCGTTAAACGATTAAATTGACAAACAACGACAAACGCAAGCGCGGTTAAAGCAACAACCATTAAAATGGCTTCTTTTACACTCACAGTCCCTATCACCAAAGGACGATGCAGTGTCCTTCTCACGTGGCCATCGAGATTTCTATCCACAATATCATTGATGACACAACCCAACGTGCGGGTTAATATGACCCCGAGTATAAATAACAAAATGATTCTTAAAGGAACAACGCCTAATCCTGCAACCCATAACGCCCATAATGTAGGCCACAACAACAAAAAAATTCCAATCGGTTGATGTAATCGACATAAAGTAAAATAAGCGTAATAGCGAGGGTGGTCTTTCATTCGACCTATCGTATAATAGGAACAGTAATACTGCAAAATCTAATCGATGATCGTGAGCTCGATTCGTCTTAACTGAATAAGAAATTTATACGCTCAGCCTCGTTCGATTCAAGAAATAAAACAAAGTCTCCTCATATTATTTTCATTCACAAGGAGTGTTATCCATGTTGAAAATTAGGATAAAATTATTTTTTCTTTTCTTACTTTTTTTTTCTGTGTTCGCCGATGCCTCTATTCCTGGATTTTATCTTTTAGGCCAACTGGGCACCGCTGACACGCATCAAGAAGCCAGCCATGCGGCTGCACAATCCATTAATAATAAAATGGCTTTTACCGGTCGCATTGCAGGAGGTTATCAATTTAATCAAAATGTCGCTTTTGAAATCGGTTATTTTCGTTTTTCTGATGTTGATTTCTCCGGTATAGATGGTGTTCCTGGCCAAAATGTTTCTTTAAATCAAAATGCTATCGATTTTATGGCAAAGCCCATGTTGCCTATTTCATGTAACGTGAATTTTTATGCTAAATTAGGTTTAGCCTATCGTAGGGCAAATGGTTCTGCTTTTGTGAATGGGCAATCCTATTTAAATTATTCGGATAGTTGGAATCCGAGCTTCGGATTGGGTTTTAGCTATGATATCACGCCTTTTGTTCCTATTGATCTAGCATGGACGCGTATTCAACGAGTCGGTGGCGAAAACAATCTACCCAGTGCTGATTTTTATTCGATAGGCTTAGCGTATTATTTTGGTTAATCCATGCTACAGAACCTTGTTTCGTTTTATCAGCTTGATTACATTGTTGATAAATTTTTTTACCCTTTATTTTTTATGATAAGGACAGCTTATGTTAAAAAGAAATACAACGGCCTTACTTACGGGCGCGATAACCCTTTTCTGTACGCAAAACGTGCGGGCTGAAATGGCCGGTTTTTATGCAGGTCTGCAATTGGGTTATGCCAATACCTCTATTAACACCATGCATTTGCTGACGCTCAACAACGGGACTTCGCCCGTACCCTTACCTGAGTTAAATCAGTGGGCTTTTGCTTACCGTCTTAGTTTTGGTTACCAATTTGATCAATATTGGGCCATAGAAGGAGGTTATCGACATGTTAACCCGACGGATATTTTCGTGAGTACTCCCGAATACACAGTAAACGCATCCAGTCAATCGAGTGCCTTTGATTTAACGGTAAAAAGTATCGTTCCTATCACGTGTAAATTAAGCGTGAATGCCAAATTGGGAATCGCTTATCTGCACCCTCACGCACACGGATCAGTATCTGTCATTGCCCCTTATAGCGGAACGGGGCACACTTATTCCAACACATTAGAACCTACTTTCGGTTTAGGGATGAGTTATACACTCAAACCCAATGTTCCTGTCGAATTTTCGTGGAATCGTATTCAAAAAATGGGGGGAGATAATCACGCACCGAGCAGTGATTTCTACTCACTCGGCGTCGCGTATTATTTTGGATAACCCAACTATTTTTTGAAAAATGATTCCATGATTTTTAATAAAAAAATTGACGTAAAAATTTTCTGAAGGTTTTTTCACTTTTTACGCCTATTAAATTGACATTAATTTCAATTAACGATTAAATAGTTATCTCTAATAACAATTATTTCCATGGAGATAATAACAACAATGCTTAAAAAAATACTTATGACCGGTGTATTAACTGCAAGTGCATGTGCTGTAATAACAGCCAATGCAGCAACCCCTTTTTATGTGCATGGTCAAATCGGCTACGCAGATACTCACATAAAATCTCGTTTGGAATCGAATCCAGCGAATTTTGCAAACGATGGTCTTGCAGGCCGCTTATCCTTAGGTTACCAATTGACCCCTCAATTGGCTGTAGAAGCGGGCTATTTACAACTTTCTAATGAGAACTCTAATGAGCGCTCTAAAAAGGGAAAAGCAACGTTTTCAAACGAACAGTATGCGATTGATGTCGCTGCGAAAGGCGCATTACCCATCACCAACAATGTCAATGTCTACGGTAAATTAGGTGTGGCTTATTTAACCACTAAACTTAATCCAAACGATCATGAAATTTCTAAACGTAAATTTGCACCTGAAGTGGCTGTCGGTATGGACTATGACATAACACCGAATGTTACTGTTGACACATCACTCACGCATATCCAAACATTTGGAAGCAAACGTCCCGGTAACATCGACTTTCTAGCAGTTGGTGTCGGTTATAACTTTGGTTAAAACACATAAAACGAAGACCTCTTATTGAGGTTTTCGTTTTACTGACTGAGCAATCCGTATTTCCTCTATGATCCTTCATAAAATTTTAAAAATTTAGACCGTGTTTTTGCAATAGAAGGATTGATGTCAATTTATTTCCCAACATAGTCTCGTTACAAAAAAAATTTTAAAATCAATAAGCTGAAACGTTTCATTTTTTACGCAAAAAAGTTGACAAAAAAAAAATCTAACCGTTTAATAGCGGTTCGTTTAACTGGTTAAACTCTTTTAGGAGAATAATAATAATGTTTAAGAAAGTTCTAACAACGACTGTATTCGGTGTTTCTGCTCTCGGTGCAATGATAGCTCATGCGGCGGCACCGGGTGTCTATGTTACCGGTCAGGTTGGGTATGCGAATAACAATATGCATCTCGCCACTGAGGATAGAATTGACAATAATAATCTCAGTGAATCCAGTCTGGGTGGGCGCGTTGCCATCGGTTATCAATTTAACCAAAATTTCGCATTAGAAACAGGTTATTTTCATTCCATGAAAAAACATGTCACTCTTGTTGGTAAAGACAAAGCAGAAACACTCATAAGCGATAACCTAGGCCTTAGACAACATGCTATTGACTTAGTCGCCAAAAGTATTTTCCCTGTGAACACTAATCTTAATCTCTATGGTAAATTAGGCGTTGCCTATTTAACCACTGATTTTGATAAAGATACGTTTAACGGTCGCCCTATTTCCAACATGATTGCTAAGCATAAATTAGCACCTGAAGCAGCTATCGGTGTGAGCTACGACATTACACCAAACGTTTCTATCGATAGTTCTTGGACGCATATTCAACCGATCGGAAAAAATAGACCCGGAAATATCGATTTTGTTGCATTAGGTCTTGGCTACAATTTCGGCTAATTTTTCTTTAACGCTTAAAAAACCCCTTTTTTAAGGGGTTTTTTATAATGAAACGCTCTATTTTCTTTTTTATTCTTTTTTAAGTGGCGCTACCCGGTATTTAGTATCCTATTTTATCATTTATCAAAAAAATTGATTAAATAATTGACATTTATTTTTAAAGATGATAAATAAGGCAGGTTTAACGAGTTAAACAACGAGGAAAATAATAATATGTTAAAGAAAATAATGGCCATCAGCCTCGGTTTTTCGGCACTCAGTATAGCAACGGCTCATGCGACAACACCCGGTGCTTATATTGAAGGTCAATTAGGCTACGCCCACACGGGAACACGCTTTATTAAACCGTTTCCATCCGGTAAGGTTGATTCGAAGTATCAAGGTGGTTTAGCGGGTCGTGTAGCGATTGGTTATCAATTTAACCCTAATTTAGCCGCTGAAATGGGTTATTTACAATTAGCGGACCAAGAAGCGAAACTAAAATCACCTGTTAATCAGTCTATCACCATTAACCAGCATGCTTTTGATCTCGTCGGTAAAGGTATTTTACCCCTTTCTGATAAGTTTAATCTTTACGCGAAAGCCGGTGTGG
Source organism: Rickettsiella grylli (assembly GCF_000168295.1). Taxonomy (NCBI): domain Bacteria; kingdom Pseudomonadati; phylum Pseudomonadota; class Gammaproteobacteria; order Legionellales; family Coxiellaceae; genus Rickettsiella; species Rickettsiella grylli. The sequence continues at coordinate 763,215 of NZ_AAQJ02000001.1, forward strand.
CTTATTTAGTCACTGATTTAAGTGGTGATACGATCAATCAACATTCTATTATTAAGCCTGTTGCTAAACAGAGTTGGGCACCTGAAGCCGGTATCGGTTTAACCTATAATGTGACACCTAACATGTTTATTGATACGGCTTTTACGCATATCCAACCGATTGGAAAAAATAAGCCCAGTAATATTAATATGGCAACGATTGGTCTTGGTTTTACTTTTGGCTAATTTTTGTCTCATTTCTGTTCAGCGATTAAAAACCCCTTTTCTAGGGGTTTTTTTAGTTATCTCGCTTACGACCCCTTTCTATATTCTTGAATAACGCTTTTTATATAATAAAAATTGATAAAAAAATTGACACGGATTTATATAAGTGATAAATAATCCTTCTTTAACGCGTTAATTCCTACGAGGAAAATAATAATATGTTTAAAAAAATAATCAGAATGGGCGTGTTCGGTGTTTCCGCACTCAGTGTAATAGCTGCTCATGCGTCAGGTATTTATGTTACCGGTCAAGCGGGTTATGCGAATAATCACCTTGGAAAACATCTCACTCAACTTTTTCAATCTCGAGCGAACGGTGAGTCACCAGGCTTTACCATGAATAACATAGGTTTAGCCGGTCGTTTAGCCATTGGTTATCAAGTGAATCCTTATTTTGCGACTGAATTAGGCTATCTTCGTTTAGAAAACCAAAAAGGAAGGGCTTTTGATAATCCTCCCCCTTACCTTGCACCGGCCACAGAAACCTTAAAACAAAATGCCATTGATGTTGCTGCAAAAGGTATCTTACCGGTTACGGATAAATTGAACGTCTACGGTAAATTAGGTGTGGCTTATTTAACCAGCACAATCACTTCTCATTTTGGAGACGTCAAAGATAACCAAAATGCTTGGTTTGGTGTTAAGAAACATATCTTTGCACCCGAAGCGGCTGTTGGTGCAAGTTATAACCTAACGCCCAATGTGTTTGTTGATACCTCACTCACCCATATTCAAACGATAGGTTATAAACATAAACCTGGTAACATTGATTTTGCCACGGTCGGTATTGGCTACACATTTGGCTAAGAAGCCGTTCTCTGAACGCTAAAAAAACCCCTATATTCTAGTAGGGGTTTTTATTTTTTTTCGTTATGTAGTTTTATCTTTTCTTCAGCCATGGCGGCTCCCATTCTCACTGGATAAGCTCCGTTTACCGAATAAGGGCTTTAAATATTGACCCGTATAGGAATGAGGTTGCTTGGCAACGTGAAGCGGTGTCCCCACACAAACAATCTCACCTCCTTTGCTCCCCCCTTCAGGACCGAGATCAATAATCCAATCGGCCGTCTTAATGACATCTAAATTATGTTCAATGATAACCACGGTATTGCCTCGGTCACGTAAACGATAAAGAACCTTCAATAATTGTTCGATATCATAAAAATGTAAACCGGTCGTCGGTTCATCCAAAATATAGAGCGTCTGGCCGGTATCGCGTTTACTGAGCTCTTTCGCCAATTTGACGCGCTGTGCTTCACCTCCGGACAACGTGGGTGCGCGTTGTCCGAGATGTAAATAAGCCAAACCGACATCGATCAAGGTCTGTAATTTTCGCGCCAATACGGGTACCGAACTAAAAAATACGGACGCCTCTTCGACCGTCATTTCGAGGATTTGATAAATATTTTTTCCTTTATAAACGATTTCCAGTGTTTCCCGGTTATAACGTTGACCTTTACAGACATCGCATTGCACATACACATCCGCTAAGAAGTGCATTTCTACTTTCAGTACACCATCTCCTTCGCAGGCTTCACATCGTCCCCCTTTTACATTAAAACTAAATCGTCCTGCTTTATAACCGCGTGAACGCGCCTCAGGGGTTGCTGCAAATAGTTCTCGAATCGGCGTCAATAAACCAATGTAAGTGGCAGGATTTGAGCGCGGTGTACGTCCTATTGGACTTTGATCAATATCAATCACTTTATCCAGTTGTTCGAAGCCACTTATTGTTTGATAAGGTGCTGCTTGGGGTAAGATAGCCGCATTTAATTTTCGAGCGGCGATGGGATATAACGTATCATTGATCAACGTTGATTTTCCTGATCCGGATACACCGGTAACGCAGGTCATTAAACCCAACGGAATCTCAACATTAATCTGTTTTAAGTTATTACCACTCGCACCTACTAGCTTGATGACCCGATTTTTATCAAATTTTATTCTTTTTTTGGGGCACTCAATCCGTCGCTCGCCTGATAAATATTGGCCGGTCAACGAATGAGGGTTTCGTATAATCGCAGCCGGTGAACCCTGCGCAATAACACAACCTCCATGCGCACCAGCGCCCGGTCCCATATCAACCACAAAATCGGCGTGTCGTATCGCTTCTTCGTCATGTTCAACAACAATGACGGTGTTCCCTAAGTCACGTAATCGAAGCAAGGTACTGAGTAAACGGCTATTGTCCCGTTGATGCAATCCTATTGAAGGTTCATCTAAAATATACATCACGCCTACTAAACCGGAACCAATTTGACTGGCCAAACGTATCCGCTGTGCTTCGCCACCCGATAAAGTATCCGCGCTTCGTTCTAAGGAGAGATAGTTTAAGCCAACATCAATCAAAAAGGTTAAACGATCGATAATTTCTTTTTGTAAACCTAAAGCAATTTGTGCGCGTTGGCCTGATAAATTTAATTTTTCTAATAATACTTTGAGTTGATCGAGCGGCAACGCCACCCAATCACTAATGGTTTTATTGTCAATGAAAACATGGCGTGCTCCCGCATTAAGTCGTGTGCCTTGGCATTGAGAACAGGGTTTTGAAGCCAAAAAATAAGCTAAATCCTCGCGAACCGAATCGGATTCGGTCTCTTTGTAACGACGTTGCATGGTAGGCAACACACCCTCAAACGGTTTTTTCTTACGATAGACATAACCTTTTTCACTTTCATAGTGAAATTTTATTTCCTCTTTACCACTGCCGTGGAGAATAATTTTTTGAACGTGAGCGGGTAATACGTTAAACGGTGACTCCAAAGAAAAATGATAATGCTGTGCTAAAGCAGATAACAACGCCCAATAATAAGGATTTTGACTATCCCATGCGACAATAGCGCCGTGAGCGATACTTAATTCAGGATTCGGTATAACCTTTTCGGGATCAAAAATCAGTTCATGACCTAAACCGTCACACTGTGGACATGCGCCCGATGGGTTATTAAAAGAAAATAATCGAGGTTCTAATGCGCTAAGGCTATAACCACATTCAGGGCACGCAAAACGTTCGGAAAACACGAGTTCTTTTTGTTTTTTTTCTGAACTATCCTGCAAAACCACAATGACCAATCCTTCACTCAACGAAGCCGCTGTCGCTAAGGATTCACTCAAACGTAAGCGATTGTCTGGTTTTATTTTTAATCGATCGACGACGACTTCAATGCTATGTTTTTGTTTTGCATTTAAACGCGATACTTGGTCTAATTCAGTCCATCTGCCGTCAATACGCGCGCGTAAGTACCCTTGACTTCGCAATTCATCCAGTAAAGGCTTAAATTCACCTTTTCGCTCTTGCACTTTCGGTGCCAAAATAAAGAGACGGGTTTCATTTGGTAAAGCCATCAAGGTATCTACCATCTGAGTGATACTTTGTGCGGCAAGACTAATGTGATGAAAAGGACACTGGGGTTCACCAATTCGGGCAAATAATACGCGCAAATAATCATAAATTTCAGTGACTGTCCCTACGGTCGATCGCGGATTATGCGAGGTTGACTTTTGATCAATTGCAATTGCAGGAGAAAGCCCTTCAATATGATCCACATCCGGTTTTTCCATCATCGATAAAAATTGCCGTGCATAAGATGAAAGCGATTCGACATAACGACGCTGACCTTCTGCATAGAGGGTATCAAAGGCTAAGGAGGATTTACCGGATCCCGACAAGCCCGTTACTACAATTAACTGATCACGGGGAATAGTAAGATTTATATTCTGAAGATTGTGCGTACGAGCACCCTGAATACGAATAATATTATGCATAGATAAACGTAAAAGTTTCAACCCGGGCTAAAAGCATCCCACTTGTTTGAAACCTCACACTATAACTGTGAAAATGACGAAAAGAAACTAAAAAACCCCTTTTTATTACTTTCTTTTTTGAGTCGCACGATTTAAAATTTAACTGAATGGTTTTTAATAAACACGTGATTGCATAAATTTTGCAACGCTACAAATGAATAAAAGTAATAGACCGTTAACATTCAAGCGGTTAAAGCGTCTCTTTATTGTGGAGTATTTGACATGGCTAAAGGCATTAATAAGGTTATTTTAATCGGCAACTTAGGTGCTGATCCCGAAATTCGTCACATGCCTAACGGCACAGCGGTCGCTCATATTAACCTCGCCACCAGTGAAAGCTGGAAAGATAAAAACACCGGTGAGCTTCAGGAGCGTACTGAATGGCATCGCATCGTTTTATTTCAGCGTCTTGCTGAAATTGTTGCTGAGTATTTAAAAAAAGGGGCTAAAGTTTATATTGAAGGTCGTCTACAAACCCGTAAATGGCAAGATAAAACAACGGGCCACGATCGATATACCACTGAAATTATCGCCAATGAAATGCAAATGCTCGATAGTCGCGGTAGCAATACCGTACCCGGTGAAGCATCTCCGGCTTCTGCGGTTACTCGGCCCAAACGTGAAACCCCTCCAGTACCCGAAATGGCCAATGAAACATTTGATGACGATATTCCTTTTTAACGGTTGTTTTTTATTACTTTTCTTTCTTAAATAGACCGGGTAAATGCTGTGTATAAAAAATATACAGTTTCTTTCAGAAATGAGTTTACTTGATTTATTGAACGACTTGACTACTCTTTTTATAAGGAATATTTATTCTCAAAAGAGGGTGTAAGGGGGAAGGATTGTGAAATATTTAATTGCTTGGTTATTAGGCATACCTATTGCTGTATTATTATTGATTTGGTTATTCAGTCATCTATTTTAAAATCTAACTCCATAGGGAATAATGTTTACACCCAATGAACCCAATTCATTTTCAAGTAGGAGTACTCATACTATGAAAGTCAAATTATTTGTTGTTTTAAGCTTAGTTGCATTACCTATGGTATCTACGATGGCTATGGGCAATCGACATGCGATGCAAAAAGAAAGTACAGGTCAATATGTTGACAGCAGTGTCATTACTTTAAAAGTAAAATCAAAACTATTAGCTGATCCTACTGTCAAAGGGTTGGCTATTTCAGTATCAAGCTATAAGGGTCAAGTTAAATTGACTGGCTTTGCCGATAACTGGTCACAAAAACAAAAAGCCGGTATGTTGGCGAAACAAGTTGAAGGCGTCACCGGTGTAACCAATAACATTGTTGTAAAAAAAGCGCACCGCTAATTTAAACGACTTGTTTTCAAGTCAGCATAAAACGAATAGATAAGGAAAAACAAGCCAATAACTTGTTTTTCTTTATCTATCATCTTTCATAAAGATCAAAGTCAGTTTTTTGGGATACCTTTCCTCTATTACTTTTTAAATTTGGTTATAGATAGTACGTGCTAAGTGTACCCCTTTTACATAATCACGTGTTTCCTTCCACGGTAAAATTTCTACCCAAACATCCTTCGGTAAACGCTGATACAAGTCTTGATAGTGTTTAATTCGATGCGGGCCTACATTATACGAGGCGGTCGCTAAGAGCGCATCACCTTCAAATAAATTTAATAATTCTCTTAAATAAATACTTCCTAAACGAATGTTCTGATAAGGATCGAGTAAATCAACAGGATGTAAATCAAGATTACGTGCTAATTGACGACCCGTATTCGGCATAATTTGCATTAAACCTAATGCACCCGCACTGGATTTAGCATTCCACATAAAGGCACTTTCTTGTCGCATAATCGCCCATACCCACGCTGAATTTAAATGGGTTTTTCGCGCTGCAATGAGAACCGAATGCCGATAAGCAAAAGGAAAACGTAATCGAATATCATTATGAATGTTCGCTTTACGGGCACCCAAAATAGCTAAATCATACCAGCCCCATTGTTTTGCCAATTGGGCAGCCGCTTGACGCGCAGGAATACTCAAATTATCCAATGCCCATAACCATTCCTGGCGCGCTTCACCCACAAAACCTAAAGCCAGCAATTCTTTAGCACGCTGCAACCCTAAATTATTAAATAACGCAACACGATCTCCTTTTATGCAAGACTGTGCAGGGTGATAATTTAAATTCAATCGCCCACTTGCCAGCACGCCATAATAATCAACCTCTTTGGCTAAACGCGTGTAAATAGTCCGCGCTGCATCAAGATGATGCGTTTCTGCTAATGCCCTCGCTCGCCAATAGCGCCAACAGGGTTGCTGTTGTTCTTTCTGCGATAAATGATTTATCCAATACAGCACATTTTCCCATTGTCCCGTGAGTAAACTATTTCGTATACGCCATTCTCGTAATGTGGTATCCGCATACGCAGGTTTAATTTTTTTTAACCAGTAATCAGCGTTGTAATCTGCGCGTCTTGCTAAACTAACGGCTAAATCGGCCCATATTTGCTGTTTTTCTGCTTCCTTGAAGGAGTAGATTTGGTTCATTTTAAACCAGTTTTCAGCCAACGCGATGGGATTTTTTTTAGCTAACCGTTTCATTCCAAACAATACGATTTTTCGATCAATCGGATTATCCACATTGAATTGGTAAGGTTTTATAATGAGTAAAGGATAGCGGTACACGTGATACCAACGTTTCACGTAACGACGCTCAGCGGGAGATAGAAATTGAGCAATCTCCTGGAAAACGCGTTGATTATTTTTACTCAATGCGTGTTCTAATTTTTGCCAAATTAATTTCGAATTCAAACCGCCTAATTGTTCCCAACGATTAAACACTTGACGGCATGCATGTGGCGGGGAATGAAGCTGTAACCAAAGACTTGATATTTTTTTGAAAGCAACGGATGGTTTCTGTTGAGTCGCTAATAACGATTGAAGGTAATAACATTGTAAAGAGGTTCCATAACGCGGTTGATAATAATCCATGAAATGATTCCAATCGTGCTTTCGCGCTAAATAAGTTAACCAATCTGCACGTAATTTTACCGCTAAGGGTGTATCATGGTAGCTTTTCAAAAAAGCGTCCACTTCGTCGCTATTGACAGAAGACCCTTGTTTTTTTAATTTGATAAAAAGTAAGTAGGGATATAAAGGATAATCTTTCAGTTTAACTTTTAAAACTGAGAATTGCTGATACTGTTGATTCATGAGCAATTGTCTTGCTTGCCAAAATAGTTTTCGTTGCTGTGTTATTTTAGTTTCAGCATCAACGGAGCAAGGTACTAATAATAAACTCAGCAAAAAAACAGTGATTTTTAGCATTTCCATAACCTATTCAAACGTAGGAAAGAATGATGCCTCTTTATTTTATATATATCACTTTAGCGTTGCTTACCAGCTTGGTCGGTTTTATGCTCTTGCATTTTTACAAATTAGAACGACAACATGACAAATTAACTCAAATGGAAAGTCGTTGGATAGATATCAACCGTTTACTCAATCAATTGCACGATGCGCGTGTTCTTGATCAGCGTCATGCTGCTGCGAATAAGGAGCAACTATTATTTGAACTGAATACTTATCGACAAGAATTTGATCGACATCAATTAAATAGCTTAAAATTATTACAAGATAGCTTGCAACACGGTTTGCAACAGATCGGTCAACGTATGGATAAATTAACGGAAAATACACAAGAAAAACTACTACTGATTAGCGGTCAAGTTGAAAAACGTCTATTTGATGGTTTTGCACAAACCACTGCCACATTTGCAGATGTCGTTAAGCGGCTGTCGTTAATTGATGAAGCACAAAAACGCATTACGGAACTTTCGAGTAACGTGGTGAGTTTGCAGCATATTCTCGCTGACAAACGTTCTCGTGGTGTTTTTGGTGAAATACAGCTTCATGCTTTAATCGAAAATGCATTACCTGCTAAAAATTATAGCTTGCAACATACGTTAAGCAATGGTAAACGAGTCGATTGTCTATTATTGTTGCCCGAACCAACCGGTAGTATTGCCATCGATGCTAAATTTCCATTAGAAGGTTTTCGAAAATTAACCGAAATAGAGCTATCGAAAAATGAACAACGCGCAGCAGCAGCGCAGTTTCGTCAAGATATTCGCCATCATATCCATGCAGTAGCCAGTAAATATATTGTTCCCGGTGAAACGGCAGAAAGCGCGTTGTTATTTATTCCTGCTGAAGCTGTTTTTGCTGAAATTCACGCTCATTATTACGATTTAGTGGAAGAAGCACAACGCCATCGCGTCTGGTTAGTCTCACCCACAACGATGATGGCCGTGCTCACCACCACATGTGCTATTTTAAAAGATGCAGCAACCCGTGAACAAATCCATTTAATTCAAGAACACCTTGGCGTTTTAGCAAAAGATTTTTCACGATTTAAACAACGGATGGATCATTTATTTCGTCATATTCAAAAAGCGTATACCGATATCCAAGAGGCTAAAACTTCTGCAGATAAAATCACTTCTCGGTTTGAAAAAATAGAAAAAGTAGAGCTCAGCACTGATTTATTACAATGATGTGTGTTGGGGTTCTTAATTGGTTATGGGATAAAATTTATATTTAAATTAAAAAAAATAACGACATTAAAAGCCAAAACGTAAACGGACCCCCGTACAAGACGGGGGCGTCTGAGTCACAAAAATTTAAGGTACTGAAACATGCTTTTTGCAACAACTAATAGCACGCACAAGCACATAGATAGCACTTAACCCGACGATAATATAAATAATTCTTGCAATAGGGCTATAGTCTCCAAAGATACCGGTAATTAAATCAAAATGGAATAAACCGACTAAACCCCAGTTTAAACCACCGATAAATAAGATAATTAATGCAATCCAGTCTAAAACGCTTGGACTTTTGAACATAAATACTCCTTTATTTAAGCAAGTGAAATCACATACTGCAGTAAACGTTTTATTTTTGGCTCATTTTTTCAGCAATACTCCCTTACTGTAGCTCAAAAATTTAAGATAAACAAATTCTGCCATCGGGTAGAAAACATAACGGATTTTACGCTTTTAATTCAGGTATTTTTACCACTAACGCGTCACATGATAAATGATGAATAACCGCACTGGCCGTCGAACCAAATAAAATACCAATACCATGTCGTCCATGGCTACCAATAATAATTAAATCCGTTTTTAATTCTTTCATCTTATCGAGTATAACAATTTTAGGTGATCCCACTTCGACATATTGTTGCTTAACCGATATATCAAATTTTTTTGAAACGTCTGCTAATTGTTTTTTTGCTTCTGAAAGCATTTCACCTTCTAAGTCAATCACTGCAGGATAGGCTTGTGCAACGCCATAGGCATTAATATGCTCCACAGCATGAATCACTGATAGTCGGCCCTGCCCTTCCTTCACGAAAGCATGCGCGCGTTTTAATATAATTTCGTCACAGGTTGGATGCAAATCTATTGCAACTAAGATATTTTTGTAAATAGACATTGTTTTATCTCCTCATTTTTAAACAACAGCGTTATTCCATTTTATCCTACACTAAGCACGAAAAGATAAACAACAATGATAGGGATAGACGTTCAATTTTAATCCAACAAAATCCAAAATCCTTTTGGTCGGGGCGACTGGATTTGAACCAGCGACCACCTACACCCCATGCAGGTGCGCTACCAGGCTGCGCTACGCCCCGAAGATCGCACATTGTAATGTCAATGGTGCTGACTTGGCAACTCTCCATTAACCTAACCCGTTACTTATAAACGAAAATTACATAAAATTTTTAAATTTTTGTTTCTTTAATTTCATTTTTAATTTTTGGCTGGCTTGAAACAAAACAACATTTCGTGAAGATACTTGTGTAGTGACACCCGTTTGGGGATTCCGGCCCGGCCGTTCTTTCTTCAGACGTCTGCGAAAACGACCTAAGCCAGAAATTTTCACGGATTCCCCCTGCTCTAAAGCGAACATAATCTGCTCAAAAAAAGCATCGACCAACTTGTTTGCGACAAGGCGGCTCAAACTGGATTCTTGTTGTCTTAAACTGTGAATTAAATCAGCTTTGGTTAACACGGTCATAATCCATCTATTCCCTTAATTGAACGGTAAAGTTATTTTTTAAATCGCTAATAACCACTTTCATTAAATGATCCACTTCAGCATCAGTCAACGTCCGTGTAGGATGTTGCCAACATAACGCCAAGGCGAGGCTACGTTTTTCTGATTCTTGCTCGTTAACATAAACGTCAAAGAAAAATGATCGATACAGATATGGGCCTGCATGCTGGTTTACGGACTGCAAAATAGTTTGGGCAGCGTATTTTTTATCAACCCAAAATGAGATATCCCGTCTGACCATGGGAAATTTCGAATAGGATTTAAAATGTGGTAACGGCCGTTCAGTGATTGCTGAAATCTCAAGTTCAATGCAAAAAAGAGGTCCAGTGAGATGTAGTTCTGTGATAAGTCGAGGATGTAATGCACCAAAATAACCCACCACCTCATCATCCACGTGTAAATTGCACGATAGTCCAGGATGTAATGCGGGGTGCGTTCCGGGCATAAAATGGATATTCTTTTTAGCAAGGCTTGCCAGCGCTTCTACATCGGATTTAACGGTAAAAAAATCTAAAGGGGTATTTGCAACACCCCATTGTTCGGGTAATTGTTGACCACTTGCAACCGTCGCTAAATATTCCTTTTGTACAAGCGTCCCTTCGTGATAATAAAAACAAAGACCCGTTTCAAATAAACGAACACGAGAGTGTTGGCGTTGCTGATTATAACGCAACGTATTCAGCAACCCTGGCCACAAACTTGACCGCATAGCAGCAAACTCATTGGACAGTGGATTCAATAAGTTTAACGTCTCTTTTTGGGGGGTTAAAATTTTTTGTAGCCTGCTTGCTGTAAAACTATAATTGATCACTTCATGATACGCTCTATCAATCAATAGGTCATGGATGCGTGTTCGTGAAAGTTGGGTTTCTGGTTCTACATGAAATTTTAAAGAACTATTCGGCAATGTGACTGGGATTCGTTGATAACCATGGATACGTGCGAGTTCTTCAAGAAAATCAACTTCAAGTGAAAGATCAAAACGCCACGTCGGCGGTATTAACTGCCATGTTTGGCCGTCAATCGATTGAATTTTAATTCCTAAGCGATTAAAAATCGCTTTTATTTTTTCTTCATTTAACGAAAGTCCTATTCGTTTTTTCAATTGCGTTGGATGAAATTTTATCGCTTCTATGGATTTGATAGGTGATTTGACGTGCACACGTGGTCCTATTTCTCCTCCCACTATTTCACTTATCAATTGCGTCGCGCGTTCTAAAGCAGGCAAAGTCATTGCTGGATCAACACCGCGTTCAAAACGATACGCTGAATCCGTATTCAACCCATAATATCGCGCTCGTCCAGCTAGACTCTCCGGCGTAAAAAAAGCACTTTCCAAAAAAACATGCTGAGTTTCTGAAGTCACGGCTGAATCGGCTGCTCCCATGATTCCTGCAAGGGCTAGAATTTTACGCTTATCTGCAATAACGATACTTTTGGAATCTAAACGAACTGTTTTACCATCTAATAAATGGACTGACTCTTCCGATTGCGCATAACGCACACACACTTCGTCGTTTATGTGTGTTAAATCAAATGCATGTAATGGCTGCCCCAGCTCTAACATCACATAATTGGTGACATCCACGACGGGATGAATTCGTCGTATACCACTACGACGTAAACGTTCTTGCATCCATAACGGTGTTTGGGCTTGTGAATGGATGTTACGAATTATTCTCCCCGAATAATGGAGACACGCGTGTGTGGCCATGACGTTGAGCGGCATTTTATCCTTTATTACAACAGACTGTTCAGCAATAGGCAGTCTTACCATGGGTTGTTGCGTCATGGCCGATATATCCCGTGCTAACCCTTGGACACTTAAACAATCACCACGATTTGGTGTTAAATGAATATCCAAAATATAATCATTTAATTGTAAATAATCATAAATCGCTTGACCCAGTGGCGCATCGCTGGCTAATTCTAAAATTCCATCATCGGTCGATACCTCTTCAAGTCCGAGTTCATGACTTGAACAAAGCATACCCTGTGAAATAACCCCTCGAATAGTTGTTTCTTTTATTGATTTATTCGGTGGTAAATGAGCGCCTATTTGAGCAACAGCGACTTTTAACCCTGCTCGACAATTTTTAGCGCCGCACACAATGTGCAATATCTTAGCGCCTATATCCACCTCACATACTTGCAAACGCGAAGCATTCGGATGGGGTAATGTGCTGACGATGAGACCCACCACAACATGACTCAATGATCCAGCAACGGGATGGACGGCGGCAACCTCTAAACCGGCCAAGGTCATTTGTTCAGTCAATTGTTGAGTACTTAGCGCAGGATTTACCCATGCCCGTAACCAATGTTCACTCAATTTCATATTAAAATTGCTCTAAAAAGCGTAAATCATTTTCAAACATCAAACGCAAATCTGGAATCTGGTAACGTAATAAGGCCAAGCGATCAATACCCATCCCGAATGCATAACCTTGACAGTTATCGGGCTGCAAACCCATTTTTGTTAATACATGAGGATGCACCAACCCGCAACCAAGGATTTCTAGCCATCCTGTTTGACTACACACACGACAGCCTTCGCCACCGCACATCACACAGTGAATATCCACTTCAGCAGAAGGTTCTGTAAATGGGAAATAAGCCGCACGAAAGCGAATCGCAAGATCATTTTTTTCAAAAAATTGCTGTAAAAATTGGGTTAATAATCCTTTAAGCTCAGAAAAATTTGCAGTTTCATCGATAAGTAAACCCTCAACTTGATGAAACATCGGTGTATGGGTCACATCAGAATCACAACGATAAACACGACCGGGCGCTATCATTTTTACAGGGAGCTTTGCCTGTTGATTTTGCATCGCCCGTATTTGAACGGGAGAGGTATGCGTGCGTAACAATAAGCCATTGGGAAAATAAAATGTATCATGCAACGCACGCGCGGGGTGATTGCTTGGAATATTTAATGCTTCAAAATTATAATAGTCGTCTTCTATTTCAGGACCTTCCGTTACAGTAAATCCGATTCCCTTGAAAAAACGTTCAATCCTCTCGCGAGTCCGTGTCACAGGATGTAAGCTGCCCATCGATTGACCACGACCTGCTAACGTTACATCCACTTTTTCGCGCATCAATTGTGCATTGATTTCTTGGTTTATTAATAATTCATTTTGCGCTTTCAGCAAGGCTTCTATTCGTTGTTTTGCTTGGTTAATGGCTTGACCGACTTTAGGTTTTTCAGCGACGGGTAATTGCGCTAATCTTTTAAGATGCTCATTTAAAACGCTTTTTTTACCTAAAAGTGAACTTCGCAATTGCTCTAATTCAAATGATCGCTTCGCTTGAGCAATGGATTGTTCTGCTTTTTCAATAAGTTGTTGTAAATCATCTCTCATAATGCGTTAACCTTTTCTCTTGAATGTGATAGAACGATCCTTCATCCTCATCCTGTTATTCACTTAATCGGTCATATTCTTCTAATGATATCTTTCTTGCTTCGTGCGCTAACATCACAGGAATTTCATCTCGAATAGGGTAAGCTAAACGATCAAAACGACAAATAAGCTCTTGTGCTGATTTTTCATAAACAAGACTTGCTTTACATAATGGGCAAACAAGTATACTAAGCAAATATTTATCCATCGAAACCTCGTTGTTGAGCCACTGTTTCTCTTAAATAAGTCGGTAATGCTTCACCCGCTGTTACCGTTTCGCCCTGATGGTAGGCGTGGGTTGCCAGTATGGCAGCATCATACGCCCTAGGATAGCGTTGTGGGTACCATTGCTGCAACCGGTTATTGAATTGTTTTTTAAACAATGCATGATAGCGATCCCAGCCACTTCCTACACCGACAAAGTCTGTTAAATCGGTATGGGCTTCTTGAGGTAAGCCTAATTGTTCAGATCCACTGGCCTGCATAAGGGATGTTTCAGGATTTAACCGATAGGATGCAAAAAAAACTTCCTGTAAATGGGCATCAATGGCTGCAAACACTTGTTTCGCTTGTTTTTCCCGATAAGTGCCTTGTGCCAAACAATGCAAACTGGACACTAAAACCACCGGTAAATCCGCGGAAAAAGCACTGGCTTGAATAATACTTGCGGCAAGACGTATGCCTGTAAAACTCCCTGGCCCTCGCGTAAACGCTAATGCATCGAGATCATTGAGTTTAAGGGACGCCTCCTCGAGCAAAGATTGCATCATGGGTAAAATCAGTTGTGTATGTGTGCGCGCTGCAAATCGATAACGTTCCTCTACCCTGCCCTGACACATCAATGCGGCTGAACACGCTTCTGTAGAGGTATCAATCGCTAATAAAGTGATGGATTTCATTTTAATTTCATCCAAATATATTATTTTTCTAATAGATTTTGATCAATTTTTTCGGTCGGCTCAACATCCTTGAGTTATTTATTTCTAGCAAGTACAGCATTGTATTATTTTTCAAAAACTTAACCCCTGTGCGTAAGCGCGGATGACCCAGAAACAAAAAATTCACTTGGTGTATCATGAGGTCGATGATTAAAAAAACCCGATCGAAAGGGAACCACGTTATTTGCACAAGGATAGGAATTGTAATAAGTTTCATGGGTCGAAAATTGATTTAAATACTGCATAAAGGTCAGTCTTTTCGCCAGTGTCATTGAGGCATAAGGATGAAAAAAAATGAATCCCTGTTCGACCATCACTAACAATTCTTGCGCTCTCGCCGGATCGCTCGTTATTGCCAACCAGAGTTCTTCACTCATCCCTCGCGTCGTTAAGAGTTTTTTCCACGACAAATGATTAATTCTTAGTTGTATAGGCTGTTCGCTTGAAAATAAAGCGTCCGCATAGTGGGCTGCATTTTTAGCCAGTATTTTTAATGCATTAATACAACGTGGGTCTCTATAACCGAAACCCGTTGCCACGAAGTCGATTAACATTTGGTAAACTGCTTTATAATGATCCGGTGTTTTATCACTAAATAAAGCATAATGAAGTAAAAAATAAAATGTATCGCCTTCTGCACAACCGATCGGTTCAAATTCATGAACGCCGCTATATAAGCAGATAGGATAAAGGGGATGCTTACCCATCGTATGGGCAAGATAAGTTTTTAAGCGTTTCACGGGGTCAGCGTAATACAGAATATCAGTCAAATCAAAATCATTCGTACATTGCTGGATAGCTTTAAGCCGCTCAATGCTGGATTCGTCGTGAACTGTTTCTGCTAATGTATGTAAATGACGCAATGCCGGAATATAGGTCGCGAAAATATACTCTCTCTCTCGTTTAGATAACATACTGGCCCAAAATATATGGCCGATATCATGGAGCCACATCGGAAAAGGACCGCAACGATATCCATCTGCATTTTTAGGATTAGATAAAACTTGCGGCGCATAGAGTGATACGGGATGAAAATCATTTTCATGCCATTGATATAAACGCTCTAAACTTAAACTACCCAAAATAGGGCGCATACACATGGGTTTTTTATTGAGTGCTTTTAAGCAATAATTGATGAGTGATGAAGAAGGCACGAGATATTGTAGTGTCGGATCATCACCATAATTCGATATATTTTGAATAAACGATATATTATGGATCAATATAAGCATTAAACGATCGGAATCATGCTTGGTCTTCAATAGACTCATGTGATGATCACATTCGGTTTCGATAAGCCATTGTTCGATACGTGGCAATTCAAGCACATACCTTACCAACGATTCAAAATCCAAATAAATATTTATTTTTTCAAAAGAATGCATAACCCCTACTAAATAGCGATAACCTAACGCCGTTATTTTTCCTGATTTAGTGAGGAGCATTATTCTTACTGAATAATTTAACTTGACATCCTGATCGTCTTCACTCAATGATTGCGTCTGCGTATATTGCATTTTTGCAATCAAATAGACGTATGCAGTAATTCCCTGCCAAAAAGGAATCATTTTTTCTTGGATAAGATAAATAAGATATAAGTTACAATCGGTATGATTCCAAATTTTTGCTCGAAAATTTCCTTTGTGAATCGCTTTTTTCAAGCATAATAATTTTTTATCTTTTGGTGTTAAACGGTTAAAAAAATGGGGAATCGTTTTATTCTTTTTAACGAGCTCCAATATATCAGGGTTCATTTTATGATTTTTCCTTGTTATTTAACGACTGAATTGAATTTAAACGAATATCATTCAGGTCGATGTGTGACCTCCTTCGAACAAACGTTATTTTTCCAAATAAACTAACTTATCTTCTTTATCTTTCCATTCATCTGCATCGGGAGGCGGATCTTTCCGGCGTACAATATTGGGCCACTTTTTTGAAAGCTCCTTATTTAAAGCTAAAAATTCCTTATATTTATCAGGTAAATCATCTTCAACGTAAATCGCATTCACCGGACATTCAGGTTCACACAATCCACAATCTATGCATTCGTCGGGATGTATCACCAGCATATTGGGTCCTTCGTAAAAACAATCGACCGGACAGACTTCAACACAATCTGTATATTTACAACGAATACATTTTTCGGTTACTAAAAACGTCATTAATTTCAACAATACACAATAAAATTGATCGATTAAATCTGCTATAAAAAAGCTGGTGCCCGGGGCCGGACTCGAACCGGCACGGTGTTACCACCGAGGGATTTTAAGTCCCTTGCGTCTACCATTTCGCCACCCGGGCAATGGATATTCATCTATTCATGGAGGCTAGGGCCGGAATCGAACCGACGTACACGGCTTTGCAGGCCGCTGCATAACCACTCTGCCACCCAGCCAAACTAAAAATAGTTTTATCACAGGGTACTTTACTCGCCTTATTGTAAACAACCCCTTAAGCGGTTAACACGTTTTTAATTTTTGTATGGATAAAACAGCACTCTAAACTTCACTCATAAAAAATGTGGAGCGGGAAACGAGGCTCGAACTCGCGACCTCAACCTTGGCAAGGTTGCGCTCTACCAACTGAGCTATTCCCGCAAAACGCGGTGATATTGTAACCGCATCAAAATTACTGTCAAGAAGATAAATCATGCCAGGCTGCTTTTAAATATAAACACATACTCCACAATGTTAAAAAAACAGCAAGATAAAGTAATAGGTAACCTGCAAAAGCAAATCCCATCCAAGCGCCGGGTTTGTAAAGTAATAATAAAATGATGGCTAACATCTGCAACGTTGTTTTTATTTTCCCTAACATCGTGACAGCCATCTGTTTACGTTTACCAATTTCAGCCATCCATTCACGCAACGCTGAAACCATAATTTCACGACAACTAATAACAATCGCAGGAATCGCTAAGTAAGGTAAGGCCCGATCGCTCACTAATAATATTAGTGCCGTAATCACCATTAATTTATCCGCCACCGGATCAAGAAAACTGCCTAATTTAGAAACTTGATCCCAACTCCGCGCTAAATACCCATCGAGCCAATCGGTCATGGCTGCAAAAATAAAAATAAGTGCAGCAACGATATGACTTCCTCGAAAAGGTAAGTAAAATAATAAAATAAAAAAGGGAATTAAAAGAATGCGCAAAAAAGTTAATATATTGGGAATACTCATGGAATGTATATACCCTTTGCTAGTCGAATCAAAATTTTTCACGCTTTGGTAATTTTTTAACAATAGAGCTCTAGTTAAGACCACGACATAAATAGTGTAGCGGGTTCATCTAGGCTTTTAAAGCAAAATAAATTTGCTCTGCTAAACGCTTACTAATTCCAGGCACTTTGGCAAGGTCTTCTGCACTCGCGTTTTTCAACGCGTGTAATCCTCCAAATTGACGTAATAATTCACGTCTTCTTTTTGCACCAATCCCTGGAATATCTTCTAAAATAGACGATCGTTGTTTTTTTGATCGAAGACCCCGATGGCCGATAATTGCAAAACGATGCGCTTCATCACGAAGCGTTAAAAGAGCACGCAAAGCGAATGAATCTTCCGGCAAGTGAATCGCTTGAAGGTGATCTGAAAGATATAAACGTTCCAGCCCCGCTCGACGTCCCGGTCCTTTTGCGACACCTATCACTAAAATACCATTAATCTGTAATTCTTCTAAAACCTGTTCCGCTTGCTTTAATTGACCTTTTCCACCATCAATCAAAAGTAAATCAGGTAATTTTTCTTCGTCATTTTTTAAGCGTTTATAACGACGCATCAACGCTTGACGTAATGCAGCATAATCATCTCCGGGGGTAATATTTTCAATATTAAATCGTCGATAATCCATTTTTCGCGGGCCTTCTTGATCAAAAACGACGCAGGATGCAACGGTCGCATCACCTTGTGTGTGACTGACATCAAAACATTCTAACCGTTGTGGTAAATTGTCCAATTGCAACGCGGTTTGTAAATATTCGAGTTGTTTGTAAAAAGCTAATTTATTAGAAAGATGGCGAACTAAAGCTTGCTGCGCATTTTTATCCGCTAAGGTTTGCCACTGTTTCTTTTCACCGGTTGGCCGGCTGAATAGCCGAATCTTATACCCTGCTCGCTCTGATAACGCCGCACTCACCCAATCATTTTCAGCTATTTTTAACGCCAAAATAATTTGAGGCGGAATAAAATGAGAAACCTCAGACTGTAAATAAAATTGACTTATAAATGCGGATAATACATCATCGGCTGCTTGTTTAAACGGCACCTCGGGGAAATAAGTTTTACCGCCCAGTAACCTTCCATGACGTACATTCATAACATATAAACCATAAACTGCATTTTGTTCTGCTAAACCGATAATATCTAGATCACCTTGCCCTGTCGTAATCACTTGTTTTTGTTGAATTTCACGCAATGCCGAAATTTGGTCACGCAAACGAGCTGCTGTTTCATAATCGAATGCGCGCGCTGCGCATTCCATTTGTTGCGCCATGTCATCGATAATAGTTTGATTTTTTCCTTGTAAAAATAATCGTGCATTGTTGACATCACGTTGATAATGTTCTGGTGTAATGAAGCTCACGCAAGGTGCGCTACACCGTTTAATTTGATATTGTAAACAGGGTCTTGTTCGATTACGAAAAAAGCTATCCTTACACGAACGCAGTCTAAATAATTTCTGTAATAAATTTAACGTTTCTCTTACCGCGGCAATACTTGGGAAAGGTCCAAAATAACGGTATTCTTTACAACGTGATCCTCGGTAAAAAGCTAAACGAGGATAACGTTGATGTCTGCTTAAAATAATATAGGGATAACTTTTATCGTCACGTAATAAAATATTATAACGTGGTTTTAATTCCTTAATGAGGTTACTTTCTAACAATAACGCTTGGTTTTCAGTTTCTGTACTCGTGGTTTCAATGGTTACCACCTGACGCATGAGGCAGGCAATACGACGATTTTGCTGTGCTCGAAAATAACTGCCGATACGCTTTTTTAAGTGACGTGCTTTTCCAACATAAAGAACCTGCCCCTCGGCATTTAAAAATAAGTAAACGCCGGGACTTTGGCTTATAAAAGCGAGTTGTTTTCTTAATTTTGCTATGACGACACTCAACGGACACACCTTCACCCTTTTTCATTTAACCAAAAGGTTATATTCCGCATAACTCTTGAACAATTCAAGTGATATAACCGTTTCAATGTTCCATTTGTCAACTATCGAACGAGATTACCCCCGGTTAAACCCGGGGGTAATCTCGTTGACCATAAAATAAACGTATGATGGGATTAAAACCTTTATTTATTAATATTGTCAAAAATTTGTTTCACTGTTTTTAACGCGGGTAAATTAGGAAATTGAGTCGCTAACGCATCCACTAAAACACCGACGCCTTTGAAGCCAGTTTTGCTCGTGGTCTCCTGCTGAGTGAGCGCTTTAGAGATATTGATTTGTTGATTTTGTTGCATTTTGAGCTGTTCTTTAATCATTTGCACTTCTTGACGTAATTGCGCACAACAATCACTCTCCTGTGCCCAAACAGGACTTAATGAAAAAACAAGCAAAAATAATATGACGGCTGGTTTTAATAAAGACATTAAAAAACCTCCTTTAAGTTAAAAAATGGATGAAGGGTAATGGGAGGACGTTTACTGAGAACGTTCATTAACGTATACAAACCCATCTTTTTCAATCCCAGCCAACGAAGCATAGTTCAAAGCCAAAACTTATGCTAAAAAAATAGTTTTTTGTCTTTTTTTTGATTATTTATTGGTCCGTTATAACATTTTTTACCGTATTTTTAACCCCCTGACTATTGACTCCATTTTACTTGTCAGCTTATCCTATAATATGTAAAGTAGGGCTTTTGGGATTTAAATAAAAATAGAGAGGGATTTTTATGCCAAACATACTATTGAAACAAAAAAATGTTTTCATTGTCCCGTTATCCTTATTCATAAAATTTAATAAACACCCTCGAATTAGTATTGATGATCTGTTAAATATAGATGAAGAAAAAGAAGTGTTAAAAAATTTTAGCACACAACTTCAAGCGATTCTTCAATCTCAACTGGTCGCCGATTTTAACTTAGGAAAATATACGTCTCATCAATTTTTAATTGAATTATTAAAATTTATAGGTTTAGCAAAGAATCTTAATGCATCCAATCCCGAAAGAATTGAAATTTTAAAAAATGCAATAAAATCCGCCTGGAATTCTTTAATAGAATTCAATAGCAAATCGAGTGAACTATTCAACACGCTCATTAAACTTATCCACCAAGGAAAATCAATTTACTTTGTTGGTAATACGAATGCACTTCATGCTCAAAAAATTTTATTTAATTTTATTATTTTCCCGTTTAATCAGGTCTATGTCCAATTTTTAGAAAAATTACCTCAAAACATTCCGGCTGAACCGCTCGCTATCAGCACACTTTCTGACACAATAGCCGATCATGTTTTAGCGCAAAATCATGGGACTATCTATCTTTGCTTATCTTACTTTTATGAAGCTTTAATTAAATCGCCTCAAAATTTAATAACGACATTATTTAAACCCGCGCCGTCGAGTTTGCTGTCACAGTTAAAAAACTATTTACATAGTATAGATAAAACGCGTGACGATATTATTTTTGTCACATCTTCAAAAAAATCGATAAATAGAGAATTTGACTTAGATACCATCAAGGAAAAAGATTTTTGCACACTACTCAAAAATTCAGCAACGGCTGTTACTGCATTCACTTCCTAAACCGGAGGGGATTCTTGTGATTTATCGTTATAACCTTCTTCCTCTTCCAGTAAACCATAACGTAACGCAAGGTGGGTTAATTCAACGTCATTATGTACACCTAATTTCTCATACAAACGGTAGCGATACGTATTCACGGTTTTAGGACTTAAACAAAGTTTCTTTGCAATACCATTGACTTTAGTACCGTGTGTCACCATGTACATCACTTGTAGTTCGCGTTCAGAAAGTTGAGCGAAAGGTGATTTGGATGCATCAGAGACCTGACGCAAAGCCATTTTTTGCGCAATTTCTAAAGTAATATAAACTTGGCCAGCAACTACTTTACGGATCGCTGTAATTAACTCTTCAGCGCTGGTATTTTTAGTAATATATCCTGCCGCTCCAGCACGCACTAAGCGATCAGGAAAAGGACCTTCACTAAAGACCGTAACCACAATAATTTTAAGTTTAGAATTAACACGCATTAAACGACGTGTTGCATCTAAGCCGCCGATTCCTGGCATTTTTAAATCCATCAAAACGACATCAGGTTTCGTTTCTTTGACCAAATTAATCGCATCTTCACCATTTTCAGCTTCACCAACGACAGCAATATCACGAACATCCTCCAACAATCGCTTCATACCTAAACGCACCAGCGCATGATCGTCAACGATAACGACGTTAATCATAGAATGCCAACTCCTCTTGTCAATTTCATTTTTTTGGCGGAGGGACAGGGATTCGAACCCTGGAAGGAGTTGCCTCCTTGACGGTTTTCAAGACCGTTGCTTTCAACCACTCAGCCATCCCTCCTACTTTTTAATCTGTAGCTTCTATTTAAACCGCAAAACCATACATTCAAAATTTTTCCTGATCATTCATTCGTCCATCTTTATCATTTTAAAAAAACCAAACGCATCACTCCCATTTTTATCACATCAATTTTTCTGAAAAAACTAACACCACGTGAGTTAACTCTACAAAAACGCGGTAACCATTAATGTAAAATAAGTGTCATGGGTTATATTAGCATAAAGTAATTAGGATGTAGACTATAAACAACCGAGCAAAAAACTGAATAAAATTTTCACTCTTTATTCAACATTGACCCTTTTATAACATAAAAACGTTGAAAGCAGTGACCCAAAAACAAACGCTCACGCTCCATGTCGACAACGTTTGTATTTAAAAAATTGCTTTAATTCTTTTGAACAAGCCTCCGATAAAACACCCTCCGCCACTTCAAAAGAATGATTAAGACCTTTTAAGCGATGTAATTGATGCATGATTGTGCCTAAACGGGCATCGTAGGCACCAAATACAAGACGTTTAATCCTCGCTTGGATCATCGCTCCTACACACATTAAACAAGGTTCTAAAGTAACATACAGTGTGGCATCTAATAAACGATGATTTTTGAGTTGTTTCGCTGTTTCCTGTAACACGACAATTTCAGCATGCGCTGTTGGATCACAACGCGTTAGCGTTTGGTTATAGGCTGTCGCAATCACGTGGTCGTTCCATACTAAAATAGCGCCGATAGGAACTTCATGCGATCGTTTTGCATGCGCAGCCTGATTTAAAGCGAGCTGCATGTAGGCTGTATCACGCTGTGAAACGGCTATCCTATTGCTTAACATGTCTCAATTTATTTTATTTTTTCACTGTCCACGGTACACGGTAAAAGTCATGGGATATAAGGGAGAGCGTAGTAAAAATAAATGATTTATTTTTTACTGCATAACTTACAGTTTTCACAACCACAATGACACGTTTTGTGTGAATGAGAGCAACATAAATATTTGATCAAACCACCCACCGCTAAAATGGGTAGCATAATATCAAAAAAACGAGAAACCATGACGACCGTATCCACAGAATCCGGTTTAGCCAGACTCGCCGCAATAGCCATCAACACCGCAATAATAACGACTATCGCTGGGAAAAATTTACGACACATATCCACAATCTCCTTACAATTTAAATATAAAGTTAGGTTTTATACATCAATTGAACTGTATTGTATATCTATTGCCATTCGCCATGGCGGGTAAATACTACCATAGTTCAATTTTATTGTCTTTGTCTAACGACTTCGAATAAACCAACCCCCGCAGCAACAGAAACATTTAAACTACCGACTGTACCGACCATCGGGATAGCCACCAAATCATCGCAACACACTTTGGTTAAACGACGCAAACCTTTGCCTTCAGCACCCAATACGAGCGCTAATGGACCTGTCAATGGCGCATCATAAATGAGCCGTGTGCCTGATTGATCCAAACCATAACACCATATTCCACACTTTTTCAATCTTTCCAAACACGTTGCTAAATTAGTCACCGTAAAAAGTGAGGTTACTTCAGCAGCACCAGCTGCTGTTTTCTGCACGATAGGTGTCTTATTAACGGCGCGATCTTGTGGAATAATGACGGCGTCTACACCGGCTGCATTCGCAGAACGTAAACAAGCGCCTAAATTATGAGGATCTTGAACACCATCTAATACCAACAAAAAAGGTGGATTCAGGTTATTGTGCAGACGATGATGCAAAAAAATCATTAAATCCTGTTCATTTAACCGTGATGTTTTTTTTATTTTAGCAAACACACCTTGATGAACCGCGTTCGGTGCTATTTCATTGCATTGCACTTTAGACAACGTTCCTATAGGAATACCGTGCAACTTTGCTAGATTTCGAATCGACTGGACTCGTTTATCCTGACGGTCTTCTCGACAATAAAGCGTATCAATTTTCTGTGGTGCTGATTTTAATAAGGCCGTGATCGTGTGAAAACCAAATATAAATTCTTTTTCAGGTTGATTACGCATGGTGAATGCTTTATATCCTCTTAAAAAACATAAGAAAAAGCAAAAATTATTTTCGTTTTTTAACTTTTTTAATTTTTTTGGAAGTTTTTTGAACGGTTGACTCGATTAATTCAAAATCAATTTTACGTTGATCAAGATCAACGCGTCCCACGCGTACGGCTAATCTATCTCCTATACGGTATTTTATTCCAGTCCGTTCGCCTTGCAAACAATGTCGATTCGCATCAAATTGATAATAATCATTATGCAGTGCACTCACATGGACTAAACCTTCCACATAAATATTTTCTAATTCTACAAAAAAACCAAAACCCGTTACATGCGTAATAATACCATTAAAAATTTCGCCCACGCTGTCACGCATATATTCGCATTTTAACCAATCAAGCACTTCACGTGTTGCTTCATCCGCCCGTCTTTCTGTGGTTGAGCAATGTTCACCGAGGCGGACCATCGTAATTTTGTCATAAAAAAAGTTTTGAGGTTTACGTTTCGCGAGCACATGGCGAATTGCGCGATGAACCATTAAATCAGGATAGCGTCGTATAGGTGACGTAAAATGCGTGTAGGCATCAAATGCCAAACCAAAATGTCCCTTATTGTCTGGACTATAAATCGCTTGACTTAACGAACGCAATAATACCGTTTGAATTAAATGCGCATCCGGCCTTTTTTCAATGATTTTTAATAAATGTGAATAATCTTCAGGTTTAACCTGCTGTTTACCGGGAAAACGCAAACCCAATTCAGCCAAAAAACGTTTTAAATCGATTAATTTTTCTGCCACAGGTGGTGCATGAATACGATATAAAATGGGGATTTTAGCTTTGAGTAAGCATTTCGCAGCCGCCACATTGGCAAGAAGCATACATTCCTCAATCATACGATGTGCCACCGTGCGAACGGTTGGAATGATTTGTTCAATCTTTCGATTCGGGCCAAATATAACTTGTGTTTCTGTGGTCTCAAAATCAATGGCTCCGCGTGCTTCACGAACTTGACGTAACAATTGATAAAGGCGATGCAAATTTTGTAGATGGGGAAATAAATTTTTGTAATTTGAGGGCGATTTATTTGCTTCTAGCCAAGCAGAAACGTCATTATAAATTAAACGTGCTTTAGAATGGATCGTTGCCGGATAGAATTTAAATCGTTTCAGTTCACCGTGATTCGAAATGAGCATATCACACACCATGCACAGCCTATCGACGTTAGGTTTTAAAGAGCACAGCTCATTAGAAAGAACCTCTGGGAGCATCGGCAATACACTATTTGGAAAATACACTGAATTTCCACGGGCTTCGGCTTCCTTATCTAATTCACTTTGTGGATTAATATAATAACTCACATCCGCAATGGCTACGATTAAACGCCATTGTTTTTTTTGAGGTTCACAATACACGGCATCGTCAAAATCTTTTGCGTCAGCGCCATCGATTGTTACAAAAGGAAGTGCTTTTAGGTCAATCCGGTCATTTTGTTCGTCATGAGGCAATACATCGGTCGGTAACGCTTCGATTTCTTTTTTTACCGAATCGGGCCAAACATGTGGCAAATTGTAATTCCGGATGGCTATTTCTATTTCTAAGCCAGGCGCCATATGCTCGCCTAATATTTCTGTAATACGACCAATCGCTTGTTGACGAAAACTCGGAAACTGTGTGACTTCAACCACCACAATTTGACCCGAAATCGCTGCATTTGAATCATCAACACTAATTAAAATATCTTGTGTAATCCGGTTATTTGAGGGGACAACAAAAGCGACCCCTTTTTCTTTAAAAAACCGTCCTACCAATGAGGGTGTGTTTCGTTCTAAGACTTCTGTGATAGCACCTTCACGACGATGACGTCTATCTGTTCCAATAACACGTGCTAATACTCTATCACCATGAAAAACACATTGCATTTGTCGTGCGCTTAAGTAGAGATCGTCACTTCCATCATCCGGGACCAAAAAACCAAAACCATCTCGATGACCTATCACTCGACCTCGTACCAAATTCATTTTGTCCGGTAATCCATAACCTTCATGGCGTGTTAATACAATTTGTCCATCCCGTTCCATTGCTCGCAAGCGGCGTCGCAACGCTTCTTGCTGTTCGGAATCCGTTAAGCCCAATTGTTGACTCAATTCTTTGCGCTTAATCAAATGGTCACATTTTTTTAAATAATCTAAAATATACTCACGACTTGGAATCGGGTTATCATATTTACGTGCTTCTCGCGCCGCATGAGGGTCAACAATCGATTTTGATCTTTTTACCATAATTATCACTTGTTAATGCGTTATAATGCCTATGCTTATCCTGTAAATCTTCAAAGTACGCATGAAATAAGTTTAGATATATCATTTGAAAAATCAAAATCACTCCGATGGTAACAAGCATCTGTATCCTTTACATTTTTTTAACAGTCCTATCCTAAACTAAATAGAGTCTTCTGTCGTCCCTGTTCAAAAAACGACCCCATCAAACCTATCGATGCTTAACTGACCCCGTTTTTCGGTCATAAATCACCGTATAAGCCTTGCAATAGACTCATGGCCACCACGCCTGCTGTTTCTGAACGTAATACACGCGGACCCATTTTCATGGCTTGAAACCCCATTTTTTGTGCGCTGTCCAATTCGTTCAGAGACCACCCCCCTTCCGGGCCTATGCATAAAACAACACGCTGACAAAATGGTAAGGAATGAAGCATTTTTTTAGCCGCGGGTTGCAAAATAATACGCGTTTCAGCCTTGAGGGCCATCATAGCGACATCGAAGGTCATTGGATTTTCTAAGATGGGTATCCTTGTTCTTCCAGATTGTTCACACGCCCCACGCATCACTCCTTGCCAATGCACGTAACGTTTTTCCCATCGGTCGGGCGTTAATTTTAAGGTGCTATGTGCCGTTAATAATGGAATAACGTGCGTTACGCCAAGCTCGACAGCTTTTTGCAAGAGATAGTCCATTTTATCCGAGTGGAGTATTGCTTGCACTAAAGTAATTTGCAAAGGTGATTCACGGTTTATTGCATTAAACTCACCGAGCTTCACCCGCGCTGTCGTTTTAATTCGTTCAATAATTGTCGCTTGAAATTCTCCAGCTTGACCATTAAAAATGATACATTCGTCACCCACTTGCAAACGAAGTACGCGAATTAAATGATGTGCCGCCTCTTGAGATAACGAAATAATCTGTCCTGTATTTAAAGCGTGTGCTTGATAGATACGCGTCAGACGCATAAAATGTTTCAATCCTCACTTTTTGAATAGAATTTCGCATTCACACGGTGTAATGTGTTATGCGAATTCGTTATTTTTTAGTGCATAGGAACTTTTAATGTGTAAACACGTCAATTCTAATGCAAAATTTATCGTTTATTGTAAAATTTTTATACAAAAAATTAACATCGTTTTTTTAGCTCTTTTATTAAGTCGCTGCGCAAGCTTTACATTAACTCCTTCAAAACGTTTACAACCCCAACAAGTCAATCACTATCTTCCTTGGTCGCAGCGTAAAACACAACTGAATGCCATTCAAAATTTTTGTGTGGGTGGTCATCTCGCTGCTCATGAAAACATTGGACATGGGGTGAATGCCTCATTTCGTTGGAAACAAATGGGTGATCATTATCAACTCAACTTTTTTGGACCTATACCGACACAAAGCGCCGTACTCATTGGAAATTCACAACACGTCAGCCTCAAAACCGTTCAATACACCTATCAGGCGAAAAATCCGGAACAACTCTTGCAGCATCAACTGGGTTTAAGTTTACCCGTATCCTATTTTTACTATTGGTTACGAGGGCTACCTGCACCACAATTCCGTTATACCATGAATTTAGATGCTTATAATCGTGTCATGCAACTCCGTCAATCGGGTTGGCGAATTGTTTACCGACATTTTACTCATTTTGGCGACATTGATTTACCAGACCAGTTTGATTTGTTCAATGGCCAATGGAAAATCCGCGTTGCACTCAACCATTGGGACATTAAATAACCTATGTACTGGCCAGCGCCTGCTAAACTTAATCTTTTCTTACATCTGACAGGCCGTCAACCCAATCGTTATCATCAATTGCAAACGGTTTTTCAACTCGTTGATTATTGCGATGAATTAAGTTTCACGTTGCGTTCAGATCCTCAAATCAATTGCACCTGTTTATCTTTACTAAATCCTGTCAGCGGTGCAATTATCGCTCATGACGATAATTTAACCATTAAAGCGGCGAAACTATTACAAAATAGATCCGCCAATGTGAAAGGTGTCGATATATTTATTAAAAAACGTATTCCGATTGGCGGTGGTTTAGGTGGAGGAAGTTCTAATTGCGCAACTACGCTTGTGGTATTAAATCATTTATGGAAACTTAAACTTTCCTTCAACGAACTCTTACGGTTAGGTGCGACACTCGGTGCTGATGTGCCTGTATTTATTCAGGGAGAAACCAGTTGGGCTGAAGGGATTGGTGAAAAATTACAAGCGCTTCAATTACCTGAAAAATGGTTTGTTGTGATGGTCCCACCGGTCTCTATTTCGACAACAAAACTTTTTTCACATCCCCAATTGACATACAGCACAACACGCCTCAAAATACAAACCTTTTTAAACGGATCATTCACTACGCAGAATGATTTTGAATACATTGTTCGGCAGGATTATCCTTTGATTGCAGAAGGTTTAGACTTCTTAAATCATTATGCTCCTGCTCGTTTATCAGGGACTGGCGCGAGTATTTTTGCAACACTCGAAACAAAAATAGCCGCTGAAGCATTACTGGAAAAAATTAAAGCACCTTATCGGGGTTTTATATGTAAAGGCTTAACCACGTCGCCTTTACAAGTAATAATGAAAAATTGGGGTGTCGCCAAGTGGTAAGGCACCGGGTTTTGATCTCGGCATTCCTAGGTTCGAATCCTAGCACCCCAGCCAATTTTTTATCTACCTTTTTAATTTATACAATGAGGTTTCTTTGTGTCTGAAATGATGCTCTTTACGGGTAACGCTAATCGGCCATTAGCAGAAAAAGTGGCTAACCATTTAGATAAGGAATTAGGTCAAGCAACGGTGAGTCATTTTAGTGACGGCGAAATCATGGTAGAAATCTTAGTCAATGTACGAGGACAAGACGTCTTTATTATCCAACCAACCTGTCCACCGGTTAATAGCAATTTAATGGAGCTTATTATTATGGCTGACGCCTTGCGTCGAGCGTCAGCAAAACGAATTACTGCTGTTGTTCCTTATTTTGGTTATGGCCGACAAGATCGACGCATTCGTTCGTCGCGTGTTCCAATTACTGCACGCGTGGTCGCTGATATGATGACCGCTGTAGGGATTAGTCGTTTACTGACGGTTGATTTACATGCCGATCAAATTCAAGGTTTTTTTGATATTCCTGTTGATAACGTTTACGCCACGCCAGAAATTTTGAAAGATATGGAAGGTCAAAAGATTTTTAAAGGTCACGAACAACTTATTATCGTATCGCCTGATGTGGGTGGTGTCGTTCGTGCACGCGCTATCGCTAAACGTTTTAACGATGCCGATATTGCTATTATTGATAAACGACGTACGGGACCCAATAGAACTGAAGTGATGCATATTATTGGTGAAGTTAACGATCGTAACTGTTTATTGGTCGATGATATTGTAGATACGGGAGGGACACTTTGCTTAGCCGCGCAGGCTTTAAAGGAAAATGGTGCTAATTTAATCACGGCTTATTGCACACATCCGGTACTTTCCGGTAACGCCATCGCTGACATACGTCATTCCTATATCAATGAGCTCGTTGTGACGGATACCATTCCCTTAAGTGATGATGCATTACACTGCGAAAAAATTCGTCAATTGAGTTTAAGTGATATGCTCGCAAAAACAATTTGTCGTATTAACTCTGAGGAATCCGTCAGTTCAATGTTTGTCGATTGATTATGTATTAAGAACTTATCCTTATCTCATCTCATGTCATGAAAAAAATGGTTGGAGCTTTCAATCTTGCATCAAGCTTAGAATTAAGTGAACAAGACTAGATTCTATGCCTGGTTTGTTTTATAAAAACCCTCTTGTTGGTTAATTAATGAGTTAGATCTTGAATATACGGTACTCTCCTTCATACCGACCTTCCTGACGACTGCTGTTTTAATTGCTGTGCTGCGTTCATAATATCTTCCTCATAGTCTTCGATGGTTTTAAGCTTCTCAATCACCTGGTTCACATTGGCAGTCTCACCTTTGACTAACATATAATATATCAATTGATTGAACAAATCATGATCAGGCTTCACCCGTTTAATTAGCTTTATAATATGATCGGCGATATCCTCTAGATCTCTGGTAAAAATATGTTTTTGAACAATTTCTAAGAAAGCAAGCGTTTTGTGTCGATAGATCTCCTCATCCGGCAGTACATTGAGATCGACAAGCAGGGTCATCAAAGAAATGTGCTTTTGCAAAGGGCGTGTCCTCAACGCAATCGATGAGCTTTAAGCGAAGGGTACCGACCTTTCCCATGGTAGAAAAGCATCGAAATAACAACCGGTAATTTTTTGTATCCAAGGTTTAGATGCTGCTGCATAATGGACACTTTATAGCGGTGCATGCGAAAAGGCATCAGTTCTTCTGCGGTGCTTTGATGTTCGAGATTGAGATAAACATAACCGCACATCCCATTGACTTTCAACGAGTACAAAATATCAGAATGATGTTGTTTCAGATCTGCGTCGACAAAAGACCCGGCTCAATCTTTTACGTCGAAAAATCACAGGCTTGTTTCATGTGTTTGGGTAAATAAATCGTGATGAAGTGGGTGGCAACGTCAATATCCGTAAAAAACGTCTTAAAAATGGCATCGTGCGCATTATGAATTTGAATCGACACGGTTTTATTATCCTTATTGTGATTGCGACGAGATGCTTATCACAGAATATCATAAATGATGATAATTAATCTCTATTTTTAATAATATACTATTTCTTTATTATTCATTTAAATAAATCTGTGCGTTTATTTCTGCTCTTCATGCAAGTAAAAATAATTCTACCCCCATTCTCCTTTAAAGAAATAGAGAAACTTGAAAGCCGAAAAATACTGGTGTTTTTTTAAAAATTTCCGTAAACTACGGCCTATCTTAGTCGCGGGACAGTTTATTTTTTGAATTTTTGAGGAAATCCATGTCAACAACAAATCATTCGTTTGAACTCACAGCGCAAACTCGGAAGATGTTTGGGTCAGGTGCGAGCCGCCGCCTCCGTCGTCTTGAGAACCGCGTTCCTGCTATTTTATACGGCGCCTCAGAACCTCCTTTGCCTATTTCTTTGGAGCATAATCAAGTATTACGGGCGCTTGAAAATGAAGCGTTTTATTCGCATATTTTAACCATCAACATTGAAGGTACCGAACAAAAAGCGGTCCTCAAGGATCTGCAACGGCATGCCTATAAACCTTATATTCTCCATATGGATTTACAACGGGTTTCCGCAAAAGAAAAAATTACGATGTCCGTTCCTTTGCATTTTAAAGGTGAAACAGAGGCGCCTGGTGTCAAAGACGAAGGAGGGGTATTAACGAAGTTATTGACCAGTGTCGAAGTTCGCTGTTTACCCGTTTCGCTTCCAGAATATCTCGAAGTCGACGTTTCAAAACTCAGATTAGATGAATCTATTTCGTTATCGCAACTCCATTTGCCTGAAGGTGTCGAATTAACCGCTGCGATTAGTCATGAAGAAGACCGCCCCTTAGTCAACATTCATATACCGCGTGCTGTTGTTGAAGAAGATCTCACTGCAGCCCCTGAATCAGCTGAAGTACCTGCTATTAACGTCAAAGAAGATACTGAAACGCATGAAAACAACGAAAAGGCTGAAAAAAATAAAGATGAACGCTGAGTATCATGTCATCTCATCCGATACAATTGATTGCCGGCTTAGCAAATCCTGGTAAAGACTATGCGAAAAGCCGGCATAATGCTGGTGCATGGCTGATTGAAACGCTTTTACAACAGCGCGATCTAACCCCTTTGAAACGAGAAAATAAGTTTCATGCCTTGATCTCAGCGTGGTCTCTGTCTGCGGTAAAGTGCTGGATCCTCATTCCAACCACCTTTATGAATGAATCAGGTCGTGCAATTAAAGCCATCGCTCATTTTTACCATATTCCCGTTTCAGCTATCTTAATTGTCCATGATGATCTCGATTTATTACCGGGTATAGCCCGTTATAAACACGGTGGTGGAGACGGTGGTCATAATGGCTTAAAAGATATCATGAGGCATTTACAGTCAAAAGATTTCTGGCGTTTAAGGTTAGGGATCGGTCATCCGGGTCATCGTGATAAGGTTCATCATTATGTTTTGAGTAGCCCTTCTATTGCCGATAAACAACGTATAAATCAAGCGATCGAAGACGCAAACAGTACACTCCGTCTCTTTGCAGAAGGCCAACCAGAACGCGCAATGCACGTTTTGCATACGCAACAAAGTAATAGGTAACGTTTATGGGATTGAAATGTGGTATCGTAGGACTTCCCAATGTCGGAAAATCTACTTTATTTAATGCGCTCACAAAAGCAGGCATCGCTGTCGCTAATTATCCTTTCTGCACCATCGAACCCAATATTGGCATCGTACCCGTTCCTGATAAGCGTCTTCACGCATTGGCCAAAATAGTTCAACCTCAAAAAATAATTCCAACCACACTGGAATTTGTGGATATTGCCGGCTTGGTCCACGGTGCAGCGCACGGTGAAGGTTTAGGTAATCAATTTTTAGCGCATATCCGTGAGGTCGATGCCATTCTTCATGTCGTTCGTTGTTTTGAAAATTCAGAGATCATTCACGTTGCAGATCACGTTAACCCCATTACTGATGTGCAAACTATCCATACCGAATTAGCGTTAGCAGATTTAGAAAGCGCTGAAAAAGCCCTATTACGCCTTACTAAGGCGATAAAAGCGAACGACAAGTCGGCGCAACGAACAAAAAACCTATTAGAACGAATGATTCCTGAATTGAACCAAGGTCGTTTACTCTCTCAACTCCAACTGAGCCCCGAAGAAATATTATTATTACGCCCTTATTCTTTTTTAACGCTAAAGTCGATATTATACATTGCCAATGTTGATGAAACAGGTTTTCTTAATAATCCCTTATTGAAACAGTTAGAAACCTATGGGGCCTCTTTTCATGCTAAAGTTGTTCCGATTTGCGCAAAACTGGAAGAAGATTGCATCGATTTAAATGATGAAGAAAAGCGTGAATTTTTACATGCCTGTGGTTTGACTGAAACGGGTTTGGATCGTTTAGTACGTGCTAGCTATGAATTACTGAATCTACAAACCTATTTTACACAAGGTGTCAAAGAGGTCCGTGCCTGGACAGTGCGTAAAGGGGCGACTGCACCGCAAGCTTCAGCGTGTATCCATACTGATTTCGAGAAAGGTTTCATCCGCGCTGAAGTAATAAGCTATGATGATTTCATCCGTTATCAGGGTGAACAAGCCGCTAAGGAGGCAGGCAAATGGCGTTTAGAAGGCAAAACGTATCAAATTCATGATGGTGATATTATCCATTTTTTATTTAATGTTTAGTATTAACGTTTATTCATTTCAGAATTTTTTTTCATTTTAAATCAACGGGTTTTTGTTATAATAAATAGATAATGGAGTGAGTGTCTATCGCGCTCTAAAATGGAGAGTTTATGGATTTAGAACACTTAGATAATAAAATCCCCCAACGCTGGCTATTATTAGTGTGTTACTATCTTCCTCTCTGTAACCTTTATTCACTGTATACGCCGTCAAGCACTTTTTATTTTCAATGTCGTCAATTTATTAATGGGCTAAAAAGTAAGAGACAAAAAAAAATTTCATTAGTACAACTTCCTGATTTATTATATCTTTTAAAAAAATATGCAATAGAAGAAACAGAACAAAAATTAGCAAACGAAATCGTTTTAGATATTCTAACCACTGACTTCGAATGTTTTACTAAAGAACATATAAGAGTCTTGTTTGAAAAATTTGATCCGAATGATCGAAATGGGTATATATCCCTTCTCAACAGGGTCTTCAACCACATTCCTTCTCACGTTTATACGGACTATTTATTAAGTTTAATTCCTAACAACTGTACTTTACGCCATTTAAAATGGTGCGAACGTTTAAAAAATAAATTTGAATTTGAAGATAGATTCACTTTGATTTTATCTTTACCTGATAACAAATTAGTTGCTTATCAATCCATTTTTTCTTCATTAATCCGAGAAGAATGCGAACAACGATTTTTAAATTGTTCATTAGAAGCCCATTTAAACGATCCTCTTATTGAACGGTTGCTTGATTTTATTTTCCTGTGTCAACCCGATTTGCTTTTTTCATTCACTTTTATTGAATCGTTTTTATTTCAATGCTTAAAAAACCAAGATCCTCGTTTCTTTTCACGCATTCTAAAACTTGAATTAAAGGAACAGTTTATTTTTTTTGAAAAATTTTTAATCTCTGAAAAATTTCAAGAAAATATTTCCTATTTTTTTAGTTTATGCTTTAAAAAATTACCTCATGCATCTGCTCGTATCGATTATCTCATCCTCTCTGCATTTAATTTTCAAAAAACGGTACAAAAAAAAGAATTCATTCAGAACAATTGGATGTTTCTTTTACTGACTCAATTTGAGAACGTTGATTATTCGCTCAGCTTATTTCAATGGTTTGCTATTCATGCTTTAACCCAAAAATCGTTAAATTTAAATAAACTAAAATTACTTTTTAATACCGAACCTTCACTTCAGTATAGCTCCGATTTTTCATTTGACTGTATAACGTTTATTGTTGACACGAGCATTCTTTCAATAAAAACTTATATCAAAGATAATTATATGGTTCACGTTCCGAAAGAAAACACGCGGCACTCTATCCATCGCACTTTTTTAAAATTTTTTAATGATGATTATTTAGAAAGCTCCCTCGATATTTCAAAACTTATTTTAAAAAAATTACCGCTGGATTTACAAGCAAGCGCTGAATCTCATTTAACACTTTTACAACAGGTATTATCTGAATTTTATCGTTTAACTAACGATCCTGCCTTTAGGACTTATAAAAATAAACAATTGATCGAATGGAATAAAACGCAACGAGACGAAGAAGAAAAAATTGAAGGACGTCGAGAACTTCTAAAACGTATCCAAACCGGAGTACAAGATAGCGTTTCTTATCAACGAATGCAAGAACTTTTTGACGTGAAGGCCTCGACTGTACAAGAAAAATGGAGAAAAAGTTTTGGTATCCATTTTTTTGACGCCAATGATAGTAAAGAACGACAACTCGCATTGGAAGATGCCGCTAAAATCATTGCGCTTAAACGAGAGTTTGACGATTTTTCCACGCTGAGTATTTCACCAACAATAGAAGCAAGTTCTTTTCGATAGATATTTCCAATGATTATTGAAGTAAATGATGCGCTTTCATCCAGACATCATTATAAATTTTGCTCAGATATTTAATTCCACTATCAGGGAGCACGGTTACAATTGTCGTGGGTGATTGCATTCGGCAGCAATTTTTAATGCAGCCCATACATTAGCGCCTGAGGAGCCGCCTACTAACAGGCCTTCTTCTTTCGCCAAACGCCGTGCCATCATAAACGCATCCGGATCACTAAAGGGAATAACATCATCCAAAACGGAAAAGTCCAATGCTTTTGCAATATGATCTTCACCAACCCCTTCAACGAAATAATTATTGTTTCTTTTTTTATAAATTTTTCCTGTTTTAAAATAGTCGTAATAAACTGATCCAATCGGATCGGGCATCAACACTTTTATAGTCGGATTTTTTTCTTTGAGAAAACGACCAATACCCGAAACCGTTCCGCCAGTGCTCCCTGAAGCAATAAAAATATCAATATTACCCGATGTTTGCTGCCATATTTCTGGAGCTGTGCTGAGATAATGCGCTTCGGGGTTTTTAGGGTTGTCATATTGATCGATTCGAAAACTATTCGGTGTTTCAGCGGCAATACGCTTAGCCACATTGACATAATGTTCAGGGGAATCTGGAAGTACAGCCGTTGGGGTAATGACTATTTTGGCACCATAAGCGCGTAAAGCATTTTGTTTTTCTAAACTCACTTTATCGGGCATCGTCAAAATGGCCGCGTAACCTTTTATCGCCGCTAATAAAGCAATTGCAGCGCCCGTATTACCGGAAGTATTTTCGACAATGCTCCCCCCCGGCTGTAATACCCCCCGTTGTTCAGCATCAGTAATAATATAATCAACAATTCTATCTTTGATACTCCCACTTGGATTGGTAAATTCACATTTGGCTAAAAGTGTAACCTGCTTAAAAGGAACTATTTTTTCTAATTTAACGAGTGGCGTATTGCCTATTGATCGTAAAATAGAATTTAAAATCATAATAATTGAGCAATCCTTTTACCCATATCGGTAGGTGATTTTACGGTATAAACCCCTGCTGCTTCTAAGGCTTTAAATTTTTCAGCTGCAGTGCCTTTACCACCTGAAATAATTGCACCGGCATGACCCATCCGCTTTCCAACAGGTGCCGTCACGCCGGCAATATACGCGACCACTGGTTTGGTCACCTTGGTTTTAATAAAGGCTGCAGCTTCTTCTTCTGCGTTACCCCCAATTTCACCGACCATCAAAATAGCCTCTGTTTGAGGATCTTCTTGAAATAAACGTAACACATCGACAAAATTCATTCCAGGAATTGGGTCGCCCCCAATACCGACACACGTACTTTGACCTAATCCTAAATCCGTCGTTTGTTTAACCGCTTCATAGGTTAAGGTGCCCGAACGAGAGACAATCCCGACACGACCCGATTGGTGAATATAACCGGGCATAATCCCTATTTTACATTCCCCTGGTGTAATCACACCCGGACAATTAGGTCCTACTAAACGCGCTATATTCTTAGTTTCCAAATACACTTTCACGTCCAGCATATCTAATACGGGAATCCCTTCTGTAATACAAACAATGAATGAAATCCCCGCATCAGCGGCTTCGATAATAGAATCTTTACAAAAAGGCGCAGGAACATAAATCACACTGGCATCAGCTCCTGTTTTAGCAACAGCATCCGCCACGGTATCAAATACGGGTAACCCTAAATGTTGAGTGCCTCCTTTTCCTGGAGTAACGCCACCCACC
The DNA here is from genome assembly GCF_000168295.1 of Rickettsiella grylli. Taxonomy (NCBI): domain Bacteria; kingdom Pseudomonadati; phylum Pseudomonadota; class Gammaproteobacteria; order Legionellales; family Coxiellaceae; genus Rickettsiella; species Rickettsiella grylli. Next base: position 800,491 of record NZ_AAQJ02000001.1, read on the forward strand.
ATTTTTGTACCATAAGCAATCGCTTGTTCAGAATGAAACGTTCCTTGTTTTCCTGTGAAGCCTTGGCAAATGACTTTTGTATTTTTGTCAATTAGTATACTCATACCTTTACCTTCAATAAAAAATGTTTATTTTTTCCGCCCTATTAGGCGGCCGTTGATTTAACGGCTGCAATGATGTGTTCTGCAGCCTCGGTTAAACTTTTAGCGGCAATAATATTTAATCCACTTTCAGATAATTTTTTTGCGCCAACATCTGCGTTATTCCCTTCTAAACGAACGACAACAGGAATTTTAATACCGACTTCTTTCACAGCACCTATAATCCCTTCGGCAATCATATCGCAGCGGACGATGCCGCCAAAAATATTCACTAATATACCCTTCACTTTTTCATCCGATAAGATAATTTTAAAGGCCTCTGCTACTCGCTCTTGCGTAGCGCCACCGCCAACATCTAAGAAATTAGCAGGATTACCCCCCTGTAATTTAATTAAATCCATCGTTGCCATCGCTAAACCTGCACCGTTCACCATGCAACCTATATCGCCGTCTAACGCGATATAATTTAATTCCCAATCATGCGCACGGTTCTCACGTGCATCTTCTTGTGATGGATCACGCATCGCACGACATTCTGGTTGGCGAAATAACGCATTGTCATCAACAACTACTTTAGCATCTAAGCAAATTAGATGACCTTTTTCGTCACAAATTAAGGGGTTGATTTCAATCAAACTCAGATCGCGTTCAACAAAGAGCCGACCTAAGCCTAATAAAATTGAGGTAAATTCTTTGACTTGATTTGGTGTTAATTTTAATTGAAAGGCCAAATCGCGCGCTTGATAAGGCATGACTCCAAGTAAAGGATCACAAATTACCTTCACGATTTTTTCAGGTGTTTCTTCAGCCACTTTCTCAATTTCAACGCCGCCTTCGGTACTGGCCATCATGATAATGCGCTGCGTACTTCGACACAGCACGACGCCTAAATAAAGTTCCCGTTTAATATCACACGGTTGTGCAATCAAGACATGGTTAACCGGTTGTCCTTTTTCATCGGTTTGAGGCGTCACTAAGCGCTGACCCAGTAATCGTTTTACTTCAATTGCAACGGCTTCTTTCGAAGTAACATACTTGACGCCTCCCGCTTTTCCTCTTCCTCCTGCATGAACCTGTGCTTTGACCATCCATGCAGAACCACCCAAGGCTTCTGTAGCGGCCAACGCTTCTTCGACTGTACTTGCGAGCTTACCGCGTGGAACGGGTAGACCGTATTCGCTCAATAACGCTTTACCTTGATATTCATGTAAATTCATGGATTTATTTTTCTCCTCATGATTACTTTTTTTTAATACGACAACCGATCGTTCTGACAGGTCGTTTGGAAAGAAGCATTATCGAACCCTTAAATATCAATCAATAAACGTGCAGGATCTTCTAATCGTTCTTTAATTGTTTTTAAAAAACTGACGGATTCTTTACCATCAATAATACGATGATCATAGGAGAGTGCAACGTACATCATGGGTCGAATAACCACTTGTCCCTTTTCTGCTATCGGTCGCTCTTCAATTTTATTCATCCCCAATATTGCACTCTGCGGCGGATTAATAATCGGCGTTGCCAGTAATGATCCAAAAACGCCACCATTCGTAATGGTAAATGTGCCGCCTGTCATGTCCTCAATCGCAATCTGATTTTCCTTCGCTTTACGACCATAATTGGAAATTGTTTTTTCTATATCGGCAAAAGACAAACGATCGGCATCACGTAAAATAGGGACCATCAGCCCACGATCCGTTGAAACAGCAATACCAATATCAAAATAACCATGATACACGATATCGTTGCCATCAATAGAAGCATTCACGGCTGGAAAAAGCTTCAAGGCCTCGATAACCGCTTTCGTAAAAAAAGACATGAATCCTAAACGTATTCCGTGTTTTTTTTCAAAACTCTCTTTATAACGTTGACGCAAGGCAATCACATTTTGTAAGTTAATCTCATTAAAGGTTGTCAAAATCGCAGCATGATGTTGGGCGGCTAAAAGACGCTCGGCAATACGCGCACGCAAACGGGTCATTGGCACTCGTTTTTCTAAACGGTCATCTGCATGACGTAACGACGACCGTGCATCGCTCTCTGAGGATAAAGGGTTTTGACGTGGTGAATGGGCGTGTTGCAATACATCGTTTCGTGTGACGCGGCCCGCTTTACCGCTCCCTGTAATATTCTTTAACGGTAGATTTTGTTCTGCAGCACTTCGTCTTGCAGCGGGTCCTGCCACCGGTTCGGCACGATTATCGTGTTTTGTTTTTTCTTCAGTTTCGATTTTTGTTTCTTGATGAGCGGGCTGTTCTGGTTTCATAGTGACTTCCTTTTCCGTGTTGAGATACGCTAAAATTTCACCTGCTTTCACAACGGCGCCTGTTTGTTTTATAATGTCACCTAATATACCGTCAGCGGATGCAGGGACTTCCAAAACGACCTTATCGGTTTCCAGATCAACTAAATTATCATCCCGTTTAACTGTTTCACCTGGTTTTTTATGCCAGGTCACAATCGTTGCATCCGTAACCGATTCAGGCAACATGGGGACTTTGACTTCAATACTCATCTGCTGGATTCCTCTTTAAAATGTATGCTTTTACGTTAACGCTTCTTTAATCAATGTGTGTTGTTCTTCTGCGTGCACTAACGGCGAACCGACTGCAGGCGCTGCTGAAGCTGAACGACCCACATAGCGTAAATGCTGATTTTTTTCAAGACACGAAATAAGATGATGTTGAATCCAATACCAAGCACCTTGATTTTTTGATTCCTCTTGACACCATACAATATCGTTCACGTTCGAAAAAGGTTTCAGTGCCGCTTTCAACTCGATATCCGGGAAAGGATAAAGTTGCTCGATACGAATCAATGCCACACCTTGTTGTTTTTGTTCGCGACGCATTTCGAATAAATCGTAATACACTTTACCGCTGCATAAAACGACCCGTTTTATGGCGTTGGCGTCAACTTCAAAATCAGAGATAACCGATTGCCACTGACCCTCGCTTAACGCTTGTAACGTTGATACCGCTAATTTGTGGCGTAGTAAACTTTTTGGGGTCATTAAAATTAAAGGTTTTCGATAAGGTCGTAACATTTGTCGGCGTAAAACGTGAAAAATTTGTGCAGGTGTGCTTGGAATGCAGACTTGCATATTGTCTTGCGCACACAACTGTAAGAAACGTTCTAAACGGGCGGACGTATGTTCAGGGCCTGAACCTTCGTAAGCGTGCGGAAGAAAAAGCACTAAACCACACAAGCGCCCCCATTTTTGTTCGGATGAACTCAAAAATTGATCAATAACGACTTGTGCACCATTCACGAAATCACCGTATTGCGCTTCCCAAATCACTAAACTATTCGGATTAGAAATCGCATAACCATATTCAAAGGCCATCACTGCAGCTTCTGAAAGTATAGAATCCACTGCAGTAAATGCATGAGGTGAATGAGCAATCTGAGCTAAAGGGACGTACATTTGATTGGTATTAAAATCATGGAGAACGGCATGACGATGGAAAAAGGTCCCTCGTTCACTGTCTTGACCGGACAGACGAACGCCGTAACCTTCCTGTAATAAAGTAGCATAAGCCATGATTTCGGCATACCCCCAATTTAAGGGCAAATGGCCCGCCGTCATTTTTTGACGATCAGCCATAATCTTAGCCACTTGTGCTTGCAATACAAAGCCTTCGGGTAAGGTCTCCAGTTGTGTCGCCAATTTTTTTAATTGTTTTCGATCAATTCCCGTATTCACGGTCGACCGCCACGCTTGATAGCGATAAGGACGCCAATCAATGCGATAGGGATTTTGATACTCTGGAGTCAGCCGTTGTACCACGGGTTCACCCTGATCTAATCGATTTCGATAATCATCCGACCAACGTTGAACCTCTTCAGACGTCACAATACCTTGACGAATCAGTACATCTGCGTAACGTTGTTTGGGTGTTTGTAATGCTTTGATCGTTTGATACAGTAAAGGTTGTGTCGCAGCAGGTTCGTCCGCTTCATTATGACCATGACGCCGATAACACACTAAATCAATCACAACATCTTTTCGAAAAGTTTGTCTAAAATCAAATGCAAGCTGGATGGCAAACAACACCGCTTCTGGATCATCACTATTGACGTGAAAAATAGGCGCATCGACCATTTTAGCCGGATCGGTACAATACCAACTTGAACGCGCATTTTGTGGATCGGTTGTAAAACCGAGTTGGTTATTCAACACAATATGTAACGTTCCGCCGGTTCCATACGCTTGGGTTTGTGATAATTCAAAATTTTCCATCACAACACCCTGACCGGAAAAAGCAGCATCACCGTGGATCAATAATGGTAACACCTGCTGTTGACCTCCCTCTTGACGTCGTTCTTGACGTGAGCGGACTGACCCTTCAACCACCGGATTAACAATTTCTAAATGGGACGGATTAAACGCCATCGCCACATGCATAACACCGTGATCAGTTTTTAAATCGGCTGCAAAGCCTTTGTGATATTTGACATCGCCGGATCGGTTTTCTTGAATCATCTTACCTTCAAATTCTTCAAACAATTGAGCCGGCGATTTTCCTAAAATATTAATGAGTACGTTCAACCTTCCCCGATGCGCCATACCTATCACAATTTCTTCGACTTCAGCACGACTTGCATCCGTTATTAACGCTTCTAATAAAGGAATTAAACTATCCCCCCCTTCTAACGAAAACCGTTTTTGTGCAACAAATTTATTACCCAGAAATTTCTCTAAACCATCCGCTCGAATTAAACCTTTTAAAATATTTTTTTTAACCTTGGCCGAAAAATCCGGTTTTCCGGTTACTGATTCGATACGTTCTTGCAACCACGTCCGTTGTGCATGGCACGCAATATGTTCATATTCGAAACCTATACTCCGACAATAAATCTTTTTTAAATGGTTCAGTACACTTTCTACTGTCACATTTTGCAATCCGAGTAAACCGTTCAGATGCACGATGGACGAAAGCGCCTGTTCACTTATATCATAGTGCTCTAAATTTAAATCGACGATTTCTCGTTTAGGTGCGAGTGCCAAAGGATCCAAGTGTGCTTGGTAATGTCCATAGCGACGATAAGCATCGATTAATCGTTGTAATTTATACGGCAGGTCCTTTGAAAAGGATGTGGTGCCTTTTTCAGCGGGGCGACGACTTAATTCAGCAAAATAGGATCGTATATCGGCATGCGATACATCCTTTTCATTATCCACAAGCTGACTAAAATAGGTTTGCCATTCTGTACTCAGTTGGCTTGGATCGTGTAAATATTGTTCAAAAAGTGTTTCTAAATAGGCTCCATTCGCACTAAATAGATAAGAATTTTTCTGCAAGGCCTGCGCCGATTTACATTGCTCAGTCATGGCGGTTACATTTATCCTGTTTACTTTGGTTGTCTAAGCGATTACTCCTATTAAACTTGAAGTAAATAAACGCTTAGGAATGAATAGTTTATTGTATTTATTTAAATAATTGAAATGATCGACGCGTGCTTCTTTATACCTCTTTTTGTAAAAGTACCGAGCGTACATGGCCTATCGCTTTCGCAGGATTAAGCCCTTTAGGGCATACCGATGTACAATTCATAATGGTCCGGCAACGAAATAAACGAAAGAGATCATTCAATTCTGCTAAACGTTGGTCTTTTGCATCATCCCGATTATCTACCAAGAAACGACAGAGCCATAATAACGCTGCGGGGCCCAAAAATTTATCGGGATTCCACCAATACGACGGACAAGCACTCGTGCAACACGCACATAAAATACATTCATAAAGACCGTCTAATTTTTCACGTTGTTCAGGTGATTGCAAGCGCTCTTTAACCGGCGGTTCCTTCGCATTCATGAGATAGGGGCGTGCTTTTTCATATTGATGATAAAACGATTCCATATCCACGACCAGATCCCGGATTACAGGGAAGCCTGGTAACGGTCTTAACACAATAGGTGAACGCAATGACGAGAGTGGTGTAATACACGCTAACGTATTTTTACCATTCACATTCATACCATCCGATCCACAAACACCTTCACGACAAGAACGACGAAATGTTAACGTTTGATCCTCTTCCTTTAACTGTTCTAAGGCTTCCAGTAACATCATGTCGTGACCTTCTTTTATCACCAAGGTGTAATCCTGCATATAAGGTTGATTATCGATTTCAGGATCATAACGGTAAATAGAAAATTGCATAATTAAGCCTAATGAGTCATCGTCAGTAAAATCAAATAAAAGGTGCTGTGTGGATACCTTAGTATGTTCTTTCTTTCAGCTCCATGGGTGGCACCGTTAACGGTTTGCGATTAACGGCTCTCAACGCTATCGACTCCGGTTTCGAAAAATAGAGTAAATGTTTTAACCAGTTTTTATCATCCCGTTTTGGAAAGTCTTCACGACTATGCGCCCCTCGGCTTTCCTCACGCGTTAAAGCGGACACCGCTGAAGCATAAGCCACTTCCATAAGATTATCGAGCTCTAAGGCTTCTATCCGTGCCGTATTAAAAATTTGACTGTGGTCCGTTAACATGGCTTGTTTTAAACGTTCTCTCAATTCTTTTAATTTAATGAGCCCTTCTTCCATATAATGTGCTGTACGAAATACACCGAAATCCGTTTGCATCACTTTTTGCATCGCTTTGCGTATTTCAATCCAATTTTCACCGTGTTTAGCCTGCTCCCAACGATTGAATCGACTTAATGCTCTTTCTATATCATCCTGTGTAACCACTGATAATGACAAATCCTGGGTTAACGATTCACTGACATGCAAACCTGCCGAGCGACCAAAAACAATGAGATCCAATAAAGAATTCCCCCCTAATCGATTTGCGCCATGCACGGAAACGCAAGCACATTCTCCAACCGCATATAAACCTTCAACGATTTGATCTTGACCTTCAATATCCAGCGTTATCACTTGACCGTGAACATTGGTGGGTAAGCCTCCCATCATATAATGACAGGTCGGCACAACGGGAATTGGCGTTGTAATGGGATCGACATGAGCAAATGTTAATGCCAATTCACGAATTCCGGGTAACCGTTTTTTAATCAAATCAGCACCCAGATGATCAAGCTTTAATTTGACATAGTCCGTCCCTTCCGGATTAAAGCCATGACCTTCGCGTAATTCGAGTGCCATCGCACGTGCAACCACATCACGCGATGCTAAATCTTTTGCATGAGGAGCATAACGTTCCATAAAACGTTCGCCCTTTTTATTGATTAAATAACCCCCTTCACCGCGACAACCTTCGGTGACTAATACTCCCGCACCGGCTATCCCTGTCGGATGGAATTGCCACATTTCCATATCTTGAACCGGAAAACCCGCCCGTAGGGCCATACCAATACCATCGCCGGTATTGATCATCGCATTGGTCGTTGATTGAAAAATTCGGCCAGCCCCACCCGTAGCAAAAATAGTGGCACGGCTATGAAAAAAAACAACTTCACCTGTTTCAATACATAATGCGATTAAGCCAGCAACTTGGTTTTGGGCTGTTTTCACCAAATCAACAGCATACCACTCATTAAAAAAATGCGTTTTCGCTTTTAAATTTTGTTGATACAAGGTATGTAATAAGGCATGACCGGTTCTATCCGCTGCTGCGCAGGTACGCGCGGCTTGATCGCCGCCAAAATTTTTAGATTGCCCTCCAAAAGGACGTTGATAAATTTTTCCTGAATCCATTCGTGAAAAAGGTAAGCCCATGTGTTCTAACTCATACACCGCTTGTGGGCCTGTTTGACACATATATTCTATACTATCCTGATCGCCCAAATAATCAGAACCTTTCACGGTATCGTACATATGCCAACGCCAATCATCTTCATGGGCGTTACCTAACGCACAGGTAATACCACCTTGTGCTGAAACAGTATGCGAACGCGTCGGAAACACTTTAGAAATCAATGCCACTTTCTGACCGGTTTGCGCTAATTGTAATGCTGCGCGCATGCCGGCACCTCCTGCGCCGACAATAACAACATCAAATGTGTATGTGGGTAAAGCCATCGATTACACCCCAAAAAATAGCTAAACCCCAAATCAAGTAGAGAAATAGCGTCATAATAATAAAAAGTTGAACCATCAAACGTAAACTTGCCCATCGAATATAATCCGTTACGATCGTCCATAAACCCACCCATGCATGCCAAAATAAACTGAATAAAAATAACGTGCTAAATAAACGCATGCTCAAATGAGAGAATAAATGCTGCCAGGTCGTAAAGTCTAAAGGGTGGTGATAGCCTATATAAGCCAATAAAAAGAGAATGTATGCGGCCAAAACGAGCGAGGTGACTCGCTGTATTAACCAGTCGCGCAAACCATTACCTGAAAGACTCGTGACATTGGTCAAATTTTTCACCATAAATAAATTCCCATCAAACTGGTCAAAACGAGCGTTGCAACCATCACGAACCCTGCTGTCCATTGCGCTGATTTTAAGGTATCCGCTACACCAGCATCCATAAATAGATGACGAATACCTGCAAATAAATGATAAAAAAGTGCAGCTAAAAAACCCAGTAGAAATAACTTCATTAAAGGATGTTCAAAACAAACGTGAACTGTAAAAAAGGCTTCAGGACTCTGCAAGGTCAATGTCATGAGCATTAAAAAAACAGGGATCGCTAAAAATAATAAAAACCCGGAAAGCCGATGCAAAATAGAGACAATCGCCGTCATTGGAAAGCGGATCGTCAATAAATTAAGGTTAATAGGTCGTTTACTCACAAATGGTAAGCCTTATTAAAAAGGGTAAAAAAAGACCGGGCGATTATACGCGTAAATTGATTTCAATTTCAAACCCTCAGCACATTCATTTGTCTTAAACGGGTTGATTTTTTCATCCTCAACTGACCCTTTCGTCGGTTCATTAAAAAATATAATGGACTTTGCGTCAGAATTTTACTTACATAAGATCATGTCTACCTAAAAAAACTTAATCCATCCTTAAGAGAGAAATTGAACCATTCATTTTTCTCAATCCCTTTGAGTTAATCTAAATCAACTAAATGCGCAAGTTTTTTTATCGCCTTCGTTTTCAACTCAAAAAAATGTCCTTTTTTCAGATCGTGAGGCAAACTGACGTTACCAAAACGTATCCGCATCAAACGGCTGACCGTTACACCTTGTGTTTCCCACAGTCGTCTGACCTCTCGATTGCGACCCTCTTTTAAGACCACATGGTACCAACGATTTGCACCCGAGCCGCCACTCGCTTGGATAGATGTGAAAGCGGCTCGTTTTTCTTTCAACATCACCCCTTTTTTCAGGCGATCCAACATGCTTTTATTCACCTTCCCTAAGACACGCACGACATATTCTCGTTCAATTTGATAAGAAGGGTGCGATAGCCGGTATGCAAATTCACCCTCATTCGTAAAAATTAATAATCCTGAGGTATTCATATCCAAACGACCTATCATAACCCAACGCTGGTCGCGCAAGCGTGGTAAATGCTCAAATACAGTGACGTGATGACGAGGATCCGAACGTGAACAAATTTCTCCGAGCGGTTTATGGTAAATCAAGACGCGACGTTCAAATGGCTTATTCGTTGTTAAACGAATCCGCTGATTATCTATCGTGACTTTCGCTTTCAAATGGATGCGCATGCCGAGTTTCGCGGGTTGTCCATTAATATGAACGCGACCGTCGTGGATCCAACGTTCTATTTCGCGACGCGATCCGAGGCCGAAATGGGCTAATATTTTTTGAATTTTTTCACTCATCGTTCATCAAAATCAATTAAGGTTCTTTCTTTGCGCGTGTACGTACTTATTATTTATTTTTTTAAAAAATAGTCACTGTTATACGAATTCCTTTAAACAGGAGAATGCTTTCAAGAAAATTAAATCGTGTTATGGTAGTCAACGCGCGGACATGGGGTCACTTCATTCGTTTTAGAAGGAAATGGGGGTAGTTCCGACACTGTTTTTAAACCAAAATGATCAAGAAATAAGGTTGATGTCGCATAGAGATTAGGACGCCCAGGTACTTCACGTTGCCCAACAACCTGAATCCACGCGTGCTCCAAAAGAACTTTAATAATCTGAGGGCTTACTGCCACCCCTCGTATCGCTTCAATATCTCCACGAGTCACGGGTTGCTTATACGCAATAATACTTAATGTTTCTAGAAAAGCACGAGAATAACGCGGTGGTTTTTCTGGCCACAGTCGTTTTACCCAGTCATGAAGGAGGCTATCTGTTTGAAAGCAATATCCGCTCGCCAGTTGTTTTAAGTGAATGCCCCGATCGCGATAATCATGTGTCAAATCCGCGAGTATTTTTTTCATCTCGGATGCGGTAGGCCGCTCTTCGTCGGTGAATAAATCTAAAAGACGTTTTAAGCTAACCGGCTCACCCGCTGCAAAAAGAGCTGCTTCGCAAACGAACTTAAGTTTTTGAATTTCCATGCGCAGACTATAGCAGTTTACGTTAAAACGTGCTATGCCTCTTGACTCCTTTTGTTCATTCCTATCTAATAGAGAAAAGCACCGGGGGTGCCTTTTGAAATAAAGGCTGAGAGAATAGTCACTTATTCAACCCTTATTAACCTGATCAGGCTAAAACCTGCGTAGGAAGATGTGATATGACTCTCAAAAAAAATGATCTCGATCAATTAACGCGGACATCAATCCATCAAACGAACCCTTTTAATTTAACGTCATTATTCCAGGACGTCGAAAAAATCCGAAAAACCCAACCTTTAATTCACAACATAACAAATTTAGTGGTCATGCAAACAGTAGCGAATGTTTTATTGGCATTAGGCGCTCTGCCCCTCATGGCCCATGCCAAAGAAGAAGTAGAGACCATGATTCAAAATGCACAAGCCTTCGTCATTAATATTGGAACATTGGATAGCTATTGGCTTTCATGTATTCAACAGGGTCAATATGCGGCATTAAAGCGTGGAATCCCCATTCTGTTGGATCCCGTTGGTGCAGGTTCTAGTTTTTATCGTACTCAAGCCGCTTTAACCATCATTGAGCGTGGTGTTGACATTATTCGTGGAAATGCTTCAGAAATTATGGCGTTGCAGGATAGTTCAATCAAAACAAAAGGGGTGGATACGTTACAACCCAGCGAACACGCGATTTCTTCAGCCTATGCCTTAGCAAAGAAATATGAATGTATCGTTGTTGTCAGCGGAAAAACTGATTTTATTGTTCGTTCATCCCAACACGTTGCATTACGCTATGGTAGTGCTCTGTTGACGAAAGTCACTGGTATGGGCTGCGCTTTAACCGCCATGATGGGCAGTTTCCTGAGTGTCAACCCGGATAAATTGAGGGCGTGCGTTCACACCATGGCCTTTATGGGTCTTGTGAGCGAATATGCTGAAAAAAAGTCCAATGGACCCGCCAGCTTTTGCACCAACCTATTAGACCTTTTTTATTCCGCACAAAAAGAGGATGTTCAACATTTACTGAAGCCGAACGTGTCACATGAACATTGATTATTCTTACTACTTGCTGGCAGATGAACAGGCCTCGGAACCCTTGTCAGTCATCGATGCGGTCCAACGGGTATTAAACCATACAGTCCGTTGCGTTCAACTTCGTATGAAAAATCAACGTCGCAAAAAAATAATGGATACCGGTAAACAATTAGTTGATTTATTACAGGCATGGAATATTCCTTTAATTATCAATGATCACGCCGATATTGCGTGTGCGATTGATGCGGCCGGTGTCCATCTTGGTCAGACCGATCGACCTTACCCTGAGATTCGTCAACACTGTGGTTATAAAAAAATTATTGGCCTAACCATTGAAAATAGCCAACAAGCACAGCAATGTCGTCATTATGATTGTGATTATTTTGGTGTCGGACCCATCTTTTCAACGGTCACGAAAAAATTTTCCACACCACCGCTCGGTCTTGTTCAATTCAATCGGATTATGCGTATACTGAATGCACCTGTGGTCGCTATCGGTGGAATCACACTTGAAAATGTTCAATCCGTATTAGAGACCGGTTGTGCCGGTATTGCCGTTGCATCAGCGGTTTTTCAAACCCCGGATCCGGTTAAACAGAGTCAAAAATTCGCACACATTATTTCTCAATCATAATCGTTATGAATTTCCCTTCTCAATTAGCACAGGTTGTCAGTATTGCGGGCACTGATCCTTCGGGCGGTGCAGGTATTCAAGCGGATATCAAAGCAATTTCAGCAACAGGCAGTTATGCTGCCAGTATTATTACTGTTTTAGTTGCGCAAAACACACAAGCCGTTATCAGTCTACAAGACATTCCACTCGATTTTATTCAACAGCAAATCGATGCTGTCTTCACTGATTTATCCATAAACGCAGTTAAACTGGGCATGCTTTATCATGAAGGCATTATCCGTTTAATCCGCCATAATTTAAAAAAATATCAACCCCCTTTTATTGTTCTTGATCCCGTCATGATTACTCAGACCGGCCACCCCCTTCTTAAACCGCAGGCCATACAGGTTTTAGCGACTGATTTATTTCCTTTAGCCACATTGATTACACCCAATATTCCAGAAGCCGAATCTCTTTTAAATCTGAAAATCATCGATGCGACCACTATGCAAAAGGCTGCAGTTTTATTGGCAACACGTTATAAGGTGTCGGTGCTGCTTAAAGGAGGGCATTCTCCATACGATGCCTCTGATATTTTTTACGATTTCTCGCAAAAACAAATTCATTATTTTAAACGAGCACGAATAAACACAAAAAATACGCATGGTACCGGTTGCACGTTATCTGCAGCCATCGCCTCTTATCTTGCCCAAGGTCTAAACGTGGTTGAAGCCATTTTTCATGCAAAAAATTATTTAACACAATGCCTTTTAGCCGCAAAAGATTTACATCTTGGACAAGGCCAGGGTCCAGTAAACCACTTTTATTTTTTAAAAAAAGAGAAACCATGTTTGATCGACTAAAAAAATCGGTTTCGGCGCTGATGCCAAAAATTTATCAACATCCCTTTAATCAAGAGCTTATCCAAGGGCGTTTACCGCTTGAAAAATTTATTTTTTATCTCAGTCAAGATGCACTTTATCTGGTGGATTTTTCTAAAGCACTGACACTCACAGCAGCACGATTGTCCGATCAAAAACACTGTGAACAATTTATTCAATTAGCCCTGGACGCATTACATGCCGAACGCGATCTTCATCGTCACTTTCTAAAAAAACATGCCGCATTAACAACGCGTCAACAAAGTCCTTTTTGTTTTATGTATACCAATTATTTATTACGACTTGCGATCTCCGGCACTTTAGAAGAAGCGGTTGCGAGTTTATTACCGTGTTTTTGGATCTATCAACAAGTGGGACAGCGTGCTTCCTCTCAAACCGTTTTGAATAATCCCTACCAAGATTGGATTGATTTATATTCCAGCTCAACGTTTAATGACTCGGTTGAACACATGATAAACACATTAAATAAACTGGCTTTACTGGCAAGCGCGCATGGCCAACAAAAAATGATCAACGCCTTTACTCAAGCCAGCCTCTGTGAATGGCATTTCTGGCAAGGTGCTTACTTACAACAAACCTGGTTCATTTAAAATTTTCTAATGAAATTAATTTTTTTTAAATTAAAAAATATTTCTATTAATTTACTCCTTATAACGTATTGTCTGTATAAAATTGAACTGATATTCTTAAGGTTACGATTTAAATTTAATTCCTAAAAAATTATTTAAAAATAGTTTATTTCATACTATAAAAGGGACATTATATGTTAAAAATATTTTTTAAAAAAAATACCACTGAATATCCAATCAACCCTGCTATCAATAAAAAACTGGCTTTAAGTTATACGCCTTTACCTAAAATTGATATCACTCAATTACCGCCCCTCCAAGAAAATTGGTTGGACGATTTTCAAGTCATTATTGCGGAATATAATGATGAATTATCCAATCATACATTGGAACTTCATGCTGGTAAATGTGCTTATTATAATGCAAAAAAAGTTTTATCCGAACAATTACAACTGATTTATCATCGTCTACTCGGGAATTTAGATTCAGAACTAGGAAAACTTTCCATGGATGTTCGCGAATCTATTCTTAGCCAGTTAACCGAAGATATTAAGCTCTGTACGGAGGGCTTTCATAATCGTGTCAATATTATTGTAAATTCGTTTTATCGACCTCGTAATTTAACTGAACTACTCTATGTCGTGCGAAAAGAAATTGTAGATAATGTCGCTTCGACACTCGCGAATGAAATCCACGCATGGAATTATTTTAGTGTTGTTGCAGCGAATGACGGTTTAGGCATAAAAGCCAACTTTTCAGGTGATCAATATACAAACAGTTTTCCAGAAGATCCGATTCGATGTGCTTTACAAACCAGTTTTTGTAAAAAATTTACTCCTTTTAATTTACCGAATTTACTGATTCATGAATTTATAAAACTTATTCCTGAATTAGAACCCGAAAAAAAAAGCGAAAACGGCTTATCGTTACAATTGGTCACTAAAATTGAAGATTTAATCCAAAACTTTTTGCCGAATTATATTAATAAAGTAGACGATGATCCAAATAATTGGATTAATTATTTTATACTCGATTATGACAAAGACGATCCCCTCATTTTCAGTTTTGTTAACATTAATTTTGAAAAGTTGTATCAATCTTTTTTTAATGCCTTACTCGATCAAAAATTTATTGAAACTCCGATAATAAACACGTTGACTGAAAGCGCTTATTATAATTTCGTTTTAAAAAAAAATCCATTGCACGATACCGAACAATTGATTTCTGAACTGATTAGCGAGAGAAGATTGACGATATTACTTGAGCAATTAGTTGAATTAAATGAAAAATTTCCAACGCACTATTCACAGTTAAGTCAAAGCAACCTTTTTATGACCCATGCCTCAACTTTAATAGACTATTTGAATGATCAATTAGCCACGAATATGGGTTATTCTGCAGAAATTATCCTTGCTTATCAGTTAGTATTTGACTTAAATTTACCGCTCACAGATTGTCATGTTAAAAAAATAGCCGACACTTTACTTTTAGAAAATCAACGCGGTTCAAATCTGCTCATGATAGGATCGCGATATAATCCCTTGCTTGTTCTGGCTATCTTAAATTTTATTACGCGTTATAAAACCATTATTAGCGAACATAACGCCTCTATCATTAAATATATTTTTTTAATGAAAAATAATTACAATCAAAATGCATTGATGATAGCCGCTACTTATCATGCTGAAGCCGTGGATCTATTATTAAATTTTTTAGGAAAAAATATTCATGAATTAGATGCTGAGGTTTTACAAGAATTTTTTTTAGAAAGACAAAATGACAACTATAATGTACTGATGTTGGCCGCCATCAAACAAGCGAAAGCATTTAAAATGATCATCAATTTTTTAACTACATATATTAGGCATTTCGCTACGGAGACATTATATAAACTCGTTACACAACAGCAAAAAAATAGCTATACTGCGGTTACTTTAATTACTCATTTTTTTCCTGATTATACGAAAACAATTTTATCTTTTATAGCACAGCATATAAAAATTGATCGTAAAACTATTCATAAACTTTTTTTTACCGGAAATTCGAATGAAACGTGCGCCGCGTTAATGTTAGCAGTACAAAACCAAGTTGAAGCAACCCAGTCCATTCTAAAATTCATTTCCGCCAATATTGATCATTTTGGTCCTTACCTTTTAAATAAAATGTTTTTAGAAAAAAATGAAGACGGTAATTCTATTATCATGTTAGCCTCGATTTATAGCCCACGCGCATTAAGCGCTATTCTTCATTTTATTGATACGCATACTCATCATTTCTTTCTAGAAAAAATTCCTGAATTTTTCCTATTATGCAATCTTAATAATTTTAATTGTCTGATGCTTGCTGCCGATCGTCAGTGTGAATCGTTAAAAATTCTTTTTGATTATATCAATGAAAAAATTGAATTTTTTTCTGAACATTTAAAAACTTTATTTCTTACTAAAACAGAAAAAGGCTATCACACGCTGACGCTTGCGCGCTTTTATCCTGAATTATTTTTACCGCTTATTAAATTTTATATTAATCAAAAGCTGTCTACTTTAGAGCAGCTTTTTTTTGAACATTATAATTTTGATATGACACTTTTGATTTTATTAGCAAAGGATGATACACCGACTTTAAAACCTACGCTTAATTTTCTTGAGGAACATACCGATCTTCTTCCAGCAGAAAAGTGGCCTCAATTAATCGCTCACAACAATGATCACGATTATAATAGTTTCATGTTAGCGGTGCGTAATCACCCTAAAAATGTTGCCATTATTCTCAATTTTATTCAATTGCATCCTAAAATTTTTTCCCCTTTATTTATTAAACAGCTGTTATTAACAAAAAATAATCTTATACATAGTACGTTAATGATAGCGGCAAAATATCAACCTGAGTCCGTTACACTTTTGCTTGAGTATAGTCAAATGCAAGCTAATCTCTCTGAATTTATTAAAGAATTCTTATTAACCTACGATAGATTTAATACGAATGCATTATTGATAGCGGCAATTCATCAAATTGAAGCCGTTCAACCGTTATTAGCGTTTTTTAGTGACTATATTCACTATTTTAAAAATGAGGAGATCTATGATTTTGTTTTCAAAAAAGTTTATGATGAAAAATATTACATCTCAGCCTTTTTGACGAATAATTATAAAGCTAGAAAAACGATTTTGTCAGTGACTTCTCAACTTAAAAGACAAATAGGTTCTGATGCACTGCTCAATTTTATTGATCACCATATTGATAAAATAGGTATTACGATTTTTTTAGAAATACTCACCGAAAAAAATGAGCAAGATAATTATTCTTTTCAAATAGCTTATTCCCGATACCCCCTTATTCTAAAAAATGTTTTAAAGTTTATTACTTCGTTAGAAGATCCGAACGTCTTTAAGCCGGTTCACCACTTACTGGTTGATTTTGTTTTTAACCAATTAACACGATGGCCTCATTCCGCTCAGGATGAAGCATTATTTTCAAAAATAGCAAAAGATTGTTCCACCTTTTTATTAAATGATTTTAATTTAGATCATTTTTATTCGCGTTTTGATAATTTAAAAATTTTAACTAAAATTTTCCTGCATTCTCTCATGGATAACTTAGAATTAAAAAAAGCCAATGAACTCAATCAGTATTATTTTTTTAGATTATTTTCATCAACGGAATATGAGCTGAAAGCTGTCATCGAATTAAGCAATTTTTTTAACCGAGAAGAGGATAAAAATGAATATTTACAACAATTTAATAAAAAGTATTATCGGTTGCTTCGATCTAAATTGACGTTAAATGCTTTATTTATGGCGTGTCAAAAACTAGCCCACCTTGACAGTGAAAAAACCTGTGATAATGATCCACACTCTTCTCAAGAAGGAGAGATGGGCTTACCCCGCTTAAGTCAGTATTAAATTTACGTTCACTTTTAGGATAAACTAAAATTTAAGACGCCGAGGTAGTTTACTCGTAAAGCCCAAATAAAGAGCGATAATCGCGGTTAAAAGATAGAAAAAACTATCGGAAAGGTTAATATGGGTAATACCCAAATTGCCATTCATCGCGAAACTCCAAATGGCAAGTGCAGCGAACACGCACCCAAAAAATTTAAAAAACAAACGCGCATAAAAAGCTGAACTACTTGCAGATAAAGCAAACAAACCAATCAGTACGTAAAAAAGGTTCAATAAAATACCCGTTGAAAAAAAACTGAACAATTTATGATAGGGTGTCAGTACTGGGATAAATCCTAACACGCCCAATACAATAAAAGCTATAGCAAAAACGAAGGCCATACCTCTTAAAAACACGGAAGCTCCCTTTACTTGGTTGGCTTTCGCCATAGAGTCATCAGTATAGTTTACTTTAAAAAAATATCAAATTTATCCTTCACGTTGAATGATCACTTTCTTCTGGCTTAAACGGGTCATTATTTAAGCATTATACGGACAAATCTATGCTTACTCACAGATTCTGTGAATAACATTGTGGACAGAGTTGGGGGAAGCGAATAAAAACCTTGATTTATAAGTCATCGTTACAATTTGTACAAGCTTTAAACAAAAGAAAAAAACGTCATTTTTTCAATTAGTTATCTCCTGTCAACCCGAAAATTACTTTTAATGGTGTTAAGATGACAGAGAATAAATTAAATTGAATCGAACTTGTGTAAAAGTCTGAACATTCTTAACGTTGTCAATAGGCAGATCATGGAAATCTATAACACGCTTTTTAGAGCATTAAATCCGAATGATTTATTACTCACCGGCAATAAACGTCTCATCCCTTTTTTACACAAAGCTTATGCGCATTATCAAGAAAAACAAAAAAAACAACGATGGCTCCCACTAAAAATCTTTACGTTTACACGGTGGTTAGAAACACTTTGGGAAAAACAATTTATCGAGCAAATGGGTTTCCCTTTACGTTTACTGAATAAATTGCAAGAATATAGCGCATGGCATATTGTTATTCAGTCATCCCATTCTTTTTTTTTAGATATTGCGAATACAGCCGAAAACGCTCGAAAAGCGTGGCATCTGATACAACAAACTCAACTGGATTACTTATCACCCTTTTTCAAGCAATGCAACGAAACAGAAGCGTGGCAAACCTGGGCTAAACAGTTTGTTCATTATTGTGAAAGTCATGCTTACATTGACCTATCCAGCGCCCTTAATCACCTGATGTGCTTATTTCATAAAAAAATTTTAAAACCACCGCAACGCATTTTTTTAATTGGATTTAATGAAATAAATCCACAATACAAAAATCTACTTCGCGTCTTAAACGATCAAGGTTGCTCTATTCATCATTACGCACCCACTTATCCAAAAACCAAACAATATCGTATTTCTTTACCGGATAAAGAAACAGAATATCAGACGATGGCGCTTTGGGCTTATCAATCCTTTCAACAATCTAAAAAAAACATTGGTTGCCTTATTCCTCATTTAGTGGAACGACGAACCCATTTATTGACTATTTTTACAGATATTTTTACGGAGTGTGCACCTCATTCTATCGATCCCCCTCCGTTTAACATTGCTGCAGGAAATCCATTACTTGAATTTGGGCTTATCCAAACCGCACTACTCATTCTTGATTTAAAAGCGATCAATACTTTTTCATCTCTTCATTCCTTACTCCGTTCCCCTTATATCGGTGGATTTCAGCGCGAGCAATCACCGCGTGCTTCTCTTGATATTTTCTTACGTGGTGCTGAAAATCGATTGAGTTTAAATCAACTTATCACGATAAGTGAAGAACAAACCTGTTTTATTTTAAGTCGTTCCTTGAAAACGTTACTTGGTTTAATTAAAAAGTACACGTGTCATTTTTTAGCAAAACCTAGTTTTTGGTCCGCGTATTTTGTTAAAAAACTTCACGCCTTCTCTTGGCCTGGAGACCGACCATTCATCCGTGAAGAATATCAATTGTTAGACTGCTGGTCTGAATTATTAACCGCGTTTGCCGGCTTAGATTTTATTCTCGGCGAAATTTCACACGACACTGCTTTACGGCACCTACGCTGTCACATTGCAAATACGTTATTTCAAATGAAGACGCTACATGATGATCCACCCATTCAAGTGCTCGGTTTGCTGGATGCCGCAGGGATGTATTTTGATGAATTATGGGTCATGGGTTTTGATGATAAAACGTGGCCTGCTCCTGCGAAACCGAATCCCTTTATTCCTTATGCGTTACAACGCGGCCAACCTATACCGTCTTCATCCAGTGAACGGGAATATTATTTTGCAGCCATGTTAACAAAAAATTTAACTGCTCATGCAAAAAAACTTATTTTTAGCACTGCCAAACAACATCTCGATGAAACGCTACGCCCTAGTGTTTTCATTCAATCCTTACCGGAAATCAAATTAAATGATCTCCATCTTCCCCCTTATTCCACGATGGCTAAAAAAATAATGGAAAGTCAAGAATGGGAATATTATAGCGATGAATGTATCGCCCTCACCGAGGATAATTTCATCTCAGGTACTCAACTTTTACAATCACAAGCCGCGTGTCCATTTCAAGCGTTTGCACGCTGGCGTTTAAAAGCACGTACCCACCCTTTTTTCCCACAAAATAATGGGCTCGATGCGCGCGAACGAGGTATACTTTTTCATCGTGTTTTAGAACAATTTTGGAATAAAATAAAAAATCAAGAAACGTTATTGTCATTAACCCAACACGCACTCAATCAACATATCCATGATGCGATCAACACCTGTTTAAAGATATGGAGCAAAAAACGCCCGATTATTTTCAAAACTTATTTTGCAACGCTTGAACGACAACGTCTCTCTTCTTTATTAAGCACACTCATTGATTTAGAAAAACAACGACCTCATTTCAGCGAGACTCAACATGAAAAAAAACAACATTTAAAATTAGGTCCATTCATTTTGTCATTGCGTATCGATAGAATCGACAAACTTGATGGGAACGACGCGATGATTATCGATTATAAAACGAGCCGACCACAGAAAATAGATTGGTTGGACGAACGCTGTGATTATCCTCAATTACCTTTGTATTGCTTAAGTGACCCAAAAACAGTGCGTAGTTTTTCAGTGTGGTATTGTCATCGTAATCGTATTACGTTAAAAGGTCTCTCTGAAGAAGAAACGTCATTAAAGCCATTAACGCCCTTAAAAAAACTAAAAACGTCACACGCGCTCCATCATTGGTCCGATCTACTGAAACATTGGCAGCTTTCTTTGGAAAAACTGGCGTTAGAATTTCAGCAAGGCGTTAACCACATTCACCCAAAACGTGGCGCGACGACCTGTCGACAGTGTGATTTGCAATTGCTTTGTCGCGTAAACCATCCACGCTTGGTGCCATTAAATGATGAAACCAACCTTTGAATTATTAGCCGATGCACTGGAGCGTCAACGTGCACTTGACCCCAAAACATCCTTTATTGTTCAAGCGCCCGCAGGTTCTGGAAAAACAGAATTATTAGTCCGTCGTTATCTGACGTTATTAGCGCGCGTGCCTTACCCAGAAGCCATTATTGCGATTACGTTTACTCGCAAAGCCGCCAACGAAATGCGCTTGCGCATTATGACAGCTTTAACCGTTGCCCACGAGAAAAACATCACAGCCGTCCAGGATAAAGATAAGGAACGTCATTTTCTCGCTCAAAAAGCATTACTTCAAAATAAAACGTTCGAGTGGAATTTATTAAGTCACCCGAATCGGTTACGCATACTCACCATTGACAGTTTTTGTCAATCATTAACGCGACAAATGCCTTTACAGGCCGGCTTAAGCGAACAATGGACACCCACTGATAATCCAGAATGGCTCTATCGTTTAGCGATCCATGAATTTCTTAACCCATTAGATGAGAAAGTAACGTGGTTTAGTGCTTTAAATCAATTACTCATCCATCTGGACAACGACTTTCAACGGCTCGAAAACTTGCTTGTTCCACTCTTAGCACGCCGTGAACAATGGCTGGATTACTTATTATTACAATCCCCTGATGACTTACGTAAAACGTTAGAACAATCACTATGGGATCTGAACCAAAACAATGTTAAACAATTAAATCAGCTGATTAATCCCCATGATGCACAAAAACTTTTGAAATTACTTAACTTTTCATTGCAACAACGTCAACGTTCGCCCCTCAAGCGGCATGATGATTTAACGTTTTGGAACGCCGCAAGTCATTTGGTATTAACCGCTCAAGATACGTTTCGTCAACGTTTAGGGAAAGCAGAAGGCTTCACAATCGATGCAACGAGCAAAAATAAAATCTTAAAAACAGAAATAAACCGTTTAAAATCGCAACTATTGGATTTAATTCATGATTTAAGCCAACAGCCGGGCGTCAAAGAAACGTTCATTGCTTTAAAACACGCACCACCCTCTCATTATACCGAAACACAATGGAAGATTCTCAAATCACTCTTTGAATTATTACCTGTTTTAGTGGCACACCTAAAAATTGTTTTTCAACAGCAGAAGAAAGTCGATCACACGGAAGTCTTACTCGCTGCCTGTTCGGCTTTAGGCCATCCAGAAAATCCTACGGATCTCGCACTCGCTTTGGATTATCACATTCAACATTTACTGGTTGATGAATTTCAAGATACCTCTCCTTTACAATTACGTCTTATTGAAAAACTCATTACAGGTTGGGAAAAACAAGATGGTCGTACCTTATTTTTAGTGGGTGATCCCATGCAATCCATCTATCGGTTTCGGAAAGCGGAGGTCTGTTTATTTTTAGAGGTTCGTCAACGGGGAATTGGTTCATTCCCCCTTCAACCGTTAACGTTACGTGTTAATTTTCGTTCCACATCCGGTATCGTCGATTGGGTCAACCACTCTTTCAGTCAATTATTACCAGACAATCCGAATCGATCAATCGATGCCATTGGTTATTCTCCGTCAGACGCTTACACGTGTTCCTCACAAGCGGAAAAATCTGTATTCACCTATTGGCAACTCGCTGAGGATTCCGTTTTGGGGGAAATTGCAGAAGCCGAACAGATTGTAACAACGATTCAAAAAATCAAACGGGAAGATCCTTCAGGCTCCATTGCACTTTTAGTTCGTTCACGCAGTCATTTACACCCTATCTTACCTCGCTTGCGTCAAGCGAAAATCCCCTATCAAGCGCTCGAAATTGATAGTCTTGCCGAAAAATCAGCCTTACAAGATCTGTTAAGTTTAACCCGTGCACTTCATCATTTCGGTGACTCGATCAGTTGGCTTGCCTTATTACGGTCACCCTACTGCGGATTATCACTCCGTGATCTTTATCAGATTATACAATGGAATGATAAAAACAAAAAAACAACGATTTGGGAACAGCTCAAGGAATTTGAAAAAATCCCGCTCAGCTTAAAGACTAAACAGCGCCTCCGTCGCATCGTACCCGTTTTAAAATATAGTTTACAGCAACAAGGTCGTGTTTCATTCCCTCAATGGGTGAAGCAAACCTGGTTGTACTTAGGGGGACCGACCACGTTATCGCATTGGGAGGAAATGGATGACATAGAAACTTATTTCAATTTTTTAGCGACTAAGCTTAAAACTGAAGGTGATTCTTTTGATTTTTTAAGGATTCATGAAGAATTGCAAACCCTCTACACGCAAAGCACATCCCATGACACACATGCCGTGCAAATTATGACTTTACATAAAGCCAAAGGTTTAGAATTTGATCATGTTATTTTACCCGGCTTACATCGTTCAAATCGTCCTGAGCCTTATCCTTTATTACTCTATAGCGAACAACGATCGGTTTTACATCAAAAAAATTTTCTACTGGCACCTATTCCCATCGATCCTCAAGAACCTGACCTCATTTATAATTATTTACTCGCTGAAGAACAGAAAAAAAATCAAGCGGAACGCATTCGTTTACTCTATGTGGCCTGTACCCGTACTAAAAAATCTTTACATCTCTTCGGTACCTTTACCCAAGATAGCGCCGGAAAACTTCAATCACCGGATAAACAATCGCTACTCCATCATTTATGGCCCATTTTGTCGATTAAGTCAGAACATTTATTAAGCGTTTCCAAATCGAGAGTCAATCAAAAAAACAGCACCACTCAAACTGTGTTAAAACGTTTACCCGCGACTTGGCAATCACCCGTTTCACCCATGAAATCCTTCGAAATCCCCACAACAATGCCATCACAACCCGTTGTCTATCACTGGCATTCTCATACCGAACGTATATTTGGGACAGTAATTCACCGTTTATTGTATCAAATCAGTCAGGACGGTTTAGAACACTGGATTAAAAAAATAAATCAGTCACAAACCCTGTTGGCGGGCTTGTTGGCGCACTATGGATTATTGGATTCAGAGATACCTAACGTTTTAATAACACTGAAGCGTTGCCTCGAAAAAGTCATCGCGTGCCCGCGTGCACGTTGGATTTTAAGTCAACAGCACTGGATGGCTGAATCAGAATATGCGATCACCGTCATCCTTCATGGAAAATGTGAAAATTTTATTATTGATCGCACATTTATTGATCCTGCGACGTGTAGTCGTTGGATTATTGACTATAAAACAACGAATTATCAAGGCAATCAACCGGACCTTTTTTTAAAGGAAGCGAAACAACGTCATCAAGAACAATTAAACGGTTATGCGCGCGCTTTTTTACACGATAAACCCAAAAAAATTTGTTGTGGTTTATATTTTCCATTGACTGCACTGTGGTGCGCATGGGAGTTTAATGCTTCTCCATTAAAAACGATTGAAAGTGAATATTATCCTTAAACATGGACTCGTTTGGTTTATACTGTTTTGCATTCTATTGATTTCCAGGAATAAAAAATTGATAACCCGTTTTTTAGTCAAGTACTCAATCGTGGGGTAAGATTTCAGCAGCAGTAGGCCAATGATTGTGAAAAAAATATCCCATGCTCATAAATAAAATCACCCATAAACAGGCCCCGAAATAAGCAAAGAACGCAAAATATCGAAAATGTAACTTTAATGCGCCCGCCACATAACCTGTCAGGTGACGCACACCCGGAATAAAATAACCGATAACCAACGCCCATTTGCCAAAACGTTCAAACCACTGGTGAGCACTCTGATAACGCTTTTCAGTTAAACCGATATACCGACCCCAACTTTGGCTCAGATAATGTCCCGTTGCTAAACCTAAGGCATAACTTCCTGTAATTCCACAACAGCTTCCTGCAAAAGCGGCTATAAAACTTGAAAAAATAGCCAGTTTTCCTTTCGCCACTAAAAATCCTAGCAATAATAATAAGGACTCTTCAGGAATAGGCAAGGCAAAAATCCCAAGACCAAACCAAATAAAAATAGCGAAACTACCATAATGATTAAGCCAAGGTAAAAATTGATCCAACAACGTGGGTAAAGACATAATTAAATGCGTCTAAATTCAATAAAAAAGGTGCCTGTCCACACCGCTCAAAGATGGGGCTATAAAATTTTTGAAGTCTATTCGTTTCATGTTTATCCTGCTTGTTTTTTCTTTTTATTGTCTCAATCACCAAGGGAATTTAATGGGTCATCGCTTCTTCAATTTTTTTCAGTTCAGCTTCATTTTGTTCATTATTTTTTTCATGTTGATCCAGTGCATAATCATCTAATTTTAGGGGCTCTGTATTGTCAGCAATTTGATTATTAAAAAAATCGAAATCCTCATTGTTTCCGATTATATCATCATCGTCGTCATCCTCCTCATAGACCTGTCGTTGTCGCGAATGCGAAGGTGGATAAGGTAAAATAATGACCCGTGTACCAATATCTGCAAATTCTCTATTCAGCCAATAGGCATCATCAACAAATAAACGAACACAACCATGGCTTGCATTGTAACCCGGTACACCACCGCGAGAACCATGCATCGCAAACCCACCTTTAAAAAACATACAGTAAGGCATCGGTGCACCCCCGTAGGGTTTAGGAAATTTAGTTGATCGACAACCCGGACCCCGTTTGTCATAAATTTTAAACTGTCCTGAAGGGGTATGACACGGCCTGCCTAAATCAGAACACCAATTTTGTCCACTGGAAGCGGGGCCCCATCGAATAATATTTCCGGAAGGACCATACGCCGCCCAGGCATTTAAAGCGGGTGAATAAACAATCATTTTTCGACCCGAAGGCGTTCTATACGGTGAAAATGGTGTATACTCCATCCAATTAATGGCATTGAGATCGCGGGGTGCTGCAATTCTCATTCCAGGCCAAAGACCTGTATTCATACGGTTAATCCGTTGAACTAATGCGCGGCGTTGTGGATTAGGAAATAAGGTATACCACGTCTCTCCTCGCGCGACGACTAAACAGTAGAGCCTAGGATCATTACATAAGCTTTGTAATAACCACCCGCGCGCGGCAAAACTATCGCCGTGCATCATTAAGAATAGAACAAGTAATGCAATTAATAAACCAAATCTTATGAGTATACGCATAATTGCTCCTTCCGCTCTATGAGGGCGGTTATTTCGCTTTTAAAAAAGCGTTACTCTTAATAAAATAATAGTCTATTTTTAAAGGCTAAGAAGAAATAGTATGCTGAAGTTGACTGAAAATAATCGTAAATGGTGGATACTTCTTGCCATGTCCACCTCCTTGTCGCTGATATTTATTGACCAAACCGCCTTGGTTGTCGCCTTACCGGCTATCCAACGGGAATTAAATCTCACGAGTAGTCTCACACAATGGGTCATCAACGCTTATCTATTAACCTTAAGCACTTTTATTTTACTGGGTGGAAAAATTGGTGATAGATGGGGCCATAAACGGGCTTTTTTATTGGGTGTCATTGTGTTTTTAATGGGATCGGTTGGCTGTGCGCTCTCCCATTCGAGCAGTTGGCTCATTCTTTTACGTGGCCTACAAGGTATCGGAGGGGCATTAATGATGCCCTCAACGAATGCCTTAATCACGAATGCTTTTCCCGATAAAGAACGAGGCAGAGCGTTGGGCATGTATGTCGCTCTGGCCGCCATTTTTCTTGCATTAGGCCCTTTATTAGGTGGATTTTTAACACAATTCTTTGATTGGCGCGCAGTATTCTGGATTAATGTTCCCATTGCATTAATCAGTATTATTTTAGCCTTTGCTTCTGTTCCCGGTTGGACACGTACTGAAAAATTAAATATCGATTGGTTAGGATTTTTTATTTCCACACTTTTTATTAGTAGTTTTGTATTAAGCTTTATGGAAGGCTCTCATTGGGGATGGACTTCTCCCTCCATTGTGGGTTTATTATTCTTTAGTTTCATAAGTCTTGGTGTTTTTATTGTATGGGAAACTCACCATCATCATCCTTTTGTCGAATTAGATCTTTTTAAAAATTCTACTTTTTCTATTTTATTTAGCATTTTATTGATGATTCAATCGGTGGGGATTATCTTTGTATTTTGGTCTCTCTTTTTACAAAATATACTTCATTACACGCCATTAAAAGCAGGCTTATTTCTTTTACCGGCCATGTTACCGCTTATTTTTATGGCACCTATCGGTGGTCATTTACGCGATCGCTATGGACCTAAAAAACCCATGTCTTGGGGGGCGTTGCTCGTTATTTTAAGTCTTATTTGGATCGGTATTTTCAGTCATCATCAACGTTATGTTCTTTTATTGCCTGGTTTTCTCGGTTTTGGTATTGGCATGCCACTCATCTTATCGGGAATCATGGCCACCGCAATGACTATAGTGGGTACCCAACAGCGTGGTATAGCAAGCGCCTTACTCAATGGTGCTCGGCAATTAGGAACGTCCATGGGTTTAGCAGTATTAGCTGGGTTGCTCAGCAGTGTCAATAAATGGCAACTCAGTTTTCGTTTAAAACATTATATGCATTCTTTTTCACTTAAAGAATCTCAAATTGATGGTTTATTAGCGAAATCCAAACACGCAATGCGTGCTGTCAATCATTTATCGGTAGAAAATCTAGCCTGGTTAAAACATACAATGACTATATCGTATGTCACCGCGTTTAGTTTCACCATGTTTGTTGCTGCTTTTTTGGTTTCAATGACCTTCGCTTTAATATTCAAAATCCCTTCCCAAAAATAGTTCGTTAAAAAATGATATTAATTCACGTTGTAGACTATTCCAAAGTCATGAGACTTCTTTTATAAAATGAGAACGCCCATGCTAAAACGTTAATTTCTTTAAAAATTGACACGCTCTTTTAAAAAATAAAAAATTCATTTACAATGCGGCCTTTTTATTGATTTCGATTATACGTATTAAACGAATGTATGTTTTCTTAAAAAAAGTAAGATTAATCAATACGACATATGTTTTTGATCCCGCTTTAAATCTCAATCAATGTTTTAAAAACACACCGCCATTAACCGCCACGTTGAATGAAATACCAGAATTGACTACAACATGGTTGACTGATTTAGAAAATGAATGTCGAAAAATAAATCCATCGCTCGAAAAAAATATCTTTTTTAAACATATTGGCCCTGATGCTCGTTATCCATTTAAACGCCTGTTGAAAAATCAATTAGCGTTTCTTTATCATCGGATTATAGGCAATTTCAATCAACAATGTAGCCCTCTCGAAAAAAAATGGGTTGAAATAATACTCATTGCATTAACCGAAGATATCCAATTATGTACCCCAGGCTTTCATATTCGTGTAAACAAACTGGTCCATTTACTGGACGTTCCTCAAAATCTCGATCAACTCTTATATTTAGCACGAAAAAGCATCGTTCAAACGATTGCGTCTTATTTCGCAGATATCGTTCATACATGCTACCAAGTCCATGTTGTCAATCGGGTCCATCGTATTGCTAAAAAAGAAGGTCTTGCAATAGAACCGTTTTTTCAAAATGATCCTTATAAAAGTTTATTATCGGGCATCACTATTCGAGAATATCTCAAAAATCAATTTCCAATACACTACACCGCATTTAAAATTCCTTTTTTACTCGCCGAACAATTAGAAGCGCTATTAAGTCAACAACGTTATTGTGGGCCTCAAGAAACGGGTTACGCCATCGGCCCCGCAGAAGAAATGCGGGATATCATACACATTTTCTTAAACGATAATCCTATTGAAACGCATCATCCATTTTCTCCTTTTTTTATTCTGGATAAGGTTGATGAATTCGGTGAGCCCACACGAATCTATGATATTAATTGGCCAATAATACGACAGCTTTTTTTTCAAAAATTAAACCGTGAAGGCTATTTTACCACTGAGCCTCAAATAGTCACTTTAGTCGATTATGCTTATTATCACGCGTTAGTTCCTGAGAAAGCGAATTTAGCCACCGAAAATCAATGTATTTATTATTATCTGAATGAAAAAAATGATGATGCATTGCTTGAGGATCTGAGCTTCATTTATAATAAATTTCCGGAGTATTGGTGTAAACTCATACAAAATCCTCTTATAGTTAATTCTATTGATAATTTTTTTTCCTATTTAAAACAACAATCGTATTGTTTTGACGATAAAACATCTTTTTTTAAAAAAATTCGCCTCACTTATATTCTTTTTTTTACGCAAAATAAATCGACCATTCTTCAAAAAATTTATACGTCGACCAAAGAAGGCATTGTTATTAATCATTATTTTCTTTTAAAAGCAGTCCGCTATCGACCTGAAATAATCAACTATTTTTTTAATTTTTTATTTTTTAATGAACTAAACGCACATCAATTATTTTTAGATTTGTTATCGATCCAAAACGCGGAGGGTTCTACCCTTTTAATGTTATCCGGGCAATATCATGCAGAAACGTTACAATTTATTTTGAATTTATTAAATCAACACATCTATCGATTTGAAAAAGAAAAAATTGTAAAACTATTTCTTATTAAACAGTCTTATGGGCATTGTTTTACGAGTTTAGTGGCGCGTTATCAACCCAACACTCTAAAATTTATTCTTGATTTTTTTAAAAAAAACTCAGCTTATTTTGACAAAAATGCAATTGAAAAAATTTTTAATCCAGATCATTATTCTCATTTAAATTTTTTAACGCTATTAGTGCGTTATCAAACAGAAAATGAGATTAATCATTATTTAGATTTTATTAATCAAAAATTTAACGATTCTAAAAACAAAAAATGGCTTGAACTCGTTTTAAACGATTCCATCGGGGATCTATTATATTGGGGCGCACGATCCTATTCAAATACACTACGCAGTTACTTAAATTTTTTATATCAACATAGTCACCATATTGATCCTAGCTTTTTATTACGATCCATTTTTTTACCCCGCTCTAACACGAAAAGAATTTGTTTACATGCTGCCGTTCATCAACCTAATAACCTTGCCTTACTCTTACAGTTTTTCCAAGGAAATCAATTTAAACGGAATTATTTAGCGATAAGAAATTTATTTTTAATACAAAATGTTGAAGGTTATAATGCATTCATGTTAGCGACTCATTATCAACCCAAGGCTTTCAAACTTATTTTTGATTTTATCCAATTTCAAACTCAAATTTTTGATAGCAACACCTTGAAAAAAATATTTTTACAACAAAATAAAAATGGTTGGAATAGTTTAGGCGCATCCTTTAATAATCCGGATAGCCTCCAACTCATTTTAACGTTTATCGCGAATCGATTCACACAAAAAACAGTAAAAGAAATTATTTTTCAGGAAAATAAAAATGGATACACGTGTTTGCATCTTGCTGCTCGCTTTCAACCGGAAAGTACTCAAATTATTTTAAATTTTATCCGTCAGCACATCGATAGCTTTTATCACGAATTAGAACAATTATTACTTATCCATGAAAAGGATGAAAGAAATTTATTACGTCTGAGTTTGAACTATCAGCCTGATTCGGCTATTCATTTTTTAAATTTCTTCAATGACACACTTGATTATTTTGGAAAATTAAAAAACAATGCTATTTTTAAACAATTTATTTGCAAAACATTCTTCTTAATCCACGATCATGCAATCATTCAAAAAACACTTTATCTTCATAACGAACTATTCGTTGACCATTTTTATAAGATCGCTTGGGATAAAAAGACCTTACGGTACTGCTCAGGCTTTTTCCCGCTAAAAAAACACATGAATAAACAACTTGAATCCGCCACTCAAGCCTTTAAAGACCTCTTAAAAAAGGAATTTACGCTTCACGATTTAAAGGCATTAAAAACGAAATATCCCGAAGTCGCACATGCTGAACTGGGTCAGTTTTATCATCCATTAAGCCAACTGATTGAAAATAATTTTAAAGAAATAACATCATCCGAGAGCGATTGCAAAAATACGCATCGTCCATATCGTTTATAAACTGTTTCTTTGTGTTTGTGTAACTGATGAGAGAAATTATTTTCTTCGCCATTGTGTCCCGGTTGTTGTATCTTCTAACACAATATTTAAAGCGAGTAGTTCATCGCGTATCCTATCGGCTTCTTGCCAATTTTTAGCCGCTCTTGCATGATTCCGAGCATTCATTAAGCCATTAATTTTTTCCACTAAATGGGGATCCTTCTCTTGATTAAGCTTCAAAAACTGCTCAGGTTCTTGTTGTAGAATACCCAATAAGCTTGCAAGATATTGTAAACAGTTTGCGTCACGTTGTGCGTGCTTACTATTTGTTTCTCGTAATCGATTAATTCTCCGTGCTAATTCAAACAGAATGGCTAACGCATCCGGCGTATTAAAATCATCATTCATCGCGTGCTCAAATTTTTCTTGATATTCTTTTGAACTCTCCTCCAACACAAATTTTTGTGGTCCTTTTCCGACTAAACCTCGTAAGCTGGTATACAAACGTTGCAAAGCAGCCTGTGCGGCTTGTAAATTTTCCAAACTATACTGTATGGGGCTACGGTAATGACTGGATATTAAGAAATAACGAACAACTTCGGCAGGATATTGTTTTAAAACATCGCGCAACGTAAAAAAATTACCTAATGATTTTGACATTTTCTGCCGATCGATTTGTACAAAACCCACATGAATCCATGTATTGACAAATTTTTTATCGGTGACTCCTTCTGATTGCGCAATTTCGTTTTGATGATGGGGAAACACTAAATCCAAACCTCCCCCATGAATATCAAAATGCTCACCGAGAGCCGCCATGGACATCGCTGAGCATTCGATATGCCAACCGGGACGTCCCGGTCCCCACGGTGATTCCCAAGAAGGTTCCCCTGATTTTGCTTTTTTCCATAAGACAAAATCTAACGGGTCTTTTTTTGTGATATCAACCGCTACACGTAAACCACGACGTAATTTTTGCACATTCTGATGCGCTAAATCACCATAGGTTTTAAATTTTTTGACGTCAAAACAAATATCTCCATTTTCGGATCGATACGCATAGGCTTTATCCACTAGGCGTTGAATTAAAGCGATAATATACACAATAGCATCGGTCGCTTTCGGTTCGGCATTGGGAGGTAATGTATTTAATCGATTGAAATCTTCGTGCATCGCCTTAATCATGCGCTGAGTCAGCTCGAAAGGGCTTTCATTATTTTCTTGCGCGCGTTTGATAATTTTATCGTCAATATCCGTGATATTACGAATATAATTCACTTGATAGCCCTGCATTTTTAAGTATCGAAGGATCACATCAAAAACGACGACCACGCGGGCATGTCCAATATGGCAAAAATCGTAAACCGTCATCCCACACACATACATTCCTACTTTCTTGGCAATCATCGGTTTAAACGCTTCTTTTTTTTGTGTCAATGTATTATAAATTTTTAGCATAGTTTATTCTCTCACGAATTTTTTCAATGCCTAATAGCGTAATTAATTTTGCAAGTTCAGGACCATCGTGATAACCGGTCAATGCTAACCGTAACGGCATATATAAAGACTTCCCTGTGAGTTTTAATTTTTCTTGTAGTTGTTTGAGAAGTTTTTTAAAATCAAGCGGGGCTTGTTCTAATAAAATTAATAGTTCCTGCCAATACATCGGATCAACCTTTTTTAAATAATCCTTCATTTCATCTGTAAAATTTAATGGATTTTCCGAAAAGAAAATCATTGCCCATACGTTAGCTTGTTCAGGAAAACAAACCGTCGATCGCATTAATTCAACAAACGCGAACTGGGCTGAACGGGGCACTCTGTTTCGGGTTTTCGTCTCTAACCATTCCACTAATTTTTCATGAGGAAGCTGTAATAACGCTTGCTTTTGCCAATACAATAATTGTGCTTCATCGAAACGTGCCGGCGATTTACCAAGCCGTTTCAATGAAAATTGTTCTGCTAAAGCAGAAATATCAAGAAAGTTTGGGTTCGTATAGGTGTGACCTAAACGGGCTAAATAATTCTGTAACGCTTCAGCAAAATAACCCCTTTCTCTCAATTTTTTAATACTAAAACTTCCGCCTCGTTTGGATAACGGTGTACCCTCATCACCCACAATTAATGCTATATGACCATAATTGGGATGCCTTAAACCTAAGGTTTGTAATAATAAAATTTGACGTGGTGTGTTGGTTAAATGATCTTCGCCACGTAGCGCATGCGTCACGTTCATGAGTGCATCATCAATGGCATTACAAAAGAAAAACGCCGCTGAACCATCGCTCCGTTGAATCACAAAGTCACCGATATCGTCCGTAAAAAAAGTTTGTTCCCCTTTAACAAAATCATCAACGCGAAGGGTTTGCTGAGATGGAACATGAAAACGTAAACTGGCAGATTGACCGTGCTCTTTTTTTTCAGCAACTTGATCGGCCGTTAATTGTCGACAACGGCCATTATAACGAGGGGGGTTCCCCTGCGCTAATTGTTGCTTGCGCATCATTAATAATTCGGTTTCACTACAAAAACACGGATAAGCCCGACCCATACTGATTAATTGTTCATAATAAAGCGCATAAATTGCTTGTCTTTGCGATTGATAATAAGGGCCTAACCCTTTTTCTTGAAAAGGACCCTCCTGCCATTGCAATCCTAACCATCGTAAATCATCTTCTAATTCTTTGGAAAAGGCCAACAATGAACGCGTGGCATCACTGTCTTCTATTCTGAGTAAAAAACAACCTGATTGCGAATGAGCCAGTAAAAAATTAAATAAAGCAGTTCTAGCATTGCCTAAATGAATATGTCCAGTAGGGCTAGGTGCAAAACGAGTTTTCATAATCATGATGTGCTTATCAATTTTTAGTAAATGTGATTAAAATATCCAAACCTTGTTATTTTTAAAGTGAACATTATTTGAATGACGGCACGCTTTAATTTACGCTATCATTGAGCCTTATGTCGACCTTCTTTATCGCTGATTTGCATTTAAATCCCGACCAACCGGCTATGGGCCAATTATTTTTAAATTTTTTACGTCAACAAACCCAACAAACAGAAGCATTGTATCTACTCGGCGATCTCTTTGAAATGTGGATAGGAGACGATTATGTGACTCCTTTTCATCAATCTATTATAACCGGTCTTTCCCAAGCGCGCGCAAAAGGAATTAAACTTTATTTTATGCCAGGCAATCGTGACTTTCTCATTGGTAAACAATTTATTCAAGAAACTGGCTGTTGCTATCTGCCCGATCCGACCCTCATTGAGCTTTACGGCACCCCAACATTACTCACCCATGGTGACCGCTTTTGTACATTGGATAAACCTTATTTACGTTATCGGCGTTGGTCACGTTATGCATTTTGTCAATCGTTATTTTTACATCTCCCTCGGTCATGGCGTCAAAAAATTGCGTTTTATTTACGTCATCATCCAGAACGCGCGGGGCATTCTTTTGACCCGCAATATGATATTGTTTTTAGTGATTTATGCGCTTATTTAAACCAATACCCCACTACATTGCAAGTTATTCACGGTCACACCCATCGACCGGGTATTCATTTATTTAAACAAGCGAACATAACCTGGATGAAACGTTTTACATTAGGTGATTGGTCACCTACAATGGGTCATGTCTTAATCGCCAGTCCTCATGATCCGATCAAACTCCTCTATTTCAATACATCAACCTCTTTTTTTTAAAAACAATTGATTGCTTATGACCAACCTAATTTCTAACCACTATTGTATGACTTCCACTCAATTCAGCCAGTTATTACACGCCATTAAAAATTTAGAAAATCCTGACTTATTAACACCTATCAACGAATTAGAAGCCCTTGAACCTAAAAGCATCTACCAACGCGATGTTTTAAGTGTTCTTAAATGGTTTAACGATTATTATATGAATTGTATTGGCTACGGAGAGCAGGAATTTATAGGTCACTATATCCATAAAATCATAGATTCCCCGTACCCTAAACGAGTATTGGATACACTCTGTTTACTTTATTATTACAATTTATATAAATCTCAAGATCAACTGAACAACGAATTTATCCAATTAAAAAATTTTTTAGAAAAAAAACAATCTCCTGCACATCCTCATACTTCATCGCAAGAAAACAGGCATTTTATAGGCAGAACACCACAAATGAGTATTGAACCTTACATGGATATTATTTTAGAACATAAACATTGTAAAAAAATTGCTAATATTCTCGCTATAATGAATAAGCATGGTTTTCTGAATCAAAACGAAGTCAGTTATCTTTTTAAACAACCCTATTTGGATTTTGAATTACTCGAAAAATCTCTTATTAAATTAAATAATAAATTTTTAATAAAAAATAATTTTTTATTAACGCCCTTTATCAGAGAGACTTATAATTCGATCTTTAGAAAACTAAAACAAGCGACCCATATATTACACAGTAAAACAACGAAAAATATTTTTTTAATACTTGATCACTATTCTTGCTTAACCATCAAAAGTATAATCTTAGTATTGAATACTAGGCTCAAAGAAAAAAAAAGTTTACTCGAAAAACTATCCATTTTAACGAAAGAAAATAATTGCTTGACAAAAGAGGTTATCGATCAGTTTTTAACAACGTTTTATTCATTCAACACGAATTCATTATTAAAAAATAATTTAATTAGCCGCAATAACCCATTGTATTCATTCGATCAGAAAAATAATGCGTCTCAAAATCTTCTCTCTTCTGAACCGAGTCAATTACCTACCCACCATAAATCATTAGATCGTGCATCAAAACCCAGATTATTTCTTAAAAAAAACTTAATCGATTTATTGACCAAAACAATAAGCCGATTAATCAACGCATGGAAACAATATCTTGTACGCCATAAAAACAAAAAAATGAATGCACACTATTATCAACTGATCCTAAAAAAACTAAGCCAAACAACGGATATTAAATCGTTTGCAAGTCTATTGTGTGATATGGGTTTATTTTGTAGAAAAACAGGTTATCTCCCCCCTAAAAAATCACAGATCCATTCAGTCATCGAACATTTAATCACCTCATTAACAGAGAACTCACAACAGGTTGATGTTTTAAACTGGCTTAACAGCAATGCTTATCGTTATGGATGCTTAGAAGAACAAACATTTATACAACAACATCTGGATAAAATTTTTGATTTTACATCTCCTAAAGATGCACTTCACGTTCTATGGATGTTCTATTATTGTGGTTTTCATACGGAAAAACGACTCCATGCCATTTTAGAAAGTGATCAAGCAAACCACTTCATCGCATTATTTCTCGAAAAATTATCCTGTTTTCAAGGAAAATCAGTTGACTTATTAAAAAAAGAGGTTGAGGTCGATTTAGATAGAATGAACGCTCTATCAAAAGCACTTCACTCTGATAGTAGGAAGTCAGAAAAATTGAGCGCGAGTCAATCAGACGTTACAAACAACGCATCCAAACCCATGAAACCTATCTGTTTTTTTCCGCTTAACAGTCTATGCCGAAACGACTTTTCTAAAAACACTGAATCGACAAACCATTTTTCCCATCAATTAACATTGTAAATCAGGTCAACCACACTCAATAATCCCCCTGTGGCATGTCAATAGAATGATGCAATGAAGGAGGCAAAAAACTACGCAGCCAATCTTCTAACGCCTGAAAATGAGGGACTAACACGGATTCCTGCCACGTTTCTTCTTTGGCAAACGGTGTTAATCGAATCAGCATCATCAATAAAACAACCACTAAAATTCCACGAGAAATTCCAAAAATAATGCCTAATACTCGATCGGTCCCACTTAATCCTGTATTAGCAACCAATTGACTAATCAAATAATTAATGAGCATACCCAATACTAAGGTCACTAAAAATAAACCCACAAAACTAATGACTAATCTTGCTGAATCAGAGTGAATAAAATTAACCAGCAAATCGGCAATATAACGATAAAAAATAAAACTAACGGCAATCGCTGCAACCCAAATAACCAATGAAATAACTTCACGTACAAAACCACGCATTACACTGATTAATACGGATAATGCAATGATGGCAATAATGGTATAATCAATCCAATTAAATGTAGACATCAGATAACCTTAATAAACATTTTACAACTAAAACACACCCTATCCAGGCTATAAGTATAAACTAGTTTTATAAAGGTGTGAAAAGATTGATTGAATAATATTTAAATTTTTTTATTGGAATAAAATGAAGCGTGTAAAATTTCGTTTAATGTGTAAACAGAATGTAATTGACAACCTGCTGCTTTTATTGTTTCTTTTCCGCCTTGTTCTCTATCCACCAGCGCAACGATATCGGTGACGTGCAAACCGTGATTCTTTAAAACTTCAATGACGTGTAGCACACTACTGCCTGTTGTCACGACATCTTCAATCATTAAGCAATTTTGGCCTACTTGAAAAATACCTTCAACCTGTTTTTTTGTACCATAATTTTTTATTTCTTTACGGCATATTAACATCGGTAGATTTTGTTCCAAGGAAATAGTTGTTGCCATGGGTAACGCTGTATAGGGAACACCACATAATAAATTCGGTTTAACCGGTTTTATCTTATTCCACAACGCAACTGAAACAGCCCGTAAAAGAGAAGGGTCTGAAATAAGTGAACGACAATCAATATAAATAGGCGAAATTTCGCCACTACGGAGTGTAAACTGACCTCGCTTAATCACATTATTGTTAATGAGCACATCGAGTAAAGATTTATTTTGCATTGGGAAAATTTAAACGTTAGATTTTATTCATTTTTTTCATGATCCAAATGAAGTGCATCGACTGAATCGGGATTTTCAGTTATCAAATCTTCTTCGATACGTTCTAAACCCACTAAGGTTTCACCTTCATTCAATCTTATCAATCGTACGCCCTGCGAATGACGACTCGCGACGCGAATTTCAGCAACGCGTGTACGTACTAAAGTGGCTTTATTCGTAATTAACATGACTTCATCCGAGGGTAATACTTGTACAGCGGCGACAACCTGACCATTACGTGCGGTTGTTTTGATGGCAATCACGCCGCTGCCACCACGACTCGTCAGCCGATGATCATGAAC
The DNA here is from genome assembly GCF_000168295.1 of Rickettsiella grylli. NCBI lineage: Bacteria > Pseudomonadati > Pseudomonadota > Gammaproteobacteria > Legionellales > Coxiellaceae > Rickettsiella > Rickettsiella grylli. The sequence continues at coordinate 838,434 of NZ_AAQJ02000001.1, forward strand.
TGGCGTACATTTACCATAACCATGACGTGTGGCTGTTAATATTAATCCATACGGCTTAGCGATGATAAGCGAGATAACACGTTGTCCTTCTTGTAATTTAATGCCTCGTACACCGCAGGCCGTTCGCCCCATGCAACGCACGTTACTTTCATTAAAACGGATCACTTTACCGGCATCAGTAAATAATAAAACATCCTGTTGACCATCCGTTAAGGCAACACCCACGAGACGATCATGGTCACGCAAATCAATGGCAATAATGCCATCATGGCGTGGCCTCGAAAAATCAATCAGACTGGTTTTTTTGGTGGTACCCTTCATCGTTGCCATAAAAATAAAATGCTCGGCGCTATAATTTTGTATAGGTAATACAGCGGTAATCCGTTCATTCTCACCTAATGCAAGCAAATTAATGATAGGCCGACCTTTCGCAATACGACTCCCTTCAGGTAATTTGTAGACCTTCAACCAATACACTTTACCTATACTTGAGAAGCATAATAACGTTGCATGGGTATTGGCAATTAATAAATGTTCAATAAAATCTTCTTCCTTGACATCACCGGATGACTTCCCTCGACCTCCACGACGTTGTGCGTGATAAACATCTAAGCTTTGCCGTTTAACGTAACCCTCGTGTGATAAGGTCACCACCACATCTTCAGCAGGAATGAGATCCTCTTCATTGATTTCAGCATCCACGGTAATAATTTCAGTACGCCGTGGATCGAGAAATTCCTCTTTAATCGCAATAAGCTCTTCTTGAATAACGCGACATAAGCGTTCGGGTTGATTCAAAATATCTAATAAATCGATAATGATCGTTAATTGTTCACGATATTCCTTTAAAATTTTCTCTTGTTCAAGTCCTGTTAACCGATGTAAACGCAGATCAAGTATCGCTTGTGCCTGTTCAGGCGATAACCGATACGTATTGCTGTCCTTTTTTACACCATATTCATGCTCCGCCCAATCATCCGTTTTAGTGAGCATTTCAGCAACCAGGCCTAACGACCAATCCTGGGCTAACAATTGAGATTTAGCTTCTGCCGGATCCTTCGCCGCTTTAATTAAACCTATCATTAAATCGATATTGGCTAACGCAATACCCAAACCTTCTAATAGATGAGCACGCTCCCGGGCTTTCCGTAATTCAAAAATCGTACGTCGTGTAACCACCTCTCGGCGATGCGCTAAAAACTCAGATATTAATTGTTTAAGATTAAGTAAGACAGGCCTACCGTCGACCAAAGCCACCATATTAATACCAAAGGTGACTTGTAATTGCGTTTGGGAAAATAAATTATTTAATAAAACATCAACATTTTCACCACGCTTTACTTCAATAACCACACGCATGCCATCCTTATCGGATTCATCACGTAAGGCGGTAATCCCTTCAATACGTTTCTCCTTCACTAATTCAGCAATTTTTTCAATCAGCTTTGCTTTATTCACTTGATAAGGAAGTTCAGTCACAATAATTCGTTGTTTATTTGACTTTTCATCCTGTTCGATCTGCACTCTTGCCCTGACGAATAATCGTCCGCGACCGGTATGGTAAGCTTCAATTATCCCCTGCTTACCATAAATTAACCCTGCGGTCGGAAAATCAGGTCCTTTAATAAAGTGCATTAAACGTTCTATGCTTAATTCAGAATCATTCAATAAAGCAACACAGGCATCAATCACTTCAGCGAGATTATGGGGTGGAATGTTCGTTGCCATACCCACTGCAATCCCTGAAGAACCATTAACTAGAAGATTAGGCACACGCGTTGGTAACACACTGGGAATGTGTTCAGTTTCATCATAGTTAGGAACAAAATCAACCGTTTCCTTGGCTAAATCAGCTAATAACGCATGGGCTAACTTCGACATGCGAATTTCGGTATATCGCATGGATGCTGCGGAGTCACCATCCACAGAGCCAAAGTTACCTTGGCCATCGATTAATACTGCGCGCATGGAAAAACGTTGAGCCATACGAACGATGGTATCGTAAATAGCCGCATCTCCGTGTGGGTGATATTTACCGATGACATCCCCCACGACACGAGCGGATTTTTTATGAGGCTTATTCCAATCGTTACCCAACTCATTCATGGCAAATAAAACGCGCCTATGAACAGGCTTTAAACCATCTCGGCTATCGGGTAAAGCCCGGCCTACAATGACACTCATTGCATAGGCTAAATAGGACTGCTTCAGTTCTTTTTCAACCGTTATGGAAGTAATTTCATTCGCCGCCGAGTCTGCCATACGCGCATAAAACCTACGATTTATAAAAAATTTTAATACAATTCATTGCCATACTTAAACAGCCGTTTAGCGCGTACGGAACGAGCATCATTGAGTGGCCGCTAAAAAATAGGAAAAGTATACCATAAATAGCTAAAAACAGCAGGCTATTTTATTAAAACGCTGACGATAAAACGCTAAATTTTTATTCAATTAAAAGAAAAGCATCTCATTTTTCTGTCTATTTTAAGCGGTTTTAGACCACTTAAAATAGACATTCCCCGAAATTATTCTTAAACCCAAACGGATTTTTCCATCCTTCCTTTTCCTGATGCTGCAATGTAGAGAACCTTTATGGCGTCCCCGTAGCCGCGTTGTTTGATGAAGAATCACCATCGTGCGTTGCTTTTGGCGCTGTATCGGCAGGATGAGAAGGTTCACTGGGTGTTATTGGCGTAGCGGGTGTAACGGCAGTTGCATCATCACTCGGTGTTTGTGTTGATTCGGGTTGTGGGCTAACAGACATTTGCGCATCTGATCCAGATGAATTTTCTGGATTAACCATTTGGTCCTGAACAGGTGTTGTTGTAGTATCTGATTGATCTCCTTGCTTATCAGAAGGCTGATGATTGCAGCCCACTAAAGCCGCTGTCAACAGCATAGAAACTAAAAACTTCTTATACATAAGCAAAATTCCCCATCTAAAAAATAGTACAAAATAACAAATTTATCAGTAAAAGGCTTACAAATCTGTAGCCCCTCGTAGAAACCAACTTAAGCATAGCAAAACTTTCGTGTAAAACAAAATATCATAAAAATTTAGCCCTCTCGTGCCTAAGTCCTGTGCAACATAATATCTCCTTTTCATTGCTAAGCTACTAAATGCTGTTATATAATAAGTGCAGATTTAGTCTCCATGTCAGTCTATAGTCAGGTTAAACTCTCTTCCTATTTACTGACATAAAACAAAGCGCATGATAAAAAATCACGTTTTGTAAATAAAGCGAAGTAAAATAGTTTACTTTTTTTAAATTTGATTTTTGGGCCAAAGGATAGATGTCCAAAGATGAGAAAAATTACTCTGGCTTCTTAGTTTGCAATTTTTATTGGATCGACATTCTTATACGTGCACATTTTACACGCAGTCCATACTGCAAGAAACAGTAGTTCAAATTATGCAAGTATATAATCCGTGTTAAAAACCCAGCTATTTCAGGGTTTAAGGAACCTTCTCGATTTAGTGCGTTTTTGATTGAACTCATTGATTATTGTTTCAAGATAACAATAGTTAACTTTGTTTCGTTTAACACGAGAAAATGATCACTCTGACAAATAAGCAAGCTTCGTTGAGCCTTTATTAAATTAGGATTCAACAATGCATAATGAAAAAAACCGAATTTTAATCAACGCAAACCAACCCGGGGAAATTCGAGTTGCGCTGCTTGAAGCGAATAAATTATCTGACTTGGATATGGAGTATACGGGCCAGGAACAAAAAAAATCAAATATTTATAAAGGAAAAATTAGTCGTATTGAACAAAGTTTAGAAGCGGCTTTCATTAGTTATGGTGCTGAGCGTCATGGTTTTTTACCTTTTAAAGAAATTGCTCCTTCTTACCTCAAAGGAAAAAATTACGATCTGCAATCGATCAAGCATTCACTCAAAGTGGGTCAAGAATTGATGGTGCAAATTGAAAAAGAAGAAAGAGGCGATAAAGGCGCTGCGTTAACGACTTACATTACTTTACCGGGTAGTTATTTAGTATTAATGCCTAATAATCCAGGTGCTGGTGGTATTTCACGTCGTATCGAAGGTGACGAACGACGTGAAATGCAGGATCTCATGCACGATCTCATCGAACAAACAGAACTTTCAAAGAATATGGGCCTTATTTTACGTACCGCCGGTGTTGGTAGAGAGTTTTCGGAGTTAAAAAATGATCTCAATCTACTCATCCAGCAATGGAATGCTATTCAAAAAGCCTACCATGAACGTCCTGCACCTTTTCTTATTTTTCAAGAAGGCGATCTGATCACACGTTCAGTCCGTGATTATTTAAGACGAGACATTGATGAAATCATCGTTGATGATAAAAAAATCCACGAAAAAATTAAGCAATACATTGAGCAAATCCGACCTGATTTTGTCTCCCGAATTTCACTGTATCAAAATCACATCCCCTTATTTATGTATTTTGATATAGAGGAAGCCGTTGAATCCGCTTTTAAACGAAAAATAGAATTACCGTCCGGCGCCACTATCGTTATTGACAGAACTGAAGCGTTAGTTTCTATTGACATCAATTCAGGACGCTCTACAAAAAATGAAGATATTGAAGAAACGGCTGTCGCGACCAACCTCGAAGCGGCAAAAGAAATTGCTCATCAATTACGGGTTCGTGATCTCGGTGGTTTAATCGTTATCGATTTTATTGACATGAACTCAGAAGAAAATCAACGTAAAGTCGAAAATTGTTTCCGTTTAGCCGTTAAAAAGGATCGCGCGCGTATCCAAATCGGTCGAATTTCGACATTTGGATTGCTCGAAATGTCACGACAGCGCTTACGTCATTCTTTAGGAAAAGCCAATGAAACCTTATGCTCACGATGTAACGGTCAAGGAACGGTGCGGACGATTGAATCATTCGCTTTATTTTTACTCCGTTCAATTGAAAAAGAAACATTAAAAAAATCGACTCAACATATTCGTGTTGAATTACCCGTCGATATCGCCACTTATCTTTTCAATGAAAAGCGTCTTGCACTACAACACATTGAACATCAATACAACGTGAACCTTTTATTAATACCCAATCCCTATTGGCAATCCCCTCAATACAAAATTACCAGTTTTAGTAAAACAAATAACCTGAAGACAAATGACGCTGCAAGTTATCAAATGCTTGATAAATCGCATCTAGAATCTTCATTACTCCATCATTCACCTTCCGCTAAAGTGGTAGAGATACCTGCTGTAAAACCACTTACTTTTATAAATAATAAAAATAAAACGGTCGGTTTACTGGGTCGCTTGCTCGGTATGCTAAAAGATTTCGGCAAAATTAAAACGGACCTTAATAAAAAACAACCTTCAAAAAATAAAATAACAACACCTTATTCTCATGAAGCACATAAGTACACTTCTGGACGGCGTTATTCAAAAACACGTCATAACCATAACCGCGTACGTCATCGGCGTGATGAAAAAGAGAAGTTGAATAATGACAGTGGTGGAAACGAACAACACGCTTCCTCTCACTCATTTAAATCGTCGCATCATCGTTATAATCGATATCCTACGCAACGCTATGAATCACCATCAGCCGTTAAACCGACTCCTGCTATCACCACAGAAAAAAAATCGTCTATTCATAAGCGAAAACAACCCTTATCTACAAAAAAACAAGACAACAAAATCAATCATCAACAATCACCACAGCGCCTAGAAAAAAGTATCGTGTCCTCGCCCGATCTGAATAGCAGAAAAACAGCGGCCTCATCTCAACATGTCGTTAAAAAATCAACGCCCGCGTTTGAGGAAAAAGGATCAAGTGATCCGATTGCTCAAGCCGTAATCTCTCATTCAAACACAGCACTATCTACACGTTCTTCAACCAATTCCCCTCGTCGCAATACACGACGTTATGGGGGTGAACCTAAATTGCGTCATCGTGCATATAGTCATTATGAGCGACAAAAAACAAAAAATTAATTTCTAATTTTTAAATGCGGATACCGGTTAATTCCCCATAGAAGAAGCTATGAGGAATTAATCTCGGCATTTTTTCTAATCCTCTCTATATTCAGTATGCTCAGCCGTGTTATTAACAAGAAGGATTGGTTTGCCAACTACCGTATAAAGGATTAGGAAAAATAAAATAACCTCGACCAAATTTGGCGTATTGTGGCGAATCATTGGGCAAGCCATCGAACGCAGATTGGCTCAATTTTGGAAAATCTTGGATATTATCTCCAAAATAAGCAATCACTGTGTGTGGTGGTAATGTGTTAGAGCACACCATTTCATGAGCGTCATAGGCACCATATAAAATAGCGTTGAATCGTGGATTTTTGTCTGTCGGGTGTTTAGCACTTTTATTATTCGCTAAAATAAGTTGATCAAAGGTGATTTTTTCTTGTTTTAAATTATCAAGCGTCGCTTGTAAACTGGTTACTCCGGATTGATCAACATAAGAACCATCACGATTGGAAACCAAGCTTACATAACCGCCCAATGAATGAACCAACCGGGTAAAGGCTACGGCGCCGGGTAATGCACGTGACTTTTTTGGTATAGTGACATAGTGTTCAAAGTCTTTTGCATTGGCAGCTAAATTCTTACATTGATAATAATACCAGGAATTATCTAATACGGTTTCATCAATGTCTAAAACAACGCCCCATGTTTTGTTTTGAGGGTGATGCTGTTGAACCCAATGTAAAACATAAGCTGATCCCACCGCATAAATTTGACGATAACTGGCTTTTTTCTCTGCAGCGTTGCGAACCCATTTAACCGCCTGAACAATCGCTGGATTCGCTCGTGCATCGGGTGCGCAAATCGGTTGACATTGAACGTTAGCAGCAAGTAACGAAGTGAATATCAAAACCATCACTCGCGTGAATCTTTTCATTTTTACCCGGTCATTCATCGACAACCGTATGCGATGGAAGGACAGTCACTTGCTTGTCATTTATTTTATTTAAAAATTTTTTGTTTTCTTTTATATACATTAAAAAAATGAAACACTTTCAAATAAAAAGTAGAACGTTTAAAATTGAACGATTCATTCTGGTGGAGCTAAGCGGGATCGAACCGCTGACCTCTTACATGCCATGCAAGCGCTCTCCCAGCTGAGCTATAGCCCCACAAAATACTCTGGACGTTATTGTACCGTAGTCCTTTAGGCTGTCAACACAGAATCCTTCCCGTGCTTTATTTTTTTTAAGTTTTTGCTCATTCAAGGGTTTGATTTTATTCTCATTTCTATGTTGTTGCTTAATTCATTATTTTCAGTCATCTTAGGCTGACTTTTATGCCACAAACTTGAAAAACGGGTTATATTTTTTGCATATCCATAGGCTTCTCCTCCTAGTTTAAAACTAAACCCTTGGAGTAATTGCAAAAAAAGTGTTGAAAATAGTTCGCGTTCTTCCGAAAAAAAGAAGCCGGGATTCCATAACAGCGTCCACGTTAATAGAGGTACAAAAAAACAAAGTGCTTTATTCTGAATCCGTTCAAACAGTTTTTTGTTCAGTGATTCTCCATAAAAAACGGCTAAAAAATTGAATGAAAAATAAAAAATCAACGTATTCACTTTTTCCTGTAATGTCTGTCCTTCGTCAAACAATAAAACATTGAGATCCGAGCTTATCAATGCAGAAATAAAAGGTTTAAACCCAAATTTGAGTGACGTGGAAAAAAAAGGACTTTTTTCTTGATAAAGGATACTCACATTATCAAAACATCCTGAAATAAATCCCGCGACGAATGCGCCGAGTGGCAAAGGAAAACCGCGTTCTAATTGCTGCTTAAATCTTTCATTCGTTTGCTTCGTTTCAGGGACATCAACAAGATTTAATGTTCTATGATGACCTGACATTTCAAAATCATAGGATTGATTCAGAAAAGTCATCATTTCATTATGCCTGTGCGATGTCTGTATCGTTTCTGTTTGATTTAAAGCATGCTTAATCGCTGTTAAATAAATCATTGGTGGCCGGTGTTCATTAGAAAAAACATTAAGATAATCATTACAGACACTAACCTGTTGACGTGACCAATTTACAAACACTTCAATATTTGAGGTATTCTCAATAAATCTATCAATCGTTAAATAAAAAGTTTCATTATTATTATTTTTCGAAGCAATTATCCATTTTTTTAATAATTCAGGTCGCTCATTCACTAAATAACCCACCCATTTCAGTGAATAAAAATAAAAAAGTGATTGACGTTTTTTAAAAAGTTCAAAAATATAGGTATCATTTACAAAAATTCGTAAATCTTCGATACTTCTTTCAGAACAGATGCCTCTTGAATATAACTCAGCCAGCCCTTCTACCAGTGATAAATCCAGTGAGTACTTTTCAAATAGTCCGCATAAGTGATACATATAACCATGCGTATGATCGAAGGGATTTGTCGTATAAGCATAGGTTGAGCCCATTAATAAATTGAATTTCTGATTTTTTTTGGATAGAAAATAAGCCATTGGTAAGTTATGCGCTTGATTATCCTCCTGACGATCGTCACGTTCAAAAATCAATTTATCTACTAAAAAATTTCTTTTGAAATCAGATAGATATAACGTATATAAACTCATTTTATAAGATGGCTTCAATCCCACGCTTCCCTCCATCCACGTCATAAACCGTTGTTCCGCCTGTCGCATATCCACACACCATTTATCTAAATTTAACTTAGAGTAATTATTATTTTTAATCGTAATCCGAAATTTAGGAAATAAACCACTTGCGCAAAAATACGTATCTTTAAAACGAAGATAATCTGATTTACATTGCATGTGGTAACGATCACTATTGCATACATCAGTAAGGTTAGTCGAATGAATGTAACTTTGGGTTAGATACGCTTTAAAAAAAATAAATTTTAAAAAATTTCTTTCAATATAAGGCTCAAATTCCATATAAATTAAATGACGTGCATTCTTAATCTGTCGAGATAGATTGTTTTGTCGTCTTTCAGGTAGCTTAGCCATTTGCTTTGTTTTTAATAGATGATCAAGCACACCCAATAGATCAAATAATTTGATAGCTTCTAATTCATTGGTATTGATCTGTGCCTTGTCCAGTGAATGCGCTAATTGACCAATCATTCTTATCAAAACAGGATATTTCTTTATAAAAGCTGATGATTGAAAACTTAACAATAAAGTTTTGCGAAATTGAGATAAAAAGGCTGACGAAGAAAATGGATTCGTTGTCATTTTTTCAAAATCATTCATCCAGCGATTAATATCCATTTTTTCAATCAAATAACGACAAGAAGGGGTGAACATGAGTTCTAATAACTTCAGATAATCCAGTGCAACTTTTTCTTGTTTTTTATTAAAACGTTTCACTACACTTAATTTAGAGACGATATCTGCGATAATTCCATTCAATTCTTGTAAAACATAGATATTCCGTGGCTTCGATTTTACTAAATCTTTTAAAAATCTAAAAAATAAATTGGTTTCTTGATAATAATCAAAAAAATTAACCTTTTTAATTTTAAAATTAATTGAGTTTAAAAACAGTATTAAACTAATTGGATCACTCAAAAAAAAATTCTGCCATTTTTCTTCGTCAAGCAAAACACTTTTAGAAGAGTTATATAAAGGCCAAAAAGAAAAATTTGGTTGAATAAAATCAAAATATGGGTTTTCCATAGAAAAAATTTCCTTATAATTTTAGATTAATTCGTCTCTTTTTATTTTTTTAAAATCAAAAAAATTATTATCATTACATAACTATTTAAAATATTAAAAATAAAACATCTTAATTTAGAACGCGTTGTATGCGATCACATACTTCTTTTTTACCGAGCACGCGCAACGTTTGGCTCATCGGAGGCGAAATAGACTGACCTGTTATAACCCAACGCAACGGTTGCGCGACTTTGCCTAATTTCAAATTGAGCGTTTCGGCCGTTTCTAATAATACGTGGTGTATCGAGTCGTCGGTCCAGGTGGACAGTGCCTGAAAGCCTTGTAATATTATTTTTAATATGCTTTTCATCGCTTCTGATAGTGTTTTTGTATCAATTTCTGGCGCTAAATAAAAATAACGGCTTTTTTCAGCCATTTCATTTAATGTTTTAACCCGTTCACGTTGTAACGTGACGACATCAACACAATCAGGGCCTTTATCCGTTGGAATATTCAATGCTTGGCATTTTTTAGCAAACAAACACACAATTTGATTAATATCCTCTGTTTTTAAATACTGTTGATTGAGCCAGATTAATTTGTCAGGATTAATCGACGCTGAAGACTTATTTAAATGATTGAAGTCAAAATAATAAATCATTTCTTGACGAGAAAAAATTTCTTGATCACCGTGTGACCATCCCAATTTAACTAAGTAATTCACGACGGCGTCGGCTAAATAGCCTTCTTTTTTATAGTTTAAAATATTGGCAGCGCCTGTTCTTTTAGAAAGTTTTTTACCTTCACTATCGAGAATCATCGGTAAATGTGCATAAACCGGTAAAGGAGCATTTAACGCTAACAATAGATTAATCTGACGAGGCGTATTATTAAGATGATCATCCCCGCGTATAACGTGTGTAATGTGCATATCACTATCATCGACGACAACCGTAAAATTATAGGTGGGTGATCCATCACTCCGAGCAATAATTAAATCATCTAATTCGTTATTGCGAAAAATAACAGGACCATGAACCTTGTCATCCACGACCACTTCGCCATTTAAAGGATTACAAAAACGTATCACAGACGTTTGATCAGGCGGCGTGGACTTTCTATTTCGGCAATAACCATCGTAGCGTGGCTTTTGACGTTTGGCACGTTGTCTTTCGCGCAATTCCATTAAGCGTTCTTTCGAGCAATAACAGCGGTAGGCTTTACCTTCTTTAAGCCATTGCGTTAAAATTTCTCTATAGCGGCTTAACCGTTGGCTTTGAAAGAAAGGACCTTCGTCGTAATCTAATCCAAGCCATTGTAAACCTTGTAAAATAACGTCAGTGGCTGCATGGGTTGATCGTTCTGTATCGGTATCTTCAATACGCAATATAAATTCCCCGTGCTGTTTTTTTGCATATAACCACGAATAAAGCGCTGTTCTAACGCCACCAATATGTAAATAACCGGTAGGGCTGGGTGCAAAACGCGTACGGACTTTCATAAATAGGACCTTTATTTTTTATCCTTGCAAGAGCAAGCATTTATCCAGAATACTATCAAGCGAAATTAAACCCTTCAGTATATATCAAATGGGTTGGAAAGGTTTAATCTCTCCTTTACCACAACGAATAATGTGCGGAATGTGTCCTGATAAGTCAATGACGGTTGTCAGTTCTAAACCGCAAAACCCACCATCAATCACTAAGTCCACTCGTTTCCCTAAAATATCGCGAATTGCTTCCGGTTCTAATAAAGGGAGATCAGAATCGGGTAAAATCAACGTCGTGTTGATTAACGGTTGATCATTCATTTCTAATAACGCATGCACTATTTTATTGTCTGGAATCCGTATCCCAATGGTTTTACGCTTCGCATGGATTAAATAACGTGGTACATGCGATGTCGCCGGTAATAAAAAAGTGTAAGGACCTGGTGTATTGGCTTTTATTAAACGAAAAATAGGGGTCTCTAATTGCGCAAAATGAGCCATTTCAGAAATATCACGACACAGTAAGGTCAGAGAATGTTGGTCTTTTAACTGACGTATTTGTTTAATGCGTTGTATTCCCTTTTTGTTGGTGAGTTGACACCCTAATGCATAAGCAGAGTCTGTTGGATAAACAATAACCCCCTCTTTCATCACGATATTTGCTGCCATACGTATTAAATGCAGCTGCGGATTTTCTTTGTGAATTTTAAGAAATTGGCTCACACTATAACCCTTTCCTAAACAAGTCAGACTGTTATATACTAGGTCTAAGTCTCTCTATTACGTCATCGCATGCGTCTACTTTTTGATTTTTTGCCCATTGTTATTTTCTTTATCGCTTACAAGTTTTTTGGCATCTATGTCGCCACTGCCGCGGCGATTATTATTAGTTTGCTACAAGTCATTGGTTACTTTATCAAACATCGTAAGGTACCTAGTATACAACTTATTAGCTTAGTCCTCATCCTCTTATTTGGTGGCGGCACATTATTTTTACATAATGAATTATTTATCAAATGGAAGCCAACTGCACTTTATTGGCTGCTTGCGCTTGGCGCTTTAATCACCCATTACGTTGGCAAAAAACCTTTCATTCAGCATCTATTAGAAACCAATATCGTCTTACCCTCTCATCTGTGGTCATCGTTAAATAGAAATTGGATTATCTTTTTCATTTTAATGGGGGCTATTAATTTATGGGTTGCCTATACGTTTAATACCAACACCTGGGTTAATTTTAAATTGTTTGGCTTGCTGGGAATGACTTTTTTATTTATAGTCGCACAAGCTATTTATTTAGCACGCTATATTCATTCTGATGAAAAGACATAACCACTATGCATAACCTCGCTCATGACATTCAAAAAAAATTACATCAAGCACTCGCGCCCACCTATTTAAACGTAATAGACGAAGGCGACCAGCATGTAGGTCACGCTAAAGAAGGCGCAGGCCATTTTTCAGTGCATATTTCCTCTCCTTTATTTAAAAATAAATCTTTAGTTGCGTGTCATCGACTCGTTTATGCGGCACTCGGGGACTTCATACCGAGTAAAATCCATGCCTTAAAAATTGAAATAATGACTTAAAATCATTTTTTTAAAGAGCAGGCTAACGTTTCTTCAGGAGTCGTTCTCTCTGAATTTAAAATAATGCTAAATCGATCAGGATGATTTACAACGGTCCGGTTTTTATGTTGAGTAAAAAAATTACACATTTCACCCGTATCACATAGGTTATTCGCGTGAAATTTTTTAAAATTTTGGCATATTTTTGTTTTTGTTTTGCAAAAATTTAACTCATATTCTGTTTGAAAACTGATCCACAATGGAGAATTTGGCTTCATGAAGTGTGGAATAACTTGATCAACTATTTTACAAAAAATAGATTGTCTCTTCTGATATTCGGTAAAATCAGCATTACGCAATATTGCTAAATCAATCGAATAAAGGGGGATTTTATTTGTTATTTCATTCAGGTTAGACGCATCCGCACAAATGAATTCTACATTTTCAAAGTTAGCGTACCGTAACCGATTATCCTGGATGACAGCGCTATTATTATCAATTCCTACATAATGAATTTTCTTACCCTGATATTGAAAATAGATAATAAGGGGAAGAACCTCCGTAGAAACACCACACGCAAGGCTCAAAATGAGAAAGGTTTCTTGCTCTTTGCTTTCATCGGGAAAAAAACGAAATAATTCTAATGAATCTAAAATAACATGGAAAAAAGTGGTCAATGATAAAGCGCTTTCAAATTCAGAGGAAAACATCGTTTTCATACATTCTATTTTTAACAATGAATTAATTAAGGCAAAATAACAAGAAACATTTTCATTTAAAATACCCGATCGTTTTGTTTGACCTCTATGCTCATCAAGCGGCATGTGCTTTAAAAAATCATAGGGAATTTTCCCGCACTTATTTTTTATAAGATAATCCGCTTTGTGCTCGATTAATAATCGAATTATTTTACTATAGTCTGAAGTATAACCCTTTTCTTTTTCTATTGCCTTACAACACGCCCAATGCAATGCGGTATTTCCGTTAGAACTTTGAGCATTAATATTAAACGTTGACTTTCTTTTATTTTTATTTAAGATTTTTAGAACGTTTTCAAATTGACCACTGGCAGAAAATTGGCGCAATAAGACTTCTTCGTTTAAATTATTTTTTAACATGTTCCATGTTCTCTTATTTAATGTTAAATCCTTTAAAAAATTTTATCATAAAATTATTTAAGGTGTATAAACACTATCCCGTTCTGAGAAACTGACATTATCAGAATCTACACGGTACTGGTTTTTTCTAAAAACACTTTCTTCACGAAAAAAAGAATTATTTTTTGGATATTTTTTTAAATTAAATTTTGGTTTACGTTCTATTTCAGTGTCGGTTATTAATCGTAGTAAGTCCATATAGTTAATTTTATTTTTTTTAAAAAATAAAATGGGAATTAAAGGTTGATATTGCGGACGTTTCAAAGAAGTTAAGCAGGCTTTGGCGAAATAAATTGATCGATAACGGACACCCTGGTTATTTATTAAATGCATTGTAATAAAGCTTTTTAATAATTCCCTGATAGGATGTTTTTTTATTTCAAAATAAACTTCTTGTACACTCTTTAAAATTTTTTTTCGGATAGTATGATTATTCGCACGCCACCCCATCTGCCGAATAACGGATAACATAAAGCATTTTGCAAGATTATATAATAATAGGTTGTTTATTGTTTGAATATCCGTCATGTGTTGCTGTAATTCGATTAATTTTTTATTAAATTGCTCATTTTTAAATGCTAACTCTTGAAGTTGATTTTGAAGCTGAATGTGCTTTACTTCACTTGATTGTTTTTCAGACTGAATGAGTAAATCATCTTGCAAAATCTCTTGAGAATACGCACCAAACCAACGAGTAAAATCATCGTTGTTCACGCCACCCGATGACGTCAAAATATCTCGAATAAAAGACAATTTTTTTTCTCTACTTAATAAACTCAACGCTGCTTTACATTTTTCAAACGATGTTTTAATTAAAGTCCATGTATCCTTCGATATAAAGCTCCAAAGACTGTCATAATAACTGGCAAAAGGAAGAATGGTTAAACCTTGATAATCGTTCTGATAAATTTCTAATACATCAGGCCTTTTACAAAAAAAATCACCTCCTGATGCGCTATACTTTTTTTCATTGATATTAAAATCATGCCAAGAACCGAATTGATCCCATTGACCAGGAGCGGATTGTTCAATCCCTAATAATAAACCGGCATGCTTTTTTGGTTCACCGGGGTAAAAATTGATGTATAAATGCCCATGCTCGCCATTATTTTGAATTGTTTTTTGGGACGCAAAATGTAGATTACCCACACCGCCTAATGCTAAATCAAATCCATAATGCCCATTCCGATCGCAATGGCCGAACACGTCCGTGTCTTCAGCAGGAAAGTTTAAATAGGTTGTCATTTTGGATGACAGGGCATCGGACATAAAATGAAACGCCGCTTGTGCTCCATTGACTTTTTCTTCTTTTAAAAACTTATAAAAAGGAAGTGCTGACGGGTTGTTTTTAGGATCAATCACTTCAACGTTTTTTAAAGGACTAATATGATGCGTTGCAAGATACCGCCAGCTATTTTGATCGACAATCAACCAATCTGCGATTTCGTGTGCCATTTCACTCGGAAATTCAATAAGAATACGACTCCCATGTAATAAAATCGAGGCGATAGGGAAATTGGTTAATGTTGTCTTGTTTTTGAGGTCAGTATTCAACGTATCTAATGGGTAGAAACGGCGGTCTTGGGAATGTCGATAATAAACTTGACTAAAAAATAAAAGCAACATACTTTTTAAGAGTGTATCCGCTTTTAATCTATGGTGTTCAGTGAAGCCATAGTCGATTAACGCGAGACTCAATAATTCAACATCGCGTTCACATTGTTTCTCTAAGCGATGATTTCCAAAACGGATCGTATCCAAAATATCCAAAACCTCCTGTTTCATTTGGGTTATTTCATTTTTTTGTAAAATTACAAAATTATCCTTCGCTTCCTGATTTTCATCTCTCATCCTATTCTCCTTTTTTATTACTATTGAGGATTACGTTTTATTTTTAATGTTTATCTACCTATAAAATTCTATCGCGTATTCCTATTCAGGTTATTTTTGCAACGCATGCTGGATCTTTTCGGTAATTTTTCAAAATTTCTTCTGCAATTTGTTCAATCATTCCCAGGTTGGCATCTTCCGTAATAACGCCATTCTCCTCCTTTAACGCCGCTAAACGTCTTTCCACTAATTTTTTAACACTCCCATTGGGAAATAAACGCGCTAATACACGCCGTGCTTCGAGGGGACCTAAACTTCGATAAAGTCGGTGTCGTAAATTGACATCTTCCACGGTGGTACTAAAGGCCCACAGCTCAATAGGACCTAACGTTAATGTCAACAACTGCGTATTCATTCCTTCTTTCGTCGCGAATTGGGCTAAAAAGGTTGCTCCGCCTTCACGCGGACCATGCACACGGGTCCGTAGGGCAATTTTAGCCGTGGGTGATAAACCAAAAACTTCTGCTGATTTTTCAATGGACTGTGCGGGTCCGGCGTCCATAATGTAAATTGAAGTGGCAAATTCGACCATCACTGAATCAAAATCATCGAGGGATTGAGAAAGTAAAGCAATTTGAATATTCCATTTTCGACCTTCGCGCATATCCGTTATGACTTGATCACGGACTGCCTTGGCCTTTGAGGTGCGATGAAATTCATCAAATACAATCCGTTTTGGATCTTCGCGTAACTCTGCAATCTGTTGTTTATGGTACTCACGATATTGACCGGCGATATCTTTTAAATTTTCTTCACTCAAATAATAATTCCGAGCCAGTATGTAACGCGCCAACATATACATGACTGCAGTTTGTCTATCTGCTGAATCTCCACCACTTTTGGCAACCTCATCTAAATCGAGTGAAACGATCCTCGCTTCGCCTAAATCAAAGCGGGTCACGCGAGATAAAATAGGATATTCGCGAATCGCGCTCGAGATCATTCGTGAAAAAGCATTAATTAAACTTTCTCCGGTGGGTGCGGTGACTTTTCCATATAAATCTTCGATCATCGGCGACCGGCAGATCGACGCGGCGTCTGCTAATAAAGGCATCGCATACCGTTGTGCTAACATGGCTTCATGTGAAAAACCTGAAATAAATAAAGCATCGGTCACTTCCCACCAGGTTGTTCGCTGATCGGCAATAAAACCCATTTCTTCTAAAATTCCATCCACTAAAGGTTCAATACCTACCGTATAGGAATACGGCATACCTTCATCGGAAAGACCTTTATACAGTTCATCAATCACGAGACCCGCCATATCCGAAATGGCATCGTAGGGTTTAGTGGCACCGAGCGGTGTCGTTAACAACGTTAGAAAATTAACTAAAAAACTACGCTCTTGTGGTGTGGGATAGCGGCAACCTAATTGTGTATCAAAAGGGTTAATCGAATAATCCGCACTCATGCGTAAACGATGATAGGCAACCCAATGTCGATTCGATACCGGCAATGCCTCACGTAATAAAGAAATTAAACCACTGCTCGATGGACCAATATCAATAATGGCAATCCGCGGGAGACGTTGTAACCCTCCTGCCAGACAAAGGGCCAAATTTAACGTGTTAGACAAGACGGATTTACCCGAACCAGGGCGCGCATAGATAAGATCAATCCATGTGGTTTGTTCACTGGATCCGGGTTGGAACGGCCACGGTTTTCCATCCGGACTTCGAAATAATTGTGCGCCCGTTTTCCATGGAGACGCGGGTCGTGTAATCGGCAGCATGTAAACTAATTGCGAAAAAGGAAGTATCGTCGGTGTTGCCACGCTTTCTGCAGAAATGCCTAACAGTGTTGAAACCACGCCGCCAAAAGGGTCACCTGACACTTCAGAAACATCACAGGATCCCCACCCTTCAATCGCTTTGGCTAACTCCGCTGTACGCGTACGTAATAAGCCTATTTCTCCTTCCGGTGCCCATGTGCAGGCCGCAACGCGCAATCTCACCACCGCGTCGTCTGTATTAATGGCAACATACTGCAATAAATGATTCGCATCGCTGAGTAAACGATTTTGCGCTGAAGAAAAACTCAGTATAGACGCCAATACGGACCGTAGCTTAATCGAACGTAAACCATCACTTTCCACAAAGAAAGAAATACGCCAAGGAATTCGTGCCGATAACGTCCGCTGCAATAATAGATTAAACGGTTTAATTTCCTTCGGTAAAAGATCAATAAACACACAAGAATAAATTTTGTCACCAAAACGTACGGTTCTCAAATCAATATTTTCCGCATCCCGGGGTAATACTTGACGCGCCAATGAGGGCCATAAAATATCTGAAAGCGTATTGCGCGATCGATCATATTCCTTTAAAGGTATTTTATCGCCGGGTAAGACTGGACGCCAATTTTTATCCGTAAAAGTGGGATCAGCCACAAAACGTATCGCATGTAACGCATCGTGAACCTCCAATAAATTCGCGGTGATGTTTAAATTCGCTAAATCATGACGTATCGAACGAATAAAAGCATCGTGCGTATCGCGTAAATCAGGTATCGCTGCAATGACATTTTGTGTGAAACGTGAAGGCGTTATTTTTTTTTCGCGAATAAATTTTAACTTCTCTTTTGTCGAACGCTGATATTGTTCCGTGGTCAAACTCGAGGGACGTGTCCATAAAACAAAATAAACCACTTCAGAAGCACAATGTTTCGATAGAAAATTAATTCGTTCGGCAAATAAATCCGTTAATTCCATATTTAATCGATCACTGGTTTGCCTCCCTGGTTCTAAAATTTCTTTTATTAAATGCGTTGCTTGTGCTCTATCATATTGAAATAAAACTTGTAGTGCATGGCCTGAGCGTGAAAGTGCAATCTGTAAAGATTGTGTTAAACCTTCATGCAAACGTTGAAACTCAGTGGTTCCTATGAGCTGCGTCACGCCTAAAATTTGGATAACGGAAATTAACGATCCGTCATGCGCAACAAGAACCGTAGAACTATCGGCTGTTTCTAAATCGCAATAAGATTCCATCGTCTGTTTCAGTGATGTACTCAACCAGGCTAGAAAAGAATCTATCCCATCTAAAAACGAATCTAGAAATTTCGCCATACCCGTCTGTTATTATAAATAAGGGTGAATTGAACCGGACCACTCGTTATTTTGAACCCTAAACCCTGCTCGCGAAGGTAATAAACGAATGGTATTAAAAATTTTCTTATCGAGTAAACGGTTGTCGTCTGCTTCAATAATGAGTTGGCCCAAAATAGCAGGTTCCTGCAACTGCATTCCCCATTCATCTTCGATGACCTGAGCACGCAATTTCAAACTTCGATAGAGATTTTGCGCTGTTTCTTTATAGTGTGTATTATTGTTCATGGCCACAAACAGGACATGACAGAAACCATTTAAATAATTTTGCGATATTTCGGGTAAATAAACTAAAGTACCCCCACCGTAGGATTCAACGGCCTCTAAAAAAAAGCATTGTGTACATAAACTACAGGCTGTTACTAAATTAGAGGTTTTATTATTCATGTAATTTTGATCTAAATTAATAACCTCTTGATATTTTTTGGAGTGTAAACCGCAAAATTGACACGTAAAATCATCACGCTTCCAAATTTTATAACTAAATTCATCGAAACGTCGATCCATTTTTCGTTGCATGAACAAGCGCCAACCTTTGGGATTAACATTGAGTTTAATAGGATACATTGACAAAAAATCCTACAAACCCGTTGTGCCTGAAATACCAGCCGCACCGCCAGTCCCGCCAAAAATGGTGTAACCGGCAATAACAAATATGTGCGGTAAAAAAATCAAGGCCGATCCCACAAATAATAAGGCGATAGGTGTTCCAATTGGAATTTGGGTTGGATTATCTTTATGCGCTTTGAACTTGAGCATTGAGGCCATCACAAACCCTATCCCAGCCATGTAAGCACCCGCTGTAATCAGCTTTGCCAAGCCTTCAAAGGATTTAGTAATCGTTAGCGCCATATCCCCTAATGTCATCACACCATCGGCTTTACTCGACGCTGCATATAAAGTGCCCAGCATCACCGTTAATAAAGAGAGAATGCGCTGCATACGACCTTTCATCAACGCTTCTTTTATGTTTTTCATGGTGTGTTTAACCCTGTGTTTTTCCCAAAAAATTTTACAAATTTCCTCCAGGAAGGCCTGTTGTACCACTCACGCCTCCTGCGCCGCCGGTCCCGCCAAAAATCGTGTAACCGGCAATACGAAATATATTGGGCAAAAATATCAATGCGGCCCCAATAAACAGTAACGCAATGGGCGTTCCAATAGGGATCTGCGTGGGATTATCTTTATGTGCTTTAAATTTAAGCATCGACGCCATACAAAAACCAATACCTGCCATATAAGCACCGGCAGTAATGAGCTTTGCCAGCTGACCAAAAGAACCTGTAATGGTGCTCGCCACTTTGCCTAAATTCTCATCCCCATCGGCCGCGAACGCTAAACCCGTATAGAAATAGATACTGATATGCAAAACGATTTGAGATAAACCTAATAAACTGCGCTGCAGGAACTTGGACGTAAGATATTTATTTTTCATTTTTTTAACACTCCAAACGTTCTCATTTATACCACACTCCATTAACTGATACCAAAACTTGCTTGTAACATTTCTTTTGTGCCTTCAATATTAATGGCTAACAGACCTGCAACAATATGCGTAACAGCCTTACCCATCGTACTGCGGCCATTCGGGTTCGAAACATGGGTCAGGCTTACCCACCCTTTTATAAACGAGATAGTACCGATTAATTGGACAAAGCGCAAAACGGCCTTAGAGGCTAAGAGCGTCGATAGACTATTGGCTGGCATATAGCTCATTGGGTCAGTCACACTGGTCGTTGCAAATGTCGATAACAACATACTTTTAAATGCCGTCGGGGCATACAGTAATGCCGTACCTGCAAAAAAAACCATCATCGTCGCTTTAAAGTTCGTTTGTACTGACATCATTGTCCGTAAATCTCCATAAACCTTTAATTGATAGATCCCACGAAAAATAAACGCCATGCCCATTAAGTAAGATAACGCTGTAATGAGTCGATAAATATTAGGAAATTGATTTGACAGGGTGAGCAACATGTTTTCCACATGCGCATAATGGACATTACTGCAACCACTTAAAAAGAAGCAAATCAGTAGAAAAAGAATATTTTTCCATTGTTTTTTTATCATCGTCATGTCTGAAAATAAGTGCATGGCCGCTACCTATCATCTGGATTGTATCCTATAACCGCTCCTGAGCTTAACGAAATTGTCCCTTGTTCCGGATTGATGGCTGTGATAACGCCATAGCCCGTTAATTTATCCCCTAAACCTAAGGTTAGGGTTGAACCATCCTGTAAGCTTAACCAGACGCGGCCTGGAATGATAGCACGCACATAATAAATAGGTTTAGGTGCTAACTTTTTTTCTTGAATTCGTTTCATTTCTTCATCTTTTTGTTTCTGCAAAAAAGTGTCTTGTTGAGTCTGCAACTGTTGTGTTTGTTCATCGAGGCTCAGTAAACGTGAATGATAATCGGCAAGCGTTGATTTAAGGTTATTAAATTCTGAGTCAACACCTTGGATCTGTGATTGAAATTCATGTTGCTGGTGTTCAATTTGATTCAGCCGATTCATGATCGCATTGTTCATTTGCAATGCGGTTGGCTTAACCACTGTAGTCGATTTTTGTATTTTTGCAGTTACTGATTTCGAAGCAGAGACACGGTGCATTAACTGACTAACGACTTTATAAATACCGAGACTCACCGCCAACATCAATAATAGTAAAAAAATATGGCGGCGTCGCGTTTTTTCAAAAAACGTCGATGCGAAATCTTTATTATTGGCGATACTGGAAAAATTGGACGTTGATTCTGTTGAATCTTGAAATTTATATTCTTCATCGATGTTATTATTATTTTTGTTATCCATTATGCGCTCACTCTTAAAAAATTAACTAAAAATTAATTCGGTAATGCCGACAAATCTGAAAGAAATAATATCCCCATGGGTGTTCCTGAATAAATTTTTACCGTCGGTGGTGTGTTGAATACATTTCTTAACGCAGATGCATATTGCTCACCGACTTGACCTAGACCCACAAAAACACGTTGGCGTGGGGATAGATCAATCGGTTGATTACTCGGATTAATCACCACCGCACCAGAATAATTATTACCATAATCTAAAAACGATTGACCATAGCCCTGAAGGAAAGCAGAAGCAAATAACGTTCCATAACGTAACCAATAATGATTATTCGTATCACTTGATAATGCAGTACGCGCGGTATTTTCATCAATAGCGACCGTATTAATGGCTACGCTTTTGGATAAATGAGGAAGGGTTAGCGTGTTGAAAGAAAGTAAAATTTTTTGACCCTGATTACTCAACGTTCCCATTAAACGTGCACCCTTAAATTTTCCCTGTACAATTTCTGCAAGTACGGGACCCGGTTCATCACTATTAACAGCCGTTAATAATATGGCATACAAGATCGTTCCGGCTTTAACAGCAGGCGGTTTTGTATCCCCTTTTTCGGCCAATGGGGTGTTCAATCCATCCTGGATGCGATCGACATCAGGGATGCCCGTTACATAGCGTTGATTCGGTGAAGCCCATGCTGTAAACAACTGACTGGCTTGCGTACTCATCGCCGTTTGCATTTGTTCTTGTAACTGATCGGCCTTTTGAGCAGAAATTTGTTGTGCTTGTCTCTCTAAAACGCGTTGTAATTCTGGATTAGATGAATTACTTATCGTATCCGGAAGTAAACGAACTGTCGCTGGTGTTGGCTCATTGCTCGTACCTAATTCAAGGTTTTTGGGATGAAAAGCGGCGATGCTGCCCAAAACCTTTCCTTGCGCATCGCGAATCATTCCATCTGAACTTAATTTTCCTAATGCTTTTCCTTGCACATCTCTTACAATACCATCGCTACTGACCGTTCCGACTAAACGACCTTGGCGATCATAAACCGGCGCGCCAGGCGCCGTGGCACCCAGTTTGCCAATAATTTTCCCCTCTAATCCACGAATTAGCCCCTCCTTATCTAACTGACCGATCACGTTCCCGTGCTCATCGCGAACGTCATCATCACTATTCAATGTACCGATTAATCGACCCTGATGATCATAAACCGGCGCGCCTGGAATCGCTTGCCTTTTTTCATGAATTCCTCTTAAGTCAGCATGGCCAATGATGTCGTTCGAAGAATTACGCACAACACCATTCGAATCAACATCACCCAACACCTTACCTGACGCATCACTTAACCGACCTTCTGCATCAATCGTACCTAACCGATGACCTTCTGTATCATAGACGGGTGCACCGACTCTGTTAACACCTGCTTTACCGATAACGTTATGTTGAGCATCGCGTACAATACCGTCCGGGCCGACCATGCCGATCAGGTGCCCTTTTGGATCACGAACTTTTCCTTCCCAACCTACTGTTCCAATCAAACGACCTGTGGCATCATAAACAGAATCACCCCGTGCAGGCACTGCTGCGCTACCGATAACGTTCCCTTCTGCCCGGCGAACTAAACCATCTGGCCCTACTTTGCCTATCCGTTGCCCAGATTCATCCCGCACTTTGCCATCAGCACCGAGATGTCCGATGACTTTTCCTTGCATATCATAAATTAACGTTCCTGATTTCAATTGACTGGGTTGTAAAAAGGATAAGGGTCCATTCATTGAGAAGAGAGTATTTTCGCAGGAGACTTTTGCACCGTTATCACAGGAAGTGGGAGAACAGGCATTATTCATTTTTTGACAGCGATTCATTTGGAGTGAATTTTCCTCGTCATGAAATTGATTTGAATCGAGTAGTGTCGGAATAACACTGACACCCGTTTTTTCAGCACGCGCCGCTTGTTCAAGATTCTGTTGTGCTTGCAAACGTTGATAATCCGTAGACGGTGGTTTTTTTAATCCTCCCGGAATGGAATCAATATCCGGCGTTTCTTTCAGTTGTATGGATGTATTTTCAACGGGTGGTTTTTTGTTGGTAAGGTGCATAAACCCATATAAAAAACCAAATAGAAGGATGCATCCTGTGACTATAATAATGCTACGCGTACGGATATTTTTAAATAAATAGATCATATTTTTTAATTGAAGTTTCATTTTTTTAAAATCCTTCAATTTTTAATTGAATCGATTGTCCGTCTTCAAAACCCAAAATAAGCGGTGTTTTAGGCATTTCATACGCTTTCATCCCATCAGGACTCGACATGGACGCGATCCAAGCCGGTGAAATTAAGGTTAAACGCGTTCGTAGATAAAGATGATTGTCCATTAACCACGCTTGCGCGAGACCGCCTGAAACCTTTAATGCGACATTTTTCGGCGGAGGAACGCCTTCTAATACATTTAATAAAACCGGATTAGCACGTTGTGGAAGATTTCTCCCTAAAAGGGCTTTCGCATGAGGGCCATTGCCGGGAATACGTAAATCAACGCGATAATCAACCGCTTTTTGACCTGAAATCAGTGTCACCATCACAGGCGTTTCTAAATGACGTAACTGAACCGCTAAATTTCCAACGTTATATAATGAAGTTGCCTGTATCATGAGCAAATTACTTTTTTTATCCCATTGGATATTAAATGCTTGTGGATTGCCAATATCGTAATTCTCCACAGGCCAAGGTTGACCGGTTGAATCAAGAAATGCCAAGGTTGTGACATAACCTTCGGCTAAACGAATAACCGTTGGAGTCGCGCCCGGTTCTAATTGAACAAATTGAGAGGAAATCGTAGGGCGCGGTGGTGTACCCGGTGTTGTCGCTGCGGCCGCTTGCGTTTGATTAAAAAGCGCTCTTAAGCGTTTTATTTGCTCCGGCGACATCGGCAACATGGCTTGCGTCATCGAACCAAATGCAACTTTGTTAAGGTCGTGCACTGAAACTGAATCTTTATTCCCTTCTGCAAGGGTTTCTACTCCATGGTGAGCAAGATCCGGTGTCACGGCCCATGAGAGCGTGCATAAAGCCATTAAACCGATCCCGACTAAACCATTAAAAATAAAACGACGATTTCCTTTTTGAACATTAAAAAAATACATAGTTTAACCGGTTACTCCTCCGTCTCCCGATACAATAAATTGCGCAATACCAATACCCTGTGGCGATGTTAACGTTGAAACACGAACAATTAACAATGTGATCGTCACTGCTTGTTGGGAAAATTGACTTGCACTTTGGAACGTAATGAGCATTGGAATTTGTACTTTCCACGTATAACGATTCGCTAATAATCCTTGCTCTAAGATGACAGGGACACCTGTCGCCACTGCTGAAACAATTAATTTCTTACTAATCACGGCATGTAAATTATTCGAATTTTTTATTGCCGAAAAAAACATTTGTTTACCTTCCGGCGTAAAATAATCGGCAGCATGCTGCAGTGCTTGCCGATAATTAACGAAATTATAGCTATAGGCCGCGGTTGCCGCTGTATTCGCCCATTCCAATAGGGCTGCATTACTTAAATTAGGTTGCGAAAAAGGAACTAAAGGAACAATACGGCCATCATTACTCGTGGAAAAATAACGCGGTGCAGGAGGATGGGTCACGATATAAAATAAGCCGCCTGCTAAAATGAAGATGACGAAAAGACTAAATAATAACGCGGCAACAACTTTTCTATAATTATCTCGATAAAACTCGTTACGTAATTTAACGATTTGTAGCGCATCTTCTTTCATGATCATCTCAATTTTCTAACTTATTTTTATTAATTAAATACGCCTATCGGTTACCTGTTTTAAGGGAATTAAACGGGTTAATTGTCCATTTTGAGCAGTTGCGTAAAAATCCGGTGTAGGGGAAAAAATAGTGAAATAAAGAACGAATAAACTCAGTATAAAAATAATCAATAAAGTCATCAAAAGTGCAGTACAAACCCGGTTATAATTATCTCGGTAAAACCCTTTTCGTGATTTAACCAATTCAAGTCGCATCCCCACTACGGACCTCTTTTTTTTAACTTAGCCCTATTTTTATGAACTATAACTCAATTCTCGTTAAAAAAGCTACCCCCTCTTCAATTTTTTCAACATTTTATTCAAGCGCTTATTACACCATCACGTGTTGTTTTTTTCAGTTTTTTTTCGAAAAAAACTCACCAAAAACAGAATGTTGCTCACTTAACGATAAAAAGAAGCATTATCGTTTCGCTTTCTCACTCGCCTCGAAAAACAATCGATTCTCATGTGAGTAGATAAATTGATGGCATCACTTTTCATTCATTTTTTGAATGCGCGCTCTATCTAACAAGCAAGGAAAAATAACGGCTATCGCGATTTTGATTTGCCATCCATTCATTTAATTATCCGATTTTTGTTCATTCAACGCCTGTTCTTCTTGAATAGCTAATACGAGTTTATTTACCTCTTTTGCGATCTCCTCCCCTGATAAGAGATGATTGAGCGCGGGTGGATAATGCGTCGCTAGCGCCATATCATGAATAATTTCAGCGGCGATACTCTGCGCATGTTTTTCAAATTTACCTGAAACCTTTTCTATCACGGCCAGCAATTTTTGCGTCGTTGATCGTTTTAAAAACGCCTCATTAAACTGAGGATTATTGATTAATATCACATTGGCAAGTTGCGGCGTGATTAACAGTGGTTTAAATATATTTAATTCATTATCCGTTAAGATTTCTTCTTCCACGAGCGTTTCTTCTCTTATCGTCTCTTTGGGCTCTATTGCAAATAAAGCAGATAGGGCCGCTTTAATAGGGGTCCGTTCAGCATGCTGCGCTAAAATTTGCGATAATTGAGCAATCAGCGGTGATTCATCCAGCTTATTCAATAAAAATTGTGTTTTGCGGGTCACTGTCTGAAAATTTTGTAGCCGTGATTGTAGATCTAATAAATAACGATTCGTCGGTAATCCTACTTTCAAAAATTGATTCAATCGCATTCGAGCAACAGGGCGTGGATTCGCGTAAAATAATTGTGCACGAATAATCTTTGATTTAAACAAAATGTGCGCTTCGCCTTCACGCTGTTCTTTTAAATCCAATAAGTCAATACGCGCTCGCTTTTCCGAAGAAGCGCTCCGTGTATCTGCATAATTATTTAATACACTTTCAACTCGCGTTTGAAAAGCATCCACTTTAGTCACCCATGCTTCACCGGCACTTTTTGAGAAAAAATCCCAGGTTTCTAAAGGGTCTTCCAATTTCATACACAATTTAATATTACAATTGGCACCAATTGAGGCCGCTTCTTCTTTTGATGCCTTTTGAAAGGCAGGCAAATCTTGTCCTGCAAAAACGATGGAAAATCCTAACGAACGTGCCTGAGCAGGAACGACAGCAAACCCTGGAACGGCGTAATAGCCATATTCATCTAATACACATAAATAAGGCGTTAACGCATTGGTTGGTTTACGTTCAATGATATCGCGATAATCGCCTTCAACTTCTTCGCCTAAGCCTGCCGCGAGCATTGCTTTTAAAGAGGCAATAATCACTTTACCTAAATTCGATAATTCATCCGGTGATTTTTCAAAAGCCGGTAACAAGACTAAAAGAATACGGCGATTCAGTACGACGTCTTTTAAGTCGACTTCCGCTAAATTTGTTCGTAAAATATGACCGTAGGTATCCGCTAAAGAACCAAACACACGCGTTAACTGCATGGTAATAAAACCGTGCTGTTCCAAAACTTGGGAGACTTGCTTTCCTTTTTTAGATTTATCATAGCCGGGTAAATTAATGAGGTAATTCGTAATGGGTTCTAACACGACATCGGGAACATCCATTAAACTTAAGGGTTCTTGACCATCGCGTGGAAATAATTTATCAACAACAATATTTTCGACGCGCGATAGTTCAAAATAATTTCTCACCACATTCACATCCAGTAGAATCCCACCTTGGTCACGAATATAAACCAACAGTTTCATTAAGGCTTCAACAAATACAATCGCTCTCCCCTTCCACATATCTCCATCAGGAGTATTGCTACTCGCATCCATTAAACTAACAACAAGCTGGGATAACATACTTGAAGAGCCATTGGCAAAAGGATTCATCGTGTTGGATAATCGTTTTTCTTGAGGCCCAACAATATCGCGGGCACCGGTCATAAAATTAACCACTAAAATATCATCTTCACGGCCCATAGAGCGCGCCATTGAAAAAACCTTAGCAAATAAACTGTTATCCCCTTTTCCGTCGACATAAATAAACCCACTCCCCTGAACTAACGCATTATATGCTAAAGAGATTAACGCTTCGGTTTTACCACTGCCCGTCGAACCAAAAATTAAGCAGTGTGTCCGCATATCGTCGTTGCTAAACCAGAGTTCTTCTTTGCTGGATAACTCGTTCCCAAACAAACAAATACCCCGTGCTTTTTGCGGCTTATTACTTCCGGGTTTTAAATCATTATAATCCAGTTGATGCGCGCGTTGGGGCATTCGAAAAGGTAAACTAGTTTTACGGGTATAGGCATAAAAAAAGGAAAAAATACCCAATAAAAAGATAATATCCGCCATTGCTGGAATAAAAAAAGCGCCAGCCGCAAAACCGATTAATAAAATGGTTACTGCTTGCGGATTTTTGAAAAAATCGACAAAGCGTTGAGAAAGTATACGCGTATCGCGTAATAATCGTCGCGGATCCTGTTCGTGTTTTTGTTCTAAACCGCGCGCGACTACCATCAGGTACCCCACCCTAAAGGAGTATTTGAAAAAAACGTTTTTTTTAAGTTCATGCTTAATTGGTCCCTGTGTTTCTTATTGAAAGACGATCTAAAACGTCAATCGGGAATATAAAGTGTATCTTTAACAGCGGCTTCTAAGCCATTGACTGCCTCTTCTACACGAGGCATCATGAGCCGCCGACCCATTGCACGTTCAACATTCCAATGCGCAAAAGGTCCACTCACTTCTGCAAAGGCGGTTTGACGACCCACTGAATTTAACATAAACCACAATATTCGGTCGGTTGGTTTAAGCCATAAAAAATCTGCAGTGGCTAAAACGCCGTCTTTTCTTGCCCATTCTAACATCGAGGCCATAACGGTTAAAACGTACGCATGATGGTGTATCACCCCTTGGACTGTATGCGTATTTTTATGTTTGCTTAATAAGGCATCAACGCCTGAAAAGTTAAGCCGTCCGTAGAATGTTGACTCTGCAATTTGTAATAATACTTTTAATGCGCCATCCCTGTCGCGATTCGCTCTTGCGGCAAAAATGGCAAATAATGCTTTCGTTGCGGGCTTTAAGGCGTCAATATCTTGCCAATATTCTCCGCATTGCATAATAAATATTTGACGTGCAGCTTCCCTTTTTATGGATACGGTTCGCTGATTATGTTTTTTGGCGGTCATTGTCATGGACGGAATAATTTTTTCTTCATGTAAAAGGTGATATTTTTTGGCAAATTGCATGGGTGATAACGCCATAGCCCAAGGTCCTTTATCAATATCTTCTTTCACTAAATCCAGCTTAATAACGGGTGAAATTTGGGGCCAATTTTTTCGTTCGGCTTCAGCAAGCGTTTGCATAGTATAAAATTTTTTAAATTGCAAATTAACATGACTAAAATAAATGATTAAAGCGAACACAACGAGTAGAAGCATGATTGGATAACGAAGATAATGACCCAGAACAGAACTCACATCGAGTAATTGCGAAAAAGAAACCTGTGAAGGAATAAGGCGATGAATATCTAAAGGAAGTTGTGTCTCTGTGGGTATGACCCAGGCAATTAAACGCGACTCCCAAAACTTAATCTGCAAAGCAAATGCAACAATTTGTGTATGAAAAAAAGCCCACAGCAACCATCCTAAAAGAAAGATGCAAAGAATAATCCATAAAGGTGCAAGTGAATTATCAGCGGATTGTTGTTGTGCAGGAGCGGCCATAATGATTTTTTTTTACCGACTTCGGTCTTAAATTTTTGTTGGGATTATGCCTAAATATATCCGTTATCTCTGCTTAAGCTGTCATTCATTGAAACAGCAGCATTAATTTTTGACTAAAAAATTTCTAATCATTTTATATTCTCCGGTGGCATGCACCAAACGATTGATATTCTTTATTTGTATGGCCTTTGGGCGCAAACTCACTAATTGGCGCCCTTCACGATCGGTGCGTAAGCTTTCTGTTGTATCTTCGAATATTGCATCGCGGGGTACGCTAACGACCACATAGGCATGATTTAAATTTCTATCGCTTAAACGAACCGCTGCTTTAACATCTGTTTCATTGTCATAAATGCGCCGTCCCATTGTATAGTTTGTTAGCGATAAAACAACTTCTTGCCATTTATTCATATTGCACCCTTGTGATTGATAGAGAGCAATATAAAGTTCAATATTTTGTTCCTCGATGGTTGCATCAGGGTTTCTGTGTTCTTCATTGAAATAATCCAACCCGATTCGATTCACAAATACATTACGCATCTCTTCTAATTTTTTTTTAATCCCTTTTAAAAATAAATTGGCTTGCCAGGGTCCTTGTGCTATCCCTTCATCTAATATTTTTTTTATCGCTAAAGCAACCTCCTTTTCTTGCTCATGGTGAAGCATACATTGCGCTCCAAATTTTTTAACTCAGGTTCAATCCTGGTGTTGATTTAAATGCCAGTTTTTCAATTTTATTCGCCATGGTTGTTAAACAATCCGCAGCAGGGAAAAGCTGTGGGTTTGAATGCTGTATTTTATCAGAAAAAACGCGCGCTCTTTGACTCAAATAATCCAAGCCCTCTAATACCACTAAAACTTCACGCTCAAGACTGCTTTCATTTTTACGGTTAGAAAAAATCATAGTTGACCTATCCCTTATTGTAGTTTAACCACTCTTTAATTAATTCAATTCATTCAATCTATAAACGCATCCGTTTATCATAAAATTTAAATCCATTTAGTGAGAAAAAATCACAGTTGCGGGTCAAGCCCATGACTTTAACAAGCTCCCCCATTTCACTCGGCGACGTGAGTAAATGCACCTGTCGATTGACATCCAACGAGGAGAGTCCATCATAACATTTTTCTACGAGCGGTAACAAATCATTATTCAGTAAAAAAGCAGCTTGGGGGATATAGCCCGCCACTTTAAATTGGGTGTGCACTGCAGCATGGGCTAAACGACTAAAATCCACTGACGCTGTGATATCTTGTAACCCAATCAACGTTAACGGATCCTGATGGACTCGATGTTGGTAGTAACACCGAAGCGTTCCGTTCACCTTATCGGCGTGATAATACTCTTTCGCGGTGTAACCGTAATCCATAATGAATGCGACCCCTTGTTCTAAAGCGTCACTGAGTTTATTCACCCACTGTTCCAATTGCTGGCATACTTCCGATTGATAAATCGGCGTCGTCAGAAAATAATTTTTTTTTAATTGGGTTAACTGATTCAATAAAGATCCGTTCCTAACGGGACTCAACTGATAACAAAAGCGACCTTTTTTATAACTGACACGCTGCTCATAAATACATTCGCCATGCCAAACAAACCGATCCACAGGCAAGGCATCCACCACCTCATTTACTAAAATAACCCCTTTTATCGGCTTCTTCGGCCAATCATCCAGCCATTGAATGAATGGAAATAGATGAGGAATAGCTTGTTTTAAACGTTCTTTTTGACGTTGCTTCAGGGTTGGACTCATTTCAAAAATCATGTACGTGTCGGGCAAACTGTGTTGTTGTTCTAAAAAGAGCAATAAATCAACCGCCATTTGGCCCGTTCCCGCACCTATTTCCAAAATGTTACTTTGGCCTAAATGCATAACGATTTGTTGATATTGCCGACCCACACACTGTGAAAATAAAGGGGAAATTTCTGGAGCCGTTATAAAATCACCCCGTTTACCCAACTTCTCTAAACCCGCTGTATAATATCCCCACGTGGGTTCATATAATGCAAGCGTCATAAAACGTGAAAAAGAGAGCGAAGCAGCTCGATTTATTTCTTCGCGAATGAGTTGGCATAAGGCATCACTTTGCACTTGTAATGCCGACGTTGGGACGGGTAAATCTAAGGGTATCGTTATCATTGTTACGCTAATCAAATAAGGTCAAATCAATGTCAGATTCTAAATCAGAAAATAAAGTTTTGCTAATCACAGGAGCGGGAAAACGCGTCGGCGCCACAATAGCGCGCTATTGTCACCTGTTGGGAATGCGGATTGCCATCCACTATCGAACATCACGATCACAGGCGACACAATTATGCTGTCATCTCAATCAACAACGACCTGATTCCGCCCTTTCCGTTGGCGCCGATTTATGTAAAACAACGTCCCTTCAGCATTTAATCGATACGGTTATCAACCAATGGGGGCGGCTGGATGTGTTAATCAATAATGCTTCTTCTTTTTATCCAACGCCTTTTGCAAGCGCAACGCTCGATATCTGGGACGATATGATGGCCAGCAATTTAAAAGCCCCCTTTTTTTTATCCCAGCTCGCAACGCCTTATCTCAAAAAACAAAAAGGGTGTATTATTAATCTGGTTGACATTCAAGCACAACGCCCCTTAAAAAATTATTCCGTTTATTGTATTGCCAAAGCGGGATTAGTGATGCTCACAAAAAGTCTTGCCAAAGAATTAGGACCTCACATTCGGGTAAACGCGATTGCACCGGGCATTGTTTTATGGCCGGATGACGACACTGAATTTAATGCCGATTTACGTGAAAAAATTATTGCACGGAGTGTCTTAAAGCGTGCTGGAACACCCCGCGATATTGCAAAAACAGTCGCTTTTCTAATGAAAGACGCCGACTTTATGACAGGACAAGTGATGACTGTCGATGGAGGTCGATCGCTCGGTTATTAGTCAAATGAAGAAAGCCACTGAATGTAATTAACATTTAATCCATAAAATAGAAAAAGTTCCGTCAGTGGCCTATTGACTTGAAAGCAACAATGCTATGATGGTGATTTGTGATGCACTTTAGGCTTCCTACTTTAAGCAGGCTTGCACACCATGCATCAAGACTATCCCCAACCGTTTCGGATCAAACTTCAAGCGCTATCTAACGGAACTTTCACCCTTCAGTGTAGTCTTTTTAGACGAAATTGCAAATTATCGTCTAAAAGCCATGGTATGCTCATGCGTTTCTTGTGTTTTTTCGCAAAGAGCTCCCTCGAAGTCATCAAAATCGAGCTTTAAACCATTTAAGGTTTCATAACACCTTTTATTCAATGTTCTCTCAAGATCGTTTTCTACCCACGGTAATGGAGAACCCGACTCGGTTATTTTTCGCGCATCAGGGTATTTTTTTAACACATTTTCATTCAGTGTATCCTCTATTAAGGTCGGATTAGATTCCCTCGCTTTCAACGTAACATAAACATCCACTAATCGGTTGGCGTTTTTATTTTCCAAAATGGATTGAATATAACGATGGACGAAAAATCCACAGGAAATTGTATCGTTTTGTTTTCCATAATTGAACTGTTGAATATCTTTAATTTGTAGCGTTTGTTTTAAATCTTTTAAACAATTGGGATAGGAAATGCTGGCCCATTTGGATTGCGAATTATGAAGGATTATTTTAATTAATTCTGTTTTTCTGAGCAACACTTCAACTAAAACACTGTGTCGTTTTCCGAAACGACTCTGATTGAATGGAAGTAGTAAAATGGCATTTAATTCGGGATTTTTTTCTATAAAACGTTGAATAACCTGATTAATATAAGCGAGATTATTAAGTGTCGTGGATGATTTAACATCAGAAACGGTTTGAAAGATAACAAAAGTATTTTTATTATTTTTGGATAGTTGTTTATAGTGAGTGGAAATATTTCGATCTTCTGTTTCTATCACCCCCTCTTGAATAACATACTGATTTTCAGTAGCAAACCGAATGAGATAGGATAAATTAAGATTATTTAATTGGGTTGCGTTTAAACGAAAATGACGAAAATTGTTGCTTGGCCGCGTTAATGGTTTCGTTATTGATTCTTGATCGCGTTCTGAATCTCTCGAAACCCATTCAAAATCTTCTAGAAAAGTTGGCATAAAATTACCTTTTTTGTTATTTTTATTTTTATTTAATGTGGATACTATAAGCGCGGAACATACACTTATCAATGGATGGAAAATAAAAAATGCTTGATTATAGAGGGGTACCTCCAGAGGAATTTTATACTCGATATAATGCGTTGGCCGATCCTTTTTCACTTTCGTTATCCGCTCAAATAATAGAGGATAAAAATCCTGGATCTTTTTTTATTATTAATAAAGAAAACGGTCAATCACTTTTACATGAAGCGGCCAAACGAGAAGATCTTGAACTTCTTAATTTGCTTATAAAAATGGGTCATGAGATTAATTATTTGGATAATGAATATAAAACACCTTTATATGATGCATGTAGTCGATTAAACGTTGATTCAGTCAATCAATTATTATATCACGGAGCCGATCCAAATTTAGGCAATAGCAACCAAATACTCCACGGAAATCGATATGACGATGGAGGTGAAGAATTAGTCGATTATCAGGGTGAAACGGTCCCGTTAGTCGCGACTATTGATAGCATAACGACGCTTGCGTTCGAACAATTAACAGATACATTAAACCAACCCTACACGGGCGATCTTTCTGATCTAACAATTGACCATTCCTCAGAACAAAAAGGCGCATCGATTGTAAGAGAATTAATTAGTCGCGGTGTCAATGTTAATCTACAAACAGGACCAGACCATTTTTCAGCCTTACATCGTGCAGTGACGTATAAATACACGTTACTGATTCAGGAACTCATCCATTCAGGTCAAGCCAATCCTTATCTTATTGATCGCGACGGTGAAACAGCCTTACATATCGTTGCCAACTATCGAAGTCAAATCGAAAAAAAATTTCAACGGGATGTGATGCAGAAAGAAAAAGAAATTGCTGAATTAATGATTCCGTATCTCGACACACTTGAAATGAAAGAAACCAAATTCGGAAACACACCTTTACATACTGCTGTTATCCGAAGTAACGAGTTTGTGGTTAAGTTACTTTATCAAAAAGACTATTTATTTCAAAATCGTAAGCTTTTAAGTATACCCAATAAAGCAGGCAATACTGCCTTACATGAAGCGGTTAAAGCGGCGAGACGGGGACCGAACATTTTAAAACTCCTCTTACGTGTTGCAACGAACGACGAACTGGCTATTGTCAATTATGAAGGTAAAACTGCAAAAGATATCGCTGAAGATTTATTACAGGAATCGACGCGCATTGATTCCTTCATTCAGGAATTAAAGACGTCAGAAAAAAAACTCGATAAGTTGATGGATCGTTTCGGTTATCGCATGAGTGATTTACAAAACCTAAATGATGGTACGATCCATAAAACATTTGAATGGGAACCCTTAACGAGTGATCAACTCATTCAATTAAGAGAAACCATTAATCACATAGATTCAGCACTCACCTCGTTAAAAAATAATGCGTTTTTTAACGCTGCCATGAAAGATTTTGAGATCATCAAGGATATCAACCGGTTATCGCTTCACTTAAAAAATTTTGATGAACTCGCATCCTCTCAAAACGATCATTTGTTAATCGAAGCGGTGGATAACTATCATTGTCAAGCAATGAAAATAAGAGACGATATCAATAATAACTTTCTGGATAAAAAGTATCTTGAAAGCTTAACGAGCGTCCGGCAAGAAGAGTATTTTTCCTGGAAAAATCAACTCTTAAAATTACCCAGCAGTTTTCCCGATTTAATGACGATGGATAGTCAAGCGTATCAAACTGATCACATTCAAGCTTCGCTCTATTTATCGAGCGCTGAAGAACAAATAAATAATTATAATTATAATGACGCAAAGGAGCATATAGAAGCTGCGATTGAAATTTATCATCGCTTAAACGCGTATGGAGCGCTCGAAAACGCGTATCAAATGCTAGCGAAAATAACCCTTTCCCAGGGACCATCGACAATCGCAGCGTATGAAGCGATCAATTTAAATAAAGTGCAGTCTTTGGATCAACAGGAAAAATTACAGGGTCATCTAGCACTTGCAACGCTTTATAACGAATTAATGGAGCAAGCAATCTATAGACCATCCTCTTTATCTTTTCCTCTCTCAACAAAGACGCTTTATGCACTGATGGATCGAAAATCGTATTATTTTTATCAAATCTATAAAATGACGCAAGGTCCATTGGATAATATGGCACATACCGTATTACAGCGGGAATTAGGAATAGCGAAGAATGCGCCATTAGGGACGTATAATATTCAACAGTGTATTGCTGTTGTTGCGTTTGATCCAATCCGTAAAAAAGTCGTCCTTTCTCATTTTGACCAATTTTCAGGCCCTTTAAGTTTTATCGAGCAACTACTCCGGGAATTTTCGGAAGGATCTAAAATCGATCTTTATCTCAGTGGCGCACGAGATCGGATCAGTCTCGCATCCCACACAAGCACCATATCAGATAACAACATCGAGCAAGTTTTAAAACAAATCTACGCGGAGAAAGATCGATTCGTGATTAAATCGTCTGATCTGGGTGATAAACCATCACCCGAAGCGATTGTGTTTGATGTGGAATCCCAGCGATTAATCCATGCTGCACCCAATTTCCCGGATACGAGTCTTGAATCACGCGAAGTTAATTTTCAATTGCAATGGATAAAAGGAGATTATTTACGCCCATTAAATCGTGTTGATTTTTCAAAAAATGAAGCAACACGAAAAATAAATTTTTCTTTCGAGGAGCAGCAGCAAATACAGGAACAATTTCTTCATTATGAAAAAGTTGCGGGTCAAACAGAAGCATGGAACCATCAACGATTTTATCCCTTGTTGGCATTCTATAACGAGCAGGTCGGAAGAGCAGCACTGGACTCTCATCAAGCCCTACGAACGCCGCTTGTTAAAAGCGACGTCGTGAATACCAATGAGAACGATCCCGATTCAGCAGTCTTCGTTGAACAACGAAATAACGATATCATCAGGAACATCGCAATAGATATGGACGGAACTATTCCGCTCGATTTTGATCCTGAACAACTACCCTGCTTGGAGGGGACGAAACGTAAACGTGCTGCCCAATGTATCATAGATAGTCAATTACTATTGGATTATCTGAAAAAATTAAAAGGCAGCACACCCACTAAAATTTTAAACTATCTTTCTTCATGGAGACGCA
Source organism: Rickettsiella grylli (assembly GCF_000168295.1). NCBI lineage: Bacteria > Pseudomonadati > Pseudomonadota > Gammaproteobacteria > Legionellales > Coxiellaceae > Rickettsiella > Rickettsiella grylli. Next base: position 875,291 of record NZ_AAQJ02000001.1, read on the forward strand.
TGGGTGGAACAAAAAAAGAAGAAGTAGCCCGATTAACGCATCATGCAAAAATAATGACGCATCTTAATAAAGTCAACCAATTTTCTTCTCGCTTCATGGGCATCCTTTTTTCTGAAAAAGCAATCGTCAATTTATTCAGTGGTGATCCGACTGCCGCCATTAATTTAGCGACCTTTACCGGTTCGAGTCATTTATTTGTAAATCTCGCGAAACGTTTGGATGAAAAAGCAACACGTTTGTTAGCCGCTGGAAAAAACAGTCAAGCTCGCATTTTGCGAACGGGTGTTACCCCTGTTATCCGTCGCGGAACAGGGTTACTCATTGCGTATGATATGTACGAACAAATTAAAGCATTAAAAAAGGATAGTCATAATACGGAAGCGTGGATCGGTGTTATCAGCGATGGAATTTTCTTAACAACGGATGTGTTAGGAATAGGGATCGAAATGCTTGAATTGTCTTCAGTGACTATTGCAGCGTTGGGACTTTCCGCTTTGTTTAATCCACTTGCCGATATCGCCAGTGTTATTATCATCTTGGGAACCCAAATCTATGGTGCTGTAAAAAAAGTTTCTAATGAAGATCATTACGTTCAGTTAACCGCGTGGGAAAAATTTAAAGAAGGATGCCTTGCTTTCCTTACGCTAAAACCTGAAGCCTATCTTCAAACGATGATAGAGGAAGGTGCTGAATATGAACGCTTACTCGCAAAACAATTCAATTATATCAAAAATTTTACTGAAATTAAGTATTTTGTTTTTCCGGGGATTGTGAAAAATGGGATAATCTGCCAACTCGTTGAGGCATCGTGTGGGAATGTATTTTTTATGCAACGAAAACACTGTTTAGGTCTCAAGAAAGTCTGCGGTCCTTCTTTTAAAGATATTGTAGATAACTCCGTTTATTTTAAACGAAAACGATCTCAATCTGAATTAAAAGTGTCTCGAGAGAGAATTGCGGCGCCTCCTGGAGCACAATTATTTTGTCTTCCAACAACAAAAGACGGGGTACCACCGCCTCCTGAAATTGTTTTTCGGTGTGACGCGGCACTCGGACTGAATATAACCAATAATACCCTCGGTAATACCGCGTTTTATGACCTCGGTGAAGGAAAGGATTACGCATTTGGTTTTGACGATATTTCTAATATCTTTGTCGTGAATAATGGTGCGAAACGATATGCCGGTGGATATAAAGCAGATACTTTTATTGTAGGGGCCAATAAAATCGTCAATGCAAATTATTTTGGGAAAAGAGGATTAGACGGAAAAGGAGGAATAGATACGCTAAACTTAAAAGAGTTTAAACCTGAAAAAAAAGTAACGATCAACCTGAATAAAGGTTTTTTAAACTATAGTGATAGTCGTGATACGCTGGATATCAAGCATATTGAGAACCTGATTTGCGGGAACTTCTCGCTATCGGTTATTACCGGCTGTGATACACAGAAAGTAGACGTCCTCGGTGGCCCCACGTTTGAAAAAGCAGATACTATTTTTGTCCCCAAAAATTCAACGTGTCATTACACCACAACCTTTTATTTAAACCCCTATAGCACATTAAATAATACTGCCGAACAAGGTGATTTTATCTACAGCATTCAATCGGGATCAGGAATGATTTCAGTGAACTTGACCTTGGACAGTAACACTACCCTGTTTAATTTCTATAACACTTTAAACCATCGATTTTTAATGAATGCAGATATTTCTGACTTATATGCCCTATCCTCATCAAAAAAAGTAATCACTTTTCACTTTCCAGAACAAAAAGTCAATAAAATTTTTCGAGCGCTCAAAACAATTACGCTTGCTAAAAGCAATGCAAGCAGTAGGATAACCTTTGATTATCAATTTAATTCAGAAATTTTTCTCAGCCCAACCTATTTAGACGTGTTACCAAAAGTGATTGAAGCCAAGGCGTCTCTGAAAACATTAAATGCTTTGCTTGAAAATAGGGATATTAATGGTACGGTCATCATCAATGATCGCAATAAAATACACAAAATTCTTTTTAATTTCGTCAAAACTTCTAATTTTAGTCTTAACAATTTTAAATTAGAAATCATTTATTCTGAATTAAAAAACATTTTTTTTCAATTTATTGACGGGACTGAAATTAAAATAACTAATGATACTCATTATCTTTTTTTTACAGGAAGCCAAAAAAATATAACCGATATTATCACGTTCTATTCACCGATTGCCCGTCGCCTGAATATGCTTTGTAATATAAAGACGTTCCAAAATCAAAGGGTTTTAATCGGTCATCATGGTCACCAAGTCGTCTATAATGATAAATATGCCTTTGAAACTCACTTTTATAGTAATGGCGGTCAAGGACTTTTAATTATTCAACCTTCATTACCTCCACTGTTGTTAACCTTGAACGACGTCATTCTTCATCACGACCCCTTCAGTCGCGCTATCGATACAGTAGACTTTCGTCAAATAAAAACTAAAATTGAAACAGACTTAGGCATCGCAACGAATGCAATCACTGTTATCATTTTATCGCAAAACAACACCCATGAATTTCAATTATTAGCTTCAAAACGAGAAAGAACATTCGAGAATGATTTAGTCCTCATCTTAGGTACCCGTCTATACAAAAACATACTTGTCGATTATCTTGCTGTTCGTTTAAAAGACGCCTTATTAACCCATTGGTATAAAGACTATTTACAGATTATTTTAAATGTGGCGCCACTAAAAATCGTTGGCAACTTTCCGAATCTCACTCTACAACCTTTTCCTTTCATCGTCGATGAGACCCATGATTTTATCACCTTAGGCATTGAGAATGTCGAAGAAAATACAGAAATTATTATCCCAAGAGAAAGTGATTTTAATACCTTTTATCAGCACAATAAAACGAATTTAATCTTTACGAATACATTAACGACTTCAAACACAATAAAACCGTTTACGATTGTTTTAGAAAATTTTTATAACGAGCCTCAATTAGAAACGTTATCCTTTACCTTTTCAAATCAAAAAATAGTTCTATCCAAAAATTTAACTGATTTGTATGTCGTTGAAGACTTTGAACAGGCTAAACGAAAACAGGAAGCAATTTTAGAAAAAGAATCTCGTGCTATTTTACGTTCTCAATCTATTCAACCTACTCAATTTCAATCCACCGAAGAAGGTCGTACATTAGCGAATTCCAATGTAACAAAACAACGTCGTTCTCTTGTCAAATCATTGACAAAAAATGCTCCTTCAACGTTCATGTTTACCCATAAGGACACCATGAGTCCTTTTCATTTTTTCACCTCAAAACCAACCCTTTCTTCACGCTTAAAACATGTTAAAACAAAGCATCATTGTCGCTCCCCTCGTGTTGTTCATAACACGGGAGAGAGACCGGTTACAAATTCAGCAACCGGTCTCTCTTGTCTAATCAATCGTTTCGTGAATGAATTAAAAATAAAAAGTGTTGCATGGATATCCACATTATTTATGCCATTCGGTCAAGAAAAAACTGAAATACGCCCTCCCCATTTTCACGAAATGCCAACCTTAGAAGATGTGAACAGCTTCAGAAGTTCTTTAAAAAATGACGTTGAATTTGAGTATCCGGGTCACTGGGTCAGTCACGTTTATTTTACGAAGTGGTTATTTGGTATGTTTGGTAGGCATTCTGTTGTTCATCGAATGAATAAAGCGGAACGAGCCTCTTATGTGCCCATAGAAAAATCATTCAATCCCTTTATAGAACATGAGAAAACCCTCACTAGAAGGCATCCCCAAAGTGGACCATATCGCATGATTGGAGAACGGTTATAAATCGATTCGCTATATTTGGAATAGTCCAGACTTGAACGTTGTCAGGCCCGCACCGGTCGAGCACAAAGAAATCCTATTTTTATCGCAATTTCTGCTTGGCTTCAGAAATATCAGCACCGATTAAAACATAACATTTCTTTCTATCAACAGGATGGCTTGATTATTAAAACTTCTATTTCTAAAAATTTAAAACGGATTTTGGTGCAAGCTTAAATACTTGGGGTGAAACTCCTGTTAACTTGTCATGACCTCTCCACTAACCCATTAAATAAAGCTATCGAACAGCTTTTATTCGCTATTCATGCTTCCGTTAATCGGAGGCATCCTTTATTTTGTACATTGAATGGGATTTAGTCGCTTGTTTTTAATCTAGAATAGGACTAAAATAGTCCCATTTTTAGACATGCAATAAAAATTACGTCGATGTTAAGACTGAGTAAACTGACTGATTATGCCGTGGTCATCATGGCCTACCTCTCTCAGCATCCTGGACTTGCAATTAATGCCAAAAAGATTGCTGAACGCACAGGTATCGCTTTACCGACAACCAGTAAATTGCTAAAACATTTAACGCATCGAGGTCTATTACACGCCAACCGCGGTATTCGAGGCGGTTATCTATTGGCCTATCCCGCCGCGGATATTTCACTGGGAACACTCATTCAAACGTTAGAAGGCCCTATTGCGTTAACCGAATGCAGTCATCGAACGCGAACGTGTCGCTTCGCCCAGCAGTGTACGATTCGCGATAATTGGCGTAGGATTAGCGCTTTTATTCAAATGACCTTCATGCACATTAGTTTGGCGGATCTGATTCAGCCCATGAAGCTTAGTCATTTAAGCCTATTGCACCCTATCGATTACCTACTTCCCTTGGGAGCCGAAAAAAAATCATGACGCAAGCCACTTTAGAGACCTTATTACAGCAAGATTACCCCCATGGTTTTGTCAGTGATATTCCTGCCGATACACTTGCTTGCGGACTCAATGAAGACGTTATTCGCCATATTTCAGCGAAAAAAAATGAGCCTGAATTTTTATTAGCCTGGCGCTTAAAGGCTTACCGTCATTGGCTCAGTTTAACGGAACCCCATTGGGCGGATTATATGGATTATCCAGCCATTGATTACCAAGCGATTAGTTATTATTCGGCACCTAAACTCAAAAAGCAATTGAAAAGCTTAGACGAAGTTGATCCTGAATTGCTACGGATTTATACGAAGCTTGGCATTTCACTGAAAGAACAAGAACGTTTAGCCGGTGTTGCGGTCGATGCTGTTTTTGACAGTATTTCGGTTGCCACCACTTTTAAAGAAAAACTAAAAGCAATGGGAATTCTATTCTGTTCATTTTCCGAAGCCGTGCAAGAATATCCTGAGTTGATAAAACGCTATTTAGGGACTGTTGTTCCGTATGCTGATAATTTTTATGCCTGCTTAAATGCCGCTGTCTTTACGGATGGATCGTTTTGTTATATTCCCAAGGGAATACGCTGCCCCATGGAACTCTCCACCTATTTTCGAATGAATGCTGCGAATACAGGCCAGTTTGAACGCACGTTAATTATTGCTGATGAAGGAAGTTATGTGAGTTACTTAGAAGGATGTACGGCACCCCAACGTGATGAAAACCAATTACATGCGGCTGTTGTCGAGCTCATTGCTTTAGATCATGCTGAAATTAAATATTCGACGGTTCAAAATTGGTATCCCGGTGATAAAGAAGGTAAAGGGGGAATTTATAACTTTGTGACGAAACGCGGTCATTGTCGTGGCAAACAATCAAAAATTTCGTGGACGCAAGTTGAAACAGGATCCGCGATTACCTGGAAATATCCGAGTGTTATCCTGCAAGGTGATGCTTCTGTCGGCGAGTTTTATTCAGTGGCACTGACGCACCATAAACAGCAAGCAGACACTGGAACGAAAATGATCCATATCGGTAAACATACAAAAAGTACTATTTTATCAAAAGGAATTAGTGCCGGTCACGGACAAAACAGTTATCGTGGTTTAGTCAAAATCGCTGAAACAGCGGACCATGCCCGTAATTATACCCAATGCGATTCACTTTTAATCGGTCAACACTGTAAAGCGCATACCTTCCCAAGTATTGAAGTTAAAAATCAGACTGCACAAATAGAACACGAGGCTTCGGCGTCGAAAATTAGCGAAGATCAACTGTTTTATTGTTTGCAGCGCGGTATAACCCGCGAAGATGCACTTTCACTTATTGTGAATGGGTTTTGCAAAGCCGTATTTAAAGAATTACCAATGGAATTTGCCGTTGAAGCTCAGAAATTACTGAGTCTCAGTTTGGAAGGAAGTATTGGTTAGAAACAAAACGAGCATTTATATCCACACAAAGAACGTAAAAAATATGTTAATAATTAAAAATTTACAGGTTGAAATTGATAATAAAAAAATATTACGGGGAATTAATCTGCATATAAAACCGGGTGAAATTCACGCCATCATGGGGCCCAATGGTTCGGGTAAAAGCACCTTAGCCAATATCATTGCCGGACGTTTTCATTATACGATAACCCAGGGCGAAATCCGCTATTTAGGTGAAGATTTAACCCGCCTTGCTCCTGAACAACGCGCGCATGCAGGGTTATTTTTAGCCTTTCAATATCCGATTGAAATCCCTGGTGTGAGTAATATTTATTTACTCAAAGCGGCTTTAAACGCAATACGTAAAGCACGCGGTGAAACCGAACTGGATGCGATGGATTTTTTAAAACGCGTAAAAGAAAAGTTAAATGTTGTTGAAATGGATCACGATTTCCTTTACCGGGCAGTCAATGCCGGTTTTTCTGGGGGGGAAAAAAAACGCAATGAAATTTTACAAATGGCCTTATTAGAACCTCAATTAGCACTGTTAGATGAAACCGATTCTGGTCTTGATATTGACGCTTTAAAAATAGTTGCGAAGGGGGTTAATACGCTGCGCTCGCCCGAACGAGCGATGATGCTTATTACGCATTATCAACGTTTACTCGACTATATTAAGCCTGATTATGTGCATATACTGGCTGGTGGGAAAATTATTCGATCAGGTGATTTTTCTTTAGCACAAACCTTAGAAAAAGAAGGTTATGCTACTTTTTTACAACAAGAAAAATCATGGGTGTAAACACATGTTAAATAATAAACGAAGCGATTTTAACGCCATTGCGCATTACTCCCGAGAGTATCAGCGCACCGAAAAAAATTTATTCGGCCAGGGAGAAGCCTATCTCACGCGATTAAGACGAACGGCATTAGACGCCTTTACAACAATGGGCTTCCCGAGTAAAAAACAGGCCGATTGGAAATACACGTCATTCAATACATTGCATCAAACCCCTTATTTTTTAGTGGCATCATCATCCCCCCCTGATCCGGTTCTCGAAGCTACGATAGGCGTTCGTTTAGTGTTTGTGAATGGTTTTTTTGCGCCGCATTTATCCACCGTAATCGATTTAGCGCAAAATGATCGAATAACCCATTTGATTCAGATGCACCATCATCATCCGGAATTAGTCAAGGCACACGTCAACTCCAACGCAGTCGAGAAAAATAGTTTTACACAATTAAACACGGCTTTTCTGCGAGAAGGTGCATTTATTTATTTACCGGCCAATACCTGTTTAAACACGCCTATCGACGTTTTATTTATTAATACGGATGAAACACCCAATCGCTTTATTCCTTTACGTAATATCATTATCGCGGAAGAAAATAGTCACGCCACGATTGTGGAAAAGTATATCGATATGACGTCTAAAAAAAATACCCCTTATTTTACAAATAGCGTCACCGAATGTTATTTATCGGCCAATAGTCATATCGAACATTATCAATACATTAACGAGAGTCAACAGGCCCAACATGTCGGCAGCTTATCGGTGTCACAACAGGAAAATAGTCAATTTTCCGCTTATTCTTTCGCATTAAATAGCGCATTAATACGTCGTGATATTATCGTTAAATTATTAGCACCACAGGCACAGTGTCAATTAAAGGGGCTCTATTTAGCATTTCGTCATCAACAAATCGATTACTGTACCGTCATTGATCACGTCAGTCCGAAAACCCAGAGTGACGAATTTTACAAGGGTATTATTGGTGATAATGCACGTGCGACGTTTAATGGTAAATTGATAGTCCGTGAAGACGCGATTCAATCCAAAGCACACCAATTGAATAAAAATTTATTATTATCAGCCCACAGTGAAATGAATAGTAAACCACAACTTGAATTATTTACAGATGATATCCACTGTACGCATGGTGCAAGCATCGGCCAACTGGATAACGATGCTTTATTTTATTTGCAATCCCGTGGATTAACCATAAACCAAGCCACTGATTTATTGGTGAATGCCTTTGCCCACGATATCCTTCAACACATGCCTTTGTTAAAGGATGTCGTTTTACCTCATTTTAATCATCAGCCATGAACACCTGTGATCTAACAAAAATAAGAGCTGACTTTCCTATTCTACAACAAAAAATAAAAGGGAGCCCGCTCGTTTATCTGGATAATGCGGCAAGTACACAAAAGCCTTACGCTGTTATCCAACGTTTACACCATTTTTATCAGTATGAAAATAGTAATGTGCACCGCGGTATCCATACCTTAAGTGAATTAGCGACGCACGCATTTGAACAGAGCCGTCAGAAAGTTCAACACTTTATCCATGCAAAATCATCGGCAGAAATTATTTTCGTCCGCGGCACCACGGAAGCCATTAATTTAGTGGCGCAAACCTACGGTTTAAGTCACCTTCGTGCGGGTGATGAAATTATTATTTCGCATATGGAACATCATGCCAATATCGTTCCCTGGCAAATTTTGTGCGAACAAACGGGTGCTCAACTTAAAATTATACCGATTAATGATGCGGGTGAATTAGTATTGGAAGAATACCAACGTTTACTCAATGCTAAAACAAAACTCGTGTCAATTTGTCACGTTTCCAACACCTTAGGGACGATTAACCCCATTCAATCGATCATCGATTGGGCTCATGCGAATAGTCCTGAAACAAAAGTATTGATTGACGGTGCGCAGGCAGTCGCCCATCAAAAAATAGATGTCCACGCGTTAGATTGTGATTTTTATGCCTTTTCTGGCCACAAATTATTTGCGCCGACCGGCATTGGCGTTTTGTATGGCAAATACGAATTGTTAGCGCGCATGCCACCCTATCAAGGGGGCGGCAGTATGATCACTGAAGTTGGCCTTAAAAAAAGTCATTATCGTGAACCACCGTATAAGTTTGAAGCAGGTACACCGCATATTGCAGGCGCCGTTGGATTAGGCGCGGCAATTGATTATCTCAATCAACTCGACTTTAATGTGATCCATTGTCATGAACAACAACTACTCGACTATGCCATTCAACATTTACAAGCCATTCAGGGTTTACGTTTCATTGGCATGGCAAAAGAAAAAGCCGCTATCTTGAATTTTATCGTCAATGATTCACGAGGGCGGCGTATTCATGGGCATGATATCAGTGATGTTTTAAATGCTGAAGTGGGAGTTGCTGTACGTGCCGGTCAACATTGCACCATGCCCTTAATGCAACGCTTCGATGTTGATTCCACCGTGCGTGTGTCAATGGCACTCTATAATAATAAAGAAGATATTGATGCTTTAATCAGGGGTTTACATATTTTAAAGCAATTGTTTAAATAAAATGATGTCTCATTTACGCGAACTTTACCAGGAAATGATCTTAGATCACGGGCGCAATCCTCGTCATCATCACACGATGCCATTGGCAAATCGGCTTGCTCATGGTTTTAACCAGATCTGTGGTGACCGCTTAACCGTCTATCTGAAAATAGATCACGGTAAAATCAAAGCAATTAGTTTTCAAGGCTCAGGTTGCGCCATTGCTATCGCATCGGCGTCGCTCATGTCGGAGATTTTGTCAGGAAAAACATGCAAAGAGGCCGAAACATGCTTTGAACGCTTTCATCAGCTATTAACGCGTGAATTAACGACCGCTGAACAATTACAGGACCTCGAAAAATTAGCTGTATTTGCCGGTGTAAAAGCCTATCCGGCACGGGTAAAATGTGCAACGCTCGCGTGGCATACCTTACTTGCTGCCTTAAAACAAAACCAGTCGTTAGTATCCACCGAATCCTCATCTTTATTATCCTATGACCATACATTATCCGCTGAATGAAGCCACTTTAAAAAATTCGATTGTAAACACGCTTAAACATATTTATGACCCTGAAATACCGGTTAATATTTACGATTTAGGCCTCATTTATCATATCTTTATTGACGTGCCTGGTCATGTCACGATTCAAATGACGTTAACAACGCCCGGCTGTCCGGTTGCACAAACATTTCCCAGTATGGTCGAAAACGCGGTGAATGCTATCGATGGCGTTCATGAAACGCAGGTTGAATTAGTGTGGGATCCCCCGTGGACGTCTGCAAAAATGTCTGAAGCGGCTAAATTACAACTCGGTATGTTATAACGTTTTTTATCATCTTGTTAAACACGCTCTGGAGAGAAATAAATGGCCAATTGGGTTAATGTGATCGATGCAGAAAGTCTTCCTGTCGGTAGTTATCACGTATTTCATTGGAATAGTTTATCCTTATTAATTTTCAATCTAAAAGGCGAATTTTATGCATTAAAAAATTCATGTACGCACGAAGATCAGTCCCTGGAAGGTGGTGAAATTGAAGGAGAAGAAATCATTTGCCCGTGGCACGGTGCTGGTTTTTGCATTAAAACAGGGGCTGCAACGCGCGCGCCTGCTTTTATGGGAATTAAAACCTACCCTGCTCGATTAATGGATGGGATTGTTCAAGTCGCGCTTGAATAACGTTTAGAATCTTCACTTCTCGAATGAACAAACGCTTCAATTGTTTATTCTGTGAACACGCGTTGTCGAGTCAATCCTGTAAATGCGTTCAAACGCTTTTACACATATTTTTACACAATCTACACACAGAAATTGTGAATAATATCACGAAATGACCGTTAGGTTTACGTATCGTTTCAACAATATTCGTCTTATTGGAGCAGGTTATTGGAGAAAGAGGAAACGCATTTATGAAAAAAACCAAAAGAATTAATTATACTGATGAGCCCATTGGAAAAATCAAAATAATTCCTGATTTTTTGCCAAAACCGCATCAGTTAGTATTAAAAACTGAAACTAAAAAAATTACTTTATCGTTAACTAAAGAAAGCCTTGAATTTTTTAAGGATGAGGCTGAAAAGCATCATACAAATTATCAGAGTATGATACGAGAGTTACTCGCTCAGTATGCTGCCCATTATAGGGGAAATCGGTAAAAAACAATCTCTCCTCCACCTAGATGATAACTTTCACGGCTAATGTTCCACTGGCCCGGTTCGTTCTCAGTGTATTTCAGTTGACGAGTTGATGTAAGTAATCCATTAGATCACTCGTTAATAGCCCGCGTTCATTTTTGATACAGCCGCTCTATCATCTGCTGTTGTAAGTAAGACACCACATTCTGCAGCACCCTGTAAAGAAAATCCTTGGGCTACACACAGAAATTGTGAATAATATCACGTTAAGTCACACGGTATGCTCTATTTGTCCATCGGATTTCATCACACCCATGAATCGTTTTAACCAACGAGGTAAATGAAACTGTTTATCTAAAACACCATCAATAGAAAATTCGTCAGCACCTAATACCGCATAGCTCAGAATAAAAACACTCCACATGACCGGATATTCCCAACCTCCTCCCGGTGAAGCCCAAATAAAGCCTTTTAAAAAATGATGGCCAATTAGCGTCGCCATCATAAGGTATAAACTAGTACTCAAAGCGCCCAAACGGGTCAGTAAACCTAAACCAAGCGAAATGACGCCCGCTAATTCACATAGCCCTGCAAAACGTACAAAAAAGGCGGGATCGATTACATTTAAATGTTTAAAGGCAGTGACATCCGCTTGAAAAGGAATCTGTCCGGCAAACAATTTTTCAGTACAGTGAGCAATCAGATCAAAGCCAACATAAATTCGAATAAAACTTAAATGCCATTCATACGCGGACATATTAAACCGGGTTTGTGGAACATTTCTGAGTTGAATAGGTCGTTTTTTTACATCCTGGTAAGCAATCGTCAAAAACAAAACCACCAAACATAACAAACTCACCAACAGAGGATATATCGGTTGAAGACTGTGATGTAAACTTAAAATTCGTACCACCGATAAAACACTAAAGACTGCAAACAAAAAGGGGATACAGATATAACGGTGCATCATACAAAGCGATAGGATGCCTATTAAACTTAAGAATATGATAAAAAACGTAGGATTAGCGGCAAGTTTATCGCGTGTCAACCCAAAAATAGTTAAACTTAATAAAACGCCTAAGAGCGCTAGGTTGACAAAAAATAAATACATTCGTTTAAACATACTCATTCCAAATTAAAAAATAGAGTCTGCAAATAAAATTGTGTAAATAAGTTATAGAGCATTTAAATTCTATCTCCAAACTCGATGGTAAAGCGAGCCAAAGCAGGTTTCCAATCGCGGATGGGCATAGTCCATTTTTTAGCAATAATTTGCATCGCCAAATAAATTTGTTTAAATGCCGCTTCATCTGAGGGAAAAACCCGTTTATTTTTTATAAATTTCCGTAAAGTCATATTCAGTGATTCTATCGCATTGGTCGTATAAATCACCTGACGAATTTCAGGGGGATAACCCAAAAAAAGGAATGACATTTTCCCAATGGCGTAACCAAATTTGGCTAATGGCTGGGTATTGCCCATCCCAGATTTGGTCAAAAACTGTCAAGGCTGTTTCCGCCTCATCGACTGTCTAATCCCTCAAAACGGGTTTTACCCTGTGGTATGATCTGAGGTTCAAAGGTAGTGCTTCGATCCCGAGGAATCGCTATTTCAGTTTCTCCGTATTCCCCTTTAATAACCTTAGGTATGATTAATTCTATTACTAATTACACAACTTAGTTTATAGACTCTAAAAACATACGTCCCAGTAACCCGGTTCGTTTTGAGTAGTTTTCAATTAACGAGTTGATGTAAGTAATCCATTAAATCACTCGCTAATAACCCGCGTTCACCTTTTGATACAGCCGCTTTATCGCCTGCCGTTGCATGTAAGTAGACACCACATTCTGCAGCACCTTGTAAAGAAAATCCTTGGGCTAACAGTCCACCAATCACACCACTTAAAACATCGCCCATACCACCGCTGGCCATACCCGGGTTCCCTGCAAGACACATACATAAGGATTTGCGGGTACACACCAGCGTCTGTGCTCCTTTTAAAACAATCACGCCACCGTAGCGTTTTTGAAGCGCTTTAACGGCTTCTATTCGATTCGCTTGAATTGCTTTTACTGAGCACTCTAATAAACGTGCAGCCTCACCCGGATGCGGTGTAAGTATCCAATGATTTGATTTTTTAGGTTGTTTTTTTGCCAATACGTTTAAACCATCCGCATCCACAACCTTGACATGCGAAGTCTTTAAAAGCACTGTCATCACGTGTTCCGATGTGCGTGACTGACCTAAACCTGTTCCAACAACCACAACGTTTGCTTTTTTTAGTAATGGCATGAGGTCGCGACTTGTTTTGAGCGTATGCGCCATAATTTCAGGGCGCCCGTTCATAATCGGTGTAATGGATTCTGCTTGTGTCGCCACACTCACTAAACCTGCACCCACACGCAATGCAGCTTCTGCGGCTAAACGCGCTGCCCCCGTCATTCCCTGATAACCACCAATAACAAGCACATGACCAAATAAGCCTTTATGTGCATCTCGAGGACGAGGGCTTAAATACGTCTTAAAATGTTTAAATTGTATAGGAGAAGCGTCTTGTTTCATACCAATCTCTCCTTAAGTGATTTATCCACACGCCGATCGGGTTCATCCTTCATTCCAAGAAGAAAAGATGCCATTATCATTTAGAATATTGAGAATAAAGCATATTGATGAATTGATCGCTGATATTACCCTCACAGTGCGCATCAATTTCACGAACACCGGTCGGGCTCGTGATATTAATTTCAGTCAAATAATCCCCAATAACATCGAGGCCAACAAATAATAGTCCTTTTTCACGTAAAGAAGGACCTACGCGCTGACAAATCCGATAATCGTTTTTACTGAGTTTAACAACTTTTCCTTTTCCACCCACCGCTAAATTGGCGCGTGTTTCACCCAGCGGTGGAATACGCGCTAACGCGTAGGGAAATGGTTCGCCATCTATCATCATAATCCGTTTATCGCCTGCTAACACTTCAGTAATATAGCGCTGCACCATCATATAGGATTGATTGTTTTCCGTTAAGGTTTCTAAGATAACGTGATTATTGGGATCATTGACGCGCAATCGAAAAACGGAGGATCCGCCCATCCCATTTAATGGCTTCGCAATAATATCGCCGTGTTTATGCAAAAATTCGAGTGCTGCCTGAAGACGTGATGTCACTAAACTCGGTGGGCAACAGTCTGGAAAATGGAGTGTATACAATTTTTCATTAAAATCACGTAAGCGTGAAGGATGATTGACAACACCTACACCCTGTTGTTGCGCTTTATCCAGTAATTGGGTGGTATAAATATAGTGCATATCGATGGGTGGATCTTTACGCATCAATATCACTGATAACGAGGTTAATGGAATAACACTTTCTTTACCCAAATTAAACCAGGAAGTGTTATCGTCATCAACGTGCAACGCACGTACATGCGCGTAAGGTTTCTCGTTTACTAAAAAAAGGTCGCGTGCTTCCATATAAACGATGGGCCAATCTCGCTGTTGTGCTGCAAGCAATAGGGCGAATGTGGTGTCTTTTTTTGGATTAATCTGTTCGATAGGATCCATGACAACGCCAAGTGGTTTAAGCACGATTTACTCCACTTTTTTTAAAATTTCAGCGTGCTCGCGGGCTGCTGCTAATACAGCCAGCCGAGCAATAATACCATACACATAAAAACGATTGGCACATTTTCCCTTTTGTTGACCTTTTTTTTCAGGAATGTTACAGGCCTGCAAAAAAGGTAATGGTTCAAATTGCATCCCCGGTGTATTCAGATTATCACTGACACCACGACCCGTATGGACACGATAAAAACCACCCACGACATAGTGCCCGAGGAGATAAACGACAGGTTCTGCAACCGCATCATTCCAGGTTTCAAAGGTGTAAACCCCTTCTTGAATAATCACCTTTTCAATCGGACGACTTCCTTTCGAAACAGTCATATCACTTCTTTTTTTACGATTAAGCGTGGCAATTTCCTCCGCTTTATCAATCGTTAAAACACCCATTCCATAGCTCCCCGCATCCGCCTTAATAACCACATAGGGTTTTTCTTTAATGTGATATTGCGCATATTTTTTTTCAGTCGCGTGTAAAAGTTGTTGCGTTTTTTCACGCATACATTGTTCACCTTCATGCCGCGCAAAATCAACATCACGACACTGAAAAAAATAAGGGGTAATCAACCACGGATCTAAATCCAGTAATTGTGAAAATTCCTTTGTCACTTGTTCATAATGATAAAAATGATTTGATTTTAAACGATTATGCCACCCTAAACGAACATTGGGTAAAATAATTTGTTGGATACCTTGTAATATTTCAGGAATCCCCTGTGATAAATCATTATTTAACAGGATAAAACACGGTAAAAAATCATTCAGTTTGATTTGATCCCCTTGACGTTGAATCGGCTCCAACTTGATGACATTGCCTGATTTTAATGTCATTTCTTGAGGAGATTGAATCTCCTTTAATAAAGAACCGATTCTCACTTCAAAACCCGCTTTCGTTAAAATATCTTGTAATGCATACAAATTTTCAAAATAAAAATTATTTCGCGTATGATTTTCAGGGATGAGCGCGATCCGCAAACAACCTGGAACTAAGCGTTCTAATGTTTCTTGTGCCGCTTGTACCGCCAACGGAATTAATGCTTCATTTAGATTATTGAATCCTGCTGGAAATAAGTTCGTATCCACCGGTGCTAATTTAAATCCGGCATTACGTAAATCAACTGAGGCATAAAAAGGTGCAGGTGTTTTTCGCCATTGCTCACGCAACCAATTCTCAATGGTCGCTTGTTGGCCAAGTAAACGTTGTTCTAATTGATGAAGCGGTTCTAAACAATGGGATGCTAAACACGGAATCTCATATCGATTTTCTGATGTTGTGGTCATTGCACTACCCTTATTAAAAAGGAAAAGGACTTTTTTAGTCTATTTTAACCAATGACTTAAAAAAGTCCTATCCATACGTTTCAGCAATCGGTTTAGACTGAGAGGGAAAAAAATTTATAGGTTTGTATAACTGCTCATTGAATGATCCGCACTCCTTTTATTGCTATCTATCTCATAAACCGGTTGCGTTTTAGAAAAAAATGGCATTATAGAGGCCGTATGATGATTCTGCATTCCATTCTCTAAAGATTTTTCTAGGCACTCATAATACAACTTTTGAACTGAAATATCCCAATAACTAGAAAGTTCATGTGACTGAAAATAAGGCTTGACCGTCATCAGATCAACGCTTAATACGGTATCAATCAACAGTTTACCGACATGGACGTTATTGGCTTTATCAGCAATTTGTAAAGCCGACTCACCGGCCAATGTCCTCATCATGGGATCAGCACCCACGTTTAAAAGTGTTGTTAGTATCGTATGCATCGCCGGAGAAAAATTTTCAGAATGATGGGCAGCCAATAGAACGGCGGCAATTAAAGGAGTCGTACCGTTTACGCTCTGATGATTAACAGAAGCGCCTCGTTCCAAAAAGAATTTTACCGCTAAAGGATTAATCCCATAGATCGCGGAAAATAAAGGCGTTTCACCGTAATTGTTAACGGTGTCAATAGGGATGCCTGCTTGATAGAGTTTTTCTAACATCTCCTGTTTACCTAAAAAAGCCATTGAGTACAAACAGATATTACCCTCGTTATCTTTTGCATGGATATCTATCCCAGGTGTTGCAAGCAATTTTTCGAGTGTCGTCAGGTCAAGGGTCTTGGCAATCAGATGTAGCGCAGTTTCACCGTTACTATTGACCTCATTAATCAATGCCCCTTTTTTTAAAAGCAACTGAATGATTTTGTTATCGCCTTTTTTCACTGCACGATGTAAAGGAGTTTCACCCGTTACATCCTTGCTATTAACCTGGGCTCCATCATCTAAAAGTACGTTGATAGCCTCTTTTGGATCGTTCAGAAGAATAGCCTGCTGTAAATTTAAATCTTTATTTAAGGCCGTCAGCGCTTCTAAAATTTTTTCAAGGGGTAATTTGTAGAGTTGTAATGCACAGCGCTTATGAAACGTTTTGGAATAGGAAAAGAACGTTGCGCCGGTTCTTAAGTGATATTGAGATAAAAATTTTTTACAGACATCGGCCCATTTTTCAAATTCACAAATTGTGAAGGGATCAGAAAATTCAAGCGTGTAAAATGAAGGGGAATTATCGATTAAATGACACGTTTTCTTAAAAACTTTTTTTAAAAATTCATCCACGATTGTGATATCCATATTCATCCTTTATAAAAAATTATTATATTCATTCCAAATTCAATAAATAACCTCATTGAATCAGTTGACACTGAACAACAGGAAGGCAGCAGCATATCACATTGCCTCGTCCTTGCAAAAAGCATACAAAAAACATGACTTTAAAAATAATGTTTAATTCGTTATAGTAGATTTTTATTCAGTATCTTGATGAGCATGACTTTTTTTCAACGTCTTGGTCGTTTTTTGCTCGGTAAACCCCGTAACCCATTAAATCCTTCGACACAACGCAATATTGCTCTAGTCGCTTTTTTAGCGTGGGTGGGTCTGGGTGCCGATGGATTATCGTCTTCGTGTTATGGTCCTGAAGAAGCCTTTATTGCTTTAGGACCTCATTACAGTTCATTGGGTCTTTATATTTCTATTGCAACGATTCTCACCGTTTTTGTTATCGCGCTCGCTTACAATCAAGTTATTACGTTGTTTCCCAGTGGTGGGGGGGGTTATAAAGTTTCTACTCAACTCCTGGGTCCGTATGCTGGACTGATTTCAGGTGCTGCACTTATTGTCGATTATGTCTTAACGATTACAATCTCTGTAGCCAGCGGTATTGATGCCTTATTGAGCTTACTTCCTTCTTCTTTTTTAAATTATAAATTATTCGCTTGCGCGTTTGTTATTATCGTACTGATTACATTAAATTTACGAGGGATGAAAGAATCGATAAAAGTGTTAATGCCTATTTTTTTAGGTTTTGTGGTCACGCACTTTTTTTTAATCATTTATGGTGTTATGGTCCATAAAAGTACATTACCTCGCGTGTTTTCAGATACGTTCACCACCACTTTTGCAATTTCACAACAAACGGGCTGGTTATTTATTACGGCCTTATTGTTACGGGCTTATTCGTTAGGCAGTGGAACTTACACTGGAATTGAAGCCGTTTCTAACAATGTGAATCGACTCATGGAGCCCCGGGTACGCACCGGAAAATGGACCATGTTTTATATGGCACTTTCCTTAAGTTTTACCGCCGGCGGGATCATTTTACTTTATTTATTATGGCATGCACATCCTGTCTACGGTCAAACCTTAAATGCCGTTGTGTTTCATCACATTTTAGGGGATTCTGCATGGGCGAAAGCCCTCTTAACCCTCACTTTATTGCTTGAAGCCGGCTTACTACTTGTCGGCGCTAATACCGGTTTTTTAGCCGGCCCCAGTGTATTAGCCAATATGGCCATCGACAGTTGGGTACCCAATCGTTTTCGTCATCTATCCAGTCGTTTAGTGACACAAAATGGAATCATTGTATTTGGCATTGCCGCACTCTTGATCCTTTGGTTGAGTGAAGGGCGTGTTTCCTGGCTCGTTATTCTCTATAGCATGAATGTATTTTTAACCTTTTCGCTTTCTATTCTGGGTCTGTGCGTTTATTGGGTCACGCATCGAAAGGATGCTTCTTCCCATTGGTTAGGTCGATTCATTTTTTCATCCTTTGCCTTTTTAGTCACCTTTTGTATCTTGATAACGACACTGATATCAAAATTCACGTTTGGCGGCTGGGTCACCGTCTTCATTACCAGTTTAGTCATTTTCATTTGCCTATTGGTCAAAAAACATTACACGCTGGTTTTCAAAAAATTACATACGATTGATCTCCTGATGACAAGCACACCGTTAAACGCTTCTAAGCCTCCCAAACCACTGCAACCGAAAGAAGCGACCGCTGTCATTATGGTCGGGAAACATCGAGGCATTGGTCTGTACAATCTATTATGGGTACTCCGTATGTTTCCGAATCATTTTAAAAATTTTATATTTGTTACCGTTGGTATCGTTGATGTGGAAAGTTTTAGTGCTCGAAAAGAATTGACAACGATGCAAAAAAATACACAGACAATGCTCGATTATTTTATCACCTACTGTCATGAACAAGGCTTAGCGGCAAAAAGTTATGTGGCTTATGGCACTGATCCGACCGAAAAATTAACCCTGCTTTCTAAAAAAATCATAAAAGAATTTCCAAATTCGATTTTTTTCGCGAGTAAGCTTATTTTCACGAAAGATAATTGGATAACCCGTTTACTGCATAACGAAACAGCCATCATGTTACAACGGCGCTTACATTTACTCGGTGCGCAACTTGTTATTTTACCGATGAAAATAGACTGATGACTAAAAAACTATCGCGAGAAAAAAGGCTGGTCACTATCTTGCAGGATGATTCGGAAAGCTTATTGGCGTTTATTCAAGCCAAAGTTGTTCAATTAAACCGACTCAATCAAATTTGGCACACTGAAATGGGTTCTCTTGGTGAGCATACTCGGATCGCTAATTTTCGCGAAGGTCATTTAATTATTGAATGCGCGAGTGCGGCCTGGGCGACACAATTGCGCTATCGGCTCCCGACTATCACTGAACAATTAATTCATTACGACGCGTTGCGTGATTTGAAACAGATTGAATGGAACATCCAACCTCACTTTCATCCTATCCATTCAATTTCACGCTCAGCGCCACCTCCCTTATCATCCAGTAGTGCTCAACTCATTAAAAATGCTGCGCAACATATAAAAATTAAATCATTGCAACACGCCTTATTACGCATTGCACGACATGAAACCTCTACCAAAAAGTGAGGTTCACGTTTCTTGCTCAGCATCATGAGAGACCTCATGACTACAAATAAGATTTGCATAAGGCACTAAATGATCCTTCAGTAATTGCGTCAATCCTTCGCCTTTATCGCGCCAATCGCGTTGTAACTCAGAACCAATTGAAAACCAATTCGTTAAAACCGCTCCGCATTGCGCCATACGACTCAGCGCTGCATGGCGCGTCGCAAGATTGAATGTCCCTGAGGCATCTACAACGACGTAGACATCATAACCCTCACTTAAAGCCGATATCGCCGGAAATACAACGCAAACATCAGTGACGATTCCCGCAATAATTAATTTTTTGCGTCCCGTTGCTTTGACAGCCTTCACAAAATCCTCATTATCCCACGCGTTAATTTGACCGGGTCGTGGAATAAACGGCGCTTTAGGAAACGTATGCTTTAATTCAGGAATAAGTGGACCATTTGGACCTGATTCAAAACTTGTTGTTAAAATAGTCGGTAAATGAAAAAGCGTGCCGATAGCGGCCAATGCCAAAACATTATTCTTAAATTCATCGTAGTGATAATCCCTCACCAACTGAAATAAACCCGTTTGATGATCGATAAATAATAATGCCGCATTGTCCTTCGATAAACGATTATCACCCGCTTGTTTTTGGGCAAAAAGCATTGATTCGTGCATGTTACTATTCCTCCATGATACCTGTGTTTGTAACTTTAAACGCGTTTTAAATTTCCTTCTTCATTCGGCTTTCTTGTTTTAATCTTGATCCATACGTCCAAATAAATTTTTTTATGCAAAAACGCTTCGATATCTTTTCTTGCTTCAGACGCTATTTTTTTGAGCAATTCGCCTTTTTTACCGATAATAATCGCTTTTTGGCGTGAATGTTCTGCCCAAATAAGCGCAGAAATTTTAATGATTTTTTTCTCCTCGATGAATTGTTCAATACTCACGGTTAATCCATAAGGGATTTCTTGATGTAAATAACGCATCAATTTTTCTCGAATAAATTCTCCGACTAAAAAGCGTTGACTCCGATCCGTCAATTGATCGGGGGGGTAAATAAACGCTGCGTGGGGTAATGCTTTTGCAATAACTTTTTCTAATTCATCGATATTTTGTCCTTTTAGTGCTGAAATAGGCACAATGGCTAAAAAAGACATTTTTTGATAACAGCATTTTAAAAAAGGAAGTAAACGGTGCTTATCATTTATTTTATCGACTTTATTAATAATCAATATCACAGGACGTTTTAATGGTTTTATTCGTTCTAAAATCGCCGCTTCTTCGTTTGTCCAACGATCCGCTTCGATAACAAAACCAATGAGATCGACGTCAATTAACGCCTGAATGGCTGACCGCGTGAATGTACGGCTCAACCGGCGCCCTGCGTTTTGAAGAATACCAGGCGTATCTTTATAAATAAACTGCGTGTGTAAATCGGTTTTAATCCCTAAAATTTGATCGCGTGTTGTTTGAGGTTTAGACGATGTAATGGTTAATTTTTCACCTAAAATTTTATTCAGTAATGTCGATTTACCGACATTCGGTCGACCAATAATTGCAATTTTACCGCAATGCGTTTTTAAATTTTTCATATTGCTAGGGTTATACGCTTTGTTTAGTTCTCTTTAACGGTTATCGCTAATTCTTCTAAAATTTTTTCTGCGGCTTTTTGTTCAGCACGACGTCGACTACTTCCTAATCCTATTGCTTTATGGGGTAAACCCTGAATTTGACACTCCACTTTAAACGATTGCTGATGAGCGGGTCCTTCTAAAGCAAGAATTGTGTAGACGGGTAATGCTAATTTTTTGGCTTGTAAATATTCTTGCAATTGCGTTTTAGGATCTTTCAGATCAGGAATCATTTCGATATTTTCTAAACGATTCGCATACCAGCGTAAAATGCAGGTTTCACAGGCTTGAAAACCCCCATCAAGGTAAATAGCCCCCACAACCGCTTCCATGCCATCAGCTAAAATAGATTTCCGTTGGGCACCTCCCGTTTTTAACTCTCCCGCACCGAGACGTAAATATTTCCCTAACTCAAATCCTTGAGCAAGATCGGTCAACGTTTCGCCACGGACTAAATTAGCACGGAGACGACTTAATTCACCTTCACGTGCTTTAATATTTTGGCGAAATAATGCGGCCGCAATCACAAAGTTTAATACCGCATCGCCCAAATATTCTAATCGTTCATTATTTTTATTGCCACGAAAGCTACGATGGCTCAGCGCATCTTCCAATAATTCAGGATTTTTAAATTGATAATTTAACTTTTCACATAAACTTTCTATTTCGGATTTCACTAAAAGTGCCTCTTAAAATAAGAAACGTGTCGATTGAGAATATCGCGATCGTTTTTATCCCCATGATCATTGTTAACCGGCAACGGCACACAGTCCCTGTCTATAATTCGCTAATGGATTCGTAAACCCAATCGATCCCAACGAACACGATGATGCTCGTTATCCCAACTAAAAAATACCCACATGGCCTTCCCAATGAGATCTTTTTCAGGAACAAAACCCCAATAACGACTATCTAAGCTATTATCTCGATTATCGCCCATGACGAAATAATTTCCTTGGGGTACAACGACTGAAAAATCTGTTGCGAATTGATCCGGGCGTAAATAAATATCGTGTTGAATGCCGAGTAAATTTTCACGTTTTAATAAAACGGGCCATTTTTCATGCCTGCCATCGCTATCCATTGTTTCCCCTAATAACTGTTGTGACGCCTGCTGGCCATTGATCGTTAATACCTTATTTTTATAGGTAATCACATCACCGGGTACGCCTATCACGCGTTTAATGAAATACGTGGAGGTATCTTTCGGCCATAAAAATACAATAATATCACCCCGTTTGGGTTCACTGACCGAAATCATTTTTTTATGCGTTACGGGTAAACGGATACCATAAATAAACTTATTGGCCACTATAAAATCCCCAATTAACAAATCGGGTTTTTCTGACCCTGAAGGGATTCGAAAAGGCTCCGCTAAAAAAGAACGTATAAGTAATACGAAGAATAAAACAGGGAAAAAAGAGCGGGCATACTCGATGACTATCGACGGATGCGTTATTTTTTTTCGCTTCCGACGTGGCGCAAAAATCAATAGGTCTGCGAGAGTAATCACACCGGTAATAATAACCACCAGCGTTAAAAAAAATTCAAAATTTAAATTCATTATCGTTACTCAAGATTAAAAGATTATTTTTTATCCAGTTGTAATACGGCTAAAAAGGCTTGCTGAGGGATCTCGATACGACCCACTTGTTTCATGCGTTTTTTACCGGCTTTTTGTTTTTCCAATAATTTTTTCTTACGTGAAACATCACCACCATAACATTTAGCAATCACATTTTTACGCAAGGCCTTCACGGTTTCCCTTGCGATAATATGGTTGCCTATTGCGGCTTGCAAAGCAACTTCAAACATTTGTCGTGGAATAAGATCTTTCAGTCTTGCCACTAATTGTCGGCCTCGGTATTGTGATTGACTACGGTGGACGACCAAAGCCAGCGCATCGACTTTATCACCATTAATGAGAATATCCAACTTGACTAAGTCCGCTTCTTGAAAACGAATAAAATGATAGTCAAGTGAAGCATAGCCTCGACTTAACGATTTTAAACGATCAAAAAAGTCTAAAACTACCTCGCTCATCGGTAATTCATACGCGATAGAAACCTGTTTACCCGTATAAAGTAATTTCGTTTGTACCCCTCGTCGTTCATTACACAATGTAATTACAGCCCCTAAATAAGTTTGCGGCACCAGTATATTGGCTAAAACAATGGGCTCTCGCATCACCTGAATAAAATGGGCTGGCGGCAGCTCGGCTGGATTATCAATATGAGCGATTTCTCCTTTCGACGTTACGATTTCATAAACAACCGTTGGTGCGGTTGTGATGAGATCTAAATCGTATTCTCGTTCTAAACGTTCTTGTACGATCTCCATATGCAACAAGCCTAAAAAACCGCAACGAAAACCAAATCCTAATGCTTCGGAGGTTTCTGGTTCGTAAAAAAGTGACGAATCATTGAGACTCAGCTTTTCTAACGCATCGCGAAAATCACTAAATTCTTCGGTGTTAACGGGAAATAAGCCCGCAAATACTTGGGGATGAACACGCTTAAAACCCGGTAAAGGGACAACGGCAGACGTTGAGAGGTGAGTTAAGGTATCTCCAACGGGTGCGCCATGGATATCTTTAACACCTGCGATGACAAAACCAACCTCACCGGCACACAATGTGTCCATCGCGTGTCGTTTCGGTGTGAAAATGCCGCATTGATCCACGTTATAATGCTTCCCGGTGGACATCACTTGAATTTTATCACCCACTTTTAAACAGCCATTTTTTATGCGTACTAAAGAAACAATACCCAAATAGGAATCAAACCAAGAATCAATAATTAACGCTTGTAAAGGTTGCTGTCTATCCCCTTGGGGTGGAGGAATAACACGAATCAATTTTTCAAGTAATTCTACGATTCCAGTGCCTTTTTTTGCACTGACTCTCACGGCATCTTGAGCCGGTATACCAATGATCTCTTCAATTTCTTGGATAACATTTTCCGGTGTGGCTTGTGGTAAATCGATTTTATTGATGACCGGTAATACTTCTAACCCCTGTTCAATCGCTGTATAACACACCGCAACGGTTTGCGCTTCAACGCCTTGAGCAGCATCAACGACTAATAATGCCCCCTCACACGCCGCTAACGATCGCGATACTTCATACGAAAAATCCACATGGCCCGGCGTATCAATAAAATTTAACTGATACCGTTGCCCATCTTGTGCGGTGTAATACAACGTAACGCTTTGTGCTTTGATCGTAATACCACGTTCGCGTTCAAGTTCCATCGAGTCTAATACTTGCGCGGACATTTCTCGCGCTGTTAAGCCTCCGCAAACTTGGATTAATCGATCTGCCACTGTTGATTTTCCATGATCAATATGCGCGATAATGGAAAAATTCCGAATGTTTTTCATGATGAGTGTTTAATGGATATCGTTGTTGGTTGTATGATTCGACAGGGAGTATAACCTTATTTCTGTAACCGTTGTTGTAACCATTGCGTAATATCCATAATTTCTTGTGGACAAACGCTGTGGCCGATAGGGTAGCGATTAAACTGGACCGGATACGCTAATTTTTTTAAACAGTTATAAGAAAACTCACCTAATGCGGGCGCAACAATATTATCTTCGTCGCCATGTGCCATAAAAATAGGGGTTGAACGATTCGCTTCACTGGCTTCTTTTTCTAAAAAATGATGTAGGGGCAAATACGTTGATAACGCCAAAATTCCTGCCAATGCGCGTGGGAAACGTAATGCGGTATACAACGCCATCGCGCCTCCCTGTGAAAACCCCGCTAAAACAATCCGATGCGCCGGTATTCCTCTTCCCACTTCTTTTTCTATTAACTCAAATAAACTATGTGCCGCTTCCCGAATACCCATTTCATCTTCAGGCGAACCAAATGTCAATCCATGGATATCATACCAGGCAGGCATTTTCACACCCCCATTTAAACTAATCGGCCTTACGGGTGCATGTGGAAAAACAAAGCGGAAACCTGTACTTAATGCAACCGCTCGTGCCATGTTGGCGGAATCATGACCACTTGCACCTAATCCATGCAAACAGATAATACTGGCTGATGGAGATTGGATCGGGTTGAATTCTAAGTAATCTAACGACTTTGGGTTTTCCATTGCGAACCTCATAAAAATTAAGCTAGTTTTTGCGCGATTGCTTCAAAAAAATCATTCTATTTTTAGTATATACCGCCCCCTATTATTTTTAAATTTTCCCCGTCGTCTGTTTAAGAATTAACCTTCAGTGAATGCGATAAAAGGAAACCCAACACCCGTATAAAATGTTAGCATCCTAAAATGAATGCGTTTTTTTGAATCATTCGACCCCTTTTTATTGCGGTTACTATATACTAGGGGTTCGAACACTTTACAATAGAATTTTACAATTTTTTTGTAACAGCGATTGACCATTCAATCGTTTTTATTTTTTAGGTGAGAACATTTAACATCTAGTATTTATATGCAAACAAAAATTGGCTGTTCTCTTCTTTATTTAAGCGTTTTATTTTTTTTAACGGGATGTGGACAAATGGGCCCTTTATATCTCCCGCATCAAAAATCTTCCGTTCCTCCTTTTATGCAATCTGTCATCTAATGTCTTTTATTTATTTCGATCACATTTTACAGGCAGAAGCGATCCCCATTACTCAATTAATAACGCATTATGGCTCACCTTGTTATATTTATTCTAAATCCCGTTTATATGAACAATGGTGTGCCTTTAAATCTTTCATCCAGAACGGACATCAGATTTGTTATGCGGTCAAAGCGAATTCAAATCTCGCTATTTTAGCGCTTTTAGCCCACTGGGGCGCCGGATTTGACATTGTATCCGGCGGTGAATTCGATCGCGTACTTCGCGCCGGTGGGCATGCAGAAAACACGGTATTTTCTGGTGTCGGTAAAACCTGCGAGGAAATCAAATCCGCCTTATTCGCCCACATCGGTTGTTTTAATGTCGAGTCCAGTGGTGAATTATTCCGAATCGAAGCACTTGCCAAAAACATAGGTGCGGTGGCACCGATTGCTTTACGTGTCAATCCGAATATCGATCCCAAAACCCACCCCTATATAACCACGGGTTTAAACGACACTAAATTTGGTTTAAACGAAAAGGATGCCTTAACACTTTATCGTTATGCGGCGCAATCAAACCATTTAACGATTCGTGGAATCAGTTGTCATTTAGGTTCACAAATCACAACCATCGATCCTTTTCTACAGGCGTTAGAACATCTTTTGAAACTCACTGAAGCATTAAAAAAAGAACATATTTTATTAAAAACAATTAATTTAGGCGGTGGCTTAGGCGTGACTTATCAAACTGAAAACGTTCCATCGGTTCAAGAATATAGTCAAAAAATTTTAGCATTGCTCAAAAAAAGAAACTCAACACTCACTTTAATCCTCGAACCAGGTCGTGCACTGATAGCCCAAGCGGGTATATTGGTCACTAAAGTGGAGTACCTTAAATCAAACCATCGTAAACATTTTGCGATTGTCGATGCGGGTATGAATGACCTCATTCGCCCCGCCTTATATCAGGCTGAGCACGCTATTTTACCTATCGTTCAACGTTCTCTTCCCCGTAAAAAAAAATATGATATTGTTGGTCCCATTTGCGAAAGTAGTGATTTTTTTGGTAAAAATCGCGAACTCGTCTTACGCGCGGGTGATTACTTAGCCATTATGGACAGTGGTGCTTATGGTTTTTCAATGAGTTCCAACTATAATTCTAGACCAAGAGCCGCCGAGCTTATGGTTGACACGGATCGCGTGTTTTTAATTCGCTCACGTGAAACGTTAGCACAATTATTGGCCAATGAAACGATACCTCCTATCTCCTAAAATCGATAATTCCATGAAAACTGAATTTATTAAAATGCATTTATTGGGTAACGACTTTGTTATTGTAGATACCTTACAACAACCGTTTAAACCGAGTGCTAAATTAATACGAAAATGGGCACATCGGCAACGCGGCATTGGCTTTGACCAACTGTTATTAATTGAAAAACCGCGTTCTCAATCGAAACATTTTTATTATCGTATTTTTAATGCAAACGGGAATGAGGTCGCGCAATGTGGTAATGGTGCTTTATGTGTGACTCGATACTTAATCGAAAAAAAACGGTATAAAAATCCCATCCATCTGATGACCATGAATAATCGTTTAGAACTCACCATGGAAGAAAGCGGCAAAGTCACGGCTAATTTAGGTCTACCGATTTTTGATCCGGAAAAAATTCCTTTTATCAACCCCTCAAAAGCCCCCATTCATCCTCTCGAAACGCCTTTTGGACGCTTTGATTGTTGTGTCCTTTCTTTAGGTAATCCGCATTGCGTGATACAAGTCAATTGTTTAGAAAAAGCACCCCTTGAAGACTTAGGACTTTATCTGAATCAACATCCGTATCCTTATTTTCCACAAGGGTGTAACCTGGAATTGATGAAAATTCGTGATCCCAAGCAAATCGATCTCCGTATTTATGAACGCGGCGTTGGGGAAACGCAAGCCTGTGGTAGCGGTGCCTGTGCAGCGGTGATTGCTGGACGGTTACTCAACCGACTCACTAAAAAAGTAAAGGTCAATTTACCAGGGGGGTTGCTGACCGTCCGATGGGAATCTGAACATTCACCGGTTTTTCTACGCGGAACCCCCACTTATGTCTTTCGTGGTTCTATTGATTAATCCACTCGCGGTCCCAGCATTTTTTTAGGATCAACGACTTTATCAAAGGTTTCCGCATCAAGATAACCCAATGCGACACAGGCCTCCCGTAAACTCATTTCTTCCTGTAACGCTTTATGCGCAATTTTAGCGGCTTTATCATAGCCAATGATAGGATTCAATGCCGTCACTAACATTAATGAGTTTTCAAGAAATTGTTTAATTTTAGTCTGATTCGCTTTTAAATCCTTCACGCAATAACGCGTAAATGAAATACACGCAGAACTTAACAGATCGACCGATTGTAAAAAGTTATAAATCATCAACGGTTTATACACATTCAGTTCAAAATTACCTTGGCTTCCTGCAAAGGTGATGGCGGCATCATTTCCCATCACTTGAATACACACCATTGTCATCGCTTCACATTGTGTCGGATTCACTTTACCCGGCATGATGGAAGAACCAGGCTCATTTTCGGGTAAAATAAGTTCACCTAAACCTGAACGCGGGCCTGACCCTAACCAACGAATGTCGTTTGCAAGTTTCATTAGCGCACAGGCTAAGGTTTTAAGCGCCCCACTTGCAAACACTAAAGCCTCATGCGCGGCTAACGCAGAAAATTTATTTTTGGCTGAAACGAAAGGTAATTTCGTTTCTTGAGCAATAAACTTTGCGGTTAATTCAGCAAATTTTGGATGCGTATTCAATCCTGTCCCCACCGCCGTGCCGCCTATCGCCAATTGATAAAGCCCTGGCAAGGTTTGTTCGATATGTGCTAATGCCGATTCTAATTGATCCACATACGCTGAAAATTCTTGACCCAATGTTAAAGGAACCGCATCTTGCAAATGCGTACGGCCTATTTTAATAATCGCTTTAAATTCATGCACTTTTTCAATCAGTGCACCATATAAGGTTTGTACCGCAGGGATGAGTTTTTTGACCATCGCCACCGCAGCTGCAATATACATTGCGGTGGGAAAGGTATCATTCGAGGATTGTGATTTATTCACGTGATCGTTGGGATGAATTGGTTTTTTAGTACCCCGTTCCCCGCCGGCTAGTTCGATAGCGCGATTGGCAATGACTTCATTCACATTCATATTGGTTTGCGTGCCGCTACCCGTTTGCCAAACGCGCAAAGGGAATTCAGCATCCAGTTGTCCCGATTTTACTTCATCGGCCACTTGAATGATTAAATCTGCATTCTCTTTTGTTAATAATCCTAATTCGAGATTCGCTTTTGCGGCCGCCTTTTTTAAAATACCAAATGCATGGATAACCGCCAAAGGCATTTGTTCACCACCGATGTCAAAGTGACGCACACTTCGTTGCGTTTGCGAGCCCCAATAATGTTGCGCGGGAACGTTAATAGAACCCATACTATCGGTTTCAACACGGCTATTTTTTGAATTTTCAGACATCGTACACCTATCAACTTTTATCGTACGCTTTGTACCCGTTTAAATTTTTCAAACCCGTTTGCACGGAGTATAAAGTCTCTGTTTTCAATTCGCTAGCTTTAATGTGCATACTTCACTTAATCCTCCATAAAGGGCATTTTAGATAATGCACCGGCTTGTTCATAAACACATTTCGGGACTAAATAACCGGGCAATCGTTCTCGCAACGCCTTTAAAAGCGGCTTCATCTTTTCTTCATTCACTGTAAAATGCGTCGCGCCTTGTACTTTGTCCAACCGATGTAAATAATAGGGTAAAATTCCACATTCAAATAAACGTTCACTCAAATGAACCAGTGCTTCAACCGAATCATTAACGCCTTTTAACAACACCGCTTGATTCAGAACGTGTATTTTTCGTTGACGACACTTTTCGATGGCTTGTTGAACAGAATCATTTAATTCGTTCGCGTGGTTACAGTGTGTCACCAAAACAGGTTGCAATCGTGTTCCTGTCAATGCATTTAAAAGTGGAGTAGTCATTCGTTCGGGAATCACAATAGGTAAACGGGAATGGATACGGACAATCTTTACGTGTGGAATAGCGGCGAGATCGTTGATACGGTGTTTCAAATAATCATCTTGCGCTAATAAGGGATCCCCTCCACTTAAAATAACTTCGCGAATAGACGTATCGGCTTGAATATATGCCACTATAGCGTGCCATGCCTTACCTCCCACTTTATTTTTTCCATACGGAAAATGACGACGAAAACAATAGCGACAATTGATTGCACAAGCGCCGGTCATCGTCAGCAATATGCGGCCATAATATTTATGCAATAAGCCCGGAAGCGGATTCGCGGCGTTTTCCTGTAACGGATCGTCACTAAAATCAGCCTGTATTCGCGCTTCGGCTGCGATTGGAAGCACTTGTTGTAAGAGGGGATCCGCAGGATTCCCTTTTTGCATTCTGTCAATAAAACCGCTTGGTACGCGCAAGGGAAATAATCTCGAGGCGTGCTGCGCAGCAGATAATAACTGGGGATTCAGTGCTAATCGATCCAGTAATTCGGCCGGATCAGCCACCGCTTCTTTGAGAAAGGTCTGCCAATTTTTTTTCATAACATTTCAATTGAATTTATTTTTTAATCGATTCTTTAAGCACAAGCCGTTATAGCGCCATTGACCCTACACGTCGTTCCATCATTAACCGTCACCGCTCCTCTTGCTATCGCAACGTGGGCGCCTTCAACACTTAAACTACTATCGAGAACGGTCATGCTGCTGCCACGCCCATTATGTAACGCAACCGCATTACCATTAACATTTTCATGAATAATATCAATTGACGAATTTATAATACTAGTACTAGCATTCGTGTTTGATGAGGTTTCTATCCCTGTAAAGGGGAAAGCCCCCGTTCCCGTAAGCCGAATCGCTGAATCAATCACAAACGCATTGTTATTCATAATTTCAATCCCAGTACCACCACCTACTAATTCAACATCCACTGTACTTTTTAGAACGATTAGATTTGAACCATAGGTTATAATTCCCATTTGGGCAGCAAAAAAAAAGGTATTATCAATATATGTACCTATACCAACATTCTGTACAGAAAACGCATAACGATTGCTCACGGTCCCAATACTACTCCCTGTAATCACATTATTAGAGCCTTCTATTCGCACTCCCGTATCTGGAACAACTCCCAAGAAAGGGATCAGAATAATATTTTCTAAATGATTATTGCCGGTTAAAGTAAACGCACCACCAAACGTTGAACGTTCTGTGCCTGTGGCTGGCGCTGAATAATCCGCGGTCCGAGAATGGACGCTTTGGCCATTATTTAAGGTCAACGGATTAATTCCAGGATTAATTGCAGCATAATTTCCCCCATTAAAATACATCCGCGTATTCGGTAATAACGTATTTAACGTATTAACACCCGCTTGGCTAAAGTCGGTGGGTCCACACGGGTTTTCAAACGTGCAATCGGCCAACGTTAAGTTGGTTCCGCCATTATCCGGCCCTCCCGTTTGACTAAAAAACGCAATATTATCCTGGAGCACCTCGATTCGGCTGCCGCTTCCCCTTCCATATCGGATCGTTTGACTCGGTATCCCCGAACCATGACCCAAATTGGCGATATAACGTTCCACCGGATCCGTTAACCGTTCCGATAAACTCGGATCGGCCCAATGACCGTTCCGAACCCCTCCAAAACTAATCCCTAAACCACCCACGACCTGACTGTGTTGCCTATTATCGTAATTATAACGGGCAAAAACACGAACGTAATCGTCAAACCAATAATCCACTCCTGCACCGCCCCCGCGCACGTTTTCAGCATGCGGAATCTCAAAAAAATAAGCGCCCACAACCGCTTTTAAAGGCACACCTGAAAATAACTGGTAACCCACGCGCGCATCGGCTCCATTACCCACCTGTTGCACTTCATTGAACGCCGTAAAAGATACCGTTCGTAGCTCACTGTGACCCGTAAAAAAAGAGGGGCCTGCCGTCGTGGATTCAATCCCTCCTAAATCATCACTGCGTCCTGCCACCGGAATATACGCATTCACCCGCGCATCCCAGCGACTTCCCATGACCTCTACACCCGGATTCGTTATCCAAAATCCACTGCTGTTTTCAACGCGTGAATGGCCTGCAAACACGTACCATCCGACTATCGCGGCATCATTGCTAATCCATCGATAACCTAAACCGACATCGCCGTACCACGCTTGATCCGTTCCGTAACCGCCTTGGGGATCTACATACAGATTATGCTGACCATCACCGTCTAAGGACACCATTAAATCCGCTCGACCCACCGTATACACGCCCGTATACGCTTCCGCTGAAAAACGCAGTAACGGTTCTCGCGCCTGAAGCGGGGCGATACACAATAAAAGAGGAAACGAAAGAAAAATACATTTAATCCATTGCACAAATCATCCTTAAACGATTTTACATGCAAACATTTAGAAAAAATTTTTTAGGGACAAGCGACCACCGCTCCATTCACAACACACACCGTTCCTGCGCCAATATTTACAGGAAGGCCCGTCGC
Organism: Rickettsiella grylli; assembly: GCF_000168295.1. NCBI lineage: Bacteria > Pseudomonadati > Pseudomonadota > Gammaproteobacteria > Legionellales > Coxiellaceae > Rickettsiella > Rickettsiella grylli. Next base: position 908,019 of record NZ_AAQJ02000001.1, read on the forward strand.
GATGAACGGATTCGTACCATCGACGTTCAAATCACTCTCTAGAACATTAATAGTACCACTATTGTTTTCGAGTACCACTGCAGCACCCGTATCATCATTACTAACGGCTATTTCCGAATGGGTCACCGCAACATCGCTATTGCTGAAGGTTCGTATGCCTACGGCAGCAGCGTTCGCCGATGACCCTGCCACGCGAATCCTTGAATCAATAATCGAAATACTTCCACCCACTGCTAAAATCCCATTAACACCCACATTCTCTACATTAAGTAAATCCAATGTCAATGTACTATTTTGCATCGTAAAATTAGAATCGGTCGTAACCACACCTAGAATATTTGAAAAAATAGTTGATGCATCAACCCGTGTATTGTCGCCAAAATTCTCAATAGCAAACAAATAACGATAGTTTGCAGTTCCAATACTACTCCCTGTAATCTGATTATTAGAGCCTTCTATTCGCACTCCCGTATCTGGAACAACTCCCAAGAAAGGGATCAAAATAATGTTTTCTAAATGATTATTGCCGGTTAAAGTAAACGCGCCACCAAACGTTGAGCGATCAGACTCTGTTGCAGGCGCTGAATAATCTGCAGTCCGAGAATGGATGCTTTGGCCATTATTTAAGGTCAATGGATTAATTCCAGGATTAATTGCGAAATAGCTCCCCCCATTAAAATACATCCGCGTATTGGGTAATAACGTATTTAACGTATTAACACCCGCTTGGCTAAAGTCGGTGGGTCCACACGGGTTTTCAAACGTGCAATCGGCCAACGTTAAGTTGGTTCCGCCATTATCCGGCCCTCCCGTTTGACTAAAAAACGCAATATTATCCTGGAGCACCTCGATTCGGCTGCCGCTTCCCCTTCCATATCGGATCGTTTGACTCGGTATCCCCGAACCATGACCCAAATTGGCGATATAACGTTCCACCGGATCCGTTAACCGTTCCGATAAACTCGGATCGGCCCAATGACCGTTCCGAACCCCTCCAAAACTAATCCCTAAACCACCCACGACCTGACTGTGTTGCCTATTATCGTAATTATAACGGGCAAAAACACGAACGTAATCGTCAAACCAATAATCCACTCCTGCACCGCCCCCGCGCACGTTTTCAGCATGCGGAATCTCAAAAAAATAAGCGCCCACAACCGCTTTTAAAGGCACACCTGAAAATAACTGGTAACCCACGCGCGCATCGGCTCCATTACCCACCTGTTGCACTTCATTGAACGCCGTAAAAGATACCGTTCGTAGCTCACTGTGACCCGTAAAAAAAGAGGGGCCTGCCGTCGTGGATTCAATCCCTCCTAAATCATCACTGCGTCCTGCCACCGGAATATACGCATTCACCCGCGCATCCCAGCGACTTCCCATGACCTCTACACCCGGATTCGTTATCCAAAATCCACTGCTGTTTTCAACGCGTGAATGGCCTGCAAACACGTACCATCCGACTATCGCGGCATCATTGCTAATCCATCGATAACCTAAACCGACATCGCCGTACCACGCTTGATCCGTTCCGTAACCGCCTTGGGGATCTACATACAGATTATGCTGACCATCACCGTCTAAGGACACCATTAAATCCGCTCGACCCACCGTATACACGCCCGTATACGCTTCCGCTGAAAAACGCAGTAACGGTTCTCGCGCCTGAAGCGGGGCGATAAAAAAACACAAAAAAAAGAATGAAAATGAAAAAGTAAAAGTAAAAGTAATATTTTTAAACATCTATTCGCTTCCATGCATTGAATCGTTTTTGAACGTGGAATCTGTGAAATAGCTTTACGTTTAGAAGCTTTTTAATGGATGCTTTCCAACAATTGACGAGTATATACGTTTAATTTTATTCTGCCTACTGAATGGCTGCATCTTCCATCATTCATAAAGACTTTTACGATTTTTGGGAATCGTTTAATGACGTTTACCCATTATCGGGTGGAATATTGAGCACGTGTAGTGCATGACTCATGAGAACCGGGACGATACACAATAAAAGAGGAAACGAAAGAAAAATACATTTAATCCATTGCACAAATCATCCTTAAACGATTTTACATGCAAACATTTAGAAAAAATTTTTTAGGGACAAGCGACCACCGCTCCATTCACAACACACACCGTTCCTGCGCCAATATTTACAGGAAGGCCCGTCGCGATGAACGGATTCGTACCATCGACGTTCAAATCACTCTCTAGAACATTAATAGTACCACTATTGTTTTCGAGTACCACTGCAGCACCCGTATCATTACTAACGGCTATTTCCGAATGGGTCACCGCAACATCGCTATTGCTGGAGGTTCGTATGCCTACGGCAGCAGCGTTCGCCGATGACCCTGCCACGCGAATCCTTGAATCAATAATCGAAATACTTCCACCCACTGCTAAAATCCCATCAACACCCACATTCTCTACATTAAGTAAATCCAATGTACTATTTTGCATCGTAAAATTAGAATCGGTCGTAACCACACCTAGAATATTTGAAAAAATAGTTGATGCATCAACCCGTGTATTGTCGCCAAAATTCTCAATAGCAAACAAATAACGATTGTTTGCAGTTCCAATACTACTCCCTGTAATCTGATTATTTCCACTTTCCAGAGTCACCCCGGTATCTGGGAATCTTCCTACAATAGGGATCAAAATAATGTTTTCTAAATGATTATTGCCGGTTAAAGTAAACGCGCCAGCAAACGTTGAACGTTCTGTGCCTGTGGCTGGCGCTGAATAATCCGCAGTCCGAGAATGCACACTTTGACCATTATTTAACCTTAATGGGGTAGAGCCACCTCCCTCTTCACCCGCAGTATAACCTCCCCCATTAAAATACATCCGCGTATTCGGTAATAACGTATTTAACGTATTAACAGCCGCTTGACTAAAGTCGGTGGGTCCACACGGGTTTTCAAACGTGCAATCGGCCAACGTTAAGTTGGTTCCGCCATTATCCGGCCCTCCCGTTTGACTAAAAAACGCAATATTATCCTGGAGCACCTCGATTCGGCTGCCGCTTCCCCTTCCATATCGGATCGTTTGACTCGGTATCCCCGAACCATGACCCAAATTGGCGATATAACGTTCCACCGGATCCGTTAACCGTTCCGATAAACTCGGATCGGCCCAATGACCGTTCCGAACCCCTCCAAAACTAATCCCTAAACCACCCACGACCTGACTGTGTTGCCTATTATCGTAATTATAACGGGCAAAAACACGAACGTAATCGTCAAACCAATAATCCACTCCTGCACCGCCCCCGCGCACGTTTTCAGCATGCGGAATCTCAAAAAAATAAGCGCCCACAACCGCTTTTAAAGGCACACCTGAAAATAACTGGTAACCCACGCGCGCATCGGCTCCATTACCCACCTGTTGCACTTCATTGAACGCCGTAAAAGATACCGTTCGTAGCTCACTGTGACCCGTAAAAAAAGAGGGGCCTGCCGTCGTGGATTCAATCCCTCCTAAATCATCACTGCGTCCTGCCACCGGAATATACGCATTCACCCGCGCATCCCAGCGACTTCCCATGACCTCTACACCCGGATTCGTTATCCAAAATCCACTGCTGTTTTCAACGCGTGAATGGCCTGCAAACACGTACCATCCGACTATCGCGGCATCATTGCTAATCCATCGATAACCTAAACCGACATCGCCGTACCACGCTTGATCCGTTCCGTAACCGCCTTGGGGATCTACATACAGATTATGCTGACCATCACCGTCTAAGGACACCATTAAATCCGCTCGACCCACCGTATACACGCCCGTATACGCTTCCGCTGAAAAACGCACCGGTAACGGTTCTCGCCCGTAAAGCGGGGCGATAAAAAAACACAAAAAAAAGAATGAAAATGAAAAAGTAAAAGTAAAAGTAATATTTTTAAACATCTATTCGCTTCCATGCATTGAATCGTTTTTGAACGTGGAATCTGTGAAATAGCTTTACGTTTAGAAGTTTTTTAATGGATGCTTTCCAACAATTGACGAGTATATACGTTTAATTTTATTCTGACTACTGAATGGCTGCATCTTCCATCATTCCTAAAGACTTTTACGATTTTTGGGAATCGTTTAATGACGTTTACCCATTATCGGGTGGAATATTGAGCACGTGTAGTGCATGACTCATGAGAACCGGGGCGATACACAATAAAAGAGGAAACGAAAGAAAAATACATTTAATCCATTGCACAAATCATCCTTAAACGATTTTACATGCAAACATTTAGAAAAAATTTTTTAGGGACAAGCGACCACCGCTCCATTCACAACACACACCGTTCCTGCGCCAATATTTACAGGAAGGCCCGTCGCGATGAACGGATTCGTACCATCGACGTTCAAATCACTCTCTAGAACATTAATAGTACCACTATTGTTTTCGAGTACCACTGCAGCACCCGTATCATTACTAACGGCTATTTCCGAATGGGTCACCGCAACATCGCTATTGCTGGAGGTTCGTATGCCTACGGCAGCAGCGTTCGCCGATGACCCTGCCACGCGAATCCTTGAATCAATAATCGAAATACTTCCACCCACTGCTAAAATCCCATCAACACCCACATTCTCTACATTAAGTAAATCCAATGTACTATTTTGCATCGTAAAATTAGAATCGGTCGTAACCACACCTAGAATATTTGAAAAAATAGTTGATGCATCAACCCGTGTATTGTCGCCAAAATTCTCAATAGCAAACAAATAACGATTGTTTGCAGTTCCAATACTACTCCCTGTAATCTGATTATTTCCACTTTCCAGAGTCACCCCGGTATCTGGGAATCTTCCTACAATAGGGATCAAAATAATGTTTTCTAAATGATTATTGCCGGTTAAAGTAAACGCGCCAGCAAACGTTGAACGTTCTGTGCCTGTGGCTGGCGCTGAATAATCCGCAGTCCGAGAATGCACACTTTGACCATTATTTAACCTTAATGGGGTAGAGCCACCTCCCTCTTCACCCGCAGTATAACCTCCCCCATTAAAATACATCCGCGTATTCGGTAATAACGTATTTAACGTATTAACAGCCGCTTGACTAAAGTCGGTGGGTCCACACGGGTTTTCAAACGTGCAATCGGCCAACGTTAAGTTGGTTCCGCCATTATCCGGCCCTCCCGTTTGACTAAAAAACGCAATATTATCCTGGAGCACCTCGATTCGGCTGCCGCTTCCCCTTCCATATCGGATCGTTTGACTCGGTATCCCCGAACCATGACCCAAATTGGCGATATAACGTTCCACCGGATCCGTTAACCGTTCCGATAAACTCGGATCGGCCCAATGACCGTTCCGAACCCCTCCAAAACTAATCCCTAAACCACCCACGACCTGACTGTGTTGCCTATTATCGTAATTATAACGGGCAAAAACCCGAACGTAATCGTCAAACCAATAATCCACTCCTGCACCGCCCCCGCGCACGTTTTCAGCATGCGGAATCTCAAAAAAATAAGCGCCCACAACTGCTTTTAAAGGCACACCTGAAAATAACTGGTAACCCACGCGCGCATCGGCTCCATTACCCACCTGTTGCACTTCATTGAACGCCGTAAAAGACACCGTTCGTAGCTCACTGTGACCCGTAAAAAAAGAGGGGCCTGCCGTCGTGGATTCAATCCCTCCTAAATCATCACTGCGTCCTGCCACCGGAATATACGCATTAATCCGAGCATCCCAGCGACTTCCCATGATCTCTACACCCGGATTCGTTATCCAAAATCCACTGCTGTTTTCAACGCATGAATGACCGGCAAACACGTACCATCCCACTATCGCGGCATCATTGCTAATCCATCGATAACCTAAACCAACATCGCCATACCATTCTTGATCCGTTCCGTAACCGCCTTGGGGATCTACATACAGATTATGCTGACCATCACCGTCTAAGGACACCATTAAATCCGCTCGACCCACCGTATACACGCCCGTATACGCTTCCGCTGAAAAACGCGGTGGTAACGGTTCTCGCGCCTGAAGCGGGGCGATAAAAAAACACAAAAAAAAGAATGAAAATGAAAAAGTAAAAGTAAAAGTAAAAGTAATATTTTTAAACATCTATTCGCTTCCATGCATTGAATCGTTTTTGAACGTGGAATGTGTGAAATAGCTTTACGTTTAGAAGTTTTTTAATGGATGCTTTCCAACAATTGACGAGTATATACGTTTAATTTTATTCTGCCTACTGAATGGCTGCATCTTCCATCATTCATAAAGACTTTTACGATTTTTGGGAATCGTTTAATGACGTTTACCCATTATCAGGTGGAATATTGAGCACGTGTAGTGCATGACTCATGACATGCGAAAAAATGGGTCCTGCTGTATAGCCTCCATAATAGCGTTTACCTTTTGGATCATGCACCATCACAGCAACCACCAGACGCGGCCGACTGGCCGGTGCAATACCGATAAAGAGACTATTATAATGGTGTTTTTCATAACCTTGCGCGCCAACGATGCGCACGGTACCGGTTTTTCCGGTAACGCGGTAGCCAGGAACACGCGCTAAAGGCGCCGTTCCCTCTTTTGTCAACACCGACTCTAACATGTCTAATATTTCTCGACTAATTTTTTTATCGAGCACCCGTTGCCCAACAGGAACTTCTGTTTCAGGTACTTTGAGAAAAGTAACCGGTAACTTAATGCCTTCGTGCGCCAACACAGCGTACGCTTGTGCAAGTTGTAACGCCGTTACTGAAATACCGTAGCCAAACGATAAGGTTGCTAATACAAATGGATTCCATACTTTAAAATGGGGGAGACTACCAGTTCGTTCGCCAGGGAAACCACTTTGTGTAATTTGACCAAAGCCGACTTGATGGAGCGTATTCCATAAATTTTCTGCAGGAAGCGAAAGAATAAGCTTTGACATCCCCATATTACTTGAAATTTGTAATATTTTCGTTAAATCCATGACGCCATTATTGTGTTCATCCCGAATGCGTTTGCCCGCGACGATCATCCAGCCCGGATTCGTATCGATCGGACTCTCTGGCGTAAATCGACCACTGGCTAATACGCTGGCCATACTCAAACTTTTAATCGTTGATCCCGGTTCAAACAAATCCGTTAATGCCCGGTTCCGAGTCTGACCCTTGTGTGTTGTTAATCGATTATTGGGGTTATAAGATGGCCAATTAACCATGGCTAAAATTTCACCCGTTTTTACATCCAGTACAACAACCGATCCAGAATCTGCTTGATAGCGCTCGATTCCTGACTTCAGCTCTCTAAAAGCGATATATTGGATTCGTTTGTCAATACTTAATGTTAAATTATGTCCTGATCGTGGCGGACGTATCGATCGGATATCGGCGACGATATGCCCTAGCCTATCTTTAATCACTTTTTTTAAACCGGATTGACCCGTTAACCACGAATTATAAGCAAGCTCCAAGCCTTCTTGACCTTTATCATCGACGTTCGTTAAACCCACGATATGTGCCATTACGGGGCCTTCTGGGTAATAACGATGATATTCTTTTTGTGAAAAAACACCCGGTATTTTTAGATTCTTGATGTGTTGGGCATACTGTGGATTTAAACCCCGTTTTAAATAAACAAATTCTTTATATCGACCATGTAAAACCATTTCATGAATGTTTTGTGGACTGATCTGTAGCCAATGACTTAAATTCAAACGTTGTTGTTTTGTGGGCTTAAAATAAGTGGGATCGACCCAAATAGCCACGACGGGCGTACTGACTGCTAAGGGTTCGCCGTGTCGATCGAAGATGATACCGCGATGTGCGGGAATAGTGACTGTCCGTATGGTTCTTGCATTCCCTTGATGTTGTAAAAATTGTCGATTAATAATGGTTAAATTGACAAGTCTTGCGATCAACCCCAACGCAATCAACAATAAAATGAACACGATGATCATTAAACGCCATTGATAAGTCGAGAAGGTTAACCTACGATTGTTTTTTTTGAGATCCGGCATGAAACGCTTACTCAATCAAATGAAGAAGAGCATTGTCCGAAAACAACGCGTAAAACCCCGAAAATAGCGTGAGAAAAAAATAGCCTACCTTTTTTTTATCCCCTAAAAATAAATGAACCCCATGAGGGATAAAAAAAATGACACTCATTTTAAGAGTGATTTTGTTAATAAAATGGTATTTTTCATTTCAGGGATTCGCATACCTAATTTTTGTTGGGCTAAATTTTGTATTCTGACGGGCGCAACCCAGGTATTTTCTTCAAGTAATAATTGGCTCCATTCCGTTTTTAACTGATCATAGGTTTGTTGAGCGGTTTGTAATTGACTATACAAATTACGTTGCATCGCTTTAATATAGATCACAGAAAGTGCTGAAGATAATACGGCCAGTATTAATAAAAAAAGCCCCAACATTTTCAATGAAACAACCCATTGTCCTCGCTCCCACGTTAAAGCACTTTGTGTTAAAGCACGCGCTGCACTATTCATGCTATTTTCTCCGCTATTCGTAATAGAGCGCTACGCGATCGTGGATTCGTTTTGATCGCATAGGCATCTGGTTTAACTCCTCGACCTATCTTTTTTAATCTCGGTCGCTTCCATTCAGCTGGCATAAACGGTAGTTTTTTTAGTTCCACTGCTTCATGAGCATGCTGATGAATAAAACGTTTTACGATTCGATCTTCTAATGAATGAAAGCTAATCACCAGTAAGCGTCCACCTTGCTTCAACACATCAATACTTTGTCCTAAAGAAACGTTTAAATCTTCCAATTCATTATTAATCTGAATACGTATGGCTTGAAACGTTCGTGTCGCAGGATGTTTAAATCGGTCCCAATGAGGATGTGCTAATTTCACCACATTGGCTAACTGCACGGTCGTTACAATGGGTCTTAATTTTTGTTCTTCGACGATTGCTCTGGCAATCCGTTTTGCGTAACGTTCTTCGCCATAATTCTTTAATACCTTAACGATTTCTTTTTCTTTCGCATGAGCGAGCCATTCTGCGGCACTGATTCCTGTTAGAGGATCCATACGCATGTCTAATGGCCCCTCTCGTAAAAAACTAAATCCTCTCTCGGCTTTTTCAAGTTGCGGTGAAGAAACGCCTAAATCAAATAAAATTCCAGAGACTTTATTGATCACACCTTCACGCTCAGCCATTGTTTTAAGCTGGCTAAATGAACCTTGATATATTTTAAACCGTTTATCATGGCCCCATTGCTGGATGCCAAACGCCATCGCCGCAGGATCCTTATCAATAGCAATGCATCTCCCTTTATCACTTAAACGCTGTAAAATCTGGCCTGCATGGCCACCCCGTCCAAATGTTGCATCAACATAAATCCCGTCCTTATCAAGGACGAGGTTTTCAATCACCTCGGTCAGTAAAACGGGTTGATGTTGTTCTTGTTTTTGCATAGAACCGCCTACAAGGTTAAGTTCTTTAATTCATCGGGTATCGCGTCTTTTGTAACCGTCTCTTCGACCCATTGTGTGCGATAGTCCTCCCAGGTGCTGGCGGCCCATAATTCAATTTTTCTCCCTTGACCCACAACCATGATTTCTTTTTCTAATTGAGCATAATCTCTCAACAAAACGGGCAGTAAGATTCGACCCTTATTATCACTTTCCAAATCGGTTGCATGACCGATAAGTAATCGTTGAATACGTCGCGCAGCGGGATTAAAGCTCGGTAGGGTTTGCAATTTTTCTTCAATGTTTTCCCATTCCGGCAAAAGATAAAGCAATAAACAAGGCGATTCGGTGTCAATGGTTAATACAAATTGAGGTTCTTTATCCAGTGGTAATCGCTGTCGATAGCGTGCCGGTAATTTTATCCGACCTTTCGAATCAAGCACGACCAAATTTATACCCCGAAACATAATTTATCCCATTTTTTTCCACACTTTCCCACTTTTTGCCACTTAATTACACTATAGGAATTAGAATTACTACTTGTCAAGCCTTCACTGGACTTCGATAAAAACAACCCAAAAGTTGGTCTTCATCCGCACAAAATACTAAAAATGAAAAGAAGCGATCCCAAAAAAGTGTCATTAATGAGGGAAATTTATCATTGAGAAAAAAGAAGAGTTAGCCGATAAGCCGGGTTCTGTCGTGGACAGTCATTCATCTAGGACATACGTCACCGTATATCTCAAGCGACCTACCCGAACCTAACGTGGACCGCGTCTAAAAGGTTCCTATTTGGTCTTGCTCCAAGTGGGGTTTACCTTGCCACCACTGTTACCAGTGATGCGGTGTGCTTTTACCACACCTTTTCACCCTTACCTGAGACCCATCATTATAAATCTTAGGCGGTCTATTTTCTGTGGCACTTTCCGTAAGCTCGCGCTTCCCAGGCATTACCTGGCACTTTGCCCAATGGAGCCCGGACTTTCCTCTGTAATGATAATTATTACAGCGACTGTCTAGCTAACTCTATCGCGTGGATAGCGTACTATTTTTTCCTCGTTTATTGCAATAGAATTAACTGCTTATTTCAATAACGGTTGGGTTTCATGAAAAAATTATATATTGGTTTAATGTCAGGCACGAGTATGGACGCTGTGGACGCCGTATTAGTTGATTTTTCAAGTAACCATCCCATGCTACTTTCGACCTCGCAATCTCCTTTACCTCCGGCATTACGGAAAGCACTTGTCAAATTTTATACCACTCGTTCCATTAACATCATAAAATTTGCAGAGCTTGATCAAAAAATCGCATTGATTTCAGTCGATGTCGTTAAAAAATTATTAGAAAAAAGTCACCATACGGCGCACGCTATTTTAGCGATAGGCAGTCATGGACAAACTGTTTTTCATTATCCTCGTGGTTCAAATTACCCGTTTACACTGCAGATTGGTGATCCAAATATTATTGCGGAAAAAACAGGCATCACCACCATTGCTGACTTTCGCCGACGAGATATTGCCGCTGGAGGTCAAGGTGCACCCTTAACACCGGCTTTCCATAATTTACTTTTTCGCACTAAAAAAGAAGACACACTCGTGTTAAATCTCGGCGGAATTGCTAATATCACCTATTTGCCGGCGGATCAAAAAAAAGAAATTTTAGGTTTTGATACGGGTCCTGCGAATTGTTTGCTGGATCAATGGATACAGTTTCATCTCAAGCGATGGTTTGATGAAGAAGGCGCTTGGGCAGCGAGTGCTGCGTTTGATCCAACCTTGTTAAACCAATTTTTATCGGATCCCTATTTTCAATTAAAACCACCTAAAAGTACAGGACCTGAATATTTTAATTTAAACTGGATACGATCCCATTTCACGTCACTCGCTCAACCATTAACGCCCGCTATCGTACAAGCAACCCTTTGTGAGCTCGTTGCTCGCCATGTCGCTCACGCGATACAACGTCTAAAAAGCAAAGCGGGTGTCATTTTGCTTTGTGGGGGAGGCAGTAAAAATACTTTTTTAAAAAAACGCTTACAACATCATTGTTATCCACATCGTTTGTACTTAACCGATGAGAAAGGAATATCAAGCGATTGGCTTGAAGCCATGGCATTTGCATGGATTGCAAAACAGACATTAGAAGGTAAAATAAGCAACCTTCCGGAAGTCACTGGCGCTCAAAAAGGAGTCATACTCGGTGGGATTTATTTAAAAAATTAAATTCCAAAGGAAGAACCACAGCCGCACGTCGTTTTAGCATTCGGATTACGTATGATAAATTGTTCGCCTGTTAAGTCTGATTTATAATCGATTTCTGCGCCGGTTAAATAGCCCAAACTAATGGGGTCAATCAATAATTGAACCTCCCTTTTTTGATCCTTGCCATTTTTTTGGATGATCAGCGTATCATCTTCATTCATCGCTTCCTCAAAACTAAATCCATATTGAAAACCAGAACAACCACCCCCGGTAATAAATACGCGCAATTTTAATTGTGAATTTCCTTCTTCCGTGATGAGCGCTTCTATTTTATGCGCTGCGCTTTCAGTAATTCTCACGGGCTGCGTTTCAGTGAAAAATGGTTCTTGGGGATGACAATGCGGTGATGCTTTTGACATAAAATTTAAAGTTTGTATCCAGATGGGAAAAATTATATCTTATTTTTGGCCGAAGGCCTACGAACGTTTATCTTTTTAAAAAGCGCTCAAATGGGTTAAACAATTAATTCACACGATGTAATTGACGACGCAATTGTCTGAAATCCTTGAAATCTAAGCTATCTGGAAATAAAATTAAAGAAATTCGGGTTTTCTTCTTTGTGAGCGCAACAAAATTGAGTAACACGAAATAGCGCGTACAGAGACTATTACCGGCCAGTTGCTGTGTGCTTATTTCACCGATATTATTCCTTAATTGCCAACAATCCGCACGCTTTTGCCAAAACTCAATCACGGAATGCGGATTATTTAATAAAACGTGCTGACAAAAAAGCGTAATAAAACTCATCAAACACGCCAAACTTAATAGAAATTTGGTCCACCATGGCCAGGGTAAAAAACACAAGCATGCAATGGCCCCACCATGAACCACAAGGAGTAAAATAGCTAAATAATAAGAGGGTTTTAACCGGTAACTACTCGCCAACACAACGCACTCTGACCTGTTCGATTAAGGCTTGCATGAGGCTATCCGACACAGGTTTGCGCTGAATTAAATAAGCATAAAGCGCCGAATCAGAATAAGTCAGTAACTGTTCAAATAAGACTTGATTTGAAGGGGTTAAACTTAAATAACGATTATCTAAAAAGGCCTTTAAAAGAAGATCGAGCTCCAGCATGCCACGTCGACATTGCCAACGTAACCGTTGTCGTTTTTTTTCCAACTGCTTCATCATAAAATCATTAATAACTGAGTTCAAAAATCAAAATGCGTTGATTAAAATATCGCGGATCTGTCGCTGACTGCCATCGCCCATAATAGCATACCCTGCCGCATGAGGAAGCTTATCCTGATAAATTTGCGAAAACGTATTCAGATAGTCGGGATTAAAAAATAAGCTTTTCACACCCAAACTGGCTAAAGTCATATAATTTGCGCGTATTCCTAAAGGTTTTTTCTTTAAAAAAAGTAATTCAAGCTCTGCGTAAAGCGGGTCAGTTTCGTGTATCGTATTTTTATTTGTTTTTTCAATCAACGCAAAAATATCACGCGTTTCAAGGATGTCAGCGCGATGATCTTCAGCCGATTGTGCGGGGTGAACCACTAAAAAAGCAGAATTTTCTGTCAAAAAACTGGGATAATCTTTCTTTTTAATCGCAAGATCCAAAATCAACCCGCGTGTTAACGCGCGCGATCCCATAAAAAAAACTTCTTCACTCGGAAAAAATCGAGTTAATAGCAGATAAGCCAAACTGGCGATAACAATCAACGCGACTGCAATGAGTATTTTTAAAGACGTTATTTTGTTCATTGTATTTCCCTATTTCGATCAACAAAAAAACTAAAAAATATATAAAAAGTAATGACTGAAGTTATGGCATGGATTGATAGCGTTCATCATGTTTTGCAAGCACTTGTTTCGCTTGCAAAATCCCATTTTTGTCCAAACTTCCTTTTATCACGACGGATTGACCTTCGCGAAATAAATCCGGTAAGACGCCTTGGTATTCAACCAAAACCTGATGGGATGCATCACTCACTACAAACGATATCAACCCCGGTTCACCGTGTTGCTTCACTGTCCCTTTCTTCACTTGCCCTCCTAAGTGGAACAGTTGGCCTTGCGCTAAATGTTCTCGAACCAATTGGGAAGGGGTATAGAATAAATTAATATTTTGTTTCAAGGCATACACGGATAAACCGATAACAACCAGACTGATGACGATTAAAAACACGACAAAATTCAAACGTTTTTTTTGGAGTCCATTCATTCTATTTTTATATCCGCTCTTACAAAAAATAATTAATCGGTCATAGATTCATTGACTTGTAATGCCGCAAATACTTCGTTTAATTGTTGAGTCACGCGTAAAAAAGTCGTCCGTTTAGAAAGCTCTTTTAACCGTTGCGCACCCACATAAGTGCAGGTAGAACGTAACCCCCCTAAAATATCCAGTACCGTATTTTCAACCGTTCCTCGGTAAGGAATATTGACTGAACGACCTTCGCTTGCACGATAACGATTCATTTTCCCATGATATTTATGCATGGCTTCACGGGAGCTCATTCCATAAAATCGCATAAACCAATGACCATTTTCCTCCACTTTTTCGCCTGCACATTCTTCATGGCCTGCGAACATTCCTCCTAACATAACAAAATCAGCGCCTCCAGCAAATGCCTTCGCCACATCCCCGGGCGAAACACAACCACCATCTGCACATAAGTGCCCTCCTAAACCATGCACGGCATCCGCACATTCGATGATTGCCGAAAGCTGCGGATAACCCACACCGGTTTTTAGACGCGTGGTACACACAGAACCCGAGCCAATACCGACTTTAACAATATCTGCACCGGCTAAAATAAGCTCCTCAGCCATTTCAGCGGTGACTACATTTCCAGCCATTAACGTTTTTTTAGGATATTTTTTTCGCAATAGCTGGATACGATCGACAAAACGTTGGGTATATCCATTGGCCACATCAATACAAATAAAAGGACACGCGGCTATTTTAATAATGTTTGCGAGTATTTGGATATCTTCTTCTTTAATCCCGATGGTTGGGAAACAATAAGGGATCGACTTTGCATGTTGGCTCGAAAAATTTTCCCAATCCTGTAAACATGCGAACTTGCCAATAGCCGTCAATAATTGATGTTTTGCCAGGCTTTCAGTCATCTCAAAAGTACCGGTATGATCCATATTCGATGCAATAATCGGGACGCCTTTCCATGAACACTGCGAATGTTTGAAGGTATAATCGCGTGTTAAATCAACCTCCGCGCGCGTTTGTAATGTGCTCCGTTTGGGCCGAATTAAAACATCCTTAAAATCTAGTTTTATTTCTTGATCGATGCGCATAATAACCTCAATGACATGACCCGATACCGCATCGGCAAAAAAGCAAATGATCGTTGCGTTGCCTCTGGGAATATCCCACTATAAGCGGCTTTAAGCTTTAATAAGCTATGCTATTATAGCATTCGGCATCATAACGAAAATACTATTAATTTCAACACTGAACGGCACATATACTCTTTTCATGATAAAAAATGCTTTTCTCTCCACGAGGTTCTTCACAATGAAACGCAGCCACGAACTCTTCACTTAAAAAAAAACCTTATGAAAAAACCATTTATCCTCGTCGACGGCACTTCTTATCTTTATCGGGCCTTTCATGCACTTCCCCCATTAATGAATTCGAAAGGTGAACCCACCGGTGCGATCTATGGTGTTATCAGTATGCTCCGTAAATTAATGAAGGAGAACGACCCGGAATATATCGTCGTCGTCTTTGATGCCAAAGGAAAAACATTTCGTGAAGCCTTATATTCAGAATATAAAGCGCATCGCCCGTTGATGCCTGATGATTTACAAGTGCAAATAGAACCGCTTTACGCGCTCATTCGAGGTTTAGGCTTGCCACTTGTGATACATTCCGGCGTTGAAGCCGATGATGTCATTGGCACGTTAGCCACGAAAGCCCTACAACATCTGCGACCGGTTTTAATTTCGACCGGCGATAAAGATTTTGCCCAATTGGTTTGTGAAGAGATTACTTTAGTGAATACGATGACCAATACACGACTCGATCGTCAGGGGGTCATTGATAAATTTGGTGTAGCACCCGAACAAATAACGGATTACTTGAGTTTAATCGGTGATCCCGTCGATAATGTTCCTGGCGTTCCTAACGTAGGGCCTAAAACCGCAGCAAAATGGCTCAATCATTATGGTAATCTCGAATCACTGATAAAAAACGCCTCGGCTATTAAAGGAAAAGTCGGTGATAATCTAAGAGCATCGCGCGATAAACTGCTTTTATCGCGCCAATTAGTCACCATTAAAACGGACGTTGATCTGTCATTTGATTTAGAAAAATTCCGTCCTCAGGCACCCCATCATTCTGTTTTAAGCGCATACTATAAAAAATTAGAATTTAAAGGCTGGTTGCGCGATTTGGAAAAAAATTTAGCTTCCCCGGATTCAACCATCCATACCCCGCCGCCTGTAAACGCTTATTCATTAATCCTTGACGAGCAATCTTTTCACGTTTTTCTTAAACAATTAACGCAAGCGAACGGTTGGTCATTTGATACTGAAACGACTAGTTTAAATGTCATGCAAGCCGAACTGGTTGGCTTGTCTTTTGCAATAGGAGGTGAAAAGCCTGTTTATATTCCTCTCGCGCATGACTATCCAGACGCTCCTCAACAATTAAATCGACAGTGGGTATTGCAGCAGTTAAAACCTCTTTTTGAAGATCCCAAACAAATCAAAATTGGTCATCATTTAAAATATGATATGAACATTCTCGCCCATTATGGCATTCAATTACGAGGAATAGACTTCGATACCATGCTCGAATCCTACTTACTCGATAGCGCCAGTAATCAACATAGTCTGGATAGCGCGGCCCTCAAACATCTCGATCATAAAACGATACGCTTTGAAGAAATTGCAGGCAAAGGCGCCAAACAAAAAACATTTAATCAAATCAATCTCCAAGACGCAGGACCGTATGCCGCCGAAGATGCAGCGATTGCTTTACGTTTACATGAAACACTCAAACCCCAACTCGACAATGTAGTCGGTTTATCGACGGTTTACACGGAGATTGAAATGCCATTAGTCACTGTATTAGCACGCATGGAACGACATGGTGTATTGATTGATGCCCCCTTATTAAAAAAACAAAGTCGTTCGATTGCAAAACGTTTATTAACGTTGGAACAACAGGCCTTTCAATTGGCTGGAAAACCCTTTAATTTAGGATCGCCAAAACAATTACAAACCATTTTGTTTGATGATCACGGCTTACCTATTTTAGAAAAAACACCGAAAGGTCAAGCCTCCACTTCTGAAAATGTTTTGCAAGCACTCGCCTTAACATTTCCATTACCGAAGATTATTTTAAAACATCGCCGCTTAAGTAAATTAAAATCAACGTATACAGACAAGCTTCCAGAGCAAATTAATCCAAAAACAGGTCGCGTCCATACCTCTTACCATCAAGCGGCCGTTGTCACGGGACGACTTTCTTCTTCGGATCCGAATTTACAAAATATTCCCGCACGAACGCACGAAGGTCGAAAAATTCGACAGGCCTTTATTGCACCCCCAGGCTATTTTATTCTTGCGGCAGACTATTCTCAGATTGAATTACGTATTATTGCTCATTTTTCGCAAGATAAAGGCTTGCTCAAAGCCTTCGCACAAGGCCTTGATATCCATCAAGCCACTGCAGCAGAAGTGCTCAATATTCCTTTAGAACGTGTCACGCATGAACAGCGTCGCAGCGCGAAAGCAATCAATTTTGGTCTTATGTACGGAATGTCTGCTTTCGGCTTGGCCCGGCAACTCGGCATCTCCCGTGAAGACGCAAAAAATTATATTGAACGTTATTTTGATCGTTATCCCGGTGTCAAACGTTATATGGAACGCATACGCCAACGCGCGCATGAACAACGTTACGTCACCACCTTATTTGGACGTCGTTTAAATTTAGCCTTCATTAATTCAAACGATTCGCTACAACGTCGAGCCAGCGAACGTGCGGCTATCAACGCGCCTTTACAAGGCAGTGCCGCAGATATTATAAAAAAAGCGATGATTAGGATAGATGCTGAACTTATCAAAAAAAAGCTGGATGCGCACATGATTATGCAAGTGCATGATGAATTAGTCTTTGAAATTGCCGAGCATGATCTTCAACGGGCCAAACGGCTGATTGAAAACTTAATGGTCCATACAACGACATTGTCTGTGCCGCTGGTTGTGGATATTCAAATCGGTTCAAATTGGAATAAAACGATTTAACTCCATTATCCCGTTATATCCATTCGTCAATGATCCTTAAACGCATTTAAACGCAGTCGTTATTTTTCATGCCATTTTTCTATTCTCTTCATGAATAACAACTTGACTTTTATTGAAATTGACTCTGATTTTTTTGATAAAAGAAAACTCTTCAGTGGAAGGGCTATGCCCTATGGCTTTACCATGCTAAACTTACTCCGCTTGGTTATAAGCTAAATAAATTTAAGACCAAGGCTTTTTGAGATTATAGTTATATTTAAAATTTGCATGGAGAAGCTAATTATGTCTAAAGGGCAACTACAAGATCCTTTTCTGAACGCCTTGCGTAGAGATAAAGTTCCTGTTTCGATCTATCTCGTTAACGGAATAAAACTTCAGGGTTTAGTAGAATCATTTGATCAATTCGTAGTCTTATTAAAAAACTCAGTTAGCCAGATGGTCTACAAACACGCTATTTCAACAGTCGTTCCTGCAAAGAATGTTAAATTAGCCACGGTTGATGAAAACAATGACCTACAAAATTGTAATGTGACTGACGAGGAACTTGAAATTAGTAATGTTTGAACGTCCCCAACGCGGTGAGCTAGCACTTTTAGTCCATATTTATTTTAAAAAATATGAAAATGAAGAAATAATAAAAGAATTTCGGGAGCTAGCTCTAGCAGCGGGTGCTCATCCGACGGCACTCATTACCGGGCGACAATATCAACCTCAAGCAAAATACTTTATTGGTGTGGGTAAGCTTGAAGAAATACGGACCGCGGGCCTTGCGCATCAATCACAGTTAATCCTATTTAATCATGATCTCAGTCCTGCTCAAGAACGTAATTTAGAGCAAAAATTACACTGTCGTGTACTCGGGCGCACGGGGTTAATTTTAGACATTTTCGCACAACGCGCGCGTACTTTTGAAGGTCAATTACAGGTTAAGCTTGCTCAGCTTGAACATCTTTCCACACGATTAATCCGTGGCTGGACCCATTTAGAACGACAGCGTGGTGGTATCGGCTTACGTGGTCCTGGTGAAACACAATTAGAAACGGATAAACGATTGATTCGACAACAAATCAAAACGATTAAAAAACGTTTAGAAAAAGTTCGACGCCAACGTGCGCAAAGTCAACGCGCCAGAAAAAAATCAAAGGCGCCTTATATTTCCTTAGTGGGTTACACCAATACTGGAAAATCCACATTATTTAATCGGTTAACGCAATCAAACGTATTGATTGCGAATCAGCCTTTCGCCACACTCGATCCCAGCATACGTCGCATGTCTCTGAACGGAAAAATCGCTATTTTAGCCGATACGGTAGGTTTTATACGTCATCTCCCCCATCATCTTATCGCCGCTTTCCGTGCTACACTCGAAGAAACACAACACGCTGACTTATTATTACATGTCGTCGATGCCGCCAATACAGAAAAAAAAGAATGCACTCACGCGGTGGATCACGTTTTAAAACGGATCCATACGGTTCCGATTACGCAATTAATTGTCGTTAATAAAATTGATAGGCTGAATGATTCTTCACCCCGTTTAGAACGTAGCGCAACGGGCTTACCCACAAAGGTTTGGATATCGGCCCAATTCGCCTTAGGAATCGATTTATTAAAATCTGCAGTGATTGAGTGTCTCGCTTATCAAACCAATCAATAATCATCACTGCTTAAAATCGTCATTTCTTTACGGTTTCTGTTGTATTTCTGATTAATAGTTGCGATTATGTCCAAGGATGCCTAAAATGTTCTACTGGTCTAGGCGGTGCAGACGAGGTGGCTTTTATGAGTGCTCCATGGTCTGCTCAATCTTTGAAAGCTGATTTTTTAGTCCTAATAGGAAAACTCTGAAGACAGTGCGTTAAAAATCTTAAAAAACTAACAAGTGGAGCATACTATGCCCTGGAACGAACCGGGTGATCCCAGCAAAAACAAAGATCCGTGGACAGGACGATCGAAACAGACCCCCCCTGACCTCGAAGCATTTTTACGTGATTTACTGAAAAAAATTAGTACTTTTTTCAAGTTAAAAGTTTTTAATACGAAATCAACGCGATCGCGTTCATGGATCCCGACACAAGTGAATAGGAAGTCAATCCGCATGGCTTTGTTTTTCTGTTTACTTACTTGGTTTGCGCTTGGTTTTTTTAAGGTTAATCCTGGTGAATCCGCGGTCATCACAACGTTTGGCGCGTATCACTCCACGGAAGGCTTTGGTTATCATTGGGTTCTCAAACCTTTTCAACGCTATACACTGATCAATTTTGAGAATATTAATAAACTCTCTACGACGATGACACTCTTAACCAAAGACGGCAATGAAATTGCGGTTGATATCCTGGCAGATTATGCGATCGTTAATCCACACAATTATCTTTTTAGAAATGCGCATCCTTTACTGACGCTACAAGCCACCTTGCACAACGCAGTCAATCGACTTCTTAGCCAGTATACTTTAAATCAACTGCTGAACACGCCCCCTGTTTCGATTGCCGATAACGTACGACAACAACTCAATACACGCCTCAACCAACAAACCGGTTTAGCCATTAAAACGATTGAATTAGGTTCCATTCAAATCCCAAAATCATTGGAGGCACTTTTTTCTGACACACGCCATGCTCAACAGGACAAAGAGCAACTTGAAAAACAAGCGCATATTTATGCGCTTCAATTAGAGCCACGCGCTAAAGCAGCCGCAGAAAAACTGATTACAGACGCTAATATTTACCGAGAAGAAACTGTATTAAAGGCTAAAACAGATATTATTCGCTTTTTGGCCTTATTGCCGGCTTATGAGGCCTCGCCTTTATTAACCCGTCAACGACTTTATTTATCGAGTTTACAAACCATGATGGCGCAGAGCACTCAATTTGTTGTGACTAATCCTTCACCGACCCATTTTTCTTTAACCGTGGAAAAATCGAATGCGATCCATGCGAATAAAACAAATCGAATAAATGGGTCAGCGGTTCATCCTCAACCTAAAAAAAAGGACACTCCTTCATTGATTCATCAACCCGATAATACTATCCCTAGTATTTACGCAAATTCCGGAGGATATGAATGAGTATTCTACGAAAAAAAATCCATTTTCTTTTCGGTGCGCTCATCGTTTTATTTTTTATTCTTTACCGATGCATTATTATCATCCCCGAAGGGTATACGGGTCTCGTTTTGTCTGAAGAAAAATCGGTGCATCCCGCTCACACTCTGAAACCAGGCATCCATTTTATCATACCCTTTTTTATGCGACCGATATTACTGGATAGTCGCTTGCAGACATTCACAGTGACGGAGGTCGGTGATGAACATTATTTACAAAAATATCCTATTACGATCGCTTATTACGTGAACTGGTTTATCAACCACCCCCGACGCTTTTACAAAAAAACCAAAAACAATCTTCAATCGATTAAACAACAGGTCCATCAACAATTAACAGCTTTATTCCGTGATAAAAATACTCCTCTATCTTTTAACCAACTTATCTTGAAGGGGACACCCTCGCAAATGAAGTTCGTCTTATCGATAGCCAATAAAAAGCTTGAACCAATCGGTATTAAACTCACACAAATTGGCTTTCAGCAGCTTGTATTATCTCCCGATGTCCGTGAACGATTAGTAGATGCCATGCGTACACAACAAGAAACGAACGCGATTGCACTTCGTGCTGAAGGAAAAGCGAATGCGGAATTAATCCGTGCGCATGCGGACCATTCAGCAACTTTAATTTTAGCGCAGGCAAGAGAGAAAGCAGCACACATTTGTGCACAAGGTGATGCTGAAGCTGCTAAACGTTATAATCAGGCCTATACTAAAAACCCAACCTTTGCTCGCTTGTACCTTGATCTGCAAATCTATCAGCGCGGTTTTAAAAAAACCACAAAGCACGCTTTCATGTCCAATATGAAAGACGTTGCTCGTCAAAATGACGTCCCTCAAATCAAATTAACTGAAACGAACACACTTGAATAAACTGTAAAATAATGAAATTTTTTTTATGGGCGTATTAAATTTTTTATTGAGTGAATTTTAAATTATGTCAAAAACAATCATTCTTGTGGGCTGTCAATGGGGTGACGAAGGAAAAGGAAAAATTGTCGATTTATTAACTCCCGAGGTCAAAGCGGTTGTGCGTTTTCAAGGCGGACATAACGCAGGCCATACGTTAGTCATCGCGGGTAAAAAAACGATTCTCCGTTTAATTCCTTCAGGAATTTTAAATGCCAATGTCGAATGTCTCATTGGTCATGGTGTTGTCATTTCTCCGGATGCACTCATCCACGAAATAAAAGAACTTGAGCAACAAGGTATTCCTGTACGCCAACGACTCAAATTAAGTATGACGTGTCCTCTTATTCTGCCTACCCATATTGCACTGGATGAAGCCCGTGAAAAAAACGGAAAAAATGCCATCGGTACAACAAGACGAGGAATAGGTCCAGCTTATGAAGATAAAGTTGCTCGACGCGGTTTACGACTTTGTGATTTTTACAATCCACAGCAATTTGCTGAAAAATTGAACATTCTTTTTCAATATCACAATTTTTTGCTTGAGCATTACTACCATGCCGAAACAATCCATTATGAAGAAACCTGTCAACACTTACTCCGCTTAGGTCAACAGTTAGTTCCTTTAATGACCGATATCCCTGCTTTACTCACGGAATACCACCAAAAACAACATTCTTTATTATTTGAAGGCGCACAAGGCACCTTTTTAGATGTCGATCAAGGTACCTACCCTTTTGTTACCTCATCCAATACGGTTGCCGGCTCTGCAGCAACGGGCAGTGGTTTAGGAATTCGTTGTTTCGATTATGTATTAGGCGTCAGTAAAGCATACAGTACGCGTGTAGGTCTTGGTGTTTTCCCCACGGAACTATTCGACAACGATGGTGATAACCTTAGAAATCGCGGAAATGAATACGGGAGTGTCACTCAACGGCCACGTCGCTGTGGTTGGCTGGATATTGTTTTATTGCGCCGTGCTATTCAGCTCAATAGCGTTTCGGGTTTATGTTTAACCAAACTTGATGTGCTCGATAGCTTACCTTGCATTAAGTTGTGTACGGCTTATCAATTCGGTTCAAAACGTTTAACCCATTTACCGCAAAATCCTGAAGATCTGATTCATTGTGTTCCTCTTTACGAAGAACTTCCTGGTTGGCAAACATCAACGACATCCATAAAGAAACGAAATCAACTGCCTCAAAACGCACAAAATTATTTACATCGCATTGAAACGCTGCTCAATGTACCCATTGTCATTATCTCTACTGGCGCTGAACGGGACGAAACCATT
This sequence comes from Rickettsiella grylli, assembly GCF_000168295.1. NCBI lineage: Bacteria > Pseudomonadati > Pseudomonadota > Gammaproteobacteria > Legionellales > Coxiellaceae > Rickettsiella > Rickettsiella grylli. Next base: position 931,207 of record NZ_AAQJ02000001.1, read on the forward strand.
GTGACGAAATCATTATTTTAAATAAAATTTTTACCTCTAATAAAAATGAAGCACGAAATAGACGTTTTCTAACGACAGTACACTGCTTTTATTTGAGCAACCGTATTTTGTAAAGTAAATTTCTTTTTTGCATAATGATAGGCGGAATTCCCTAAAGCGTTCCGCGCGAGAGGATCCTGATAAAGTGTGTAAATTGCCTTGGCTAACGCGTTAGGACAACGAGGCGGAACAACGAAACCCGTTACTGCGTTTTGATTCAACTGGTTTCCACTGGATGTCAGATCACACGAAATAACCGGTTTTTTACACGCCATCGCTTCCAATTGAACCATGCCGAATGCTTCACTTTGACAGATTGAAGGTAAACAAAACACATCACAGGCATGATAATAAGCCGGTAAATTTTCCTTACGGATTGCTCCTAAAAAATGGACCTGGTCTTCGAGCTGCAGATAGTTAACCTGTCGTTTCAACGTGCAGGTGAGCGCTCCTACGCCTCCAAGTAATAGAATCACATCCTTCGGTAACTGTTTCATGGCTTCAATTAAATAACAAAACCCTTTGTAATAGACATGCCGACCTAAAGCAAATATGAGAAAACGGTGAGCGTACTGGTTCTTAATTTGATCAATTTCTTTTCGATATTTATTGATTAAAAAAAAATCGAAATCAACGCCATAAGGAATGATAGAAATAATATTACGTTTTCTAGCCGTTTTAATTTGTATCGAATTTTGAGCTAAATAAGGGGTGGCAACAATTAAGGCATGGGTTTTTTTGAGTAAATGATTAACGAAAGGCTGATAGATACGTATGAACTTCTTTTGCTGAACCACATCACTGTGCCAACTTACAATTCGTTTCACCGAAAGAGGTAATATTTCTGAAGCAAAATGCGCCATAGGATTGGGTAAATGTAAATGGACAATCGAAAAACGATAACGTTGATAGAGTTTTTTTAATTGGTAAGGCATTGTTGGACAAAAAGGCGTCCGAGCAAATACGCCTGCTAAAGGGGAACAATATTCGATATAGCCTGTCCGCTTCGTGAGCTTATTTTTAAATTGCGTATTCGAAACCAAATTGAACAATTTGAAATCCATACTTAATCCAGAAAGTAATCCATCAACAACCGTCTCGATTCCTCCTGCATAATCCTTTGAAAATTTGCCTAAATGTAAGATAGTTTCCATCGATCTATTCTATCTTTTACCGTTCTCAATACAATCAGTATATTGCTATACTAAATAAGCTATGTTTGAATAGCCTTCTTTAAGTTATCGAGGTATCCTCTTTAAAATTAAATAATGATTTAATCGGATTATTCATTCATAACAATCGATATTTCTACGATCACAGAGCACTCACTTAAAGAAAAGGAAAATCCCCTCAATAAACAAGGATGAATTAAAGATGCTTATCCCTGTCATTTTATCCGGTGGAAATGGATCTCGTTTATGGCCTGTTTCTCGCGAAACCTACCCGAAACCTTTTATTCGAATTAATGATGAACCCCATTCATTGATACAGAAAACATATCAACGTACACTGAACATCCCTCATATAGAAAAAATCATTACCGTCACGAATTTTGAATATTATTATCACACTAAAAAGGAGCTGACTGATTTAGGTTATGATCCAGCGTCTAATACATTCAATTTTATATTAGAACCTTTTTCACGGAATACTGCTGCAGCGATTATTTTTAGCGCATTTTTTACAAACGAAGTTATTCATCCTGACGCAACATTACTGGTCTTACCTGCCGATCATATTATTTTAAATCAAGATAAATTTAACGCGTGTGTCGAAAAAGCAAAAAAATTAGCTGAAAAAGAGTTATTAACTTTATTTGGAATTATTCCCTATAAACCAGAAACAGCGTATGGGTATATTCAATATTCTAAAACGGATGAAATCCTTTCGGCCTATAAGGTCATCCAATTTTATGAAAAACCAACCTATAAAAATGCTCAGTCTTTTATTGAAGAAGGTAATTATCTTTGGAATTCAGGAATTTTATGTTTTCGCGTTAAAACTTTTCTGGAAACCGTAAAAAAATACATTCCAGCGTTCTATCTCAAGAGCTTAGCCTGTTGGAATCACAGTGTAAAAAAAAATGTGACGCGCCACAATAAACTTAGCCTCGATGAGCCCAGTTTTACGGTGTTAGAAAACATTTCTATTGATTATGCGTTATTGGAAAAGGCAGACAATATTACAGTCATTCCTTCTGATTTTGGTTGGTCCGACGTGGGTTCCTGGGACGTTCTCAATACGTTTGTAAAATTAGAAGAAAATAATAATCGCATCCTCGGCGATGTTTTTTTAAAGGAAACCTATAACACCAATATCTATAGTCAACATTCCAACCGGGTCATCGGTCTATTAGGAATAAAAAATTTAACCATTGTCGATACGCCGGATGCCTTGTTGATTTGCCAACAGAGTCATATTCAAAACGTTAAACAATTGGTTGAAGAACTGAAGCGCAATGACCATCCGGCTTATCGCTATCATCAAACGGTTTATCGTCCTTGGGGCCATTATACCGTTTTAGATGAAGGTCCTCATTACAAACTCAAACGCTTGCTGGTTTATCCCGGTGCCAGTTTATCGGTGCAGATGCATCGCTATCGCAGTGAATATTGGGTTGTTGTCTCAGGCGTTGCAACCATAAAAAACGATCAAAAACAACTTATACTGTATCCTAACGAATCGACATTTATTCCTTTAGGCTGCAAACATTGCTTAAGTAATTTGGAGAAACACGACTTAATTGTCATTGAGGTACAAACCGGAAGTTATTTAGGCGAAGATGATATTATCCGATTCAAAGATAATTACGAACGTAAAACAGTAACAGATGATGAAGCCAATATCGATTCATAAACTCCAATGGTATTGGTAATGCATGTTTCCCAAGAAAACTGAGCCGCGTGTACAATCCCTTTCTGTTTCAGATGATCACGTAAAATTGGATCGTTTAATATCTCGTTTAATCGTTCGGTTATTGACATCACATCAAACGGATTGACTAAGCATCCTGCTGTTCCCATGACCTCCGGTATACTCGATACATTCGATGCAATGACGGGGATTCCACTGGCTAAGGCTTCTAAAATAGGAAGACCAAAGCCTTCGTAAATAGAAAGATAAAGAAATGCAGCGGCCCCTGCATAGAGATAAGGCAAATCTAAATCTGGAACATAACCTAAGTCATAAATTTCTTTTTTTCTAACCTGCTTATCGATTAATTTTTCTAATTGAACACTATTCCAGCCTTTACTTCCTATTAAAACAAGCGGGTATTGTTTACGTAATGAAGCAGGTAATCGGGAATAAGCGTGTAGTAAGCGTTTTATATTTTTTCGTGGTTCTCGCGTCGCGACACTCAATAAATATTTTTTTTTGGTTAATTGATAACGCGCAATAGGATTTAACTCGTTTTGAGTGTAAGGTTGAAAACGTTTACTGACGCCATGATAAACGACACTGATCTTATCGGGAGACACGTTAAAAAAATTTATAATTTCGTTACGAATAAAATTCGAGCCAGTAATGATATGTTGTGCGCTGGCTATACTTTTGGCTAACTGCTTTGATAAAAATTTTACTCTTTCTCGTGGGTGATACTGTGGATAATGAATATGTGATAAATCATGCACCGTGCATACTTTTGGCCCCGCATAGGGATGTAAAATGTAACTGGGTTCATGATAAATAAAGTTTTTTTGAGCCAGTAAACGGGTTTTTCGTCTAAAGTTGAGTGATCGCCATTGATTAAACGTGGTATAGGTTCCTGGCAATGACTTAATCATTTTCTTAATGGGAGAAAAAGAATTTTTTTTAATGTCTTTTCCAATCGTTCCTGTATTTTCTGGAATACAAATAAGCTCAGTTATCCGTCCATTGTGTTTTAATCCTTGAAATAACTGTCGGGTATACAAACCAATCCCTGTTAAGGGGGCTTTTATGGAATGCCCATTAATAATAATTTTCATCATCGCTGTCCCTGTGTACACGTGAGTTTATCTTTTTTACTCTCGCAATAGGCCCTAGATATTTATTCAAAATTTTGTTACGATTTCAAGCCTAATTCAGCCTAGGAGCAATTTCACAAGGATTCTGCGTTAAATCTCCATATAGAATTAACTCTTTTATTATCAATTTTTTCATTTTTAGGATAGAAATGACTAAACGCGCTTTAATTACTGGGATTACGGGTCAAGATGGTGCCTATCTTGCGCAATTTTTATTAAAAAAAAATTATAAGGTATACGGTTTAACTGCACGAAGAACGAGCGATAGTTTCTGGCGCTTGCGTGAACTGGGTATTGAATCTCGCGTTCACTACATTAATGGCGACATGATCGATCCCGCATCGTTAATACGTGCGATGGAACTCTCTGAAGCAGATGAAATCTACAATCTTGCCGCGCAAAGTTTCGTGGGCACTTCGTGGGAACAACCTAGTTTAACGGGCCAAGTGACCGCATTAGGTGTCACTCACCTTTTAGAAGCCATTCGCTTAACCCATCCCAGTGCTCGGTTTTATCAAGCGTCCAGTAGTGAAATATTTGGTTTGATTCAAGCGGAAAAACAAAATGAAAAAACGCCTTTTTATCCGCGAAGTCCTTATGCCGTCGCTAAAGTTTATGGGCATTGGATAAGCATCAATTACCGTGAAAGTTTTGGTTTGCACGCCTCAAACGGGATTTTATTTAACCACGAATCCCCCTTAAGAGGAATTGAATTCGTTAGCCGTAAAATTACGAATGCGGTCGCCAAAATTTACTTCGGTTTAGCAAAAGAATTACGTTTAGGGAACATTGATGCCAAACGGGACTGGGGATTTGCAGGGGATTATATTGAAGCCATGTGGCTCATGCTCCAACAGGATACTCCTGACGATTATGTTATTGCCACTGGCCACACCACCACTGTTCGTAGTTTTTGTCAATTGGCGTTTAATCATGTTGGTTTAGATTATCAAAATTTTCTTGTTGTTGACCCCAAATTATTTAGACCGGCTGAAGTTGATGTTTTATTAGGTGATCCAACAAAAGCTCATAAACAACTTCATTGGACAGCAAAAACACAACTCATGACACTCATCGGGATGATGGTCGATAGTGATATTGCACGTCTAAAAAATAAACACGATTTATCCCAGTTGGAACCTATTCAATGACATTCATTTCTTATGCGCAAAATTTTGAAGATATTATGCTTTGGCGCGCATTAAAACATATTAAAAAAGGCTTTTACATCGACGTTGGTGCTTTTTCACCTCACGATGACTCAATAACTAAATTTTTTTATGAACATCAAAATTGGAAAGGTATCAATATCGAACCTAATTTTACGCAACATCAAGAATTTTTAATCCATAGACCCAGAGACATTAATCTACCTCTGGCTATTGGCAATCAAGAAAAGCATTTAGAATTTTATATTATAAAGGATCCTTCGAATAAAAATACCGGTTTATCAACTTTCAGTAAGACGATTGCTCAAAAGCACTATACTCAAGGTTATTCCATAAAAAATAAAACTATTCAAGTAATCACTTTAGAGCAACTCTTTGAAAAATATGTTCCTCCGCTTCAAGAAATTCACTTTTTAAAATTAGACGTCGAAGGTTTTGAGCAGGAAGTTATTCAAAGTAACCGATGGGAGTACTATCAACCGTGGATAATTCTTGTTGAAGCTATTTCACCGATGGATTATCAAGAAACCTATCAAACGTGGGAACCCCTGCTATTAAGTGCTGGCTACTCTTTCGTTTATAGTGATCAATTGAATCGTTTTTATGTAAGTTCAAAACATACAGAACTGTGTCAAGCGTTTAAGTATCCTCCTAATATTTTCGATAGTTTTGTAATTTATAATCAAATAAAACCATTTATCCAACAAAATAAAATCAATGAAAAGAGAAAAATTATCTTAGCAAAACGCATTGTATTGAAAAATATACGTTTACTATGGAGTCATCTAAATTTTTTATTTAAATTAATCAATCATTTTTTTAAGAGGTTATTTTCATCTATCCTAAAAAAAATTTAGAAAATTAATGGAGAAGGAGTTTATGAAAAAAAAACGTATATTTTGGTTAGGCATGCATAAATTATTGGTGACTACTGAACTCCAAAGATTACGAATGCTGGGGTATGAAGTTTTTAATCCGCCTTATTTGAGTTCAATCATTGATCAATCGGCAGTCATTGATTGGTCCGGTTCAGTTCATTCAACCCTTCCTCATGAAGCCATTGCAATCCTATCCAAGACCCAATTTTTTTATAATCCTATTTCATCTGAAGCTGCAGAAATTCTGAATCAATATTTTGAAATAGCTATTGTTACTATTGACCCCAATTGGTTAAAAGAGTTTTTAAAGGTCTACCATGGTAAAGTCATTTACAGAGTTTATGGTCAATCCTATCCTTTATCTCATTTCATGCTTAATTATCGCCTACTTGATCTGATCACTGAGCGTGAAAATTTTTGGTTTTGCCCGCATCATGAAGAAGTTCTCTCTACTGAAGATTCTTGGATAAAACGTTTAGAAACCCGCGTCATCCCTTATTGTTTAGCGGATGAGGTTATGGCGTTACAAGATTCTTGGACATTTGAAAAGAACACTTGTTTACCCAAATATAGTTTAGGCTTAATGTGTCCTCGCATTTTAGATAATCCCTATTATCGCCATTATTATAATGTAATAAAAAAATATTTTCGGGGGAATGAATACAAAATATTTGGGATTCAAATTGTACCTGTTCCCAATCTCCAGGTTATTGGAACATTAGATCGTAAAGATTTTCTAACGGCTTTAAACAAATTAAGCGGCTTCATTTATCATTACACTGAGCCCACGACCTGTTATTTACCTCCTATTGAATATATGACCTTAGGTGGTCCAGTTCTTTTTTTGAAAGGATGTTTATTATCTCGTTATTTTAAAAACGTATCACCGCCTGGAGAGGCTGAAAACTTAACAGCACTCGTTAATCTCGCACAACAATTAAAAAAAGGAGATTACACATTAAGTCATGAAATTATTACGAGCCAAGCAGAAGTCAGAAAATTGTATGATCCGGACTATGTCTGGCCCATCTTTGATCGGACCATGACTGAGATTTTACGCTCCGATCAGGTCGCTTCACCTATAAATTTACTTTATAACATTAATACGGTTAAAAAAAATAGCTCAAAAAAACAATCGATTGAAAAATCCATCGTGATACCCTTTCATCAATTTGGACCTCATATTGAAAGAGGCCCAGACTCTAGTTATTATTGTGTAGAAGGTATAGCCCGTGTTGTCAATTTGATCGCTCGAATTTTAGCGCAGCACTCTACGGTTATCGTCACCAGTCGTCGTTCCGATTTGGGTAAAATGTATGGCTTTTTTTCAGCATATATGAGTGATCCCCGCAAATTAAAAATACTCATTATCGAAAAAGAAAAGAATATTCTCATTCAAAAAATAGGTAATAAAAAAACATCTGTTCAACTAAAATCATTTTATTTAGTGAATTTATTAATTAGAATCATTAAAAAATCAATTAGAATGATTAATAAATTTACTACTAAAGTAGGTTTTTTTCTTAAAAAACCGTCGTTTTTTAATATTTTTTTATATTCTAACTTTTTCATTCAAAAAATAAAAAAAAATCACTATATAAAAATTATCAATCAAGATCACTCTATTTCGCACGTCATCGTACCCCATTATTTTTTATTTCCTGAAGTCTATCGGGTGAAAAAATCTACATTTTTGTATCTACCTGATTATCTTCCTCACTTTTATCAAGGCTCACGTGAAATGGGTGACCATTGGGTATGGCGTTCTATTGCGAGAACATTAACAAAAAAAGCCAAATTAATTCTTACTAATTCTGAGTTCACGCGGAATTATTTACCGGATACTATCTTAAGAGTACCTAAAGAAAAAATAATTTCTTTTCCATTACCGTACCTCCCCTCCCCACAAAAAAAAGAAAATCCTTCGTTGATTAACACATTATGCGAAAAACTTCCCCGTTTATTTATTTTTTATCCGACGAGAGATAGAACGTCTAAACGATTAGATGATTTTTCGAAAATTATTAATATTGTAAACGATCGATTAAAAGCAAAAGGCATGAAGAAAAGACTTTATGGTGTTCTTACGACGCAATTTATCTCTAAAAAACAAAAAAACAACTATTTAATTCATTTGCCACGTTTAACTGATACGGCATTAATACAAGTCTATCAATTAGCGAGCGCACTCGTTTTTACATCTGAAAACGAAGGTAATTTTCCAACCCAAATTAACGAAGCACTTTACCTTAATACACCCGTTATTGCCACTAATATTCCTCAAATTACACTTGAACTCGGCGAAGTCTCAAATTTTTTACAACTCGTCGACGTCGGTGATTGTGAAAAATTTGCTGATGCTGTTTTATATACGATTGATAATAGAGAAAAGGTTTTAGCGATTCAGAAAAAAGTACGCGACTATGCAAAGAAGCATTTTAGCTATGATCAATTTGCCACTCAATTTTTAGCAATCTTTGAGCAAAATTTTACACCATCAACTCAGGAGATACTACATTGATCAAGTATAAAAAAATTGAACACTGTCGCGTTTTCAAAAGACAAAAATCTCATTAGCATACTGCATTAGGCGATCATGCTTTAACCGGTGTGTTTCCTCTTTCTAAAACAGATACTATCACAACGGCTCCTCTTGAATTAGTATGGTGTCCGAAAAGCGGGCTTTTACAACTACGGCATTCTTGTAATTTTGAAGAGATGTATGGTGTTCATTATGGTTATCGTTCTGGCCTCAACCAATCCATGATCGATCATCTCACGTTATACGGTACTTAGAGCGGTTAGCCGGGTTGCAAACGGGTCATACGATCCTTGATATCGGTAGTAACGATTGTACTCTCCTTAAGGCGTATTCAAATCCACATATTCAACGCATTGGCATGGATCCCACGGGAATAAAATTTTCATCCTATTATCCGAAAGACATTAAGTTAGTTCCTGATTATTTCAGTGCCAATCATTATTTTTCAATGACAGACCAACCTGCAAAAATCGTAACCTCAATTGCTATGTTCTATGATTTAGAAAATCCCATCTATTTTGCGCAAGAAATTCATTCTATTTTAGCCGACGATGGAATTTGGCATTTTGAACAAAGTTATATGCCCGCAATGATACGGTTAAATACGTACGATACGATTTGTCATTAACATTTAGAATATTATTCATTACATGTCATCAAAAAAATCTTAGAGGCTGCTGATTTAAAACTGCTGACTGTAAGCTTAAATAATATAAATGGTGGAAGTTTTGCGATTACAGCAACCAAAAATACTCATTGTTCTATAAAACCCGATATCGAACTTATCCATTGGTTTTTAGAGGAAGAAATTAACATGGGTTTTTTAACGCTTACACCTTATCAAAATTTTAAAGATCGTGTTTTTGAACATACAAATAAACTTAAAACCTTAATTCAAAGACTCGTATCCGAAGGAAAACGAATAGTAGGCTATGGCGCCTCTACAAAAGGAAATGTATTATTACAAGTGTGTGGATTTACGTCAAAAGAAATTCTTGCTATTGCTGAGGTCAATGAAGAGAAATTTGGCCGGTTATCACCTGGGGCACATATCCCCATTATCTCTGATCAAGAGGCCCGAAAAATAAAACCTGATTATTTTTTAGTGTTACCTTGGCACTTCAAAGAAAATATCTTGCGAAGAGAAAAAGAATACTTAATTCAAGGTGGAAAATTTATTTTTCCATTTCCGACTATTGAAATCATATAAAAATATTAATTAAAGCAGATTAATATGCTGAAAAAAATTTCAATTAATTCAAAAAAATATAAAATAGTAGGTGATGAGAGTGTTCACAAAACTGTGTCATTAATAATTTTATCGTAACTGTAAATTTAATCTGCCATCAAAAAATATCTGTAGTTGAGAGGCAATTAAGGCCCAATTATGCAGGGGCTGGTACCACTTTTCTAGTATTTTTTGACAGGCACAGTAAATTAATTTAAGTAAGGCATTTTCACTAGTAAAAGCGCCTTTATTTTTGGTATATTTACGCACTTGCCGATGAAACCCCTCCACTATATTCGTTGTGTAAACAATACGTCGTAGCTCTTCTGGGTACTTAAAATACTGAGACAAACGCTCCCATTGAGTTTGCCAAGACTTAATCACAGCAGGGTATTTTTTACCCCATTTTTCATCAAGCTCCAATAGGCGATGCTCGGCTAAATCCTTGGAGCTCGCACGATAAACCAATTTTAAATCAGCCATAAAGGATTTTTGATCTTTGCTGGTCACGTACTTTAATGAGTTACGGATTTGATGAATCACACAAAGCTGAATTTCTGTCTGGGGGAAAACCTCAGCAATGGCTTCAGGAAAACCCTTTAATCCGTCAATGCTAGCAATGAGAATATCCTCAACTCCGCGAGCGCACAAATCATTTAAAACGTGTAGCCAGAAACGAGAACCTTCATTTTCAGAAAGATACAGCCCTAAAATTTCTTTACGACCCTGATTGTTAACACCCAAAACCGAATAAAAAGCACGACTACTGACTTTTCCTTCAATACGCACCTTAAAATGCATGGCATCGAGAAATACGATGGGATACACAGATTCTAACGGTCTATTTCGCCATTCCGTTATAACCGGCATTAATTTATCGCTTATCAAGCTAATTTTAGCGGCTGAAACCTCAAGACCATACATATCCGCCAGATGTTCTTGGATCGCCTCATAGCTCATCCCAAGTGCATACAATGACAGTATTTTGTTATCTAAGGACTCGTTTAAAACCGTTTGACGTTTCTTAACCATTTGTGGTTCAAACGTTCCTAAACGGTCTCGGGGTGTTTCTAGCTCAAAACTTTCTGTCCCCGTTTTTAATAACTTACTGGTTTTTCCATTGCGTCGATTTGAGATATCCGTTGCTTTAGATTCTGATAAATGAGCGTCTATTTCCCCCTCTAACGATGCTTCGATAATTTGTTTTATTAACGGCGTTAATATTCCATCTTTTCCTGTTAACGATTCTCCTGATTTTAGCCGTGCTATCGCTTCAGCTTCAAATTCTTTACTGAGTATGGCTTGTTTCATGTCAACTCCTAAAATTGTTGATTTAGTTTAGCGTTGACACAGTTAATTGAATACTCCCTAGGTGATACTACTTATTTAACTAATATAATCAAAGACTATGAACCCTTTACAATTAATATTTTTAAAAATTTTTGTCAAGACTATTTTAATGTATTAGATATAGGCGCACACATTGGTCTAAGCGCAATTGCTCTTGCGAGTATTTGTAAAAAAGGGAAGGTTATAGCTTTTGAACCCGTTCCCGCTACCTTTAATTTTCTTGAAAAAAATATACATCGTTCTGGTATGACTAATATTCAGAAATATAATTTTGCACTAGGAAACAAAGAATCTACTTCGATCATGCAAGGAATAAATGCCTTTTTAGCGGATCTTTTATTGCTGATTCGTATTCGTCCTCTGGTCAAGCGTTTGAAATTCAAGTCACTGTTAAAATTTTAGATCATATATTTGATTCTTTCAAAATAAATAAAGTGGACTTTATAAAGATTGATGTTGAAGGTTACGAACTATTTGTGCTCGAAGGAGCCAAAAAAATTTTAAATCAATTCAAGCCCACTGTGTATTTAGAAATGAACCATTGGTGCCTCAATGTCATGCAACGAATCACTTTACCTGAATTTAGAGAACGTCTATTGGATATTTTCCCTTATGTTTTTGCGATTGAGAAAGATACTTTTCTAGATTTTAATTGTTCAAAAAGCTTTCATGTTATTGCGCATGAGCATCTTACTAAATTTAAATATTTAAATCTAATTGCAGGATTTAATCACACAGAATTACTGAACAATCTACAAAATCTATCACATTAAATAATTTTTTTCCTTGTTAGGTGATTACTTGTCTATTTCGTTATTTTCAATAATAATTATACGCCATGGCTCACTATTTTTTATGAAAATATTTTAAAATTAGGCGGAGGAGAAGTTCCTTTGATACTTTCTCTAGGATAGATCAAAACCTTCCTTGAATAACAGGTAACCTCTTTTTGAGGGACGCCGTATTTTGCATAAATCTCATTCTTATGCAATGATCGAATATCTCTCTTATCCACAATGATAAAACTGATAGGTTTTTCAAATTTTTTTATATTAATTGACCAATAAAAAGGGGTTAAATTTGGATTAAAAGGAACAACTTGTAAGTGCGCTTTACTCAAGGAAGTAATGACGTTCGCATCCCAATACTGAGCAATCCCGTAATGACGATGTCCTTTTAATAATTGATCAATGCAACGAATTTCTTTAGGATAATAACTCATGTGCACCTTAAACTCTGCTTTATGAAATAAAGAATACAAACTCATTAAAAAATAAAAAAATACTAAAAAAGATAGGCTTATCATCGTTTTACTAAGAAAAAAATAATGTTTAACGCAAGACAACGGTAAAAAAAATAATAAAAAAGGAAAATAATAAAAAGTTATAAAACATCTCTTAACGACATGGGAAATACCGCCACCAAAAAAAATAAACTCATTATATTAATCAGAATACTCGTCAGTATAAAAATAGATAAAAAAACTATTTTTTTATCAAAAAAAATTTATTCTTTCTTTTAAAACCATTAAAAAAACTATTCATTAATATGGCAATAATAAAAAAATAAAATAAAACTAAAACCATTCCAATTTTATAATTATTAAGACTTTTTATCTCTTGTATTATTGCAGACCATTGCATCGCTATATTCTGAATCGATATTTTTGAAACGGATGGATATTCCAAATAGTCTAATAAAACATTTTTCGGAACCACAAATTGAGTGAGAAATGATCCTAAACTAGCACAAACAAGAACTGGAATCGAAAAAATGAACCCTAAACGAGGTTTAATTTTTTTAAATACCATCAAAAAACTGTACGTTAAAAAAATGCGGGCTATAAATTAAATTATAAAAAGCAAATCAGATAACCCCGAGCCAAAGGCTATCACGGCCGAAACAACGCATAAAAAATAGCTTTTATAATCCAATGTATTATAATCTATCAAAAAAAATGTATTCCAAGTAAAAATAATCCTGCAACAAGCTCACTCGTATGAATCGCGGGTACAAGCGCAAGCATATAAGGCGATTTATTTTTAAACGCTAATAAAAAAAGACCGGAAGTTGCTGCCAATGAAAAAAGAGTAGACTGTTTAGTAAAAAACTGACTGTAAATTATTTTAATGCTGGAATAGTATAATATTATCATTATCCAGCTTACAATCAAAAACTGAAAATAGATATTTCTCGTTAGAAAAAAAAATGGAAAAAAAACAAACATATCTGGAAAAAAATGTGGCGCGGGAAATAGTATCCAATCTTTATAATGACCCTGTTCAAAAACGAGATCATCAAAAAATTTGAAAAACGTTACCCAATCCGAATTAAAAAAAGAAACATGAAGGGACGTTAAATAAGCGATACTGGCATACGTTAATAGCAGCAATAACCAAAAAATTTCGAATAAGTAAATAGATTTAATTTTAGGTACGGTTCTAGGCATTGAATCAATCCTCATTCAATAAAAACAGACTCCATTAATCACTATTTAACTTTTCATAAACAACAAACCCTTCCTCTAAAGGTCCAAAATATTTCAGTTTTCCTTTCTCTAAAAGAGCAACTTTATTGCACAGTCGGCGGATGGTTTCATTAGAATGCGATGCCAAAACCAAAATACTGGTTTGTTCAATAAATCCAGTAAGACGTGCTTCTGCCTTCTTTTTAAAATTAGCATCACCTGCTTCTATCATTTCATCCATTAATAAAATCTCTGGCTTAATACACGTCGCTACTGCAAACGCCAATCTTAACTGCATCCCGGTCGAATACGTGCGAATAGGCACTGATAAATAATCACCGAGTTCCGTAAAATCAGCGATTTCCTGTACCTTTTCTTGAATTTCTTTTTGACTAAGCCCCAACAAAACTCCTCGCATTAAAATATTTTCATAACCTGTTGATTCAGGATTAACACCTAACATAACATTGAGCAGTGGAGAAACTCTCCCTTCAATCGTGATACTTCCTTGACTCGGTTCATATATTTTAGCGAGTACGCGGAGTAATGTACTTTTTCCAGCGCCATTATGACCAATCAACCCGAGTCGGTCACCATGGTTTAAAGTAAAGCTAATATTATCTAACGCTTTAACAATAACGATACGTGAGGTTTCTTTTTCTTTATGTATAATTCCTCCCCCTGTAAAACGCAAAAAGGATTTCCTAATTGAACGAGCGTTGTGATGATAGATAGGAAAATCAACGTATAAGGAATTAAGTTCTATAAGTGCCATTGAAAATTCATTATAACCAATATGAAATTCTAGCGCGATAGCGCGTAAATATGATAAATGCAGAAAGAACACCCGCTATCGTTAATCCGAAGCAGGTCAATAATGCATAATAGGAAGGTAGTTTCCCTAACAAAGGATTTCTAAATAATTCCATAAATTGTGCAAAAGGATTTAAATCAATAATATAATGATACCCTACGGGTAAACTACTTGGCGACCATATAATGGGTGTTAAGAAAAAAACGATCTGAATAAAACTCGCAACGAGTATCGGTATATCACGAAATCGTGTTCCCAAAAAAGCAAGTAACGTGCTATAAGAAACCGCATTAATCCAAAGTACAATTAAGCTAATGACTATAAATAATGTATTACTATTCAATTTAAAATAAGATAAAAAAATAAGCGGAATTAATACTAAAAGATGGTGAAAAAATATAAGGAAATTCCGAGTAACGGATTGAAGTATAAAACCGAAATAAGGCTGTTTCATTTGTTTAATAAACGGCTCGACATTCACAAAGGCCATCGTTGCATCATTGACAATGGATGAAATTAAATTCCAACCCAGAATGCCTGTCGCAAGAAACGGATAATAGCTTTTTAAATCCATTTTAAACAAGCGACCATATAACATTCCCATACTGTAAATAGTAAATGCCATGGTCAACGTAATCCAAAAAGGGCCCAATGTTGAACGACGATAGCGCAGTTTTATTTCATGCCAAGCCATTAACAACGAAATTCGCCAAGATTTTAAACCGTCTGCAATATCATCCCACGCGAGCTGATATTTTTTATGCAATGAAGCGTCCATGATAATTCTGCTATGCTTATTTTACGCGTAAAAACGCCATGTTCTGAATATACGCAGCGCGGGCGCGCGCGTCAATATTTATTCTCTAACCTTTCAATTAATTTTTTCAATTATTTTAGTTTAGTAAAAATTTTTTTCGTGTAAACTATTAATGTGAATATTATCGATAAGGAAATGGAAATATGCATCTTCCCTTTCAATTACCTCCTCTGTTAAAAAATGGCCCTTGCCCTCTATGGACAGGTTATGACTTTCAAGTTGGTTGCGAGCGAACTAAGGTTCTGCATTATAGCACCAATAACGCAGGTTGGAATGATGATCTTACTACATATCACGAAAATGCTGCGGGAGAGGATCATGTTATTGATCAGGCCTCTCGAAATTACGCACTTTCTAAATTAGAAAAAATCTTGTCGACAGTAAAAAAACCCACTATTTTAGAAATAGGTTGTTCCTCTGGTTATATGCTAAAAAAAATAAATCAATTATTTCCAGAAGCTATTCTTATGGGTGCTGATGTCCTTTATAAGCCACTTCTAGAGTTATCAATGCAACTCTCTATTCCTTTGTTACGTTTTGATATTTCGCAATGTCCCTTACCTGATAGCTGTATAGATGCCATTGTTTTATTAAATGTACTCGAACATATAGAAAACGATAGCATGACACTAAAACAAATTTATCGAATTTTGAAGCCTAATGGTGTTTTGATTTTAGAAGTACCTTCCGGCCCACATTTATACGACGTACATGATAAAATTTGTAAACATTTTCGACGCTATAAACTTTCTCAACTTTGCCAATTAATTACACAACATGGATTTATAGTAACCCGTTCTTCTCATCTTGGGGTTTTTATTTATCCTGTTTTTTTCTTAGCTAAAGTATGGAATAAACGCCTATTTAAAAAATCAGATGCTGAACAACGTCAATTAGTCGAAAAGAAAATTCGTCAAACGGGAAAAAGTAAAGTCTTATCCGTTCTTATGCAAATGGAACTCGCGCTTGGAAAATGGATTTCCTACCCTTTTGGCATTCGATGTGTCGCCTCCTGCATTAAAAAATAAATCTTTTAATTCATTATCTTTTTTATAAAAAAAACGAGTGAGCTAGTGTGTATAGGAATTGGGCATTTTTGTTAACTGTTTATGCTGTAATTTTGCTGCTTCAACAAAACCAACAAACAACGGATGGCCATCGCGCGGATTCGATGTAAATTCCGGATGAAATTGGCATCCTATAAACCACGGGTGATTTTCTAATTCAATCATTTCTACTAAATTTCCATCTTCGGAACGACCCGAAACGATAAGTCCTTTCTCTTCTAAACAAGGTAATAGTTGATTATTCACTTCATAGCGATGTCGATGGCGCTCAATAATACTGTCTTGGTGATATAAAGCGCTTGCTTTTGTTTCGTGTTTTAAGTAACAACGTTGCCCCCCTAAACGCATCGTACCGCCTAAATCAGAATTTTTATCGCGTTTTTCAACATGACCATCAACCGTCGTCCATTCGGTTACTAACGCAACCACGGGATAAGGCGTCTCTGGATCAAATTCTGTACTATGCGCATGGGTTAAACCCGCAACATGGCGCGCGAATTCAATGAAGGCAGTTTGCATCCCTAAACAAATACCCAGGTAAGGGATATTATTTTCACGGGCATACTGTGCAGCGAGAATTTTACCCGCTATTCCCCTTTTCCCAAATCCGCCGGGTACTAAAATAGCATCTAATGGCTCCAGTAATTTTACACCTTGTTGTTCGAGCGCCTCTGCATCGATATAAATGACGTTCACATGGGTATGCGTTTTTATACCCGCATGGACTAATGCTTCACTTAAGGATTTATAGGAGTCCGCAAGTCCCATATATTTTCCGACCATACCAATTTTTACTTCAGCCGTTGGATTTTCTTTGGCTGCAACCACTTCCGCCCATGCTTTTAAATCAGCAGGCGGGTAATTCTTCAAACCAAAACGTTGCAATACGTTTTCATCCACACATTGCTGATGTAGCAATAAAGGAATTCGATAAATCGTATTCACATCCGGCAAGGAAATAACACCTGACAATTCTACATTCGTAAATAAAGCAATTTTTTCGCGGGCGTGTTCGGGAATCTCTTCTTTAGCGCGGCAAATCAACATATCGGCTTGTATACCGATAGAGCGCAATTCTTTCGTGGAATGTTGCGTCGGCTTCGTTTTGATTTCGCCTGCCGTACTAATATAAGGCACGAGCGTTAAATGAATAAATAATGTATAGCGATTTCCAAGTTCAATCCGTAACTGACGAATGGCTTCTAAGAACGGTAAAGATTCAATATCGCCTACGGTTCCCCCAATTTCCACTAAAGCAATATCAGCGCCTTGCGCACCTTTTAATATCGCTTGCTTTATTTCATCGGTCACATGAGGAATAACCTGCACCGTACCGCCTAAATAATCTCCACGACGTTCTTTGCGAAGGACTCGAGCATAAATTTGGCCTGCGGTGAAATTATTATCTTTCGTCATTTTAGTACGGACAAAACGTTCATAATGACCCAAGTCTAAATCGGTTTCAGCACCATCTTCGGTGACAAACACTTCCCCATGTTGATAAGGACTCATCGTCCCTGGGTCTAAATTGAGGTAAGGATCCAATTTTAATAAGCTAATTTTAAGTCCTCTGGATTCTAAAATGGCGCCTAAGGAAGCGGCAGCAATCCCTTTTCCTAAAGAAGAAACTACGCCGCCAGTAATAAATAGATATCGTGTCGCCATTTTAAGAAAAATAAACCCCCGAAAGTAAATGATTATTTAACCATTTTGATAACAAATTGGCTACAAAGTGTGCCGTTTGGGATTCCTGCATAAGACCTTTATCATAAACCGCTTCACACACATCCGCAAAACACGAACCTCGGCTTAATTGCATGAAGGCCAATGCTTCCGCCTCGGTTATCGACGTGACATAAGATTGCAACGCTTTACGCCAAACCACACAATACGTCGATATCTTCTGTAACTCAGGTCTCGGCTTTTCCTGAACGAAGGCTTGCCATACCGCATAAATATTATAATTGAAATGAAAATAACGAACAGACGGATGAAATGTAAAACATAACGAGGGCCAATTTTGTTCAGGAATTTCAGCAAGGGTTTTTACAGACAAACACGGTGCATCCGCTGCTTCTAAACACGCGTTCAATGCCTTAATCAATTGTGCTAATTCACCGAGATACTGTTTTTCAGAATAAGGGGTGTTATCCATTAAAAACGATACGAAGGGTTCACTAAATTTTGAAATTGAATAAACCCGTGATGGATGCGCATCAATAAATGCTTCAGCCAATGCCATAAACGCTTCATCACCTAAAAACTGAGCCAGTACTCCATATTCTTGCGCTAAAGCATCGACCAAACGCCAGATATAAGCATTGCTATAGACCGCTAAACGTTCCCGCAGTGTCCCCTTTACTGGCTTTACCAGCCAATTTAAAATTTTCCCATTTTCATCCATTAAATGGGTTTGCATCGCGCGTTGCACATTAGCTAATGCAGACATGTTCTTTCCAGATCGTTTGTGCTCGTTTTTTGGCCTGTTGCAATTCAGTCAATAATACCGGAAACTCGGGTATATTATCATCCCGTTCTATCATCGTAGCCACTTTGCCAAATCGCTTTACCGCTTGCGTATAAAGGGACCATACCTTTTCAATAATAGGCGCATCATGCGTATCAATAATATAATCGCCACAATTTTTATGACCAGCTAAATGAAACTGACGCACCCGAGGAATAGGAATCGCATTGATATACACTAGTGGATCAAAGTGATGATTAACAGCACTGACATAAATATTATTAATATCAAGCAGGATGAAACAGTCGGCTTGTTCAGCGACTGCCGTTAAGAACTCCCATTCGGTGACAGACGAATCGCGGTATTCAATATAACTTGAAACATTTTCTAGCAAAATGCGTCGGCCTAAAAAATCTTGGACCTGTTTAACACGGGAAACGACGTGCTTCAATGCTTCTTCAGTATAAGGTAACGGTAATAAATCATGCATATTAAAACCATCAATACCCGTCCAACACAAGTGATCCGAAATCCAAACGGGTTGTAGTTTATCTGCGAGTGCTTTTACTTTTTTTAAATAGTCTTTATTCAACGGATCATAACTTCCTATCGACAAAGAAACGCCATGCAGCGCTAACGGATAATGTTCGCGGATGCGATGAAGATAATAAAGTGGCTTTCCTCCCGCGACTAAATAATCCTCAGTCATTGCTTCAAACCAATCGACTTTAGGTTGATGTTCTAAAATATAGGGAAAATGTTGCGACCGTAAACCCAGACCAAAACCGAGAAAAGCATCCATTGTCAGGATTAACCCATAAAAATCTTTTAATAAAAAAGCCGCGTACTACTACGCGGCTTTTATTGTACACAGTCTTATCATTAATGAACAGTCATTCCATTTAAGACATTATCCATTCATTTGATTGGTTGCATTTTCAGCAGTTCTGCAGCGACGATGGCGATGTTTTTTGTATTTTGGAGGACATACTTGCTTACATTGACTCATGCATTTACAGGTATTACATGGCGTCACGCAGGGTGGAGGACAAGATGCTTCACAGAGAGGCGTATTTTCTGGAATGTTTCGCGCACCTGTTGCACAACCTGATAAAAATATGGCGGCTGCAGTAGCAGCGATAACTAAACCTGATTTTTTCATGATCATGATCATTTATCCCCTATAATAAAAATAGATAAGAAAAATTTTTCTATCACGAATTCGCTGCTTATAGCATTAAATTATAGAACAGCGAGTGACACTTAGTTTTTATACATAATTGTAAAAGAATGCAAGTATTTTTTAATTTTAAATCCATAAGCGCACAAAAAATAAACTAATTTGTTTTTTTTATTAACGAATTGCGATAATAATTAACAATAAAAAAATAAATAATAAAAAGTATCAAAAAACTGAGAAACATCACACTTTCATTAAATTGATAATAAAAAGCACACAACCCGATTAAACCGAATACAACATTTAAACACCCGAAAAGAATATTAATTTGTAATGGAGAAAAATTTAAGGCCATTAATACATGATGACCGTGTTGTCTATCTGAAAAAATAGGGGGTTGGCCCTTTAGAAGACGATAAAGCATAACCGCCGTCGCATCAAAGAGTGGGACCGATACAATCCACAACATTGTTACGGGCATGATCGGCTGAGAATGACATTGAGAAAGCTCGATTAAAAACCACACTAAACTAAATCCTAATAACATACTTCCTGCGTCCCCCATAAATACCTGCGCTTGTGTACGACAAGGAAAAGGAAAATTAAATCCTAAAAAAGCGAGTACACATGCCATCAGTAATAGTAAAAGCATTTCTTGTGAAAAAAAATGGTGTGTCGCTGTTGCACAATAAAAAAGTAAACTGAGTTCTATGAAAACCAACGTTCCTGCTAAACCATCCACACCATCTACCATATTAATGGCGTTAATCACACCCAAGCCAGCAATCAGCGTTACCAATAAACTACTTAAGTGGTTTAAATGAATTGCTTTAAAAAAAATGAGATTGCCAAGATGTGTAATCACTATTTTCCCCCAAAAAATCATGAGTAATAGGGCCATTATTTGTGCAAGAAAACGACTTTTTGGCGACAATTCGTGAAAATCATCGAATAAACCAATAAAAACGAGTAAACCACAACCTGCGATATAACCCCGGTAATTTTGCAAGGAAATAGGCAAGGTTAATAACCCAGCTAATAAACCCATGAGCATCGCGATTCCCCCTATTAAAGGGATATGGCCTTGATGTTGTTTTCGGATATCCGGCATATCCACTAAGCCAAGACGTAACGCCAATGGGCGCAATAAAAAAATACAACACACAGTCATACTGAAACTAATTTCAGCAGAGAGAAAATGAATCATTTTTAGCGTTTATCTATAATACAAATTCCGCTTCGATCGCATCATTTCTAAACATTTTTACCGTTTCCAACGATACTTCATTTAAATCTCTACCGAGCCCACTTAGTTTTTTTAAAAGACTCGGGGTCACTGTAATAATCGGGCAGTGTATATTTTCAGCTTGAATAATATTCAGCACTTCTCGAGAACTGGCCCAAATTAATTCTTGGTTGGGTTTTTCTTTTAGAATCTGGAGCGCTTTAGCCATTAAAGGGACCGGATCAATACCCGTGTCCGCAATCCGGCCTGCAAATACGGAAAGGTAAGCAGGTGTATGCGTTCCGAGTAACTGACTAACTTGAACAACATGTTCTACGGTGGTCAATGCGGTTATATTTTGTTTAATGCCTTGCTGCGCCAGTTTTTCAATCAATTTGAACGTAAATTGACCCTGACTATCGGTAATCGGAATTTTAACGTAAACGTTCTCTGCTAAAGCACTAATCGCCAAGGCTTGGCGTTCCATTTCGACGATATCATCCGAAAAAACTTCAAATGAAATGGGTCGATCAGGGATGGCTTGTAAAAGTTCTTTCGCAAATTTTCGACAGTCCGTAATCCCTGATTTTTTCATTAACGTTGGGTTGGTAGTAAACCCTTTAATCAACGGATTTTTATACCACGCTAATAGGTCTGCCATTTCTGCTCCATCGGCAAATAAGTTAATGGTTAACGCGTTGAGCTTCATCCTATCTACTCCTTCATCAAGAAATAAAACAATAAAAAACGTTGCAGCCAATACCATCATCCCGTTAAGGCGATTGAGATAATCCGAGAAACAGAGAAAAATTTATACCTTGGCCGATTCTTCCCATTCCCATTTTGGAGTCATCCTTTTTAACTGAGGATGCATAATCATTAAATGCCATATCACTGCCTGAAACGCTTCAGCATGAGGTGTGATATGGTCAACATTGACGGTAGGAATCAATACGTAAGCATCCGCATGTTTTGCGGGATAACCTCCGTTTCTTCCCCAAATACCCACTATTTTAGAATTTTGTTTCCTGGCATAATCGACTGCAGCAATAAGATTAAGACTAATATTTCGCTCCAAATCACCTCCACCCACGGATAAAACAAATAACATGTCTTTTGCAGTCAAGCAACTCACCGTTAACCAGCTTGAAAATACCGTTCGCCAGCCTTCATCATTCGTTCGTGCCGTTAGTTCGGCGATGTTATCCGTCGGCGAATAGGCTTCGATACCCGCAAGTTTTCTAAAATCATTAACCGCATGTGAAGCGTTTGCTGCACTTCCACCAACACCTAAGAAAAAGAGACGTCCTTTCTGCTGTTTTAATTCAACGATTAATTGAACGATGTCCTCTATATCCTTTACATTCAGTTTATCTATAATCTGTTTCGTTTCGGTAAGAAATTTTTCTGCAAACATTTTAAATCCGTTTTTAAAATTAACTGTTCAATTTTCATCACCCGTTTTCTACTTTAGGCCTAAACGTAAGTCTAATACACAGATTACACTCAATATAAGGTAAAAATTTAAATGGAAAAAATTCTTTCGATTTTAATGTGAAATAAGGGATAATTTCTTCGATAATTCTGTAGGAACATTAACCTGTTCACGTTCTATAAACCATCGATACGATTGTTTATATTTTTTTTCAAATATTCTTTGCCCAGAAATTTTTCGAGCCAATGTGTATGCCCATCCGTCTTCACACGGAATATTTTCACGTAATTCCAAAGCGACATTCTTTCTGCTGTTTTATAGACAACGTTTCATAAAAAAGATGTTCGCCCAACCTGCGCCAATTTCTAACGTTAAGGAAAAAAAATTGACTGTTTTTTTAACCGATTAATAAAAAAATTCCATTTAACGTGTGACATGAATTATTTACTTCGTTTTCGAAACGACTAACAATCCCTAAACTGCATACTATAAAGCTTGGCATAATAACCATTCTTTTCAAGTAATTCTTGATGTGTTCCCCGCTCTATAATTTGGCCTGCATCTAAAACTAAAATTTGCTTTGCACGCTCTACGGTTGAAAGCCGATGTGCAATCACGAAGGTGGTTCGATTCTGCATCAACTTCTCCAAAGCCGCTTGTATATGGCGTTCTGCTTCCGTATCTAATGCAGAAGTTGCTTCATCTAGGATTAAAAACGGCGCATTCTTAAGCAAAGCGCGTGCAATGGCAATTCTTTGCCGTTGACCACCGGATAGTAGCACACCATTCTCACCAATCAAAGTATTCAGGCCTTGTGGTAATTGTTCAATAAACTCCATGGCATGAGCAGCCTGCGCAGCACGGACTATCGTAGCTTCACTCACATGGCTTAATTGTCCATAGGCGATATTGTGTGCAATCGTGTCGTTAAATAAGACGACATGCTGGGACACTAAAGCAAATTGATTCCGGAGATCTTTAAGCTTTATTTCACGGATATCCATACCGTCGATTAAAATATTCCCTAAATAATTATCATAAAATCGAGGTAATAAATTGACTAACGTAGACTTTCCACTCCCCGAACGACCTACTAAAGCAATCGTTTCACCTGGTTTTATGGTGAAACGAATATCCTGCAAAATGAGTTGTTCAGAGAGGTAAGCAAAACTGACCTTTCGACATTCTAAATGACCTTTTAATACATTCAGCGTATGGGTGCCTTCATCAGGTTCATTTTTCTCGTCCAATAATAGGAAGATACTCCCCGCTGCAGCAATTCCACGTTGAATAATGTTATTGACTGCCGCTAAATTACGCATGGGTTTGAGTAGAAGTAACATAGCACTCACGAGGGAAGTAAAGCCCCCTGCCGTAATATGCGTTAAATGTGAAATGGCTAAATAAATCGTTACAACAGCAATGGCACCTGCTATTAATTGCACGCCTGAACTGGCCAGAGAATTCGTCACCACTACTTTAAGCTCACGAAATCGATTTCGTGCTAATAATTTTTTAAATTTTTTAATTTCATAATCTTCACCACCAAACATACGAATCACTTTATAGCCGTCGATTACTTCTTCAGCCACTTGTGTCATTTCACTCATCGATTCCTGAACGGCACTATTTAAACTGCGCATACGTCGACTTGAATAACGAGCGATCCAAACCATACAAGGAACCGTAATAAAAAATAATACACTTAATTGCCAACTGGCCATCAACATCACAATAATTAATCCCAAAACAAAAAAACTTTCTTGGACTAACGTGATTAATGCATCGGTACTTGCGTTCGCCACTTGGTCCACATTATAAATAATGGTCGAAAGAAGTTGGCCTGATGTCGTTTTATCATAAAACGTAGTAGGCAAGCGAAGTAATTTAATGAGAATATCCTGTCGGATGTTCATCACCACACTTCGTGCGACGCGGGCTAAACAGTAACTGGATGAAAAATTAGCACTACTTCGCATTAAAAAAGCAATCATTAAAATAAAAGGAAGAAGATGAATAAAATGTTCATCTTTATTCACAAAGGCTTTATTAAGCAACGGTTTTAAAAACCAAATGAGCCCAGCATCCGTATTCGCTAATAAAATAGTGCCCAGGATGCCTAATAAAAACCAGCCCCAATAAGGATGGAGATAATGCAATAAACGCCGATAGCTATAAAACCCTTTGTGATAGTGCACTGTCGATGGTTCTGTCATATTTTTTATTAATTAAACGTAGTCCCACCCACGGTTAATGCATCAATTTTCAAGGTGGGTTGTCCAACACCTACGGGGACACTCTGACCTTCTTTACCACAACTACCAATACCACTGTCTAATTTAAGATCACGACCTATCATCGAAACGTGTGTTAATACATCTGGCCCATTGCCAATTAAAGTCGCCCCTTTAACAGGCTGTGTGACGCGGCCATTTTCAATTAAATACGCTTCACACGCTGAAAAAACAAATTTTCCTGATGTAATATCCACTTGCCCGCCGGAAAAATTCACGGCATAAATACCCTTTTTAACCGTTGCAATAATTTCTTCTGGAACATAAGGGCCAGGCAACAGATACGTATTGGTCATCCGTGGCAACGGTAAATGTGCAAACGATTCACGACGGCCATTTCCCGTTGAATGGGTCCCCATTAAACGGGCATTTAACTTATCCATCATATACGCTTTCAAAATACCCTTCTCAATTAAAACCGTCCGCTGCGAGCAGGTTCCTTCATCATCTATCGTCATTGAACCGCGCCGATTCGGCAATGTCCCGTCATCCACCACCGTACAACCGGGTGAAGCAATACGTTCCCCGATTCGATTCGAAAATGCAGAACTTCCTTTTCGATTAAAATCCCCTTCTAAACCATGGCCTACTGCTTCATGTAATAAAATACCTGGCCAACCGGGTCCTAATACCACCGGCATCGTTCCTGCAGGGGCTTTAACGGCATTTAAATTCAAAAGTGCTAAACGTACGGCTTCTTGAGTAAGATGGAGTGCCACCTGATCGTTAATAAAATAGCTATAGCCGGTCCTGCCACCGCCCCCTGCAAAACCTTGTTCACGTACGCCTTTATCTTCAGCAATGACACTCACATTTAAACGCACTAAAGGACGAATATCAGCCGCCATACATCCTTCATTATTCAGGACTAAGATGACTTCTTGCGTCCCCACTAAACTCGCATTAACCTGCTTAATGCGTGAATCAGAAGAACGAGCAAGGTCATCGACTTGACGAAGTAAGTTTATTTTTTCTTGTTCTGTCCACGACGAAATAGGATTAAGGGGTTCATAGAGTGGTTTCAAACGTGTGTTTTTTTCCCATGCACGAACGTGGCCCTGTTGGCCCATACTCGCAATGTTTCCAGCCATTTTTGCGGCTGATTCTAAAGCGGGCAATAGAATATCATCCGAATAAGCAAAACCTGTTTTGTCACCACTAATGGCGCGCACACCCACACCCCGTTCGATAGCAAAATTACCATTTTTAATAATACTATCTTCTAATATCCAGCTCTCTAATTGACTAACTTGGAAATATAAATCAGCCATATCAATTTGGGGCGCTAACAATCGCGCTAAAATCTTTTGTAACTGATTTTCTGTCAAGCCTGCTGGATCTAAAAGCGCTTCACGCGCTAAAATCAAATTGTTTTTTATCATGTTTGTCATCCTATCTTAGCTGCAGTCAGGATGCAATTTTAATAGCACCTCAATGCATGATGATCATTTAAAAATCCATCCCTCTTGACCGTATCATTGGTATTTTTTGTACTGTGGATGAATAGGTTGCATTTCATCAGTTAAATAGTGATAGCTATTCAAGCCGATATCTATTGTTTTATTTAACTCAATAAATTCAATCATTTTTTGGATTAAGATTTCTTTAAAAATTGAAGGGCATTCCTCAATACACGCTTTTAACCGGTCATAGCCAATGATATTGTGAACCAATACTTCCGGCACACTGAAAAAATCAAAAATGTCAAACAATCTATCCATAAGCGCATTGGCCGTCATATTTTCTTTTTCTACGAAATTGACAAACATGTGAAGTAATTGTGGAAACAACCATTCTTCACCTTCATGGCTAAATTCGGTTCTATCAAAATAGGGTTTCATTTTTGCATTTTTTAAATTTTCTAATAACATTGCTGGAGATTTTTTTATCCAAATAGAAAAAAGTACTACCGCATGAGAAAAACTTTGATTCACATTAATACATTTTTCTAAAACAAACGGTAAATAAAATTCAAATTCTTCACGTGATGTTTTGCTTAAATAATGAAGTAAAGGATTAATTAAACCTCTACCTGCTGTGCAATCTAACGCATAAAAAAATGATGTTTATTTTTATTGAACACAACAAGGAACCTTTATTATTGAGCATTGGACATGCGATTAACGGATAGAAGTTTTCACCACATCGGGTTTATCCCAAGAGCCTGTGATATGATAGGACGTTTCGGCAATTTTTTGCACGGTCGAACCTAGCACCGCATTGGCTAACCACGTCACGACACCCGCAACAGGCCCTCCCGCTAAGCCCACAATGACCGGTAAACTGGATGTAAAATGGGGTACGACTTTAATGGTTAAATCATAATCCTTATTCAATATACCGACGCGTCCTGCAATATTTATCAGTGCAACAGGCCCTTCAATCGTGGTGTCGCGTGTTACTGCATGTCCATTTCTTAACGTGAAATGACCTTGGAGGTTCGTGAAATCAAACCCTTTCGTTTTTAAATCACTAAAATCCAATTGCAAACGTCGTGTTAAGCTTTGTATGCTTAAAAACGTCAGTAACCGTCCAAAATTTAACTTCGCTTCGTTACTAGAACCAATATCCACGATCTGACCATTCGTCGCATTAAACGAAAAATATCCGTTTAATTTTCTAAGATTTATTTGATAGGGCGAACCTAACCAGTGTAAATTAAATTTTATATGCGATTGCTCTGCAATCATACTGGTCGGCAACCCCCAATTTCGTAAAAAATTGCTTAACTGACCACTGTCAAGTTGTCCTCTCAATTCGGTGGAATGACTTCCTTGAATATGCCAAGCACCGCTCGCAATCAGGTGATAATTTTCATCCCCTGCATTTAATTCTCTAATGAGCACTCCCCCGAGTACTGGATTTAATTTCAATTGTACGGCACCTAAACGAATGGCATTATAATAGACGGCTTTAGCATCCACATTCATTTTAGGCAATTGCTTAAAATTCCACGTATTGACTTTATTGAACTCCGCTGACGAATCTAAATTAATCTTTTCAAAATGGGCTACAATGGGTTTTACGTTATCATTGGGAATTAAAATAGTTCCCTTCGCCATTTTATTATCAACACTGAATTGCCATCCTTGTTGTTCTGGCTTTAACTGCGTTAAAATCCCTTCATAATGTACAGTTATTTGTAGCGTTGGTATGGAATGAATCGCTAATTCAATGGGCTTTTTCCACAATATTCCGGTTAATGCTGAGTTTGTTACACCGTTTTCATTAAAATTAAAAAAACCTGTTAGTTGATCAAGTTGAATAGCATGTTGAGGAATTTTTAGTTGCGCGCGTTCAATCTGACCTGAACCCAATACGGTTAATTTTTGTTTTCCTGCTTCAAGTGGAATAGCCATTTGCAAACGAAGATTCAGGGGGCCTATGAGTATTAAATTTTTCAATTGACCTAATAAACCTTTCGCTAAAGGGCTTGCCATCAAAAAAGCGTGACCTTGTTCTAAACGGGTATTTATTTCATGACTCACCAGCGTTAATACAGCCTGCACCTTTTTTTTTATGATAGGAATATCCGCCTGTATATTGTTTAACGTCGTATCCAACAAATTTGCTGAATGAACGGAGATATGCATTTTCCGACCTGAAAAAATGAGGTCACCATTGAGTTTTTCTAGCCGAGGCCACGCCTTATCATACGTTAAAGTCGCGTCTTTTATGTGGGTATCGATTAAGAAAGTTCCGTTATGTTTGTCAAATGGAAATTGATTTAAAGGTCCTTGTAATACTAAACTGCCCACACTGGATCCTTTGTTGATCGCCGTACTCAACCAGTGTATAAGTTCGGGTCCAAGTTGTGTTTGCGGTAAATAGTGACTCAACGCGCCCGAATCATTTAATTTCACATGCGCCAATAAACTCATTTCGGATTGTTCGGTGACTTTAGGAACTAATAAAGCCCACTGTGCATTAACAGATACCTCATCGTTATTGGCTTCAAATTGGGGCACTTGAATAATCCATTCATTATTTTTTTTCTGCCAATGCAATTGACTGAATAAACGATTCACAGGGAGTGGAGATTTAAATAACGGGCCAAAATCAAAATAACCTCCATTGGAATGCGCAACCAGTTTTCCATGATCCGGAGTGATATGAAGATACGCATCTAAATTTTGAATTCCTGGGATCGCTCGCCAACGTTTCATCCCAAACTGATGGACCACCGCATCGATATGCCACGTTTGAGGCGTGGATTGTCCGAGCAGATTGATAATAAAAGGCGAAAAAGAAAGCAGCGGTTGTTTCTCCATTTTTACTTGGGCTGACTGCAAATTATCAATGAACCCTTGAAATTGATCCCAATGATCCGATTGCCATCTTGCCCATATTTCGAAATTCGTGTTTATAGAGGATATCTGCACGGTTGGTTTCCACGCATTCATCCATTGATCCAATAAAATATGGTGACCTTGCAAATAAATAAGCCCTTTCAGATTATTCAACGAAAACGCAGAAGGTCTCCCTTCCAGATCGGCTTTAAAATTCAGAGTAGACATTTTTTCTTGTAAAAAATGTAATTGACCGCTGACTTGATGCCTATTACGGTTATTTTTCAACCGCAGCGCGACGCGCATGAGGGGCCATACTGGACCTGTTTTTGGATAAAACGTCAACCCGATATTTTCTAAACTGAACTGCGGTTCTGTTAAAATCAAAGCCGCTAGTTCATTCATCCCTTTTGTTTTTGATATGGAAGATTGATTCAATAATGTACTAATTCCAGTAAACACGAGTGAATTATCGTTCAGTTGATGCACCACTAATTCAACACCATTGATATCAACAGGACCCAATCGAAAACTGCCGTGTAATAAACTACGAAAGATATTAATACCTATATTCAGTGTATGAATACTTAATAAACGATGATGTTGTGTATTATCCCAAATAGCGATTTCAGAGGCGTGAAAAATCGGTGTTAAACCTTGCCAAGCGATAGAAAACTGTTTAATTTCGACCGGTTTTTTCAATATATTACTTATTAAATGGGAAATGACAGGCGCTTTCTTGTCGAAATAAGGGGTTAAAAGTTTCCCGGTAACCACAATTAATGCAAAAAAAACGATACTACTCGTTAAAAATACGAGGAGTAAACGCAATAAAGAATACAACAAATTTTTCATTCAATGAAAACCAAAAAATGAACGGTGATGCCGAGGCTCTAAAAAGCTAAATTAAATGAGTACAAATCAACGCAATCAAGAATTTTTCCCTGTGTGGCACGTTATGCATGCTTGTGATTAACGCCGGATTCATTATACTTTAAAATTTTTATTTCTTTTAATGAAATGATAATCTACTTCTAAAAATCGAATATGCGACCCAAATCGTTCTCTATTTCCGTTATTATAACGACCTTTAATCGTCCTGAAGCTTTGCGCCTTGTATTATTAGCGTTAACCCATCAAACCCAGTTACCTTCTGAAGTCATTGTCGCTGATGATGGATCAACATTCGCCACACGACTATTAATTAATCAATTAAAAAATCACGTTAATTATCCGCTCAAACAGATTTGGCAAAAAGATGAAGGATTTCAAGCCGCTAAAATCCGCAATAAAGCCAGTTTTTACACAAACGCTGATTATCTTATTTTTCTTGATGGCGACTGTATCCCTTTTCCCGATTTTATTGAAAAACATCACTTGTTGGCAGAGCCACAATGGTTTGTTTCAGGCCATCGTTTACTTCTTGAAAAAAAAGGAACAGAAACCATTCTAAAAACCTCGTACCCTGTCTATAAAGACAGTGCGCAACAATGGATATTACGTTATTTTCATCGCCAATCGAATCGATTATTTCCTTTATTACGTGTGCCTTTTAATAAACTACGAAAATTACACGCGAAACGATGGCAAGGTGCAAAAAGTTGTAATTTAGGCTTATGGAAAAAAGACTTTTTGACCGTTAATGGTTTCGATGAACGTTTCGTAGGGTGGGGCTATGAAGATTCTGATTTAGTCATCCGCTTAATTCGTGCCGGCGTTTATCGCAAATCAGGAAAATTTGCCATTCCTGTCATTCATTTATGGCATCCGCTCAACGGTCGCGCACAACAGGGGGAAAATTTGAGTTTACTCAAACAAATTATCCAAAATAAACAAATTCGTGCCAAAGTGGGTTTCGATAGATTCATTTAATCTGAATTTTTAGTGGACGCAAGCGGTAAAGAAGCAAAACAGAGTGCGGTAAAAATAACGTAAAAACAGCCTTGTGTGACGTCCATGAGCCAGGAATTAAATAAGGATCCGACTGCAATCGAGAGGAGAACGGCTTGTGCAAAATATTGGCGGTTCCCTGTTAAACGAAAACTTGTTATACCATGAACAACAAACAAGGCTAATAATACAATAAATCCAAGTAAGCCAAACTGGACAATAATATTAAAATATTCATTATGAGGATTTTGTGTTGCAACGTGTTTTTCTGAAGTAATCGATAAATAATCTTTTGCAAAGCTTCCTGTACCGGTTCCAATCCAAGGATGTTTTTTGATAAGTTTTAAACTATTTTGATAAAATTCTAAACGTAAACCGATTGATGTATCGCAGCTTCCGTGACGATATTGTGTCATTTGGCTCTGCGCTAACGCAAAACGGTTTTTAAAATTGGCAGGTAAAAATAATAAACCAGCGATTAAAAAAGTTGAAATGAAGACACTCATAGACAACCCTTTCCAAGAAAATTGCTGCCACGCCAGTAATAGGATCAAACTAAATAAAACAAGATAACCGGATCGACTGAGATTAATGAACAATACATCGTAAACGGCGACCAGTGAGAGTAAACCAAACAACCAGCGCCCTGCATTTTTTATTGAAAAAGCCAATACAGCATAGCAATAACCGGTCATTGCCAATAAAAATCCTGTAAAAATATGATCTTTAAAAACGCCAGAATCAGCAGGAAAACGATGTAAAAAGTCCCATGATCCAAAAAATTTAATGACCGAAATGAATAACGTTAACGTTGCTGAGAATAAAAAGGCAAAAAAAGCATATCGCGCCGTTTTTTTATCTCGAAAAACACTCAATAAAAAAAAACCTAACAAAAATTTGCTGTATTTTATTAACGTATGAAAAGCCATTGCCCTTGGCACTGTTGTATACGTAAGCCCTAGCAAAAATAAACTAAAAAATAAAATAAACATTAACCCCATCGGGTTATCGCGTAAAATAAGATATTTTTCATAGACATGTCCAGCCAACACACTACAAAGGACTGACGAAGAAAAAAAAATCATTAATGCGGCCGTCGAGAGCGGTAATGTCAATACGGTCAACACCGCAAATAATTGACTGAGTCGTTGAAAAAAATCGCGAGATGGATACACGCTGAATGAATTAACGGACATGATGTGTCTTATAAAGATAAATCAATTTTATATAGCGATAAAAAACACCGGAAGCATTCGATATGGCTAATATAAAACCTTCTCGTCCATCTAAAAAACCCAGTCTTAGCAAATAACCTCGAATAAAACACCAAAGCGCGTGTAGAATTGCTTTAAATAAGGTAGATTTTTTTCGTTTTTGATAAGCGACCTGCGCACCAAAACTCGAATAATACTCTAACTTCATTAATACGTGGCTCATTGTTTCCATGGTTTTGTGAAGCATAGGGTTCTTTAAACGCCCTAAATGTCGATAACCTTTTAATCGTTCATGTATCATCGACGATGTAAACTGAATAGGCGGCAAGCGACGAAATAACCGGACCACTTTATCGTTACGCCAATCACCATAACGCACTTTTTTCCCTGCAAAAAACGAGATTCTTTTTATTTCAAACGCATCATGTCTTTCTTGGGGATTATGATAAATAATCTGTTTTATTTCTTCGATCAAATCGTCACTTAAGCTTTCGTCAGCATCAATCGATAAAACCCATTGACCCTTTGCTTTATTTAAAGCGCGATTTTTTTGCACACCGAATCCTGGCCAATCGGTTAAAAAAATTTTCTGCGTATACGATCGGCAATACTCTAACGTACTATCTTGGCTGCCTGAATCAAAAATAATAATTTCATCAGCCCATTTTACAGAGTCCAAACACGATTGAATCGTTTTTTCAGCATCCTTCGTTATAATAATCACACTTAATGCAAGGATCATTTCAACAAATCTAAGAAATAACGGAATATATCATATTTTTAGAGTCAATGAATCGTTACTGAAATAAGGATTTCTACTGATTTCGCAAACTGCTTTTTTATCTCTCAAAGCGCAAAAAAAATGAGCGCTGCTTAAATTGACGCACGATCCATCAACAGTTGAATGTTATCAATAACTTGTTGAAAGGTTATATTTTTTAAACAACGACTGTGGCTTTGGCTATGTCGATCACAACCCTCTTGAAAACAAGGCACACAAACACCTGAACCTTGCATCAAATACACGTTATTTCGGAATTGTGATCCCGTTCGAACAAAAGGATTACGTAATGTCCAGGCTTTTGGCCAAGGACCCCATTTTATAGGGTTACTTGGGCCAAATAAAGCCAGGGTTGGTGTACCTAATGCTGCGGCCATATGGGTTACCACTGTGTCGGGTCCCACATAAAGCGTTGCCTGACTTAATAAAAAACCCAGTTGATTCAAACTGAAATGACCCACTGTATTAATAACCCCTTCGGGTAAACAACGCATGAGATCGGCTGCCATTTTTTTTTCTGTTTTCGTTTTATCACCGGTCAAAACCACACGGTAGTTCGCTTGTAATAACCAACGCGCAAGACCTATCCAACCTTCTTTCGTCCATTCTTTATAAGAAAATTTAGGGCATAAATGTAAAATCGCTATCTTTTTATTGAGATCAACCCATTGATTGACGTTATATTTATCTTTTTCTTGCCACGTAATAACAATTTCTGGATGCGGTGTGAGTTGTAGCGCTTCTGCTAAACGCAGGTTCATCAATACCGTATGGGTCGAAATATTATCAAAAGGGATCGCTTTAGAAAGTAAAAGGCGTTTCCACCAACGACTTTTATCCGTTCCTAACACACCGATTCGATAGGTTGAGGCGAAAAAAGCGTATAAGCTCGTTTTATCCCCAGGTAACGTAGAAACCGAAAGATTATAGCGCCGAAAAATTTTTTTAACGAGCTGATAATGTTGAGAAAAATTTGGTTGTTCTTCAATGCTTATAATGGTGTTGATATCTGGATTCGCATTGAGTACAGACTCTGTGCCTTTAAAAATTAAAAGATCAATCTTGGCTTTGGGCCAATGCACTTTAAAGGTTCGAATTAAAGGCGTAGCAAGAAGCACATCGCCTAAACGGCGGGTGCAAATAATTAAAATCCTTTTCGGTAAAAAAGGCATGTCCTTATTTTAATCCTATTGTATTTATTTGTGATAAAAATTTAATACGCTCATCTTTAAGGAAAAGTCAAATATTTTTTCATGATAGGCGTTAATTTCCAGGTAATAAAACATTTCTTTTATAAAAAAATTTTATGTTTAAACGGATTTAAGCCTTATCTTTAGAAATATCGACTTTTACATCGCCAAAGCATTGTATATTATAAAATTCATCTTTGATGTCCTTAAACCATTTTACGCGAGAATCAATACCAATAATTTCGCGAATAATCTGAAACATTTCGGCATAATGATTATTACATCCAAAATCATGTTCAAATTCGGATCCGTCAGATAGCCTTATCTTTACTTTACTCATCATTCCCCCTTTTTTGGATAACATTTGGCTGCTATTTTCGAGGATCGATTTCCTGTTAACCTAACGTGTATAGGCAAAATAGTGCTTAAATTGTCCATCAACCATTTATTTAAAGAGACATCCTCACCACTTAAAGAAACATTAATGGGTTTTTCAATATGAGCGGCTATTTTCGGTGCAATTCGTTTTTTGAATGCTGCATTACCCGAATAACTGAATAAACTACGCTTATTACTCGCTTTACGAAGCATACATTCCCCCCTTGGAACCCTTTTTTAGATTGCTGGAAAATTTTTTTAATTCGATGAGATTGATTTTGTTGAGTTAAAGCAATCAAGATACTAATTGATACGTTCTCTATTTTCTAATAACTGCTTTGTCGGAAGTTTTTTCGTGATACGATTTTTAAAGTATTCGTTTTTTTAAATTTTGATGCATAAATAAATAAATGAATGTTACTAGATATAGTGGATATTTTTTTTCAAACAACTATATTTAGTATGCATCTTTTTTACTTACATTGTTTTATTCAATCACGTATAATTACTTTAGCAAAGTATTGCATTATCCACAAGTTTTCAAGTGCTTTTTCACAACTTATGCAATTTAATGATAGGTTATCCTTACCTTCGCATAAAAAAGTGATTGATTAAATTTTTAAAGCGTTCACTAAAAAAATGTTTATCTTATTTAAACGATAAGATAAACATTAAAAAAAACGATAACTTTTTGAGGGTTAAACAAGCCTGCGTTAACTCATTACACAACATGCGAATGAATTTGTTTCATTATTATTTTCTGGATTTCTCGTTTCTTTAAAAAAGACGCTACTTTTTTTTTCAGTCGGTAAATTAAAAGAACGAGGATAATCGGTTAACATACTTTCGGGATAATATTTTTTTAGTAAGGCTTCTAAAAGACTAATCGTTCGCACACTGGGCGTGCCTGAATAATTTTCAGGTTCAAAATGCATTTGAAAGGATCGGATGACATTTTGTGTTTGTTCATCGAATTGACCCGTAGAATTAATATCATATCCATAGTGTCCTAGGGCATCTTGTATCCATTTATAATCAATTCCATGTTCAAGGGTTATTGCTTGTTCAATAGCACATACTTCGGCCTCATCAGGCCAAGCACCGATATTTCGTTCCGCTAATTTTTTCCACAAACGTGGACCGGGATCGATCTTTCTGCCGGGTGCAACATCACTGTGACCCAGTATAAATTGGGGTGGAATTTGATAATATGAATGTTCGCTTTCTTCATCAATTATGGCCATTGCAGGCTTAATGTTTTCTTCAATAAGCTTTACCAACGTATCATATTGGTGATCAGTATAGTCATCCCAAACGAGTTTTTTTTCTTGTTCTAATTGATAAAGATCCTTTGGTGTAATAGAAAGAAATCGATCATTTGATTGTCGCCACTGTTCAGCCCGTTTTTTATATTCTTCAATTATTGCTTCTGAGATTTTTTCCTTATAGCGCTCACGATCGGAGGGAGGTATCATGCCACGTTGCATATCAGATAAAAAAGCATCGAGTAATTTTTCATTCACTAATTGCTGGTAAACTGGCTCATGCTGTGCTTTTAAAGTTTCAACAATAAAAGTTTTCAATTGTGCTTCAATCTGATAAGTAAATACTATCTCTCCAGAATCTTGTACTAAACCAAAACCATAGTTAACGATTTCGATACCTATCGAATTATCATTTAAACTCTCTCTTCCTTTAAAATGACTACACCCTGCATGCCAAGCGCGATCATTGATATCGACCAATTTATAATAATCATAGGATTCTTCATCGACTTTAAAAGGTTGTTTGGGAACTAAAAAATGCGCACTCAAACCACCACGCGTCAACGTTTCTAATGAATCTTTTTCGTCGAAAGCAGTGTAATGTAAAACGATAAACCGTTGACGCTTATCAAAATTTCGTTTATCTACCGATATCCTTTTCTCTTTCATTATTCTCTCCGTTTTTAATTTTATTCCGGTTTACATTCTACTAAATATTTTTCCTGATAGAAACAAAAAATAATTTAAATCAATTAAAAATTAATGGCGCATTTCTAAAGGATTGATTCTTAACAGATAAGTTATCAACGGCCAAATGAGCGCACTCATTAACAAAGAAATCCAAACCCAACGAAAATCGATTACAAAACCTAACCACGCTTGTGTCACAATGAGTATTGTTTGATAGATTATTAACATAACGAAGACAAATAACATTTGCTGTGGTACAGGAAACATTCGAAATTGCAAATGAAAACGGTAGGCCAAATAAGCAACAACACAGAGTGCCAAACTATGTTCACCCAAATAACTTCCATATAACACATCGATGAATAATCCAAGTAACCAGGCTAATGTAAAATGAATATGTCCAGGCAATACCATGATCCAATAAATTAACACTAAGGGTAACCATAACGGAAAAAATAACGCGAACATCGGGGGTAAAGGAAGGATATTCAGTAAAATTGCTCCTGAAAAACTAATCACCATGAAGCATAACGTAGAAAAATAAAGCGGTCTCATGGGCTACCCTACTTTTTAATGGTCTTGCTTGACGCTTTTGCTTTTGAATGCGTGAACACCGTTGAATCACTGACCGGAGAAATAATCACGACTGGCCGATTTCTATTTAATTGAGCACTGGGATCAACCTGTATACTCGCAAAGGGTGTTGCAACGTTGGTATTAATGGTACTGACAATACCCACAGGATAACCTGCAGGATAGCGACCACCTAAACCGGAAGTCACCAACAGATCATTCACTTTAATATCCACGGTATCTGGAATATCTTTTAATAAAAGTTTGGCTATACGCCCTCTTCCCACTAAAATTCCTCTCGCATCGCTTCGCACATCTTGCACGGGAATTGCGCTACGAAAATCAGTGAGTAATAATACACGACTGTTAAAAAAATTAACACTAATCACTTGACCCATAACACCATTTGCATCCAAAACAGGTTGGCCTACTTTTATCCCTTCAGATTGTCCTTTATCAACAATCACTTCGTTCAGTAAAGGATCGGCGTTAACCCGTAACAATCGTGCTAAACGAAAATGCTGTTTTTTGAGGTGTTCAGTTGCGGCTAATAGTTGATTTAATTGTCTATTTTCACTTTCTAAAGCCGCATAGCGTTGCAGTTTAGCAAGCAAAACGACCTGTTCTCCTCGCAAAGCGATGTTTTCAGTTTGCAATTTTCGCTGCATTACAAAATATCGACTTATCGTATGAAAGAAATGAATAGGTGCATCAACGGTATACTGCAAGGGCGCCACAACGTTATTTAATAGGCGTCGAAGTGAAAATAAATAATGGTGATAATCCAATAAGATAAGTAATAACGACAAAAAAACAAAAAAAACAAGTCTTAATCCTAAAGATTTTTTTCCGCGGTTAAATAATAGTTTAATCGTATTTCCCTATTAATCTTTGACTAGAAAATCTCCACGCATTTCATCAATAATTTCAATGGCACGACCACCTCCTCTGGCGACACACGTTAATGGATCCTCTGCGACGACGACAGGCATACCCGTTTCCTCGGTGATTAAACGATCTAAGTTTCTTAATAAAGCGCCTCCTCCTGTCAACACCATTCCCCTTTCTGAAATATCAGCGGCTAATTCTGGAGGTGTTTGTTCTAGCCCGGTGCGAATAGCACCAATAATATTGGCTAATGGTTCTTGCAACGCTTCTAAGATTTCATTGCTATTCAAAACAAAAGCTCTTGGAACACCTTCTGAAATATTACGTCCACGCACTTCAATTTCACGGACTTCAGCCAACGAAAAAGCAGTACCAATTTCGTGCTTAATCCGTTCTGCCGTCGGCTCACCAATTAAGCTTCCATAACTTCGTCGCACATAATTAACAATGGAATCATCAAAACGATCCCCTCCTATACGGACCGATTGAGAATAAACAACCCCTCCTAAAGAAATAACAGCAACTTCAGTGGTTCCACCACCAATGTCAACGACTAAAGACCCGCGTGCTTCATCCACTGGCATTCCTGCACCAATCGCTGCCGCCATGGGCTCTTCAATCAAATAAACTTCTCTTGCGCCTGCACCTAAAGCGGATTCACGAATGGCTCTCCGCTCAACTTGCGTTGAACCACAGGGCACGCACACTAAAATTCGGGGTGCTGGACGCAAAAAGCGATTTTGATGTACTTTACTAATGAAATGTTGCAACATTTTTTCCGTTACATAAAAATCAGCAATAACACCGTCTTTTAAAGGACGTATTGCCGTAATATTACCTGGCGTACGACCTAACATCCGTTTCGCTTCCCAGCCAACGGCCAATACACGACGTTGGTTTCCTTCTTCTGAACGAATGGCAACAACGGAGGGTTCATTCAGAACAATCCCTTCACCACGCACATAAATTAATGAATTTGCCGTGCCTAAATCGATGGAAATGTCTTTAGAAAATAAACCACGGAATTTGCTTAGCATAAAGTTGACCACCTAGGGATGAGCGTTTACCTACACAATATAGTGCGTGCTTAAGCACTTTAGCAAATCTAGAAGATTTTATGCAAGAACCCAACCCAATCAAAAAACAAAACCAAGTCAGCGTTCCCATCTTCCTCCTGCGTTCAGAGATTAGCAAATCTCGTCGTAATCGGTATAATATCGACCTCTTTAAAGTACGTTCGGAGGAGTTTATTCGTAATGACCATTACACGGGAAGATGTTAATAAAATGGCTGATCTCGCCAAAATACAAATCAACGCTGAAGAAGTCACGCATTATTTAACCAGTTTGCAAAACATTCTGAAGCTCGCTCGTCAAATGGACGACGTCGATACGATGTCGATACAACCGGTTGCTCATCCTTTCGGCATCACGCAACGTTTACGTCCTGATAAAATAACGGAGACCGTCGATAGAAAAGATTTCCAACAACTGACAGCCCATACCGAAGCAGGACTTTATTGTGTTCCTCTTGTTTTAGAATAACTTTAGAGATTAATAATGATGCACCACCACACACTCACTGAATTATCCGCTGCGCTTCATGCCAAAAAAATATCAAGTACTGAATTAACTCAACATTTTTTAACACGGATTGATCACTATGATAAAACGTTCAATAGTTTTATTCGTGTCACTCACGCAAGTGCGCTTGAACAGGCGCAACAAGCGGACCTTTGCTATCACAAAGGTCGCGCAGGACCTTTAACTGGTATTCCTATTGCGCATAAAGATATTTTTTGCACAAAAGGGATTGAAACCAGTTGTGCCTCTAAAATGTTAGCGTATTTCATCCCTCCCTATGACGCCACATTGGTCCACGCTTTGAAACAAGCAGGAACTGTACTCTTAGGAAAAACCAACATGGATGAGTTTGCTATGGGATCATCCAACGAAAATAGTTTTTACGGTTCCGTTAAAAATCCTTGGGACATTTCACGGGTGCCTGGCGGGTCTTCTGGCGGTTCGAGTGCGGCAGTTGCAGCGCGTTTAACGCCTGCAGCAACCGGCACAGACACCGGTGGTTCCATACGACAACCTGCAGCGCTGTGTAACCTCACGGGACTTAAGCCAACGTATGGTCGCGTTTCACGCTATGGGCTCATTGCGTTTGCTTCCAGTCTTGATCAAGCCGGTCCCATGACCCACACTGCAGAAGATGCCGCGCTACTCATGAATGTTATGGCCGGTTTTGATGAAAAAGATTCAACCAGCATCGATTGCCCTGTGCCTGATTACCGATTAACACTCAATGATTCACTGGACGGTTTAAGAATTGGCTTGCCTAAAGAATATTTTTCAGACGCTCTTGATCCGAGCGTTGCCACAACGATTGAAACAGCTATAAAATGCTATGAGCAATTAGGTGCAAAAATTAGCGCTGTGAGTCTGCCGAACTGTCCACTGGTCATTCCCCCTTATTATATTATTGCTTCCGCTGAATGTTCTTCGAATCTCGCGCGCTATGATGGCGTGCGCTATGGTTATCGTTGCAATAATCCAGTTGATTTAAATGACCTTTATGAACGAACCCGTGGGGAAGGATTTGGCAATGAAGTCAAACGTCGACTGTTAATGGGCACTTATGTTTTATCGGCCGATTCTTACGATGCTTACTATGTGAAAGCGCAAAAAATTCGTGCACTGTTAATTCAAGAATTTGAAGACGCTTTTCAAAATGTTGATATTCTATTAGGACCCACGACACCAACAACCGCATTTAAACTGGGTGAAAAAACGAACGATCCGGTGAGTATGTATTTATCCGACATCTATACGATTGCTGTCAATTTGGCTGGTCTACCCGCTATTTCCATCCCCGCAGGATTTATTGACAACCTTCCTTTAGGAATGCAGCTGATTGGTCGTCCTTTTTCAGAAGCCAAATTACTGAATGTCGCGCACCGTTATCAACAGGAAACGAATTGGCATAAAAAAACACCGGAGAACTACACACGATGAACTCAGCTATGCTTGACGAATCTCAATTAAACAAAAAAAGCGTACCTTTTCAAAAACGTGCAACAGGCGATGCATGGGAGCCTGTTATCGGGCTTGAAGTACATGTTCAATTATCAACGCAATCAAAACTCTTTTCAGGCGCAGCAACCGCTTACGGTGCAAACCCTAATTCACAAGCCTGTGCAATCGATTTGGCATTACCTGGCGTCCTCCCTGTTTTAAATGCTGAAGCAGTGAGGATGGCCGTTAAGTTTGGTTTAAGTATTAAAGCAGACATTCCTCATTACTCCGTTTTTTCACGCAAAAATTATTTTTATCCTGATCTTCCAAAAGGTTATCAAATTAGTCAACATGAATATCCCATTGTTGGACGAGGTCAAATAACGATACATTTAGATCAGGGCGAACAAAAAACGATTCGTATTACACGTGCTCATTTAGAGGAAGATGCCGGTAAATCTTTTCATGAAGGATTCGAAAACATGACCGGCATCGATTTGAATCGCGCAGGAACCCCTTTGCTAGAAATCGTTTCAGAGCCTGATTTAACCTCGCCCCAAGAAGCTGTTATCTATCTTAAAACCTTACACAGTTTAGTGCGTTATCTGGATATCTCTGATGGTAATTTACAAGAAGGTTCTTTTCGCTGTGACGCAAATGTCTCTGTACGGAAAGTACATCAAAAAACGTGGGGTCAACGCGTTGAAATTAAAAATTTAAACTCCTTTCGTTTTGTCGAAAAAGCAATTCAATACGAAATTGAACGTCAAATTAACGTCTTAGAAAACGGCGGGCACATCATTCAAGAAACGCGTTTATATGATACGGATCAACAAGAAACGCGTTCCATGCGAAGTAAAGAAGATGCAAAAGATTATCGTTACTTTACAGACCCTGATTTATGTCCCGTCTCCCTTTCTGCAGAGTGGATAGAAAAAATCAACCAGAGTTTACCTGAATTACCTCAAAAAAAATGGATACGCTTCCAAAAGGACTATCAGCTGAGTGCTTACGATGCAAGTTTACTCACCGCAACACGCGGACTTGCTGATTATTTTGAAGCGGTGGTTAACGAAAAAGTACCCGCTAAACTAGCAGCCAATTGGATCATGGGTGAACTGGCTGCCGCGCTGAATAAAGCAAATTTAACGATTCATGAATCACCGCTCAGTCCGAAACGATTTGCCGGTTTATTGCACCGTATTGCCGATCAGACGCTGTCGAGTAATATTGCGAAAAATGTATTTGAAGCTTTATGGAATAGCGATAAAACAAGCGATCAAATTATTAAAGAAAAAAATTTACGTCAAGTCACGGATCACACCGCTATCTCGAAAATGATTGATGAAATTTTAGAAAAACATCCTCAGCAATTAGCCGAATATAAAGCTGGAAAAGATAAACTATTTGGTTTTTTTGTCGGCCAGGTTATGAAAGCCTCGGGCGGAAAACTAAACCCACAACAACTGAATCAGTTGTTAAAAGAAAAACTCGATCACTAAAAAATTTATGCGTTTAAAGAAAATTTATATTGAGACACATGGTTGTCAAATGAATGTATATGATTCGGATAGTCTCTATAATCTGTTACATCATTCACATGGATTGTGTTTAACATCGAATCCTAACGAAGCGGATGTCATTGTTTTGAATACCTGTTCTATTCGTGAAAAAGCACAAGAAAAAGTGTTTTCTCAGCTTGGGCAATGGCGAAAAATTAAATCGTTGCGTCGTGATATTATTATTGCGATAGGGGGTTGTGTTGCCAGTCAAGAAGGCTCTGCGATTATTTCGCGCGCACCCTTTGTGGACATTGTATTCGGACCTCAAACATTACATCGACTTCCGGATATGATTAATGACGTGTTAGAAAAAAAACAGCCTATCGTCGATATTTCTTTTCCTGAAATCGAAAAATTTGATAACTTACCTGAACCTCGCGCCGAAGGTCCCCGCGCTTTAGTCTCTATTATGGAAGGATGCAATAAATATTGCAGTTTTTGTGTTGTCCCTTATACACGCGGCGAAGAAATAAGTCGACCGTTGGATGACGTCCTCGCGGAAGTCGTCCACCTGAGTCAGCAAGGTGTTCGTGAAATTACTTTGTTAGGACAAAACGTTAACGATTACCAGGGTCCTCGCTTTGAAGGCGGCACTGCCGATTTAGCGGATTTAATTCGTTATATTGCCGCTATCGATGACATTTTACGAATACGCTTTACAACCTCTCACCCCCTCGCTTTTTCAGATCGACTCATTCAAGCGTATGCGGATATACCCAAATTAGCGAATCATTTACATTTACCGGTGCAAAGTGGATCTGACAAAATTTTAGCCGCCATGAAACGCGGTTATACGGTACTCGAATTCAAATCTAAACTCCGTCAATTACGTCAAGTCCGACCCACTATCGCTTTCTCATCCGATTTTATTGTCGGCTTTCCCGGGGAAACGGAGGCTGATTTTCGCGCCACACTTCAATTAGTCGAATCCATCGGTTTTGATCATTCATTTAGCTTTATTTATAGCCGCAGGCCAGGCACCCCTGCTGCAGAACTTCCTGATAGTGTATCGCTTGCTACCAAAAAACAACGTTTACAGATTCTGCAAAATCTCCTAGTATTTCAAGGACAGACCCTCAGTAAAAAAATGTGTGGTACGATTCAGCCCATATTAGTGGAAGGCCCTTCTAAAAAAAATAAAGAGGAGCTCCAAGGACGTACAGAAAACAACCGTGTCGTTAATTTTAAGGGTCCACTACATTGGATTGGTCAATTAGTACCTATTACAATTACTGAGGTATTAAGAAACTCTTTACGAGGAGAGCACAGAGTCCATTGAATACGAACGCCTATACCTTTCAACTGATGCCTGAAGATAATCATCGTCTAGCGAATCTTTGTGGTCCATTCGATCAGCATTTACGTCAAATTGAACAAAAACTCAACGTTTATATTTACAATCGTGGGCATGACTTTCAAATTAATGGTTCTCATTCCGCT
Source organism: Rickettsiella grylli (assembly GCF_000168295.1). NCBI lineage: Bacteria > Pseudomonadati > Pseudomonadota > Gammaproteobacteria > Legionellales > Coxiellaceae > Rickettsiella > Rickettsiella grylli. Next base: position 975,366 of record NZ_AAQJ02000001.1, read on the forward strand.
GTCGAAATGGCCGCAAAGGTTTTACATCATCTTTACGAAGAAACAGGAACTAAAACTGCGCTCACTTCGAATACGATCCACCTGGTGTTACAAACAGCTCAAACGGATCCCACAATGACGTTCGAAGCAACGAAAACACCTGGAATAGTCATTCAAACCAAACAAGGGCCCATTAAACCGCATAGCCCCAATCAAGCTTTATATCTTGATCGCATTTTAAAACATGATATCAATTTTGGTTTAGGCCCCGCAGGAACCGGTAAAACTTACTTGGCCGTCGCCTGTGCCGTGTCCGCGCTCGAGAAGGAACAAATTAGCCGTGTTATTCTCGTTAGACCTGCTGTTGAAGCCGGTGAAAAATTAGGTTTTTTACCCGGTGATTTTTCTCAAAAACTCGATCCTTATTTTCGACCGCTTTACGACGCATTAAATGATATGCTGGGTTTTGATCTAGTTATGCAACTGGTTGAACAACATGTTATCGAAGTAGTCCCTTTAGCGTATATGCGCGGTCGCACGTTAAATGATGCCTTTATTATTTTAGATGAAGCACAAAATACAACCAAAGAACAAATGAAAATGTTTTTGACACGCATTGGTTTTAATTCCAAAGTGGTTGTCAGTGGTGATACGACACAAACCGACTTGCCGCGGGGCCAAGAATCCGGTTTATGTCATTGTTTAACCTTTTTAAAAAATATCAAAGGGATTAGTTTTACTCAATTTGAAATGCACGATATTGTGAGGCATACCTTAGTACAAGCCATATTACAGGCCTATGCACAAAACGAAAATCAACGAAAAACGGATTAAAATCACACTTCAAATCAGGGTGAGAAACTCGTTTATTCCCAGTCGTTACTTTCTTAAACGGTGGGTTCATACGGCCTTATCCGGTCAAACTGAAAATAACATCGTGAATATACGGCTGGTTACTCAAAAAGAAAGTGCGAAACTCAATACGCTGTATCGACATAAAAAAGGGGCGACCAACATTTTATCGTTTCCTTTTGAACCACCACCCCAAGTCACTTCACCTTTTTTAGGCGATTTAGTCCTCTGTGCAACACACATTAACCAAGAGGCCAAACAACAGCAAAAAACACGTTTAGCGCATTGGGCGCACCTTATTATTCATGGTTGTTTGCATCTGATAGGTTATGATCATGCACATCGTCATGAAGCGGTGAAAATGGAAACCCTTGAGATCCAATTATTAAAGGAATTAGGTTATGAAAACCCCTATATCTGACGATAAAATTAAGTTTAAAAAAAATCGTCAATCTTGGTTTTCACGTTTTAATGTCTTCAAACAAGCTCCTAAAAATAGAAAGCAACTCATTGAATTATTGCATTACGCCAAACAACGCAACTTACTTAATTCACAAGCACTCAAAATGCTCGAAGGGGTATTACAAATCTCGGACAGTCAGGTAAGAGATATTATGATTCCTCATGCTAAAATCACTGCTATTTCTGCAAAAGCGCCGTTATCTGAAATACTTCCACTGGTTATTGAATCGGCTCATTCGCGTTTTCCCGTCATTAATGACGAAAGGCAGGTCATTGGCTTACTCATGGCAAAAGATCTACTCAAATACAACCCGCTTTCTCAAAACGATTTTAATATCCATACTATTTTACGCCCTGTTGTATTTATACCTGAAAGTAAGCGCTTAGACAGTTTACTCAAAGAATTTCAACGTAAACATTATCACATGGCGATTGTCGTTGATGAATATGGTGCTGCATCGGGTCTCGTCACCATTGAAGATGTTTTAGAAGAAATCGTCGGTGAAATTGAGGATGAACACGATACGGACGAAGAAATTTTTATTCAAGAACAAACTCCCCATCAATTTATTGTAAAAGCCATAATGCCCATTGAAGCCTTCAATGCGTTTTTTAATTCTCATTTAGAAACCGATCAATTTGATACCATAGGCGGTGTTATTGCGAATCGTTTTGGATATTTACCCAAGCGGGGCGCGAGTACAACGATTTATCCGTTTCATTTTAAAGTTTTACGTGCCGATAATCGTGTCATCCGTTTATTACAAGTCACGATTGAACCCGTAAACAAACCGCTTAAAACGCAATAGGATCCGATGATGAAATTAAAAAACCCTTCTCTTTTTCAGCAACAGTGTTATATCAATGGAAAATGGATCACCACCCCAAAAAATATAACTGTGAATAACCCTGCAACACTGGAAATCATTGGAACGGTTCCCGATTTGGAAAGCACTCATCTCCAACACGCTGTGACTGCAGCCGAAGCAGCCTTGCCACGCTGGATGTCTAAAACAGCCAAGGAACGCAGTGAATTACTGCATCAGTGGTATACGCTTATTTTAGAAAATAGTGATGACTTAGCGTTGTTACTCACGATAGAACAAGGTAAGCCCTTCAGTGAAGCCCAAGAAGAAATTCGCTATGGCGCATCGTTTATTCAATGGTTCGCGGAAGAAGCCAAACGCATTTACGGTGATATTATACCGGCAGGTTTACCCCAACAACATTTGTTTGTTAACAAGCAAGCCATCGGTGTCGTCGCTGCAATAACGCCTTGGAATTTTCCCAACGCCATGATAACACGTAAGTGTGCGCCGGCTTTAGCAGCAGGTTGTACACTAGTACTTAAACCTTCAACACTCACTCCTTTCTCCGCTTTAGCGCTCGGAGTACTTGCTGAAAAAGCCGGAATTCCTCCCGGTGTATTGAACATTGTCACCGGTGATTCTGAATTGATTGGCAATCACTTTACAGACAACCCTGTCATACGCAAACTTTCATTCACCGGTTCAACCGCTATTGGTCGATTACTCATGCAAAAAGCAGCGCATTCCATCAAAAAAATATCGTTAGAATTAGGTGGAAATGCACCGTTTATTGTGTTTGAAGATGCGGATAGTGATCAAGCCATCCAAGGTGCAGTGGCGTCAAAATTTCGTAATAGTGGTCAAACCTGCATTTGTACCAATCGTTTTTATATTCATGAAAAAATGTATGAATCGTTTACAAAAAAATTGACACACGCTATTCAACAATTAAATGTAGGAAATGGCCAAGAACCACAGGTTCAAATCGGTCCTTTAATCAATTCAGCGGCTATTAAGAAAGTAGAAAAACATATTGCGGATGCACTTGATAAAGGTGCCGAACTGATGTGTGGAGGCAAAAAGCATGCTTTAGGCGGCAATTTTTTTCAGCCTACTTTATTGAAAAATTGTTCAAAAGACATGCTCATTGCTCAAGAAGAAACCTTTGGACCGGTGGCTGCGTTATTTCGGTTCTCGAAAGAAAAAGAAGTGATTGAGTGGGCCAATGACACTCTATACGGACTTGCTGCTTATTTTTATACCAAAAATGTTGACCGCATTATCCGCGTCACACAAGCACTTGACTATGGAATTGTTGGCGTCAATACGGGGCGTACATCGAATGAAGTTGCTCCTTTTGGTGGTTTTAAACAATCCGGCATGGGTCGGGAAGGTTCAAAATATGGTATTGAAGATTATTTAGAAATTAAATATATCTGTTTAAATACCGATTAATTTAACTTTTTTAATTGCCTCCCATTTCTTTTTAGTTATTAAACACAGCCTGCCATTCGGTTAACCTTTATGTAGAGTCAGCAAACCGTTTTGTGGCGGCAACGGCTTTCATGTCTTTATAGAGCACATAGCATCACGTACACAATTTTATTTACAGGTTTCAAGCTTCGCTTTTAATGTTTGTCCACCAAAGCCATAATTTCTTCTTCAGAAAGGACAGTTAACTTTTGGACAGCTCCTAGAGCTGCCTTCAACTAGAAGATTTTTGAGCAATAGCCGCAATAGCAATAACCTTACGGTGCTCGCCTTCTTTTTTTAAGGCCATTTTTTAGGCCTTTTTGTTCTAGTAGCTACGCAAGGGCCATAATACCCTATTAAATAGTGAGAAAAAAATGGCTACTCTTCTAGAATCAGTAAATCCTGATCGGATAGACCCGTTATTTCTTTGATAAGTGAAGAATTAATTCGTTTAGCTAACATTTTTTTAGCAATATTAATTGCTTTACAGTACTCTCCTTCTTGCCGACCTTGCTGTAGGCCCTGCTGTAGGCCTCTTTGTTCAAGTTGTTGTGCGAATGTCATAATAACCTCAGTTTGTTGGGGGAAGGCTCCTACTAACTCCTTAATTAATACCCTATCTGCTTGTGGTTCAGTTTCATCTTGAGTCGTTGATAACACATAGTTTAGCATATCACTCAGATAGGAAATATTAAGCTGTTTGATTACATTTTGCACAAGCTGAGTTTTGAGCATTTTCCGCATAATTGATAGAAAATTCTTATCCCGATGGTGTTTAAATAACATTTCCATGAGGGAAAGAAGGCCATGCTGGCTAATTTCCTCATCTGATAGGGACAGTAAGGTCTATCAGCTTAAATGGCTTGAAAGCGACTTTACGTGCTAATTCAGAGTCTTCAAAGTTGTCATAAAGGTCTGTGGAATGTGGATAAGGCGACACTTCGCCATGATAAATACATAATGGCAAAATAATGGGTAGTTTTTTATGCCCTTGTTGAAGGTGTTCGTGGCTGAGAGAAACAATATAGTGAAGTAAACGAAAAGCCATTAACTCATCGTTAGCCGTTGACTCATGCTCTACTAGGAAAAAAAGGTAGCCTGATTTCTCATTGATTGGGAGTATTCAAGGAACTGTGTCAACGCTAAACTAAATTAAGAATTTTAGGAGTTGACATGAAACAAGCGATACTGAGTAAAGAATTTGAAGCTGAAGCGATAGCCCGACTAAAATCAGGAGAATCGTTAACAGGAAAAGACGGAATATTAACGCCGTTAATAAAACAAATTATCGAAGCGTCGTTAGAAGGTGAATTAGAATCCCATTTATTATCAGAATCGAAAACGCCTGAGTTATCGAACCGACGCAATGGAAAAACAAGTAAAGTATTAAAAACGGAGACAGAAAGTTTTGAGCTGGAAACACCCCGAGACCGTCTAGGAACGTTTGAACCGCAAATGGTAAAAAAACGTCAAACGGTTTTAAACGAATCCTTGGATAACAAAATACTATCGCTGTATGCACTTGGGATGAGCTATGAGGCGATCCAAGACCATCTGGCGGATATGTATGGTCTTGAGGTTTCAGCGGCTAAAATAAGCCTGATAAGCGATAAGTTAATGCCGGTTATAACGGAATGGCGAAATAGACCGCTAGAATCTGTGTACCCGATCGTATTTCTCGATGCCATGCATTTTAAGGTACGTATTGAAGGTAAAGTCAGTAGCCGTGCTTTTTATTCGGTTTTAGGGGTTAACAACCAGGGTCGTAAAGAAATTTTAGGGCTGTATCTTTCTGAAAATGAAGGTTCTCGTTTCTGGTTAAGTGTCTTAAATGATTTACGTGCTCGGGGAGTTGAGGATATTCTCATTGCCAGCATCGATGGATTAAAAGGTTTTCCCGAAGCCATTGCTGAGGTTTTCCCCCAGACAGAAATTCAGCTTTGTGTGATTCATCAAATCCGTCATTCATTAAAGTATGTGACCAGCAAAGATCAAAAATCCTTTATGGCTGATTTAAAATTGGTTTATCGTGCGAGTTCCAAGGACTTAGCCGAGCATCACCTATTAGAACTCGATGAAAAATGGGGTAAAAAATATCCTGCTGTGATTAAGTCTTGGCAAACTCAATGGGATAAGCTTTCCCAGTATTTTAAGTATCCTGAAGAATTAAGGCGTATTATCTACACAACCAACATTATTGAAGGGTTTCACCGGCAAGTACGCAAATATACAAAAAATAAAGGGGCTTTTACCAGTGAAAATGCCTTACTTAAATTAATTTACTGTGCCTGTCAAAAAATACTAGAAAAGTGGTGCCAGCCCCTGCATAATTGGGCTTTAATTGCTTCTCAACTGCAGATATTTTTTGATGGCAGGCTAAATTTACAGTTACGATAAATTATTAATGACACAGTTTGGTGAACACTCTCCATTGATTTCGCATTTATAGATAATATCACTATGAATTTCTTTTAGTTCTGGGACAATAAAGCTTTTTTCAGTTAATTGAAGCGTATTAATATCTATAATTTTATAAATTTCCTGAGGTAAATAAGCCTTTAAGAAATCGATAGCTATCTTTTTTTCCTTTAAATTACGTTTAAAAAATTTGTCGTGGGGATGGTGAATCGTAGTTTTCACTTGTTATTAGTTCCTTTCAGCGATTTGATTTTTATGAGTTTATCAACAAACGTTTTACCAACCATTGCATCAGTCATAATAGACTGTAGTTCATTATCTAACGTTTCATACGAGACTCCCCAATCCATTTCCTTTGCAATTTTTGGATAAAAACTCCATGCATTCTTTGAAATAAACGTCAAGAAAATCTTTCCAGGCGGAGTCGTTTTCGGATCTGGCTTGCTTTTTTTCTGAACTTTAATAGTTATCACGTCTTGTTATCCTTATTGTGATTGCGTAGAAAGAAGTTTATCAGAATATGTCTAAAATGGTAATAATTAATGGGTATTTTGAATAAGACATTAGTTTTATTATGAAAAAGCCTTTTTCGCCTCCGCTAAATCGTGTATTTAGATTTAAACCCTAGCGCTAGCTCTTTAGGTAATATTAGTTCCAAGAGGTGGTTAATTTATAAAGAATAACAAAAAAGTGATCGAATGGCATATAATAGGCTACTTTCGTTTATTTATTTAGTCCCATTTGTTAAGGAAAAAAATTATATTTTTTTAAAAACAATTTTTCCAAGCAGAAAGGCAACTAAAAAATATCTAAATGAGAAGTAATAATGTATGTCTAGAAAACGACAAGCTATTTTTGATCTAGATGATGAAGAGAAACAATTATCAGACTCATTTGATCGTGGTGAATGGAAAAGTACTAAGAAATTAAAACAAGAGATTAATTTAGCTAAAAAAGCCGCCGCCAATTACTTCAAGGAAAAAGAGAAAATAAGCGTTAGTGTCCAGACGGCTGATATGCATGTTATTAGAAAAATGGCAGCAGAACATGGATTGAGACCCCATACTTATATCGCTAGTATTTTACACCAATTAGCAGCAGGTCATATACATACTAAGTAGATTATGCCTAAAAAACAATCATTTAAAGATAAATCTAGTCTGAAATAAAAAAGAATCTGCCAATCCGTCTGCCAATTTCTTTACATAAAAAACTAAAAATTTATGCCGCAAAACAAGATAAAACTATGGTTGAAATATCTGCGGGCACAACCATATTTTTAGAGCAAAAAAGGAGTATTTAGAACCTCAATTAAAATTGCATTAGCACGTGGAAATTCTACGTCTTAAAATAGGAGACCGATTTTCTTTATTAATTCTGTATTGGCTCAATAAATAAGTCTCTATTTTTCTTTCTCTTTATTTATTATTTATTACCAGCGCTTCATGGCGGCACTACACACGTTTTTATTTGCATACCCTTATTGTATGCCTGAGTGTCCAAACCCATGGCCCCCCCGTTCGGTTTCTACAAACTCCTGAACTAATTCAAATTGGGTACGAACCACGGGAACAAACACCAATTGCGCGATTCTATCACCCGGTTCGATATGAAAACACGTCTGTCCGCGATTCCAGCAAGAAACAAAAAGTTCACCCTGATAATCAGAATCAATGAGACCGATTAAATTACCTAGCACAATACCATGTTTATGACCGAGACCCGAACGCGGTAAAATGACTGCTGCCAAATGCGTGTGTGCGATATAAATAGCTAAGCCGGTCGATATGAGCTCCGTCTGATTGGGCATTAATGGTAATGGCTTGTGTATGCATGCCCGTAAATCTAATCCTGCAGACCCCTCTGTTGCATAGTGGGGTAAGGGATATTGCTCACCTAATCGTGGATCCAAAATTTTTAATTGGATGTTTTGCATAAATCAACCTGATTGAAAAAAGGGTTATTATAACCGAAGTCCATTGTATAAATCTTAAACGATTTTAGTGTTCATCGCTGGTATTTAGCGCACCTGCTGCCTATACTTTTTGTAAGAACGATAAATCCAATGATTAAAAAATATTTCATTTCCATGGGGTATAGTATGAAAAAAGTTAATTTATTCGTCTTAATAGGCGTTTTATTAGTCGGCCTCAGTGCCTGTGATACGATGTCACCTGATGAAAGACGTGTTGCCGGAGGGCTGGGTGGCGCTGCTGTAGGGGGGCTTTTAGGCAACCAAATAGGCGGCGGTTCAGGTAGAACCGTGGCGACCATCGCTGGTGCAGGTGTGGGTGCCGTAGCCGGCAGTCAATTAGCAGGCAGCTCAGGTTACCGTTACAACCGATATTAAAAAAGCGTTTAACACAGGCAGCCTAGACACACGTTCTTCTCGCAAGAGATCGTCTGTTTAGGCTTTTTTAATGCAATTGCCTGTTCGTTTTATTAAAACACTCACTTTTTAACGATATAAAAGCCAATTTTTTTTATATTTCCTATAAATGCTATACTTTTGTCTGTCGAATTGATATTAATGACTTATGCGTCTTGAAAGTATCCAATTAGCGGGGTTTAAATCCTTTGTTGACCCCACCATCGTGTCATTTCCAACCAATCTTACGGCTGTTGTAGGGCCTAATGGCTGCGGGAAATCAAATATTATTGACGCCATCCGTTGGGTGATGGGTGAAAGCTCTGCGAAGCAATTACGGGGTGAATCACTCGATGATGTCATATTTAATGGCTGCCATACGCGTAAGCCTCTTGGTAGGGCTTCTATCGAGCTTCATTTCGATAACGCCGATGGGAGCCTCGGTGGTCAATACAGTAGCTACGCACACCTCTCGATTCGCCGTGAAATCACACGCGAGGGCCAATCTATCTATTCCCTCAATGGAACCCGTTGCCGAAGACGGGATATTCGCGATATTTTCTTAGGTACCGGCTTAGGACCACGCAGCTATGCCATTATCGAGCAAGGCATGATTTCTCGTATCGTGGAAGCGAAACCCGAAGAGCTCCGATCGTATATCGAAGAAGCCGCGGGTATCTCAAAATACAAAGAACGACGTCGTGAAACCGAATTACGTTTAACGCATACCCAAGAAAATTTAAACCGTTTAAATGATTTAAAAGAAGAGCTCCGTAAACAACTGAAGCACTTACAACGTCAAGCGAACACTGCAGAACGCTATAAAGCATTGAAACAAGAAGAACGTTTTCTAAAAGCGCAGTTACAAACCTTACGTTATCAAACGTTTCAGGAAGAACTGCAATCTCAATTAGCGAACATACAATCGATTGAAGAGCAACTCAACCTATCTCAACACGAACACCAACAGGTGCTCGAACAAATGACACATTTTCGCAACCAACAAGTCCAAATGAGGCTAACCTGTGATAGCATTCAGACAGAATATTATACATTGGGAAATGAAATAACCCGTTCGGAAGAAAACTTACGCACTCAAATGAGTCAACTTCAGCAAAATAAAAAGGAGTTGACTGATTTAACGCAAAAGAAAACAGCGCTTGAGCAACAATGTCAACATCACGAAGCGCTTCAGATTCAAATCAATCAAAAACTGAGCGAACTGCAGCAACAATACGCTGAACGGGAAGCTGATACACAAAAAAGCCAAGATTCACTCAACCACGCTAAAACACAGTATACAAATTGGCAAACGCAATGGGAAACCATTCAAATCGCGTTTGTTAAACGCCAACAACACCATCATTTTGTTGCAACACAACAGGATGATTATCAAACGCAATCGGAAACGTTACGTTTACGTATCAAAAATTTACAAGCAGAGCACGATGAGTACACGAAACGATTCACTTCATTTGAAAAAAACCCTGAAAATTTTGACGAAATGCTCACTTCTGTTTCAGAAAAGCAATCCCAATGCAAACATCAGCTCCAACAAATAACACAACACATTCTTGATAAACGTCGCTCTTTTCAGCAGATTATTCTTGAGCTCGATCAATTAAAAAGTCGTCAACAAATCATGCAAGGCGAATATGCTTCATTAATGGCCTTACAACAAGAAGCGCTCGGTAAACGTGAAGAAACCTTATTAGAATGGTTTAAAAAATATAATTTAATCGAACAACCCCGGCTTGCCCAATTGATTCACGTTGAAACAGGCTGGGAACGCGCCGTAGAAGTTGCTTTGAATCAACATATTCAAGCCGTCTGCTTGACTGATCGTGATTCTTTAGATGATTTTTTAAATAACCCGCCACCCCATACTGTTAGTTTCATGACAAAATCTAAGCCTTGTGATTATTTAGCAACCGCTTTTCAAAAACATTTAACACTTGCACCTATCAGCAGTAAATTGACCGCTCCTTGGCCACTCGAACATTTACTTGCGGGAATCTATGTTGCCGAAAACGTCTCCGAAGCCATGCAACATACTCCTCAATTAAAAAGTTTTGAATCCATCATCACACGTGAGGGAATTTGCTTAGGAAATCACTGGATTCATCTAACGGCGCATACGGACCACAAAGCAGGCTTACTGCAACGTGAACGTGAAATAGCGCAATTACACCTTGATCAGCGTGTTATTCAAGAACAACTAGATAATAAACAACAGATCTATCAACAGCTTCAAAAACAACTCCATGAATTGGAAGCGGCACAAACGTTACAACAACAATTATCGGCCGACTATATTACTCAACAGGCTGATTTAAGCGCACGTCAAAAAGTCAAACACGCTCAAATAAACCAAGCCCAACAGCATCTTTTAAAGCTAGAAAAAGAATTAAAAGAAACCGATAGACTGTATAAAACGACAGAAGAAAAACTTCAGCAAAGCATTAAAGAAAAAAAAATAGCCGATACCGCACTCAAACAAATAGAAAAACAACGTCTTGAACACTTAGAAAATAAGGAAAAACGAGAACGTCACTATAATGAATCCGCGCGTATTGCTAAAATGCATGAAAAAGAACTGCATCAACATGCGTTATATTTACAGGAAACGCAGCATCAATTAAAAACGGAATGCACCCATTTAACCAATCTAAAACAACAGTATCATCCATTAGAACAACGACTTATTCAACTCCAACATCAACTGAACGCAGAAAACTCCATCGACTCACTTCAACAACAATTAAATGCTTTTATTAGTAAACGCGATACGTTGTATTTACAACTGAAAGAAAATAAAACCCAATTAGAAACGATTGAACGTCATATTAAACACGCTGAAGAACGCTTACACACACTGGAAAATCGTTTAAATTCTGATCGTAATACCTTAGAACAACAACGCTTGTTTTCACAAGAACTTCATGTCCGATCGAAAACGTTGGAAGAACAATTAAAAGAACAAGGATTTGAATTAAAAAAACTGTTATCTGACAATCCCATACTGAATAGAGATATCACTGAATGCGAAAAAAAATTGACAGAAATCATTCAGCGTATTGAGCACATGGGGGCCGTAAACCTTGCCGCTTTAGAAGAACAACAGGTTGTTTTAGAACGTGAACATTACTTAGAAAAACAACATCAGGATTTAAGTGAAGCCTTAGAAACACTACACACTGCTATTCAAAAAATGGATAAAGAAACCCGTATGCGTTTTAAAGAAAGCTTTGACAAAATCAATCACAATTTTATGACGTTATTTCCCAGACTTTTTTCAGGGGGTACGGCTTCATTACAATACCATGATCCCCATTCGCCAAGCAGCGGTCTCTGCATCATGGCACAACCCCCTGGAAAACGAAATAGCACGATCCATCTCCTTTCAGGAGGAGAAAAAGCATTGACTGCCATCGCATTCGTTTTTTCTTTTTTTCAGCTTAATCCAGCACCTTTTTGCATGTTAGATGAAGTCGACGCCCCTTTAGATGACACCAATGTTTTAAGATTTTGTAAGCTCGTAAAAGAAATGTCGAATGAAATACAGTTTATCTTTATTAGTCACAATAAAGTAGCCATTGAAATGGCACATCATTTAACAGGGGTTACGATGCATGAGCCTGGCGTATCACGCCTGGTTGCCGTTGATCTTGAAAAAGCCATAGCCATGGCAACAACTTAAGCTTACAATAAAAAACCCAATGATGTTCATTGATGGGGCATAAAATGTTATTTTTTCTTCCTCGCAGAGGGTGGAGACAGGCTTAGAAACTTTAAATACTTTCCTGAGCAAAAATACCGATTTCCTTCAAGAGGGTTCGATGTAATGGACATTGACTATTTACTTGTTATTTTACCTGGCATTATTTTTTTTGGTGTTTTGGGCTTAATCTTGCTCATTTGGCATGGCCATTTTCGCAGTAAAAAAGAAAAATTCAAACAAAACACTTCGTTTTCAGTAGAAGAGCCCTCCCCTCACGTAGAATTACCCACATCGCGACGCGAACCGACGGTGACTCCATTCCATTCAAAACCCGCTAATACAAACGCGGTAGATTCAAACTCGGAACTGAATAACTATATCATTTTACAATTAATGGCACCTAAGCAAAGACCTTATCGTGGATATGAACTGATCCAAACCCTGACGAGTGTTGGTTTTCATTATGGAAAAATGAATATTTTTCACTTTTATGCAGACCCATTCACTCAAAAGGAAGTTTTATTTAGTCTCGCTTCAGCCATCGAACCTGGAACATTTGACTTAGATCATATTGGAGAAATTGTTTGTCCAGGTCTATGCCTTTTTATGTCCCTTCATCACGTTAAGTCAGCACTGACTGCATTGGATAGGATGTGGGAAACTGCACAAACGTTGATACACGATTTAGGTGGAACAATCTGTGATAGACAATTCCAACCTATTGAAGATTTAACGCGTTTTCATTCACAACTTCATACGTATGCCTAAACCACCTGATCACCTCATAAAAAAAATTATTCAGCTCAAAAAAAAAATTAATACGCATAATTATCACTATTACATTCTTGATGCGCCCCTCATCAATGATGCGACATATGATACGCTTTTTCGCGAATTAGAAGCGATCGAAAAACGGTATCCTGAATTAATTACGCCCGACTCACCCACACAACGCGTTGGAAGCACGCCTTTAACGACGTTTAAACACGTTCAACATGCACTCCCTATGCTTTCTTTGGAAAATGCCTTTTCAGAGAAAGAAGTGCTTGCATTTAATAAACGCATACAAGAACGCTTACAGACGCAAGAAGCCATTGAATATGCCTGTGAGCCCAAATTAGATGGTATCGCGGTCAGTTTAACCTACCATAAAGGGCAATTAATTCGTGCTGCAACACGCGGTGATGGCCATCGCGGGGAAGATATTACTTTAAACATACGCACCATTTTGAGTATCCCTTTAAAGCTCCAGGGTCAACATTATCCGAATGATTTGGAAGTACGTGGGGAAGTCTATATCCCTAAAAAAAAGTTTCAACAACTCAACGAAATGCTTAAAAAAAAGGGTGAAAAAATGTTTGTCAATCCGCGTAATGCAGCCGCAGGAAGTCTACGTCAATTAAACCCCAAAATAACAGCAGAAAGGCCTTTAGCTTTTTTCACCCACAGTATTGGAATCATTAAAAATGGAAAATTAGCCTCTACGCACACCGCTATTTTAAATCAATTTCAACAGTGGGGCCTACCCCGTTGTCCCCAAACGCAATTAGCTAAAAATATAACGGCCGCTTTGGCATATTATCATAAAATACAAAAGGAACGCGCTTCGCTACCCTATGAAATAGATGGTGTTGTTTACAAAGTCAATGCGCTCGCGTTACAAAAACAATTGGGGTTTATATCCCGTGCGCCGCGTTGGGCATTGGCCTATAAATTTCCTGCAGAAGAAGCATCAACAAAAATTCTAAGCATTGAATTTCAAGTCGGTCGTACCGGCGCTTTAACGCCCGTTGCGCGTTTACAGCCTGTTTTTGTGGGTGGGGCAACCCTTAGTAACGCCACGTTACATAACATGGATGAAGTTAAACGTAAAGACATACGTGAAGGTGATACTGTGATCATCCGCAGAGCCGGCGACGTGATTCCGGAAGTGGTCCAGGTTATTAAAAAAAAACGTCCTGCCAATACACGGCCACTCACGTTGCCCAAACAGTGTCCTATCTGTTGTTCTGCCATCATTAAAGTAGAAACAGAAGCTATCGCACGTTGTAGTGGTGCCCTTTTTTGTCCTCTGCAACGCAAAGAGGCCATTAAGCATTTTGCATCACGTCAAGCAATGAATATCGAAGGTTTAGGAACGAAGATCGCCTATCAGCTTGTCGATACGGGCCTCATTCAGGATGTTTCTAATCTCTATCATTTAACCATCAAACAACTCGCTGCACTGGACCATTTTGGTGAAAAATCAGCCCAAAAATTACACCGCGCAATCCAGGCCAGTAAAAAAACAACGTTAACTCGTTTCTTATATAGTCTCGGGATACGTGATGTCGGCATCAGCACAGCACTCAATCTGGCTCAACATTTTCAAGCGTTGAAGCCTATCATGGACGCTGATTCTGCATTGCTACAAACCATTCCCGATATAGGTCCTGTTGTCGCCACCCATATCAAAAAGTTTTTTAGTGAACAACATAATCTCGATGTGATCAAAAACCTATTAGCAGCAGGAATTACCTGGCCAAAACCGGAATTCATTCCTCCATCGCAAACTTCTCCCTTTACTGGAAAAAATGTCGTTTTAACCGGCAGTTTATCCACATTGAGCCGAGAACAGGCCACTCAATTACTTCAAAAATTAGGCACAAAAGTAAGTTCTAGCGTATCCAAAAACACGGATTATGTGATTGCAGGTGATAATCCCGGCTCTAAATTGACTCGCGCTCACGCATTAAAACTCACGGTTCTTACAGAAAAGAAATTTTTAGAGCTATTAAAAGAATAATTTTTATCGTAAAATTACCTTCTTTATCATCTATTTTGACATGTTTGGTCATGTATTCTCTCTTTTAGTTTTTGTTTTGAACAAAATATCACTAAAAATGGAAACGATGATTGACATTTATGAAGCAATACCGTTTATTGGAATCTAAAAATTTCGGAGCAATTTTTGACCATGCGGTATATTTTTATATCATCGCGATGGAGGAATGTGAAAAAAACAGTTTGCTTTCAAATAGCTTAAAACACTACCGGTGTGTGAACGAACACATCCAATATTAATTAATAAGAAACCATGCATTCAAAATGCAGTTAACTATAAAAATAACAATAATGAGGAAACTATGCGCATTCTATTAGTTGAAGATGATGGATCATTAGGTGACGGCATTCAAAAAGGGCTAAAACAATATGGTTATACGGTTGATTGGCTGACTGATGGCCAGACCGCATTAAGTTCTATCAAAACAGAATCGTTTGATGTCATTTTACTTGACTTAAATTTACCAAAACTATCGGGCTTAAGTGTTTTACGCGAAGTACGTGCAGCAGGTATTACAACCCCTATACTTATTCTCACTGCACGTCAATCCGTTGAGGATAGAGTAAAAGGTTTAGATAGTGGTGCTGATGATTATTATTCGAAGTATTATTTTGATTTAGATGAACTGTCTGCTCGAATACGCGCGTTACAACGACGTTCTTCTAACAATCGTGCTTCTCCTTTATTAACGTATCGCGATATCGAATTAAATCCCAGTGCATTTACCGTCACACTGAAAGGACAAGTGGTCAATTTATCGCGTCGTGAATTTAGTTTATTGCAAAAATTATTAGAAAATGCGGGGCATGTGGTTTCTCGGGATTCACTGAATCAATGTCTTTATGGTTGGGAAGATGATATTGATAGTAATACACTTGAAGTCCACGTCCATAATCTACGAAAAAAATTAGCTCATACACACTTTATTCGGACCATCCGTGGTGTGGGTTATATGGCAGAGAAGGAAAATAATTAATGTTTACTATTTTTTCGATTAAACGCTTTTTATTCTCCAATCTTGTTAGCATTATTATCCTTGCTATCTTAGGTACTGCTTCTGCGACCTATTATATCGATGACGAAGTGATCAATGCCGGCTTAGATAATTTATTAGTCGAAACGGGTTGGCTTCTTAAAACGATCACGAATAATCCACGTTTTTTGACACCCTCAATGCTTAATGTCATTCAATCCCAACTCAATATTGGCGGTATTTTCAAAAAAAATGCGTCCTACTCGCTTTTAAGCAGCACTCAGCACACTCAAAAACAATTGCGTTATAAATTCCAATTGTGGGATGAAGATAATAAGTTATTATTAAGCTCAGAAAAAACACCCACACAATCGTTTATCAGTAAACCCGGGCTAAACGATAAGATGATCAATGGCCAAAAATGGCGTACGTTTACCATCTATGATAAGAAACACAGCGTTATCTTAGTGCTCGCAGAACAATACGCTGCGCGCGCTACATTCATTAATGACATGCTCATTCGAGATATTTCGCTCACACTCTTCATTTATCTTCTATCCGGGCTCCTCATTTGGCTCGCTATCGGCCGAGGCTTAAAAAGTATCCGTTTTTTTGCTAAAGAAATGGCTGAAAGAGCTGTTGATCACCTTGACCCAGTGGATTTAAATGAAGTTCCTGCAGAAATAAAACCTTTAGTCGATGAGCTCAATAAACTTTTCTTCCGTTTACAACAAGCATTCGAACGCGAACAACGTTTTGCAGCAGAAGCGGCTCATGAACTGCATACGCCACTTGCTGCTTTAAAAACACAGGCACAAGTCGCACTCAAAACAACCAATTCAGAAGAATGTTACTTAAATTTAAAACAAGTCATTGCCAGTGTCGATCGTTGTTCGCATGTTATTCAACAATTACTGACGTTGTGCCGGTTGAGCCCTGAAACGATCTTGCCCGAACACTTTACCCACGTCGATTTATCATGCATAGCAACGGAAGTCATTGCACAATTAGCGCCAAACGCCGTCCTAAAACGAATCGAAATCGAATTAGTGGCCAACGATTCCGATTATATGTTACTCGGAAATACAACGGGCTTGCATGTCTTAATTCGTAATCTCGTTGACAATGCTATTCGTTACACCCCTACCGAGGGCATTATTAAAGTCCTTCTCATGAATACGGATAATTCCGTTATTTTGCACGTTATAGATAATGGACCTGGCATACCTGATAAATTGCGTACGCGCGTATTTGAGCGTTTTTTCCGTGTCTTAGGAACTAACACGCAAGGCAGTGGCCTAGGCCTTGCCATTGTAGAACAAATTATAAAATTGCATAAGGGCTCAATAAGTTTAGATACACCTCCCGATCACATTGGATTACACGTTGAAGTTCGGTTTCCTAAGAAACGGTAGCCTGTTGTAACAGGGGACTTCTATTTTGTTTTTCAGGTCGGTTGTCTTCATCAACTGTGCTAAAAAATCTGTACATTGAAGAAATTGAAGCATTCGAACGTTGGATTTCTTTTGTAGATACTCGAGTCGATTCAAACGCTTCGGATTGTTCATCTTCAAAATCTGAAGAAAGAAATTCCATTTCATGAATTTCTTCGCTTAAATTTTGAGCAACCTCTTCAATATGCTCAATTAATTGATACATATCGTCCGCTAAACGGTTCAACACGACCGTTTTGGTAAAATTTCTTAACTGTGCGGTGTGGTTTCGTAACTCAGTTAATTTTAAATCTAAATTTTTAATAAGCATTTTTTTAGATTTAAGTCGCTCAACACCGCTCGTTGAACGCTCAGAAATATTTTCTTTATCTTGTAAAATAATTGCAATATCGTTAAAACGTAAATTTTCAGCCAGTTTATCCCTATCGAGAATAAAAATAGCATCGTAAAGTATATTTTCAAAACTATTTAAAAGTTCATAGTAATTCGCTGTATTTTCGCCGTCATGATATGACTTTTCCCAACGAGCTCTATGGTGTTCATAACAAAATTTCAAATAATCTATTTTTTCGGTAAGATACTCATCGCTACAATAAAAATTAATACTAAATAAATCTTTGTTTAAAATATGCATTCTTTGCATAATTTTTTCAATTAAATTAAGAATACCGTTTACTCTTCCCTGATGGTGATATGAATTTTCCTTTAAATAGTTTTTAATTTCTTCAACTTTATTCTTAAATGAAAAAATATCAACCTTATATGCATAATCTCTTAACGCCGCCAATGAAAAACTCAAAAATCTTTTTTCTTTCGAATCGGTAAAAAAACTTATTCTTTTACTTAAATAATCTAAAAGAACATCAGTATCTAAATGATAGTGCCCATCCATTTTAAAGTCTTTAAACGTATAACAAGGTTTTTTTTTATAATGCTCCCATTGATCATCCATTTCATTTTGATTGAGTGGTAAATAATCTTTTACTAATAAGTCTTTTTTTAAAAATTTATCCATAATCATTTCTAAAGCATCATAAAATTCCTTATTTTTATGTGGCCGCTGAATCCGTTCCACTGCATTTTTAATTTTTTCAGTATCAGGTAAATTTAAGAGCGTTAACTTCGGCTTAAAAAATAAAAAAATAAAAAATTGTAAAATACGAATAATCCACCAATCAGATTTTAAATGTTTATTTTCAATATATTCAGGAAACATTGCCTCTATAAAATCTACGGGCTCTTTATAACTCTGAATAGCCAATATCAAAAAAAATTTGAATGCTTCGGCTTGTTTTTTATTATTTGGTATCGTTTCCTTATCTAGATTTTCTAAAAAATAGGAAATTAACTGACTATCTATTTTATTTATTTCTTTAAAAAAAACGTCGGTTGCGTTTTTAATACTGAGCGTATATGAAAAATCAGATTCGTTAATCTGTGTTAACGATCGATTATAGTGACATAATGCGTTATTAAATTGTTTAATATCCATAAATACCTTTATTTATTATTTTTTAATGGGTATTACGTGAACAGAGTAGATTACTTTTATTAAAAAAAATTGTCAATTAAATAGATAGATTCACTGGTTATTCATAAATCTGTTAGCGTAAATCTTTTTTTAAAATTTTTCCTAATGTAGATTTTGGAAGACGATTTAAAAATACTATTTCGCTCGATAATTTATAGTCCGTTAAAGCAAGTCGACAATTTTTTAATACGTCATTGGTCGTTAGACTTTGATCTTTTTTCACAACATACGCTTTAATCGCTTCACCGGTTTTATCAGATGGAATACCTATAACAGCAACTTCTTTTACTTTAGGATTTTGTTGAATAACCTGCTCAACTTCTTCTGGATAGACATTAAAACCGGAAACTAAAATAAGCTCTTTTTTTCGTCCCCTAATAAACACAAAACCCTGATGATCCATACAGGCTAAATCTCCCGTGAGAAGCCATCCATTCGACGTTAATGCATTTTCTACTTTTCCCGTTTGTTCCCAATAATATTTTATTACTTGAGGTCCTCTCACCCACAGTTCGCCTACTTTTCCGAGAGGCACTTCATTTTTTTGATCATCGCAAAGACGAATATCGGTCGACGGAAGTGGCAAACCCACATGATTGCCGGCGACGGCTAAATCCCAAGGTGGTGCACACACCACCGGAGAAGCTTCTGTTAAACCATAGCCTTCTAACAATAATTTCCCTGTTATTTCTTTCCAGGCAATTTTAACGCTGGATTGGATGGGTGCACCACCCCCTAAAGCAATTTTTAAATGGGTAAAATCTAGATTTTTAAATGCGCTTTGTTTTAATAACGCCTTAAACAAGGTATTGACGCCTAATAGTATGCTAAAAGAAGTATTTGAAAGCACTTGAATCAATTGTTTTATATTTCGTGCGTTCGGAACGAGGCAATTATTACCGCCTAAATGCACGCATATCAGTCCATTAACCATCAACGAAAAAATATGATAAAGTGGTAACGTGGTAATAAATGTTTCTTTGCCTTCTTTCAAAAAAGATCTGACCCAGGCACTCAGTTGTTGTATATTCGCAAGTAAATTGCCGTGCGTTAACATAGCCGCTTTAGGTAATCCTGTTGTACCACCAGTGTACTGTAAAAAAGCAAGATCATCCTGCTGAATCGAAATAGGTGATACCGTTAAATGTTGGCCTATTTTCAAAGCGGTTAAAAAATCAATAACATACGTCGCTTTATAATGTTGCTTTTGATGTTTCATCAGCCACCACGTGGATGTATTCACTATCCAGCTTTTTGGCCAAGTCAACAGATCACCTAAACGGGTTGTAATCACATAGTCTATCGACGTATTTTTTATCGCATCCCTTATATTCTCGAATAAATGACTTAATACAATGAAGACTTCAGCACGTGAATGATTTATTTGTCGAGTCAATTCGAATGGGGTATAAAATGGATTAACCGAAATGATTGTTAATCCTGCTTGGAGCGCTCCAAAAATAGATATCATATATTGTGGACAATTAGGTAACATGAGGGCAATTCTTGTTCCTTTATTTAATTTTAATTGCTGCTGTAAAAAAGCGGATAGGTGATGACTTAAATCAGCCCATTGTTGATAGTTAATGGTTTGTTGAAAAAAACTTAACGCGGGTTGTGAAGAAAATTTTCGGCATGCCTGCGCAAAAAATTGATTCAGCGAATGATACGCCTGTAGATTAATCTCAGCGGGTATTTGTTGATAACGATTGAGCCAAATTTTTTCCATTCTTCTTCCAATGAAAGGACGACCATTCCCTATTTTAGTTTTAGTATATAATGCTTGCTTTATTTCGACATTTTATAGCCATCAGGTGGACCAATTATGCACAGTTTGGTAGGAACGTCACAAGAAGCGTTTAAATTAAAAGCGAGTTTATTTACATTAACTACATTTCATTTACTGAGCACTGATACACAACGTATTCACCAACAATTAAAACCCTTAGTCGAACAAACACCGCGCTTTTTTCAACAATTACCGATTATATTAGATTTATTTTCTTTACCGACAGGATCGGTTGATTTTCCGGGCCTCATTAGTTGTTTACGGGGTTACGGATTAATTCCTGTCGGCATACGGGGTGGTAACGCAGAACAACAAACGTTTGCGATCCAATCCGGTCTGGCTATTCTGGCTAATATAAAAACTGAATCAACACCGGATACTTCACATAAGCTCAATTCCGCTCCGTCTGCCATCCAGTCTAAATTGATTACTCAGCCTGTACGTTCTGGCCAACAAATCTACGCAAAAAATAGTGATTTGGTTGTCATCGCCTCGGTGAGTCCCGGAGCAGAACTGCTCGCTGATGGTAATATCCACATTTATGGAAAATTAAAAGGTCGAGCCCTTGCCGGTGTTACAGGAAATCAACAGGCACACATTTTTTGTCAAAATCTAGAAGCCGAACTGGTTGCTATCGCCGGTCATTATTGGTTAAGTGAAGACTTGCAGGATTTGCAAGGAACAATGAATAAAGGCAGTGTGCATATCTCTTTAGAACAAGAACGATTACACCTTAAACCACTGATTTAAGTATTTTTTATTTTTCACCCACGCACGATTTCAAACCTGTGCGTTATGGAAACGGCCTTGCACTTCTAAACTTCCTTTAATTGTGAAAAATAAAGAGCAGGCCAGCGTTCCATCATAAGGCTCAAATTAACGTGGCTTGGCGCTAAATAAATTAAGTTTCCTTTGACATCATGAGCTAAATGAGACGCAACGCTATTTTGAAAGACGTTTAATTGCTGCGTATTCTCTGCGCTGACCCAGCGTGCTGCAACGTAATGAACCGCTTCATAATCACATTCTACTCTATATTCGTGTTTTAATCGGTAAGCCACAACATCAAATTGTAACGTACCTACAGCGCCTAAAATTAATTCGTGTGTGTTCAACGGTTTAAAAATCTGTATCGCGCCTTCTTCAGACAATTGCGTTAACCCTTTTAATAGGGCTTTTGATTTTAAGGGATCTTTTAAACGAACCCGTTGAAATAACTCCGGAGAAAACGAAGGAATACCGGTAAACTTTAAATTTTCTCCCTGTGTGAATGTATCACCTATCTGTATCGTACCGTGATTATGTAAGCCAATGATATCGCCTGGCCATGCTTCCTCTGTTCGCGCCCGGTTACCTGCCATAAACGTTAACGCATTGTGCATCGTGATTTGACGCTGCATCCGAACATGAAATAGTTTCATACCCGGTGTGTATTTTCCAGCGCATATTCGCAGAAAAGCAACCCGATCACGATGTGCAGGATCCATATTGGCCTGAATCTTAAATACAAACCCACTGAAACTAGCTTCTGTGGGGTGTACACGTCGAACATCAGATTCTCTGGGTTGCGGACAAGGCGCATATTGAACAAATGCTGCTAATAATTCTTGTACACCAAAGTTATGAATTGCTGAGCCAAAAAAAACAGGAGTGAGTTTTCCTGCTTGATAAGCCTGCGCATTAAACTCGGTACTCGCTCCCTGAATAAGCGCCAATTCGTCTTTCAATGCATCGAATAAATCGCCCACCCGTTCTTTGACATGAGGTTGATTTATCCCTGTGAAACATTCATTTTTTCCACGCTTTAAATGACTGGACGGCGCATAAAAACAAATTTTATCTTTTAATCGATGATAAATGCCTTTAAATTGTCTTCCCATGCCGATAGGCCACGTCATGGGCGCACAAGCAATCCCTAACGTGGATTCAATATCATCTAATAATTCAATCGGCGTACGGGCTTCTCTATCCATTTTATTAATAAATGTTAAAATAGGGATTTTGCGTAAACGACAAATCTCTAATAATTTTTTTGTTCGCGGTTCGACGCCTTTCGCTGCATCAATAACCATTAATGCGGAATCAACCGCCGTTAAGGTGCGGTAAGTATCTTCAGAAAAATCAGCATGGCCCGGCGTATCGAGTAAATTAAAAACGCAATTTTGATAGGGAAATTGCATCACTGAAGTCGTCACTGAAATTCCTCGCTCTTTTTCTAAAGCCATCCAGTCCGAGGTCGCATGATGTGTAGCTTTACGTGCTTTAACAGTCCCTGCACGTTGAATCACCCCTCCCCATAACAAGAGCTTCTCTGTCAATGTGGTTTTACCTGCATCCGGGTGAGAAATAATGGCAAACGTTCGCCTCGATAAAATATCGATAGGGTATAGTGCATTGGACATAGACAACACCTCAATTCAATGCGTTTACGAATCATTTTTAAAAGGGTTGTTATTGTATACGAAATTTTGTTACTGTCTTTATCTTTCACTGAAATCCTGATAATGCTAATTGCCAAATGACGTATTCTAGTTTACCCTGGCAATTTTTTAGGAGAGGTGTCCGAGCGGCTTAAGGAGCACGCCTGGAAAGTGTGTGTAGGTTTATCCCTACCGCGGGTTCGAATCCCGCTCTCTCCGCCAACAATGGTGGTTATATCGGTCCCTTCGCAGCGTAATGTCAGCGAACCCCGTCAGATCCGGAAGGAAGCAGCGGTAGTTGTCCATGCGGGTGCCGAGGTGTGGCTGGTATAACTGCCTCCATTAAACATTAACGCTCTGCCAGTCGAGTCAAGGGGTTTTTATGAGTTATCAAGTCCTTGCGCGAAAATATCGGCCTCAGTCATTTGACGAGTTAATCGGTCAGGAATCAACGTGCCGCATTCTAAAAAATGCTTTGCGTACACAGCGCATTCATCACGCTTATCTTTTTACAGGGACACGGGGTGTTGGAAAAACGACTTTAGCCCGTTTACTGGCTAAATGCTTAAATTGTCAAACACAGATTACACCTGAACCTTGTAATCAATGTATTTCATGTCAAGCGATTCATGCAAACCGTTTTACCGATCTTATTGAAGTGGATGCAGCATCACGCACTAAAGTAGAAGATACTCGTGATCTACTGGCTGACGTCCATTACACACCCAGCCAAGGTCGCTATAAAATCTACCTTATCGATGAAGTGCATATGCTTTCTTCACATAGCTTTAATGCGTTATTAAAAACGCTCGAAGAACCTCCGCCCCACGTTATTTTTTTGCTCGCGACGACGGATACACAACGTTTACCTGCAACAATACTTTCACGCTGTTTACAGTTTCATTTAAAAACGATTACCACTGTACAAATAAGTAACCAGCTCGCCAACATTTTAAAAAAAGAAAAGATACCTTTCGAACCTGAGGCGCTTGCGCCTCTCGCACAAGCGGCACAAGGCAGCTTACGTGACGCATTGAGTTTATTAGATCAAGCGATCGCTTATACCAACCAAAATCTGACAAAACAGGATATTAATACGTTACTGGGCCATGTCGCTCACAGCGAAATAATACAGTTACTTGACGCATTAATTTTAGAAGACACCGCCAAACTGTGGTCTTTAGTCGAACAATTCAGTGAACTCGGTGTCGATTTTTCATGTGTGATGGATGAGCTTCTCACTTGCTTACATCAGATGGCATTGAGTCAACGGTTTAAGACAGAAGTCAACTATACACAGACTATTATTGACTTCGCTCAAACGCTTTCACCGGAAGCTATCCAACTTTATTATCAAATTGTTTTATTCAGCCGGCGTGATATAACACTCGCACCGACGCCACGACTGGGTTTTGAAATGATGTTACTGAGGTTACTCGCATTTAAACCCGCAGGAGATGATTCGGAGATTAATCCGATAAAATTAACACAAACCAGGACACCCGCACCCGAAAAACAACCTATCGCCACGCACAAAACAGACAAAACCATCCTACCTAATAATGAAAAAGATTTACACTGGCCCACACTAATTGCGCAATTAAAATTAACGGGGTTAACCCATGCTTTAGCGCAGCAGTGTGCCTTACAAAGCTATCACAATAACCATGTTTCTTTATGTCTCGACCCGCGACAAGCGGCGCTACGGAGTGCTAAGCAAGAAACAAAATTAGCACACGCACTTTCGGAATATTTTAAAAAACCCATAACCTTATCAATCGGTGTGGGCGATACCTCTCTATCAACGCCCGCGCGTCTAGAACAACAACATCAGTCACAACGTTTAGAACAAGCAACCGAAGCGTTGCAAAACGACCCGACGCTCCAAGCAATTATGCAAACATTTGATGCCAAATTACAGCCGCAATCAATTCAAATCCTGGATAAAGAGTGAATCACTTCTTTATATACCCATTGCACTTCAAGATTCGAACAAGTATCTTAACAGAACGTCCATTTTCTGATGGAACTTTTTTAGAACGAAGCGCGCTTCGTTGAACACGCGTCCAATGAGGTATGGCTAATGCCCTGTAATGGATTTATTTTGATTCAACGGAACTTCTTACATTGAACTCTCGCATGAACGCGACGAGTCAGGTTATCCTACAAAGAGGAAAATAAAATGAATATGAAAGTTGATTTAGACACACTTTTAAAACAAGCACAAGACATGCAATCTAAAATGCAATCTGCTAAAGCTGAGCTCGATCAAATCGTGGTCACTGGAGAAGCAGGCGGAGGTATGGTTCACGTTGAAATGGATGGTCAACATCGGGTGAAATCCGTTTGGCTGGATCCCGCCTCATTAAAGGAGCCCAAAGAATTTATAGAAGAGCTCCTTGTTGCTGCATTTAATGCTGCGCTTAAAGATATTGAGAAGGCATCGCGTCAAAAATTAAATGATTTAACCAGTCTTATGCAAGCTAAATTCAGTGATGATATGATATCAACCACAATCAAATAAGCAATTTATTCCGCACAAAAATTAGGTGTCATCGATATGGCCTTTAGCCCTTTGATCTCACAATTAATTTCGCAATTTTGCTGTTTGCCTGGAGTAGGACCTAAGTCTGCCCAGCGTATGGTTTTCCATTTGCTTGAGAAAGCACGTGGGGACGCGTTAACGCTCGCAAAAATGATTACGCAAACAGTCCAAGAAATTGGAAATTGCGAACACTGTAGAAACTTAAGCGAAACACCTATTTGTGCATTATGCTCAAATCCAAATCGAGAACGTCGCTTACTGTGCGTGGTAGAAACGCCCGTTGATGTACTTGCTATCGAACAAACAGGCAGCTATCGCGGTTATTATTTTGTCTTAATGGGCCGATTATCACCCCTGGATGGTATAGGCCCTAAAGAACTGGGTATTCACTATTTCATTCAACGCATTAATACCCAGCTACCACAAGAAATCATTTTAGCGACGAATCCTACCGTAGAAGGCGAAGCAACAGCTCACTATCTCACTGAGCTTATTAAACAAAAAGGAATTAAGTTAAGCCGCATTGCACACGGCGTCCCATTAGGAAGCGAGCTGGAATTTATCGACAACCATACACTCGCCCGATCCCTAACGTCACGTGTAACGATTTAGGCTAACGCTTGTTTGGCTTTTTCAACGAACTGCGCAAATGCGGCTTTATCCGTCACTGCTAAATCCGCTAAAATCTTACGATCAACCGCTATTTCTGCCTTATTAAGACCCGCAATCAAGTGACTATAGCGCATTCCCTGCTCACGTGCTGCCGCATTAATACGCACAATCCAGAGTGCACGAAAATCGCGCTTCTTTTGCTTTCTGTCACGATACGCATACTGACCCGCTTTTATCACGGCCTGCTTTGCTGCCCTGATAATTCGACTACGCGCGCCTCTATAACCCTTGGCTGCTTTTAATATCTTTTTATGTCGAGCTCTTGCTGTTACCCCACGTTTTACTCTTGGCATTCTCTTTAACCTCTTTTAATTAGCCTTTATTCTCTAAGACCCTCGTAATAGTCGTTCCACCGCACAGACATCACTTTGATCGACTAAATGGGTATGCCGCAAGTGTCGCTTACGTTTACTGTCTTTCTTCGTAAGAATGTGATTATGGTGCGATTGCGCACATTTATAACCTTGCGCTGTCGGTTTAAAGCGTTTTGCAGCACCTCGGTGACTTTTTAATTTGGGCATAAGCGTGTACTCCGCATGACTTCTATTCAATAATTTATCGTTCTTTTAGCTATTTCGTTTTTTGGGGCTCACGACTAACACCATCTGTCGACCTTCCATCTTCGGTTTATCGTCAATTGCTGCATAAGCCGCCAGATCCTTTTCTAAGCGCTCAATCAGTTTAGCGCCTAAATGTAAGTGAGCAATTTCACGTCCCCGAAACCGTACTGTAATCTTCGCTTTATCACCTTGCTGTAGGAAGCGTATTAGGTTGCGCAACTTAACCTGATAATCACCTTCTTCGGTCACCGGTCGAAACTTCACTTCTTTTAATTGAATACGCTTTTGTTTTTTCTTTTGCGCTGTTCTTTGTTTACTTAATTCAAAAAGATATTTACCATAATTCATGATCCGACAAACGGGAGGGATTGCTGTCGGCGCAATTTCCACGAGATCGAGACTGGCCTCTTCCGCTTTCCTAAACGCATCATTTAAGGAAACCACGCCTAATTGTTCACGATTCGCACCAATTAGTCTTACTTGAGATGCGCGTATCTCGTGATTTACCCTCACCTTTTTCGTATGGCTACCTTGGCTACCTGACTTCGGTTGAAACCCGCCTCCTGGTCTTTGCTGAATAACTTTTACTGTACTGATAATTAATTCTCCGTATTGATTCGACTCTTCGGCACAATAGCCTGCCGAATCTCTTTATAAAACTTCGGGACCGACATACTACCCAAACTATCCCCTGTTTGTCTACGTACCGTCACTTGTTTTGATGCGACTTCCTGATCGCCTATCACGAGCTGATAAGGAATCTTCTGCAAACTATGTTCGCGAATTTTAAAGCTGATTTTTTCATTTCTCAAGTCCAATTTAACGCGCAGCGCTAACGCCTCTAATTCCTGAGCGATTTCTTTGGCATAATGATGCTGTTTATCCGTAATGGTCATAATAACTATCTGGGTCGGCGCTAACCAAAGCGGAAAATGGCCTGCATAATGTTCAATTAATATCCCTATAAAGCGTTCTATAGAGCCTAAAATAGCACGATGCAACATCACGGGAACGTGGCGTTCGCCACGTTCATTGACATACTCGGCGCCTAGCCGTTGTGGCATTGAAAAATCGACTTGCAGGGTTCCGCACTGCCAAATACGGTTGAGGGAGTCCTTTAAAGAAAATTCTATTTTCGGCCCATAAAAAGCCCCTTCACCGTGAGCATAGGTCCATTCCAAACCCTTCCTTGCATCTAAAGCAAGCGCTAAGGCTTTTTCTGCTTTATCCCAGCTAGCATTAGAACCCACACGCGCTTCTGGGCGCGTTGCTAATTTAAGGATAACGTCATTAAAACCAAAGTCTGCATAAACGTTATAAAGTAAATCAATAAAAGCAGATACTTCGGATTGGATTTGATCTTCTGTACAAAAAATATGACCATCATCTTGAACAAATCCACGAACCCGCAGGAGACCATGCAATGCACCTGAAGGTTCATTACGATGGCAAGAACCAAATTCAGCTAAACGTAAAGGAAGATCACGATAGCTTTTTATCCCTTGGTTAAAAATTTGGATATGGCCCGGACAACTCATCGGCTTAATCGCAAATTCAGTATTTTCAGTCACTGTCGTAAACATTTCTTTAAAGAATTTATCCCAATGACCTGATTTTTCCCACAGTTGGCGTGCTAATAATTGAGGTGTTTGTATCTCTTGATAGGCCGCTTTTTTCAAGCAAGAGCGGATATACTGCTCAATACGTTGATAAACCGTCCAGCCTCGAGGATGCCAAAAGACCATGCCTGGCGCTTCTTCTTGGACATGAAATAAATCGAGTTGCTTCCCTAACTTACGATGATCACGCTTTTCAGCTTCTTTTAAAAGATATAAATGTTCGTTTAAATCTTTTTCGGTGAGCCATGCTGTGCCATAAATGCGTTGCAACATTTCATTTTTTGCATCGCCACGCCAATACGCGCCGGCTACATGCGTTAATTTAAATACTTTAAGTTTTCCGGTACTTGGCACATGAGGCCCACGGCATAGATCAACAAAATCACCTTCACGGTACAATGATAATACTTCTTCTTTGGGAATTGCTGTAATAATTTCTGCTTTATAGTCTTCTCCCAACGCTTTGAAAAACTGAATAGCTTCATCTCGTGGTAACGTTGAACGTTGTATGGGAATATCTTGTTTCACTAATTCCCGCATACGTTTTTCAATGTTTAATAAATCCTCAGGCGTAAAGGGGTGTGATAAGGCAAAATCATAATAAAACCCATTTTCAATAACAGGACCCATCGTGACCTGTGCCATAGGAAACAACTGTTTGACTGCATGCGCTAATAGATGCGCCGTTGAATGCCGAATAATCGTTAATGCTTCGGGATCACGGGCCGTCACTATCCGTAAATGAATATTTTTTGTAATCGGGTACGTTAAGTCGACGAATTGACCATCGACTTCTGCCGCGATAGCCGCTTTCGCCAAGCCAGGGCCCACTTGCTCTGCCACGTGATAAACGGTTGTGTTATTGGCAACAGTACGCTGTTGTGCGTCCGGTAAAGTAATGACAGGCATAGTTCTCTAAAAAATTGGTAGGCACGAGTGGGATCGAACCACCGACCACCACCATGTCAAGGTGGTGCTCTACCACTGAGCTACGTGCCTACAGATTATGAAAGTTAAGTTTTTTTAATGAAACGCGTTGTTCAATTATCTAAAAAAACGAAGAGGGAAAAATAACATTCTTGATTTTGAGACGCAACTATTTAATCGATTCCCATTATTTTTTCTTTCAGTTTTTTTAATTTATCCCGCGTTTCTGCGGCTTCTTCAAATTGTAAATTTTTCGCATAATGAAACATTTCACGCTCTAATTGTTTGATGTGTTTCGCACATTCTTCAGGCGATAATGTCGCGTAGTACGCACGCGCTTCAGCTACGTTCAGTACGCGCTGTTTATGCGTAGACATATCGCTCTTGGCACCTTCAAGAATATCATGAACGGCTTTGGCAATTCCTTTCGGCGTAATATGATGCTTTTTATTAAAAGCCAACTGTTTATTACGGCGTCTTTCTGTTTCGTCAATCGCTTTTTGCATTGAACCTGTTATTTTGTCCGCATACAAAATGGCTCTGCCTTGAATGTGGCGAGCAGCGCGGCCTATCGTCTGAATTAAAGAACGTTCTGAACGTAAAAACCCTTCTTTATCCGCATCCAGAATGGCAACCAGCGCAACTTCTGGCATATCCAGTCCTTCACGAAGCAAATTAATTCCAACCAGAACATCAAACTGACCTAAACGTAAATCACGAATAATCTCAACGCGCTCTACGGTATCAATATCCGAATGAAGATAACGTACTTTCACGTTATGTTCGGCCAAATATTCTGTTAAGTCTTCGGATAAACGCTTTGTTAATGTAGTCACTAAAACACGCTCATTTTTGGCCACGCAATAATGGATTTCAGAAAGTAAATCATCCACTTGTGTAGCTTGGGGCCTTACCTCAATTACGGGATCGACTAACCCTGTGGGTCTAATCACCTGCTCCACAATAGCCCCTGAACGTTCCAATTCATAAGTACTCGGCGTTGCAGAAATATAAACCGTCTGAAAAGCAAAATCAGAAAATTCTTGAAATTGTAAAGGCCGGTTATCCAATG
Source organism: Rickettsiella grylli (assembly GCF_000168295.1). Classification (NCBI taxonomy): domain Bacteria; kingdom Pseudomonadati; phylum Pseudomonadota; class Gammaproteobacteria; order Legionellales; family Coxiellaceae; genus Rickettsiella; species Rickettsiella grylli. The sequence continues at coordinate 1,005,834 of NZ_AAQJ02000001.1, forward strand.
CCGATGGCAAACGAAAACCATACGCCACTAACGTTTCTTTTCGTGAACGATCACCTCGATACATTGCACTCAGTTGCGGAACGGTCACGTGCGATTCATCAATCACGAGTAACGCATCTTTTGGTAAATAGTCCATTAATGTAGGCGGCGGCTGACCTGCATCGCGACCGGATAAATAGCGTGAATAATTTTCTATGCCATTACAATAACCAAGCTCTAAAAGCATCTCGATATCAAAACGGGTTCGTTGTTCCAAACGTTGAAATTCTATTAATTTATGGGCTGATTGTAACTGCGCCAAACGTTCCTTTAACTCCCTTTGAATGGATTCTACCGCACTTAAAATTTTATCTCGTGGCGTTACATAATGTGTTTTTGGATAAATAGTTAACCGGGGTACTCGCCGGTACAATTCACCGGTTAACGGATCAAAAAAACTCAAATGCTCAATCGTGTCGTCCAGTAATTCGATCCGTACCGCTTCTTCAGCGGATTCCGCAGGATAAACATCAATAACATCGCCGCGCACGCGATAGGTTGCACGACGAAAATCAGTATCATTCCGCGTATATTGCAGTTCAGCCAAACGTCTGAGGATAAAACGTTGACAGATCTCGTCACCACGACGTATATGTAGCATCATATCCACATACGTATTGGGATCACCTAAACCATAAATAGCCGATACCGTCGCAACAATAATGACATCGCGACGTTCTAACAACGATTTAGTGGCCGATAGACGCATTTGTTCGATATGTTCATTAATCGCGGCATCTTTTTCGATATAAGTATCCGTTGTGGGAACATACGCTTCGGGCTGATAATAATCATAATAAGAAACAAAATATTCCACCGCATTATGTGGAAAAAAACTCCGCATTTCCCCATACAGCTGTGCGGCTAACGTTTTATTAGGGGCCAAAATAAGAACAGGCCGCTGTATTTTTTGTATCACATGCGCAATACTAAACGTCTTACCCGAACCGGTTACGCCCAATAAAGTCTGGTACGCTAAACCCGATTGCAAGCCCTTAACCAGCGCTTTAATTGCGGTGGGCTGGTCTCCTGCAGGTTTAAAATTTGAAATCAATTCAAAATTTTTAGGCATGTAACATCGCTTTTGCTTCAATAAAAAAGGAACTTGCTTTCGTATTCATCTCTCACTGATAATAAAGCACTTAACTGTAGTTTAACTGAATTCAATCGATTCTATGAAAATAAATCTATCACACCGTGTTTCCCAAATTAAACCCTCACCCACGTTAAGCCTATCGGCAACGGCTAATCAGCTTAAAGCTCAGGGAAAACCGGTTATCAATCTGACGGTAGGCGAACCCGATTTTGATACGCCTTACCACATTAAACGCGCTGCACACCAGGCGATAGACGATGGGTTTACTAAATATACTGCCGTTGATGGTATACCGCGTTTAAAACAAGCCGTTATTGATAAATTTAAGCGCGACAATCAATTGGATTATTCCTTGGATCAGGTCATTATTTCAAGTGGTGCTAAACAATCCATTTATAATCTGATGCAATCATTATTAAACCCAGGGGATGAAGTTATCATTCCGGCACCCTATTGGGTTTCCTATCCTGATATCGTTTTATTGGCAGAAGCCAAACCTGTTTTTATCCCCACTTCCACAGAATCTTCTTTGAAAATCACACCGCAACAACTCCAAGCAGCGATAACCGATAAAACGCGTCTTATGATTATTAATAGTCCTTCAAACCCCTCCGGGATGGTTTATACACCCACTGAATTAAAACAACTTGCTCAAATCTTATTACGCACTCCTCATGTCTTTATTCTTACTGATGACATTTATGAGCATATCTATTGGGGGGACCAACCTTTTAAAAACATCCTTAATGTTTGTCCAGAATTAGCCAACAGGACCCTTGTATTAAATGGTTGTTCAAAAGCTTATGCGATGACAGGTTGGCGCATCGGGTATGCGGCCGGGCCTAAAACGATCATTCGAGGCATGATGAACCTCCAGTCACAAAGTACCTCTAACCCGAATTCAATCGCTCAATTCGCGGCTACTGCCGCTTTAACCGGTCAACAAACCGATGTCCTACACATGAATAAAATTTACCATTGGCGTCATGATTTTTTTGTCGCCGAGCTCAATAAAATCCCGGGTATACATTGCCTACCCGCACAAGGTGCTTTTTATAGCTTTCCTTCATTTCATGCCTTTATTGGCGAAGATAAACCGTTTGCTTCTGATTACGAACTGGCCGATTTCTTACTGAACAACGCTCATGTTGCTGTAGTCCCAGGTTCAGCTTTTGGCGCACCGGGTTATTTGCGACTGTCCTATGCACTTGAAGAAACCCTTTTAGAAAAAGCATTATTACAATTAAAAACAACATTAATGAATGCAATGCCTTTAACGTAAAGGCTTTTTATCATCAAAATCAAGCGCCTCATCCGCGACAACGCCGCGTGTCTCTTTAAGAAAAAGCGCCAATACTGCGGCGATAAGAAATGCAATGGGAATTATCGTTAATGCATGTTGAAAACTTTCAATGGAGAACGCCATCAAATTCCCACGAATATGGGTCCCTGATAACACATCTAAAATTTTTCCAATCAACGGTTGAAATAAAGCGCCGCCTGACATCACTAATAAGTTGGTCACCGCAATCGCGGTTCCTGCTAAGGCCTGAATATTCAGTTCTCGAGCAACAGGGAAAATGATCACTTGTGCGGAACTACAGAGGCCAAAACTCAATAACAAAAGTCCTAAGTAATCATGAACCATAAATGGAAAATAAATAAGTAACGTAAATAATAAAGCCCCTAATAAAGCCCCTATAATAAGGGGTCGACGTCGATTACCGATTTTGTCGGATATCCAACCGACTAATGGACACCCAATCGCCCAGCCTAGAAAAATTAATGATATTTTAACTGCCGCAGACGAATTTGATAATCCATAAACCCGAATCAAATAAGGAATTCCCCATACTTCTGCAAAAGCGGAAAGTGATAAGTAAAGAAGGGTTCCGATGACGCCGACTAACCATATTTGTGGATTTCTAAAAAGTTTAAAAACAGCTGAAAAAAACTTGTCATAACTCAACATGGGATCAGTGGGTTTGTTGTTAGCCACGTTAACTGTTTTGGTCGAAGGAATGACATACCATAAGCCTGCAGTTAATAGTAACCCAATGACCGCTGCAATATTTAAAGTGACGTTTGACCCTAGGGAAAACACAAGCTTTGATAAAATAATATCCCCAGTCATTGCGCCTATCATACCCAGTGACGTGGCCATCCCTGCAATAAACGCAAAACGAGAAGGCGGGAACCAGATTGAAGCCAATTTAAGGACACCTACAAAAGCAAAAGCCGACCCAAATCCGACTAAAAACCGACCTAATTGCGCGGTAGACAGGTTATAATGAGCGAATAAATAAGTCCCTAAAGCACACAGTAAACAGGCAAACACTAATAACTTTCGAGGCCCAAATCTGTCCATCATGATACCCACCGGCAATTGCATTGGCGTATAGGCATAATAATAAAAAGCAACTAAATTTCCGAAAGCGACACCACTGATATTAAACATTTTGAGCAAGTCTTCTGTCATGACACTCGGTAAAATGCGCAAAAAATATTCATAACAGTAGAAAAGAGCCCCTAAACCGCATACTAACCAGGGAAAAAGGTCAATACGTTTCTTCGGCATAAGTCATACCCCCAGAATTAATAGAAATGAAAATAGGCACATGGAATTAAAAATTAAACGATTTTTAAACAAGCTATGCCAAAATTGGATTAACTAAGTAGTTTCTGCTGGATTAGATTTTTCAGCGACTTTAAGTGTATGCTTATATTTTTGTTTGAACTTATCGACCCGACCGCTGGTATCGACAATTTTCTGTTTGCCGGTATAAAAAGGATGGCATTTTGAACATACTTCTATCGTAAGTGACGGTTCACCCAACGTGGAGTGCGTGTCAAAACGATGACCACAGCTGCATGTAACAGTAATTGCGTTATAGACTGGATGGATATCTTGCTGCATAATAATTTTTATATCCCTTGAATAAAATGAGGTCGGCATTATAACAGAACAAATTATAAAACAAAATTTTTGACTCCCTGCTACTGAAAATAAGGTCTAATGTTAAAAAGTAAGCTATTTGGCAGTGGGTGCTTTATCCAAAAATCAATATCAGGATCAACGGGAAAAAATGGGCGCCCGGGAGCGTGGTGCAGTCTATATTAGAACGAAGGATACGCCATCTGAAAACAAGGATAAGGAAATAATTTGGTAAAATTTTCAAGTTTCAGTCAAAAATATCGATTTTTTTTCCATCTTCTATTGACACTTTTTAATTTCAGTTTTCAACCCGCTTTTGCCTCAACGCATGGCATACAAATTGCCTATGGGATGGGAAAACCTGATCATTTAAAAGGTTATCGGCTCTCTATTCAACAATTTTGGCCGTGGGCAGGTTTTGAGACGTCGCATTTAAATGTAACCGGTTATTGGGATCTCAGCGTTGCAAAATGGCGTACGAACCCTCCACTAGCGGATCAACCCCGCGCTATTCATATTTTCGCCATATCCCCGTTAATGCGCTTACAAAGCCGAGAAGCGTGGTTACTTTCTACTCAGACTTATCTAGAGCTTGGGATAGGAGCCAGCTTTCTTTCTAACCATCATTTAGGTCATCGAAATTTAGGAAGTCAATTTGCTTTTCAAGATTTAATGGGCTTTGGTCTACGTTGGCGAATCAATAAAACCTTAAAAGGAACATTGAGTTACCATTATTTACATTACTCGAACGCCAGCTTATTTCCTCCCAATCAAGGAATTGATGTAAAGCATTTATGGTCGCTGGGTTGTGAATTTTAATGATAACTCTATAAAAAGGTCATTTTTTCGTCTTTTAAGGATCATTATAAAAAAGATTTTTTATTTGTTTTGTAAAATACCCTGTTCATCTTATACTTACTCGCAACAAGAGGATGGATTTTTCAAGCGAATAAACCCATGGTCAAAAGCAAATCAATCGTTGAATACCCTGAGCATCAAGCCTTACGTTCTTTTACAGAAAAGGCCTATCTTGACTATTCCATGTCTGTCATTCTTGATCGTGCCTTACCTCATATTGGTGATGGATTAAAACCCGTTCAGCGGCGTATTATTTATGCGATGTCCGAGCTTGGTTTAACCGCGCTTGCAAAGCATAAAAAATCAGCGCGGACCGTCGGTGACGTTTTAGGTAAATTTCATCCCCACGGGGATAACGCCTGTTATGAAGCGATGGTATTAATGGCACAAGCGTTTTCTTACCGCTATCCACTCATTGATGGACAAGGAAATTGGGGCTCTCAAGATGATCCGAAATCATTTGCTGCCATGCGATATACTGAATCACGTTTAACACGTTATGCTCACGCATTACTGACCGAACTTTCTGATGGCACGGTGGATTGGTTACCCAATTTCGATGCCACACTCGAGGAACCTAAACGCTTGCCTGCCCGTCTACCAAATATCTTATTAAATGGCGCATCCGGTATTGCTGTGGGGATGGCAACGGATATCCCCTCTCATAATCTGATCGAGGTCGTTAATGCCTGTATTCGCTTACTCGATGAACCGAATACGACATTAACTGATCTTTGCGCATTGATTCAGGGTCCTGATTTCCCTTCTGCAGCAGAGATCATCACACCTCGTTCAGAAATGTGCACCATCTATCAACAAGGTCATGGTGTTATTCGCGCGCGCGCGATCTACCGGGAGGAAAAAAACCAAATTATTATTACCGGACTCCCTTATCAAGTTTCAGGTGCCAAAATTATTGAACAAATTGCCGAACAAATCCGTGATAAAAAGTTGCCATTGATTGACGATTTACGGGATGAATCGGATCATGAAAGTCCTACACGGATTGTGATCATTCCTCGATCGAGTCGGGTTGATACCGATGCCCTGATGGATCATTTATTTGCAACAACCGATTTAGAACGCAGCTATCGTATCAATCTCAACATGATAGGTCTCGATGGACGACCTCAGGTTAAAAATCTGCGTGCCATCCTTCAGGAATGGCTCGAATATCGACAAACCACCGTAAAAAAACGTTTAGAATTTCATTTAAATAAAATTTTACAGAGGCTTCATCTTTTAGAAGGCTTTTTAATAGTCTATTGCCACCTTGATGAAGTCATCAACCTCATCCGTCAAGTGGATGATCCGAAAACCCAATTGATGCGTCACTATAAATTAAGTGACATTCAAGCAGACGCCATTTTAGAAATACGTTTACGACAACTTGCGAAATTAGAAGAAATTAAATTACGAGCAGAACAAAAAAGTTTAATCGCAGAACGAGATAATCTACAAAAAATTTTATCGTCAAAAACGCAATTAAAACGTCTTATTCGCTCTGAATTACAAGAAGATGCGAAGCGTTATGGCGACCTACGGCGATCCCCCTTCGTTGAACGACGCGCTGCACAAGCACTACAAAAAACCGAAATTATTTCTTCTGAACCCATGACGGTTATTTTATCAACACGAGGATGGATCCGCGCAGCAAAAGGCCATGATTTTGACGTCAGTGGCTTAAGTTTTAAAGCCGGTGATGCTTTAAAATCGACGGTACTCGGTCGTAGTAACCAGCTATTGGTTTTGATGGACTCGACAGGACGCAGTTATTCAACGCCTCTCCATTCGCTCCCTTCGGCACGAAGTTCAGGAGAACCTTTGACGAGTCGTTTTAATCCCCCGCCCGGCGTTCAGTTTGAAAGCATGATAAGCGGTAATCCCGATCAAGCAATAGTAGTCAGTTCGGATGCTGGTTATGGATTTATTACACAATTATCCGAGATGTATTCTAAAAATCGGAATGGAAAATCCTTATTAAAACTATCGGCTCATGCGCATGTTCTCCCGCTGTTAGCGCTTAACGCTATCGACTCGAGTTATGTTGCACTGGCTACGAATACAGGTTATTTATTAATCATTTCTGCATACGAGTTACCACAACTTTCACGTGGGAAAGGCAATAAAATGATGCAAATTTCTTCAAAAAAACGTGAACAACGTGAAGAATTTATAGCAAAAATAACAAGCTTACCTTCCAAAAACAGTTCATTACTCTTAACTTCTGGAAAAAAACAAGTGGTTTGGAAAGCGCGCGATTGGATCCATTATAGGGGTAAAAGAGGACAACGTGGTCGTAAACTACCCCGCGGATTACAAAAATTAGATAGTTTGACGTCGGTTTAAACAGTGATGGTTTATTTTAATCATGAATAAAAATATAAACTATGGTTTGTTTTTTTTACTCGCTGCTTTTTGGAGTGGTTCATTTGTCGCGATTAAAGCCGTCGTATTAGAAGTTCCTCCTTTTTTTGGCGCGGTGCTTCGTGTCGGCTTCGCTTTAATCACGTTAAGTCTTATTTTTTGCTTTTATAAAAAAAGTGTCGCTGTCCCGTTTAATCTGCGCTGGCGCATTTGGATCATGGGACTTTTCTCACAAGGACTTCCTTTTTTCTTCTTATTTTATGGTGAACAACATATTTCAGCCGGATTAGCCGGCATTTTAAACGGGACTGTACCGATTTGGACATTACTCTTTAGCTTAATTTCTCCCCAAACAAGAAATTTCTCTTTTTCAAAGTGTATCGGTCTACTCGTCGGTTTATTCGGCATTTGTATTATTTTTGGCCCATTACTTCGTTTTGACTCCACTTATTCTGCTTTTCTAGGCACACTCTCACTCTTACTAATGGCTATTTGTTATTCAGTGGGTAATTTACTCAATCAACGTATGTTATCAGGCCAAACCCGATTAGATTTTTTTGCCAACATTTATCATCAGCATTGGGCCAGTCTCATTTTTTTAACCTTCACATCGCTCCTTTTCGAACATTGGCCAAGTAGCTATCTGTTGTTTCATACGCCCATTATCTGGGCCGCTAGTCTTTATATGGGTATATTTTCCACCGCCCTCGCTTGGATTATTTATTATTATTTAATTCGCGAGTGGGATGCTGTCCGCGCAAGCACGGTCATGTATATTGTTCCTATCATGGCCCTACTTTGGGATTTTGTTTTTTTTCACAATCGTCCGCAATGGTCAGAAGTAATCGGCGTTGTTACTATTTTATTAGGCGTATTAATCATCCAATGGCCTAAAAATCTACCTCAATCATCACAGTCTTTATGAAAATCAAATAGGCTATTCGATTTTAGAGACGTTATAAGGCAATATAGCAATAGATAGTCTCTATTTCGATGTGCACATTAAAACTATATTACCTTACAATTGTATCATTCTAAAATTTAAACGACGTTTTTTATGGTCTATTCGTCGTCGTTAAGTTATTTGCATCAAACGTATTAAGCCCCTCAATGATTCGTTCTTCCTGTTCGTATCTTTCATTTTTATTGGTGTACGTATTTTTATTTTTTCCTGGTTTTTTAAATAACGCCTGTGCTAAAAGCAATGCACCCGTGGAGTTATTCATGCCCCCATCCATTTCTGAAATTGAACTCGAATTAAACGCACTAAGCTCACCTTGCGCCGCTTGACTGTGATTTTGAAAAAATCCTGTTGTATTTCCCAACAAAGGCAGTGAATCATTTAATCCGTGCATATTAAAAGGATCATACATGGATGTGTTTTCTTGCGGTTTTGAAGCCTGTTGACGCATTTTGAGATGCTTCACTTTTCCTTGATTCACGTTCGGCTCAGATAAGTTAGCACTCGAAACGTTTTTTTGTTTTACGATGTATTGTTCTAATTGTTCGGGGTTATCGAGGCGAACTTCATGGACACGAATATTATCCATATGATTTATTGATTCGAGATGAGCACCGTGTTGAAGCAAAGATTTAACGAGTTCTTCATTTTCATTATGTGTCGCAATCACTATAGGCGTTTCTCCCTCATCATTTTTAGCGTTAATATCCGCTCCTTGCTCAAGCAAATAGTTAACGAGTTTAATATTATTAGCGTATACAGCGCTATGTAGAGGCGTCTCTTCATGGTCATTTTTAGCTTCTAAACTAAAACCTTGATGGAAATATAACAAGTATTTCACCAGCTTGATATGTTCATTTGCACACGCGATATGGAGGAGCGTATTATTGTCACGGTCTCTAAAAACGGATAAATCCCCTATTTTTTTATTTCGCCCAAGAAAATCGATTATTCCTATGTTACCGTTTTCAACGGCTATAAATAAAATATTATTTCCGTTATTATCCCTAACGTCTATATCTGCATTTTCCAAGATAAGCAATTTCACGACCGACAAATGATTATTTTTAGCGGCAGATAGTAAGGGTGTATTCCCACTTTGATCTTTATCTTCGAATGAAAGTCCCTTTCTTCGAAAATATTTCACTAATTTTAAATAACCATTCCACGCCGCTGCATGCAATAGCGTTTGATCGTAATTGTCTTTGGTGTTTAAATCAGCCCCGTGCTCAACTAAATATTTAACGCTTTCCAATTGACCCTGCCATGTTGCATAATGCAAAGGCGTACTGCCGAACTTATTTTTAATTTCACGTAAATGAGCATGATGAGTCATTAGATAGCGTAACTTATTTAAGTCTCCTTGAGCTGCTGCAAGATGTAGTAATGTATTCCCCTTGTCGTCGACTTCATTCAAATTAATATTCAATGCTTTAAATGATCCAGTTTTATTGATCGTTTTGTTTTCCATTTTAATTTCCCTCTCATTAATTTCTTTAAATAGCTAGATAATGTGCAAGAAATATAATGGCATAAAATCAATACTTAAATCAACTTATTCGCTTTTTCTTTTGTGTCCTTTTTTATCATGTTTTTAAGTTTTTATTTTTATTAAAATTTTTATTTAAAAAAATTAATACATCCAACTAATGAGAACAATTTTGTTTAATCGCCAAAACCTGTTTTAAATGTTTAGCAAACAACGGCTTATTTTCATACCCCACTATTCTAAAGTCCGTTAATTCTTGTCCATTGGGCGTAAAAAAGAGGAACGTCGGTGGCGCGACTACATGGTATCGATGTTCTAACGCTTTATCGGATACATCATTCGCTGTAACGTCGGCCCTTAACACGATAAACTGAGCCATTAATGATTTAACGTGCGGTGTGGTCAATACGATTCGCTCCATCTCCTTACAGGATAAACACCAATCGGCATAAAAATCGAGCAATACAGGCTTATTTTGTTTTTTTGCTTGTTCTAAGGCTTTTTTTAATGCCGGAATCCCTTTAATACTGTGAAAATGACTCGTTTTCAAAACCCTGACTTGATCTGGATGTAACCCCCCAAAAGGTTGTGAATGACTTGGAATAACACGACCAAGCAACCATACTGCCATCCCCAGCATCAATACACCGAGAACGATTTTAATGCCGTTCATCCAAGGACCTGATCGAGGTAACCACTTCCCTGCTGACGTTCCAATAATTAATAACGGCACGCCTGAACCCAGACCTAGAACAAATAAAGCAAGCCCTCCCAAAAGTGCATTACCTGTATTGCCTATATATGTTAATACACCCACTAAAGGCGCCGTCACACAAGGTGAAATAACAAGTGTCGACAAAGCACCCATCAAGCTCACGCCGATGTAATTACCACCTTGCTGACGATTGGTCAGATGAACGAGTTTTTCATGCCACCGCGTGGGCAAACGTAATTCATAAAAACCAAACAAGGAAAACGCAAGAAAAACAAAAAGTAAACAAACGACAATAATAACTTCCGGGCTTTGTAAAAAGGCTTGCAAATAGCTGCCTGCTAAACCTGCAAAAACACCGGCGACCGAATACGTCAGTGCCATTGCAAAAACATACGTGAAAGATAGACTAAATGCTTTTGCTGTTGTTAATTTTTTTTGACCCAAAATGATAGCCGATAAGATGGGTATTAAAGGTAAAACACAAGGAGTCAAGGATAAGAGTAAACCAAATCCAAAAAAACTCAGTAGCGTCCAAAAAATATTATGATTTGCTAACAAGCGGGCTATTTTACTTTGTTCATTCGTTACTTTTAATGTTTTTTTTAAATCAGGCCTACTCTTCGCTTTCATCGTTTTCTTTAACTGATGGGGCTTCATTAATATTCCAGCATGATTGAACGTGATGTGTTTTACCACGGGGGGATAACAAAACCCGGCTTTCGCACAGCCTTGATAATGGATTTCCAAATGAAGTTTTTGGTCGGGAAGTGGATGCGCAAAATTTAATATGGTGTTCATCTGCCCTTGATAGATTTCATAGTCGCCCAGAAATGGATTATGTTTTCTGAGTCCTTTGGGGAAAGTCACTGACTTTATCCGTAGAGGTGTGCTTTTAAAATGAATTTTATTGCGGTAAAGATAATATCCAGGTTTAATGGTCCAATGTACCGTTAATGCTTTATTATTTAAACGCTTTACAAAAACGTGGAAAACCTGATCTGCCGGCAATACGTGAGGCGACGCATAAACAGGAAGCTCGATAAACAACAGTAAACCGAATAATATCTTTAAGCATTTAATAAAATTAAACAAAATGGCTTTCCTAAATGAATGAAGAGAAGTATAAATACCCCATCACAACGATTAAATACACTTTCCTAAACAATTTTCCTCGCCTATAGTACCAAAAAAACTAAATCACGCTAAACTATTCAATGAAAAATGAGGTCACCCATTTTGCTGAAAGGTAAAAGAAATTGAAAAAATCCGCTTAAAGACGCTTGTCGCAACCTCTTCGCTACTATATTATGGGGGTTCCTCTGACCTAATCAAGTCTCAAAGGATAATCTATATGCAAAATGCACTCGATCAACTTCCTGTTCTACCTATCCAGGTTGCTAGCGCTGGAACACCTCAACAGCCGCTAAAAACTTACGTTGAACAGGCTTTAGAAAATTACTTTTCACAATTAGATGGTAATTCACCTTCTAATCTTTATGGTCTCGTTTTAGCGGAGGTTGAATCCCCTTTATTAGAAGTCGTATTACGTCAAACACGTGGGAACCAAACCAAAGCCGCTAAATTGCTCGGTATCAGCAGAGGTACTTTACGAAAAAAACTAAAACAATGCGATCTTGCCTAGACCATAGATCAGTCAATTATTTTTGCTATAAAAAAAAATAACAACAATAAAAAATAATCTCTTTAAAAACACGCGAATTTAGCTGGATGTTTTTTCCTCCAGGACGGGTAGCTGTTCATTCCAAGAAAATTCAAATTATATTATTTCAATAGGAGCGCTTAAAAAATAAAAATTAAACCTTTTTAATTTTTGTCACTTGACAGACTCAGTACTGCTTTAGCACAATAGGCGACCTTGTGGCTATGTAGCTCAGTTGGTTAGAGCATAGCATTCATAATGCTAGGGTCGGTGGTTCGAGCCCACCCATAGCCACCACCATCATGATCTTCATTCAAAGACTTAGGGGCCTGTAAACCGTTTTGTGTAAGGACGTTGTTTTAGGGGAATCTACCCTCTAATTCGATAGCATCGCTTGAAAGCGATAGCTTATGAAGCACTTACATAATTTTATTTACAGGCTCAGAGATAAATTTATTTTTTAAAACGTTGATATTATTTCAGCACACTGTAGAAAAGATTGGCAAATTTCACCCTGATCTTCAAATGACCACCAGGCTGCTAATGCCGCTTTGCAAAAGGCCCAACCCAACACACGTGACCTATCAAATCCAGAAATCTCTATAAATTGATCTAATCGGCGTTTAATAAGCTTTTCATTCACTTCATCTTTCAAACGAGGAAAAGGAATTTCATACTCACGTTCACCTATCACGCCTTTGGGATCAATCGCTAACCAACAATATTTATCTGATAATAAAATATTGCCGTAATGCAAATCCCCGTGTAGTAATACCGGAGATTCCATCGAGGCTAATAATTCTTGGTTAATCGCATCAGCACGTTCAATCAAAGATTTCGGGAAAGGGCCTGTTTCACCTTGAAAATAGTGATAAAAACGCTGAAACCCCTGAAACCAATCAGCTAAGCTAGGAAATTGTGTAGTCTCTTGGCAAGGTCTATGTAGTTTCTGTATGAGTTCTACGCTGGCTACTATTCTTTGTGTTTCATCAAAAATTTCTTCTAGCAAAGTACCAGGTATTAGCCTTTCCAGTAACATAACACCAACACCCACTTCTGCATCCAGTAATTTGACAGACCCTCTACCACTAAAGTGCTGAAGAGCCGCTACTTCATTTATAAATTCTTTGCTAGGAACACCACATTTTAAAATAGCAGAATGCCCATTATCCAAAATCACTTCAGCAACAACATTAAAACTGGCGTTATTAAAACAATCTTTAATGATCAACTGCCATTTTTTGGCATACTGAGACAATAAGTGAGGTAAACTGTCTAACCACTCTCTACCTATCGGCCCATAGATACTCAGGATATTTTTGATTAATTCTTTGGGAAGCTGCATTATATTATCATAATGGTTTTCTTATTAACCTTTTACTCATTCATGGGTAACCCTCCTGGTCAGTAATTTACCAAAAAACTCTATTTAATGGTTGTGGTATTTTACGGGAGGGTTACCCAGGTACTCTAGCTTTTTTAAAGTCCTTTCACATTTAATGATCCAACATAGGTAAAATGAATTGCATTTTTGTAAGCTTATAGATATTATTCTCTTCTGTTCTATGCAGTATTGAATGACGTGAATGTTGTCACTGAACGAGGGAACAACGTTGTTCTGAATGATCCCTCTATAATATGGATGGCTTCTTCCTCTTGCCAACGTAATCCTATTTCCTCAGGAGTTCTATAAGGAATTAATGTTTGTATCGATGGTGGAGCTTGCTCTAGTTGAATAGAAATAGGCACCTCATTATCGCTTTCGTTAATTGTTATAATTGTTAATTTTTCACTCTCAGCCTTAAAAGCAGAGACATAAAGCGTAGAAGCAAGCTGTGGGCTATTCGTGGTGAGGCGATAATAACCCTCTTTAATATATCTTGAATAATTACCTAAAACATCATATATTTTGGTTAATTGATAATTGCCTACACCATCTGAAGAAATCAACGCTTCATTATTTTTACCTCTAATCATGCCTAACCAAAAAATAAAGGCATTAACGTTTTTAACTGCTAAAAATTTATGAATACAAATAGCGGCTTGCATACCTAATTCCATACTGGGATCGAACGATGTGGTCGCACAAGATTCAGTAATCCAAGCAGATTGATAATCCAAGGGTAATTGGCCAAGTGGGTTGGTATCGTAACTGACCTTACCTTTAAGGTTGGGTATTGAATAAGCATGACTCGCCAAGATATCAATATTTTTTTTATCTTTCATAAACCAAGAAACTAAATTGAGCATGATGCTATTGAATCCCCAATGCGCTGATTCTCCTACCATGATTTTTGTCTCTAAATTGCGTTGCTTAAAAATGGGGTTCATCTGTTTTTCGACAAAGGAAGCCGTATCAGAAGGCAGCCAAAGACAAACGTCCCACGGAGAGATGATGTTTTCTGGCTCATTTTGGGGAGACATGGCAAAAATGGAAAGCCCTGCTTCTTCATAGGCTTCAATATAATCAGCTAAAAAATTTGCAAATTCTGTATAATAATTTTTAGATAATTTTTTAAAAGCTGTTTTCATATAATAGGGCGGGCTCCACACACTAGGAACTATTTTAATATTTGGGTTTTGTTTTTTGACATTTTTTAACACCCAAAGCTGGGATCGACGTTCTACTTCATCTTGATCAGGATTATCGAAGTAAGGATCATTGGGAGGAATATTTAAATTAGCGTCCATATCGAAATTTCTTTCGCCGGGTTTAGTTGAAAAATTTGGGTGAACTTCTGTTCTCACCATAGACAATTGTAGGTCCTGGAATAAAGCTTTCATGATATCATCACGTTTTTCATCTCGAAAAAAAGGTATTTCACGCCCACCAAAGCAACCAAATCCTTCAATCGTTTGATGTGTTTCTAAGTAATCAATTTTTATAGTTTGTGTCATATAAACCTCAATTTTTAAAAAAATAATGGTTTATTATACTAATAACAATAAAAATAAACGCTTATATTATCTAGTACTTGTTTTACCCGCTTAAGAGTTAAAGTTTTATGTGCTAATCTACTCCTTAAGTGGAAAGACCCCTCAATGTCGAGGGGCGCGCGGTACGAAGAAGATTTAAAGATTGCTAAGAAGATATTAGCTCGGGGCTATGAGTATGGCGCTATTAAAGATCTTCTAGGGCTTTCTGATCAAGATTTATTACACTGAGAGGATTAATATTTAAAAGATATACGCACGTATCCGTTAGAAATCCCTTCAGAATGACACGAAATAATAGTATAAGTCTTTGATTTAACTGGTGGGCCGTGATGGAATCGAACCATCGACCAATAGATTAAAAGTCTACTGCTCTACCAACTGAGCTAACGGCCCAAGGAAAGCGGAGATTGTAGACAATTTACGCAGGAATAGCAATCCTAAAAAACAATTTCGTGGTGATTCAAAACATTTTTACCGTTAATTTATAAAATTCCTGAAAGTCCTCCGAATAAACCAAAAGAAGAAGTCACTAATAAAATAATTCCAACTAAAATAGCATAAAGCGGTTTTAAAGAAACTTCTTTGGGTAAGGCCCTTAATGCTAATAAGTAAAGGAATCCTAATACAAAAGGTAATAACAACGCATTCATCACTTCAACGCCGACACTTAAGTGAACTAAATTTACGCGACCGGAAGCCACTAATAGACCGCCTAAAACTAAAATTAAGGTATAAATACCATAAAACCAAGGTGCGTCTTTAGGACGATGTTCTAAGGAGCGACGAAAACCCATCACCTCACCCAAGCCCCATGCTGCAGTAAGAGAAACAACGATACTGGCAACTAGCGCTGCACCCGTCATACCAAGCGCAAATAAAACGCGACCCACCGTACAACCTAAACTGGGCGTAATCGCTTGACTGATTTGTTGAACCGTATTCAATGAGGCTTCTGGATTTATTTTACCGATAGTCGCCGCAGTCGCTATTAATAGGGACGCCATGATCAATTGCGTAATGATAGCGCCTATGGCAGTATCCCAACGCGCTATTCGTAAATGACTTGCATTCAGTCCTTTGTCTAACACAGCAGATTGTTGATAGAAAATCATCCATGGCATAATAACTGCACCAATATTTCCCGCCAACAAATAGAGATAAGACTTATTCTGCCACGGAATATGGATTAATCCACTCAGGATTTCGCGTCCTACCGGCCTAGCATCCCAGGCCACCCACAGAAAAATTAATTCAAATAAGCCTAAAAGAATAGCCACTCGTTCGACTGAACGATACGAACCTGTCCAGGCAACAATCGTCAAAAAGGTAACAACGAGCGATAACGTTTCCCACGCTGGAATATTAAATAATGCGCCGACACCGGCTAAACCACTAAATTCGCTGAGTATAGCACCGATGCAAGAAACAACTAACGTCGTAACCGATAACCACGCCCACACTTTACCAAAATAATGCTTAATTAATTCACCATGACCCATGCCGGTGGTAATCCCTAAACGTACTGTCAATTCCTGGGCAATATAAAGAATAGGCATTAAAAGGAATTGCAACGCCAGTAGTCGATACCCCCAAACAGCGCCACTTTGAGCGGCTGTAATTAAACTGCCGGCATCCGTATCGGCCAACATCACCACGAAGCCAGGCCCTAATAAACTGAGCCATAATAAACATTTTTTGGGTGTACGATGGGTTTTTAAAACAGGCGAAAAAGACATGGATTTCATTTATTTATTATTTAATCTCGCATTTTATCAATACTTTTAGTTTTTATCAATGATAGTGATAATCATTATCAATAACGAAATGCTTCTTTTTTGTAAGCTATTTGGAAGAAATTATTTTTTCGTTTGAACAGCCCAATAGAAACACGCTGCCAAAACCAGGAGGCTTAGAAAACCTAATCCGTTTGTAAGTATTCCTGAACTTGCAGGAAAAATAGCAAATAAATGGGTATTTCCAGTGATTGATAAAGGAATAGCTAACAGTACATCCATTAATGCTGCACCTGCAACTAATCCGCAACTTAACAAAGTGGCATTTTGATGCTGAACATTGAGATGGGATATCGTATCATTCGACTGCTTTTTTTGTAAATGCAATTTAATAGCGTAGGCCAATAAACTTCCGATAAATAAGGACGTGGAAGAACTTAAGGGTAAATAAATTCCCATACCGACACCTAACAAAGAGATACCCATTTTAGTCAGTGCATTCACAAGAATTAATATCAGCATAATAACCGCACCTATACCTAACATATTCCAAGGCAGATCATGATTAAATACGCCTTTTGTTAAGCCAGCCATCATAGCGGCAGGTGGCGCCGATAAGCTTTGTTGGAGATCCATACCGGCATGCGGCAATACATTAGCAAGTCCATACACATTAAAAAGTAATTGCATCACCACTGGAATAACTAACGCCGCTATGAGCACACCCAGTATTAGCATGACTTGTTGCTGCCATGGCGCTGCACCAATCAGATGCCCTACTTTCAGATCTTGAATATTATCATTCGCAATACAAGCAGCACCGGCGACCACTGCACCGATAATGATGGTCATGGCGGCCGCATCGAGTAATTGTGAACTTAACAATACATGTCCTTTAAAAAACAAGCATGCACGTAATATTAATGCGATAAATAATAAACCTGAAATAACGATGGCCGATCCTGGACTGGCGGTAACCCCTACCAAACCGGAAAAATAACCACATAGTGCTGCAAACACAAAACCTATCACTAACACATACAACACTGCACCAATAATAAATAATTGCGGCAATGCAAACATTAAACTGTGAATAGGTAATAAATAATCGAATAAAAAATAAATACTCACAATAACTAAGCTCAAACCCGCAAGTAAATAATTTAAGGGGATGTCTTGTTCGGTAGGAGATAGTGAGGTTTTTAGCGGCTGGAATAAACCTTGTAGTGATAAGCGCAAGCTAAGATAAAAAGGACGTAATAAATTTAATAACGTCCATAATCCCGCCGCTAACATGGCACCTAAACCAATATAATGAATATCGCTCGCGTAAATCGTTAGGCTTTTTGCTAACATAAAAGTGTTGCCCACCGGAACAAAATAACTCAATAAAGGTACACTTATCCCCCAAGCAATAAACGCACCTAACAACAAACTAAGACCAACATTCCAACCAATCAAATAACCCACGCCAATTAAAGCGGGTGCAAAACCTAAACCAAAACCGATAATTGTGGATTGCCCGAATACCATCCATTTTTCAGTGGCTACCACAATCATTTTTAAACCGGTTTGCGCGAATTCCAAACCCGCTCCCAAACTGGTACCCACTAGCATTTTATTAATATGGAAGCTTTGTTTTTGACTTAATTTTAAGACTTCAGATATGGCGCGCGCTTCTGGGAAATAAAGTTGTGGTGTATTGATTAAAATTTTACGTAACGGAATCGAAAACAAAATACCTAATAACCCACCTAAACTCGCAATGGCTAAATTAGCGAAATAAGGAAAATAACTCCAATAACCAATGATAACCAATGCTGGAATAATAAATACGATACCTCCTGCAACCGCTTCTCCAGCTGAAGCGGCGGTCTGAATCAGATTCGCTTCAAAAATACTTCCATTGTGGAACAAACGAAGTATTGCCATCGCCAATATGGCTGCAGGTATAGATGCTGAAGGTAAAATTCCAACTTTTAACGCTAAATAAGTACTCGAGGCAGCCAACAATATCGCTAAAAAAATACCTAAGACTATCACTCTTAAGGTAATAACTCCGGATGGCTGTTTGTTGTCAGCATGCATAAGCATTCAATTTAAATAAAATCATCTTGAATATAATTTTTTAGCACTTCTGGTATCCGTATTTTTCCATCTTTCGTTTGATAGTTTTCCATCAGTGCGACTAAGGCACGTCCCACCGCTAAACCTGAACCATTAAGCGTATGTATCAACTCAATTTTATCGGTTTCTGGATTACGCCAACGCGCTGCTAAACGACGCGCTTGAAAAGATTCAAAATGACTGCACGATGAAATCTCACGATAAGTATTTTGACTCGGCAACCACACTTCTAAATCATACGTTTTTGCCGAACTAAAACCCAAATCGCCGGTACACAAAGCAACCACACGGTAAGGTAATTCCAATTTTTGCAGTATTGATTCTGCCTCTTGGGTTAATTCTTCTAAAGCGTGATAGGAATTTTTAGGTTCGACAAAACGAATCAGTTCTACCTTTTCAAATTGATGTTGACGGATCATACCGCGTGTATCTTTACCATAAGAACCTGCTTCGCTACGAAAACAAGGGGTATGTGCAACATATTTTTTAGGCAAATCCGTCGCAGCAAAAATAGTATCGCGAGCGAGATTAGTGACCGATACCTCAGCGGTAGGAATAAGATAAAAACCCTGCTCACCTTTTAAATTAAATAAGTCCTCAGCAAAACCGGGTAATTGACCGGTACCCATTAAGCTTTCAGTATTGGCAATATAAGGTACATAAACCTCTTGATAGGCATGTTCTTTAATATGAACATCTAACATAAACTGTATCAGCGCGCGTTGTAATCTTGCCAAGCGGCCGTATAAAACAACAAAACGCGATCCAGCAATTTTGCTGGCACTGGCAAAATCCATCAAGCCATTTGCTTCACCTAATGCGACATGATCTTTTACTGCAAAATCAAAATGAGGAACTTTGCCCCAATGACGTTGTGTCTTGTTTTGAGATTCATCTTGCCCTATCGGTACTGATGCATGAGCCAAATTTGGAATCGTTAGATAAATAGCCGACAATTCTTCAAGTATGTCTTTAAGCTTTCCTTCACACACTTCACGTTGTTTTTTTATGTCTGCAACTTCTTCGAGTAAACCAGTAATTGACTCCCCTTTGGACTTTGCTAAGCCTATGGCTTTTGCACTGCGATTGCTGGTGTTTTGCAAGCTTTCAGTTTCAGATTGTAATTTTTTGCGTTGAGCTTCTAAACGCGTTATCAAGCGTGTATCGAGTTGATAACCACGATTCGCCAGTTGTTTCGCGATTTCTTCTATTTGAATATCATGACGTAAATATTTTGGATCTAACATATAATGCCTAGATTGCTCTTTTTTAAAACGGTAAGCTAAAAAGTAATTATGACTGCAATTATCATTGATGGCAAAGCGATTGCTCAAGAAACACGTCTTGCGTTAAAACAACGACTTGAACAGCGACGTAATCAAAACCTTGTAACGCCTGGTTTAGCCGTCGTTTTGGTGGGTGAAGATCCGGCTTCGCAAATCTATGTGCGTAACAAGCGGGATGCTTGCCGAGACATAGGGATGAATTCCTTTGCCTATGATCTGCCACAGCATACCACTGAACTCGCGCTACTTAATTTAATTAAACGCTTAAATTCTGATCAGAAAGTGCATGGCATACTCATTCAACTGCCGCTTCCTCTCTCGATGAATACCGGACATATCCTAGACAGTATCGATCCACGCAAAGATGTCGATGGTTTTCATCCAACCAACTTAGGTCTTTTAGCACAAGGCCGCCCTTTTTTACGGCCTTGTACTCCTTATGGCGTAATGCGTTTATTGGCTTATGAAAAAATTCAACTAAAAGGTTTAAATGCTGTTATTGTCGGCACTTCAAATATCGTAGGTAAACCCTTGGCCTTAGAGCTCTTAAATGCAGGTTGTACCATCACACTATGTCACAGTGCCACTCGTAATTTACACACTCATATCCGACAAGCCGATGTGTTAGTTAGTGCTATAGGTAAAGCAGGCATTATTCAAAGCCCTTGGATCAAACCCGATGCTATTGTGATTGATATCGGAATCACACGCACACCCAGTGGAAAACTGCATGGTGATATCGAATTTTCCAGTGCTAAAGAAATTGCGGGTTATATTACTCCTGTACCGGGCGGCGTGGGCCCTATGACGGTGGCTATGTTATTAGAAAATACTTTATTTGCTGCTGAGTGTCAGGATATCGAGTAATCACTAACTATCAAATTGGTTATGGGATAAAGTTTATAGGATCAAAAAATATTCTGTAACAAAAAAGCTTTTTTATCATTAAAAATCTATTGCGCTTTTTTGGTTAATGCGCAAGCTTGGTATAATGTTTCTTTCAGTTTTCTTTCTGTAAAGGCTAACTCTGGATAAATTTCTGCATTAAGACGTATTCCATAACGGAAGGGTTTGCATTGAAAAAAATAAAAGAGTGTTTTGGATGAAACTAATTCAACTTTTTTTAAGTAGATGGCTTCATCCAATCCTTTACGCGTTATCTTTTTAAGAATCTTTAAACTTATTTGTCTAGACAAATCTTGATAGAATCCTTTGAAAACATCATAAGCTGCTTCAAGTTCATCGGGTCTAACTTGTTTTAATAGAGGTCTATTTTGGAGTATATTTTCCTATACTTGTGAAACCAGAGGTTTATAATTATCTATATTTCCTATCTTTTTTTGAAGTCTTACTTGTTTTTTCCTTTTAAATAAACCTAAAGCTTTTTCTTTTTTGTTTTCATAATGAACAGATGAGAAATCGGAAACGTTAACATTTTCACACGGAATAACTCCTCTACGATTTTCTTCAAGCGGCCATTTTAATAATGAGGAGACCTTTTTCTCGAGGTATATTTGTTTATCCTTGTTATGAGAAAGTTCATCCCAGTCAAAATACGGAATAATAACTACAGACCAACCTAGT
Organism: Rickettsiella grylli; assembly: GCF_000168295.1. Lineage (NCBI taxonomy): Bacteria > Pseudomonadati > Pseudomonadota > Gammaproteobacteria > Legionellales > Coxiellaceae > Rickettsiella > Rickettsiella grylli. The sequence goes on from NZ_AAQJ02000001.1 coordinate 1,027,621, forward strand.
TTCTCAAAAAGGTGCTTATTAAATTGACTCGATAGATTCAGAATCTTACCTACATAATGATCCGGACCATTGACTTGTATGAGAATTTTTTCTTTGGGACAAGCAATATCAACCCGTGTAAAATCTATAAAATACTCATTTATAAATTCAGTTTTTGGGAAAGAAACAATTAGCTGCTGAAATATGCTTTGCTGTAGCTTAGACTGAATTGTTTTTTCAGATTTAAATTTGAGCTTAAATCGATCGCTTTTAATAACTGTTTCAAGTTCGTCTGTCATGAGATCAGGTTGATATCGATGAATTTGACAAAATTGTTTAGCGATTATCGGATCTAATTCTTTTAGAATAATTTTTTCATTATTTTTAATTATTTCTCTCATCTTAATTAATAAAAAATTTGAAGAATCCGCGAGTTGGAATAGACAACCTGTTAAGGCTAGACTAACAATAATCTGTGCATTAAAGTCATCGGCTCTTTCAGGAATGCCCTCAACGAGGATGTCTATCGCTTTTGAGTAAACGGATTTCTTCATGCACTCAGACCACTTGGTGAATGCGTTGAGTATGTTCGCAATATTTTGCAAATCAAACGTATTCGCTCTTTCAGGAATACAGTCAACGAGCGCGTTTATCGCTTTTAAGTAAGACATTTCCTTTATCCGATTAGGCCACTTGCTTAATGCGTTGAGTGTATTCGAAATATTCTGTGCATTAAAGTCATCGGCTCTTTCGGGAATGCCCTCAACGAGCATGTCTATCGCTTTTGAGTAAAAGACTCGCTTCATGGACCTAGGCCACTTACTGAGTGCATTGAGTGTATTTGCAATCTCCTGTGCATTAAAGTCATGGCTTTTTTCAGGAATGCAGTCAATAAGCGCATCAATCGCATTAAGGTAAAAAACTCCCCTCGTGCGTTCAGGCCACTTGCTTAGTGCATTGAGTGTATTCGAAATCTCCTGCGTATTAAAATCATGCGCTTTCTCGGGAATACAGCTAACAAGCACATCCATCACTTTCAGATAAGAGGCTTTTTTAATACATTGGGGCCATTTGCTCAATGCGTTGAGTGTATTTCGAAATATCCTGTGCCTTAAAGTCACACGCTCTTTCGGGAATGCACTCAACGACCATGTCTATCGCTTTTGAGTAAACGGATTTCTTCATGCACTCAGGCCATTTGCTGAGGGAGTTGAGTGTATTTGCAATCTCCTGCGCATTAAAGTCATGGCTTTTTTCAGGAATGCAGTCAATAAGCGCATCAATCGCATTAAGGTAAAAAACTCCCCTCGTGCGTTCAGGCCACTTGCTTAGTGCATTGAGTGTATTCGAAATCTCCCGCGCCTTAAAGATATGAGCTTTTTGAGAAATGCGGCTAACGAGTACATCCCTCGCTTTTACGTAAAAGACTCTCTCCGTCAAGCGATCAGAAGACCACTTGCTTAATGCATTAAGCGTACTCGCAATACCCTGTGGATTAAAGTCATGCGCTCTTTCGGGAATGCAATCAACAAGTGCATCCATCGCTTTTTGGTAAGAAGCTTGCTGCATCCATTGAGGCCACTTACTCAATGCGTTGAGTGTATTCGAAATATGCTGTGCCTTAAAATCACAGGCTTTCTCGGGAATGCAGCTAACAAGCGCATCCATCGCTTTTTGGTAAGAGACTCGCTTCATCCATTGAGGCCACTTACTCAATGCGTTGAGTGTATTCGAAATATCCTGTGTATTAAAACCATGCGATTTTTCAGGAATGCAATTAACAAGCGCATCCATCGCTTTTTGGTAGAAATCTTCCTTCACGCACTCGGGCCATTTGCTGAGAGAGTTGAGTGTATTTGCAATTTCCTGCGTATTAAAACCATGGGCTTTTTCAGGAATGCAATTAACAAGTGCATCTATCGCTTTTTGGGAGGAAGCTTCTTTCAGGCACTCCGGCCATTTGTTTAGGGAGTTGAGTGTATTTGCAATCTCCTGTGGGTTAAACTCATGAGCTCGATAAGGAATTTTTTGTATTAAATGCTTAATTGCTTCTGCATAGGAGGTTTTGTGTATGGAAATTGGCCATTTAGAAAAAGCATTTAATATATTAGCAATTCCCTGAGGAGCAAAATCATAGAGTGGAATTAAAGAAACAATTTTTAAAATCTTTTTTTCGCAAGGAGAGAAACATTTCCAGAAAATGATTTTGCTGAGTTTATTAAGCAGTGTGGATAAGTTAACTGAATCAAACTGAGCTTCTTCCTCGTAAAAAAGCTTAAACAAACTATTCGTAGTTTGCAATTGTTGAATTTTTCTATTAATCCTTATATTATTCATATTATTTTATTTTGTATGGTTTTTAAAATAAATTTTTCAATTTGTTTTATATCTAAATTTTAATTCATTTTTTAAACCTTTACTACCTACTCTAAGCTTTAATTTAATTTTTTAATACTAAGTAACTGCATCAATAATAATTTTTTAGTATAAAAAATTTAAGCGTTATGTGCGAGAGCGATCATCATGCCTCTGCATAAACCAATGGTCAATTTAGGTATTACTGATCCATATTCTGAATCAAATGTAGAAAAAGCAAAAATATTTAGCTTTGCTTCTAATAATTCAATAGTCATTAAATAACTTTGTTTTTATGAGGTAGTTGTTTCGTTTGAAAAGGATATCTTTCTAATAAATAACTAAATACGGCTAATATCGCCATGGCTTCTCCACCTTCCGGTCGGCCTGGTCTAGTATTAACATTGTAAGCATTAAAATCAAAATGTAACCACGTTGTCTCTTCACTAATAAAACTACGTAAAAACAATGCGGCAGTAATAGCACCTGCAAAAGGGGATGCGCCACAATTATTTAAATGTGCAAACTTACTCTCCAGTAATTTTTGATACGGTTTATACAACGGTAAACGCCATACGGGATCTTGCTCGTGTTGACTATGTCGGATAATATCCTGGGCTAATTGTTCATGATCAGTAAAAAAAGCACTTATTTCTGTTCCGACGGCGCTTCGAGCTGCGCCGGTTAGCGTCGCAAAATCAATCAACAGTTCTGGGCTTTCACTATCCGCCTCACATAACGCATCCGCTAAAATAAGACGACCTTCAGCATCTGTGTTTCCCACTTCAACGGCTAGACCATGTCGTGTTTGGATAATATCGCCAGGTTTATAGGCACCTCCTGAAATCATATTTTCTACCGCAGGAATTAATAACCGTAACCGCACCGGCAACTGATAAGCCATGATCATTTCAGCTAAACCCATCGCATTGGCCGCCCCACCCATATCCTTTTTCATGGCTAACATCGCGCTTGAAGACTTTAAATTATATCCCCCTGAATCAAAACACACACCCTTCCCAACCAGTGTAATTTTAGGATGTTGGTTATCCCCCCATCGTAAATCAATCAAACGAGGTTCATGACAACTCGCCTTGCCCACTGTATAAATTGCGGGGTAATTCGCTGTTAATAGATCGTCACCAACGATTTGTGTGACTGCTGCTTGATAGTTTTTTCCAATCTCAAATACATTTTCGGCCAATTCAACCGGCGTCATATCATCAGCAGGTGTATTAATCAAATCACGAACCCGATAAATCGCCTCCAGTTTTATCTTTAATGAAGGAAATTTCTGGGTTGGAATAAGGAGCTGTGCGACCGGTCGAATCGATGGTTTATAACGCGTAAATTCATATGCCCCCAAACCCCACACCAAAGCAATTTGCAGTAATTGGGTGCCATCTATTCCCTCAATATGATAATGTCCTCCAGGTAACACACTGGGTAGCACGCCAAATGTCCAAAAATCAGTTTCATCCTGAGTGACCAATAAAACATGGTGCAATTCACCTGTTCCATTAGGAATAAAGCTATAATTTCCTGAATACGGAATAAAATTAATATTGTGTAACCAGTCTTGTGTCAACGTGGACTGCTTGGTCAGCCACGTTGACCATTGCTCAGCTAAAATAGCATAAATAGGAATCGATTGTGATGACTCGTGAACAAAACAATTAAGCACTTAAGATTTCTCCCGCAGAAACATAAGGTTTATCAAACCCATGCGCAATCGCTTGATGTGTAATTCTTCCCTGTGAAATATTCAACCCATTTCTTAAATAAACATCTTCAGTCAGTGCTCTATCAATCCCTTTATTCGCCAACGTTAAAATGTAAGGTAATGTGGCATGTGTCAACGCAAACGTCGACGTACGCGGTACAGCCCCCGGCATATTACTCACGCAATAATGAACAATATCATCAACGTAATAGGTCGGATGAGTGTGCGTTGTCGGCCGACTCGTCGCAAAACATCCGCCTTGATCAATAGATACATCGACAACCACAGAACCTGGACGCATTTTTTTTAATAATTCTCGTGTCACTATTTTAGGGGCTTCGGCACCCGGCACTAAAACGGCTCCGATTAATAAATCGGCCAGCGGTACATATTTTTCGATGGCATCTTGTGTTGAAAAAACAGTATTGAGTTGACCTCCAAAGTGAAGATCGAGTTCTCTTAACTTCATTGCAGACTTATCCAATACCGTGACTTGGGCTTCTAAACCTAACGCCATACGGATGGCATTACTTCCCACAACGCCACCTCCTAAAACAACAACGCTGGCCGAAGCAACACCAGGAACACCCGATAATAAAATACCTCTTCCACGCTGTGCCTTTTCTAGACAATGAGTACCCGCTTGTATCGACATTCGGCCTGCAACGACACTCATCGGTGTTAATAACGGTAAACCTCCTTGCGCATCTGTTACTGTTTCATACGCAATCGCTGTACACTTGGATGCCAATAATAATTCTGTTTGCTTCCTATCTGCGGCCAAATGTAAAAACGTAAATAAGGTTTTTTTTTCATTTAAATAAGCACATTCCTGAGGTTGCGGTTCTTTAACCTTCAGAATAAGATCACTTTCTCCAAAGACTTCTTGTGCCGTATTAACGATAACGGCACCCGCTTCTTGATAATCGTTATCATCAATACCAACGCCATTTCCAGCTTTTGTTTCAAGAAACACGCGATGATTTTGTGCAGTCAACTCGCGAACAATAGAAGGTACAATCGCGACGCGATATTCATGATTCTTAATCTCTTTAGGAACACCAATACGCATATCCACTCCCTATTAACCGGTTTAGTTTATATCCATTCCTTGTGTTACTTTTGGCTATTATCTTTAAAAAGAGGAAAGAACATCACACAAAATACACAGATTTTTTAAAAAGTCCATTCTTGTTTTTTAAATGCTATAAAAAACGTTGAATGGTTCATGAACTGCTCAAAAAATTGTTTTAATCCCGTTAATTAGCGCTCATGAAGGGTTGTCAACATTAAGTGATATAATTGTTTTTTTTCCTGTACGTTTAACCCCGTTTGTTTTCCTTGTTGTAATAAATTATCAATTTGGTTTTCTATAACGGATTTCTTTAAAAATTTGAGTAAATCATCAAATTCTGCTTGTACACCTGATTTCGGAATTGTGATCGAATAGCCCATCAGTTGTTTAAGAATTTTGTAATGGACTTCATCGTCTCGCCAATATTCAAGGAGCATTGCACTGGTTAATTCGGGTTGTTGTTTGATAACCGAAAATAATTGAACCAATAAATCACTGCCGGGTAATTTTAATGTATTTAAGATTTGACATTGTTTATCAGAAAGTGATTGAGCAATGTGTGGGAATTGTATTAATAGCGCAATGGCCAAACGCATCGGAGAAAAACGATTGACTTTACTGACTGGATTTATTTTTTTTTGCATTGTTTTAAGAGGGTGATTGGTGGTATGCGTGGTTATTTTTTTCAGTGTCATCACATCGATATTCACTAAACGCGCTAATTGCTCAAATAATTTATATTGCATAATGCCTTGCGTCACTTTTTCAATCAGTGGAACTGCTAATTTCGCTAAACGCGCTTTACCTTCTAATTGAGTAATATCCACTTGCGCTAACAATCCGCTAAACAAAAATTCGGTGAGAGACTGTGCCTGTTCCATAAAAGTCATAAATTCATCCGCTCCTTTTTTTTGTATAAAAGAATCCGGATCTTCTCCATGGGGTAAGCATAAAAAACGGAATATATAACCGTCGGTTAACAACGCTAAACTTTGCTCGAGTACACGCCACGCTGCCTTCTTACCCGCAGAATCGCCATCAAAGCAAAAAATTATTTCTTGCGTATGACTCATGAGTCGACTGAGTTGATCGCGACTCATTGCTGTCCCTAACGTCGCGACCGCAAAAGGAAACCCTGCTTGAAATAAGGCTAAAACATCCATATAGCCTTCTACCACCAGAATACGTTCAACATGGCGATTATGCTGAAAGACCTCATAAAGGCCATACAGTTCTTTCCCTTTATGAAAAAGCAATGTTTCCGGTGAATTTAAATACTTGGGTTCCCCTTGAGTGACTGTGCGACCACCAAATCCAATAACACGTCCCTTTCTATCACGAATAGGGAATAATACTCTGTCACGAAAACGATCATAATAACCTTGACCTTTGGATTTTTTGATTAATAAACCGACCGTCAATAAACGTTCTGTCTCCTTTTTAAAGGCTTTCAATAAGGTATCCCAACCCAAAGGGGCATAACCTAAACGGAACTGTGTCATTATCTCGTCAGAAAGATTTCTTTGCTTTAGATAATAACGTACCGTTTTATTTTGTTGGCGTTCGTTCGCATAAAACTGAGCAACTTCTTCTAATAGCGTATAAAGATTAGCGGAGTCCTTATAAACTTCTTGCTGTTTTGCAGCGTGTGGAATTTCCATACCCAACGATTCTGCTAAGATGCTTACCGCCTCGAGGAAACTGAGTTTTTCATAATCCATTAAAAAATTGAACGCATTTCCACTGATAGCGCAACCAAAGCAATAATAAAATTGTTTTTCGGGAGTCACTGTAAAGGAAGGGGTTTTTTCGGAATGAAAAGGACAACAGGCAATATAATTTTTCCCTTTTTTTCGCAATGGAACGCGCGCATCAATCAGCTGCACGATATCAACGCGCGCTAAAAGTTCATTAATAAACTCCTGCGGAATAGGTGCTATTGACATATATTCCTGATAGAAAATAGACGACTTTAGTCAATGAAACTTAAGTCTTTTGCAGAAATAAAAAAGCAGATAACTTTTCTAAGGCCCCAAACGTGCTTTAATTTTTTTACTAATCTGCGTCATATCCGCACGACCTTGAATCCTTTCTTTCAGTTCTGCCATGACCTTTCCCATATCTTTAACGGAGGTAGCGCCTACTTTGGTAATAGACTCGGATAATAGCCGATCAATATCGGCCTCACTTAAAGGTTCAGGCAAATACATTTGAATAACATTGACTTCCAAACGTTCTTGTTCCGCTAAATCATCACGCTTCGCCTTGCCAAATTGTTGAATGGAATCGCGACGTTGCTTAATCATTTTATTCAGTATTTGTGTAATACGCTTATCATCCACTTCAATGCGCTCATCCACTTCAACTTGTTTAATTTCAGCCGAAATAAGCCGCATCACATTGAGACGCTGCTTGTCCTGCGTTCGAAGGGCCGTTTTCGTATCTTCCTGAATGCGCTGTTTGAGCGTTGCCATCATCATGTTTAGTGCTTACGTTTGGTTTTAGCGATAAAACAAGGATTATCACGCATCAAACGCTTGCGACAACGTTTCACTGCTGCAGCAAAACGACGCTTGCGTGCCTCAGTCGGTTTCTCGTAGTATTCTCGACGTCGCACTTCAGCGAAAATACCTGACTTCTCACAGGCACGCTTGTAACGACGGATTGCTGATTCGAGTGTTTCGCTGGTTTTAAGTATTACGCCAGGCATGTAGTACACTTCCTCAATTAAAGTTAAAATAGGTGCTAATTCTAACCAGCAATCTCTAAAAATGCAAAGTTTCTATTCAAAAAAAACTCATTGCCAACCCCAAAAGATCGCTTGTGTATTAGGGATTGAGACCTCTTGCGACGAAACGGGTATCGCGCTCTACCATGGCCAAAAAGGTCTCCTTGCTCATACGTTATATAGCCAAATTGAGCTTCATAATCGCTATGGGGGGGTTGTTCCAGAACTTGCCTCACGTGATCATATACTCAAAATATTACCCTTACTTCAAGAAACCTTATCTGCTGCTCATCTTTCGCTCTCAGCCATTAATGGGATCGCTTATTGTTCAGGCCCTGGTCTTGCTGGCGCACTCTTAGTCGGCGCAACCTTTGGGCGTAGTTTAGGTTGGGCCCTTGGCATTCCAAGCTTAGGTGTCCATCACATGGAAGCGCATTTGCTTGCGCCGATGTTGGACGACCCAATGCCTGAATTTCCGTTTCTTGCATTACTCGTTTCAGGCGGTCATACCTTATTAGCGGAGGTAACCCATATTGGCCGCTATAAAATTTTAGGGGTAAGTCTTGATGACGCAGCCGGTGAAGCATTTGATAAAACAGCCCAATTATTAGGGCTCGCCTATCCAGGCGGGCCTGCTATTGCGGCTTTCGCTGAAAAAGGGAAATCGAAACAATACCAATTTCCACGACCGATGCTGAATAGACCGGATTGTCATTTTAGTTTTAGTGGTCTTAAAACCTTCGTGAATACAACGTTTAAAAATAGCGATAAAACCGATCAAACAAAAGCCAATATTGCTTATGAATTTCAATCTGCCGTGGTGGATACCCTCGTTGCAAAAACCGCGCGCGCTTTAAATCAAACGGGTTTAGGTCGTTTAGTCGTTGCCGGGGGTGTCGCGGCGAATACCCAGCTCAGAAAAGCACTTAAGACGCTGGCAACCCAACAAAATGTTTCACTTTATTATCCACAACCTCGTTTTTGTACCGATAATGGCGCCATGATTGCTTATTTAGGTTATCGACGTTTGAATTTAGGACAATATGATAATGATTTAATCATAAGAACGATTGCTCGTTATCCTCTCGACCAATTAGATTAAAGATGATTGGCCTATCCTCGTTTTTGTGGTCGTTTGTAACGTTATTTTTTATTGAATACACGTCGGTTTAATTGAGGTTCTTTTCCTTGAAATAAACGTTTAATATTTGAAGCGTGACCGGCTATTAATAACAACGTTATGAGAAAGATAGGAAAATAAACCGAAAAAGAATACGCGTAAAATGCATAAAAAAATGTCACTAGTGAAGCCGCCATGGATGCAACTGAAATATAACGAAAGAGGATGAGTACAACGCTCCAGCTTAATAGGCCGACTACGCCTAAAGGCCATGCCACAGCAAACAATCCACCCCATGCCGTTGCAACTCCTTTTCCCCCACGAAAACCAAAAAAAACAGGAAAAAGATGACCGATAAAAGCAAAAAAAGCCACCCACGCTAAAGAGGATAACGATAAACCTAACCACTTAGCGACCATCACCGGAATCCATCCTTTCAAAAGATCACCGAACAAAACCAGTGCCGCTAATTTTTTTCCACCCAACCTTAAGACATTGCTTGCCCCTGGATTTTTAGAACCTTGCGTACGAGGATCCGGTAGATTTGCAAATCGACTAACAATAATCGCACTGGATACTGAACCCAATAAGTAAGCCATTAAAAAAAATAGCAATTGCATAAATTTTCCTCTATCAATACAATCCTCACGAAGGTTCCATTCAGCACGTCTTTCATTACATAAACGCCTATATCATTAATTTTAGGTTTCAAGTTCTAAATAGTCGCATCTTGAACGGTTGCCAGGGTATACTATAAACGATAAATAATTTTTGTGATAAAAAATTGCGATGCATCTCATTGCGTAGCCACTTTTCATATGGAAAATTTTTTAGAACGTTTATTTTTGTAGATTATTTTTAGTAATAATGATTAAAGAGCTTTACATGACGCCTAAAGCAGGTAATTTAATTTGGATCGATCTCGAGATGACAGGACTTGATACCAATCAAGATAAAATCATTGAGATTGCGACCATTATCACCGATTCTCAATTAGAAATTATAGAAGAAGGTCCTGTGTTTGCCATTTTTCAATCTGAATCTATCTTGACCCATATGGATGATTGGAATAAACGCCAACATAAGAACTCGGGTTTACTCGATAGAGTCAGACTCAGTAAAATGACCGAAGAGGAAGCCGAAAAACAAACGTTAGAGTTTATTATGAAACATGTTCCTCCTCAGAAATCACCTATGTGCGGGAATAGTATTTGTCAGGACCGTCGTTTTTTAGCGCGCTGTATGCCTGTATTAGAAAACTATTTTCATTATAGAAATTTGGATGTGAGTACATTGAAGGAGCTTGCTTATCGCTGGAGCCCCAATCTTTTAGGTGCCTACAAAAAAAAATCAAAGCATTTAGCCTTAGAAGACGTGCGAGATTCTATTAATGAACTCCGTTATTATCGGGAGCATTTATTTAAACTTTAAAGATACTTTAAATTGGCTTTTTACCGCTAAGAAGACAAGGTTGATACCTTGTTCTTCAATCGAATAGATTCGAGAAGGCAGACCCACTTTTAAACTTGAATGAGAAATAAGTCTATTTTAAAAAAATGTGAGATACATGATGACTGTCTATACCACCAATGAATTAAAAAACAGTATGAAGGTTATGTTAGATAATGACCCTTATGTCATATTGGAAAATAATTATGTAAAACCAGGGAAAGGACAAGCGTTTAATCGGATAAAATTACGTAATTTAAAAAACAATCGCGTGATCGAACGTACGTTAAAATCGGGTGATACGCTGCAAGCGGCCGATGTATTTGATATTGAGGTTCATTATCTTTATAACGATAGTCATATTTGGCATTTTATGGATCCGGTCACATTTGAGCAATACGCCGCTGACCGTCAAGTAGTCAATCAAGCCAAATTATGGTTAAAAGAACAAGACTTATGCATTTTAACCTTATTTAATGGAAGCCCTTTGTGTGTAACGCCCCCCAATTTTGTTAATTTAAAAATAGTAGAAACTGATCCGGGCCTACGTGGTGATACCTCAGGCGGAGGTGGGAAACCCGCTCGTTTAGAAACAGGCGCTATCGTACGCGTTCCTTTATTTGTCCAAACAGGCGAATTAATTAAAGTGGATACGCGGACTGGGGAATATCTTTCCCGCATAAAAGAATAGATTCTATTATGATTGCTCTAAAAAGAAAATTTTAGCGTTTTTGACAAAAACGCGCAGTAAGGTAAGCGATTTCCCTCGTAATATCATCTACTCTAAAAAAAGATGGATGATCTAAAAAAATCATCCATCTCAGTTGCGCTCCTGCTCCAATCAAATGCTAAAAAAATTTAGCAAAACTTTCCAAAAGCCTTACATTTTAACGTTTGTCTTTTTGACCTGGCCATTGTGGTTTATTTGGATTGTTTGGGTTATGCTCCGGATTGTGTCCTGGATTGTGTTTGTTAGGTTCTTGATTGGGGTTATGGCCTGGCCATTGTGGTTTGTGACCTTGGCTTTGAAAAGGATTTTTTTGTTGTTTCTTATCGTGAGGAAATTTACCTTTGTTCATATGAGCTCCTAATTTAAACAATTCAATACGTCTCTCCTTTAAGCCTAGCAAAGACCGTATTAATTACCATAAGATTGCTATTGATTGATTAAAATATAGCCAAGTTAACCCCTCGGGGCGTCAATACACGCAACATTTAAAAAACGGATTCATTGCCAGGAAATCTCATGAGAATAACCTTTATCGCATTCAGTATAAAATTTGACCGTTAAAACGATTCCAAATTAAAATCCTGATTTATTAAAGTCAATTAAACGCCGAGGCATAACACGCCCATTTTCCAAAATTTCGCCGATGCCAATAAAACGATCATTTTCTTTTAGACACAAGCGCAACAAACCTTGTTTTGGCAAATTAGGTAATAAGAGAGTTCGTCCGCAATAGAGATAATAGGCGGCGGCCTGCGAGACTTTAAAAATAGGCCATTCACTTAACAAACTGTCTAAGTTCAATAATTTTTCATAGCGTTCATTTTGGCTTAACGCCTGTAATTCATCTAAACTCACCATTTGATCCGCACAATAATTAGCCACGCCTAAGCGACGCAAATTCTGTACATAAGCACCACAACCCAAGGATTCACCAATATCTTCAATTAAGGTACGGATATACGTTCCTTTACTACATTTAATTTCTAGACTCAGTACGCTTTTATCTTCATTGGATTCAAGTAAGTGTAAACAATGTATCTTAACGGTTCGTGGGCGACGTTCAACAACGATACCTTGTCGCGCTAATTTATATAACGGCTGGCCTTTGTATTTTAAAGCTGAAAACATCGGTGGTGTTTGTAAAATTGACCCACGAAAGTGAGACAAAATAGCTTCGAGTTCGTTAAGGGAATAGTCCGCAATAGGACACGATTTAATTACTTCACCCTCAGCGTCTCCCGTATTGGTTTTAATACCCAAACGCGCACTCACCACATAACGTTTATCCGCATTGAGTAGAAATTGAGAAAATTTGGTGGCTTCTCCAAGACATAAAGGTAACAAACCCGTTGCTAACGGATCGAGACTCCCGGTATGCCCAATTTTATCGGCTAAAAATAATTGCTTAACTTTTTGTAAAGCCTGATTTGATGTCATTCCCTTCGGCTTATCAAGCAATAAAATACCTGTTATTGCGCGTTTTTTAGAACGTAGAGCCTGCATAATTTATTCTTTATTATAGTAAAAAACTATTTATTGATGTCTCTTTTCAATATTGATAGGGTTTCAAGAATTTTATTCAGTACGTTTTGATTTATCTTTAGTCATTGCTTGTTCAATTAAACAATGGAGTCGATGACTTTCCTCCAAAAAATCATCATAAAAAAATCGCAAACGAGGTATCTTATATAAATGTAAACGCTGAGCTAAGGCATAACGTAAACGAGCAGATGCTTTTCTTACTAATTGAACGGCTAATTCCTTATCTTTTTGTTTTTCGTCTGAATTTTCTACCGATAACTGCGTAAATAAGATATCCGCATAAGAAAGATCTCGAGAAACTTTCACTGAGGTAATGGTAATGAATTTCAAACGACTGTCCGCTATTTCCTTGTTTAAAATATGATTGCTTAATTCTTTTTTAATAAGATCAGCAATACGCGCAACGCGATTAGAGTTCTTTTGCATTAGACTGTTCTTGATATTGAAACACGTTCATAAACTTCGATCATATCGCCTACTCGAATATCCGTAAAATTTTTTATGCCAATTCCACATTCCATACCATGACGAACCTCCGTTGCATCCTCTTTAAATCGACGTAAAGAATATAATTCACCTTCATAAATAACAACATTATCACGCAGTAATCGAATCGGTGCATTACGTTTGACTAAACCTTCTGTCACCATACATCCTGCAATAACACCCAGCTTCGCTGATCGAAAAACTTCGCGAACTTCGGCTAAACCGAGAATTTTTTCTTTTATTTCTGGCGTAAGCAATCCATTCATGATGTTTTTAACTTGATCGATCAGGTCATAAATAACGCTATAATAGTTCATGATGAGGCCTTCTTTTTCTACTGTTCTTTTCGCAGTAGCATCCGCTCGAACATTAAATCCTAAAATTAATGCTTTTGAAGCTAACGCGAGGTTCGCATCCGATTCGGTAATCGCACCGACCCCGATATAGACAATTTTTATTTTAACTTCAGAAGTAGACAGTTTATTTAAAGCTTCTTGTAAGGCTTCAGCAGATCCTTGCATATCGGTTTTTACAATTATATTTAACGTTTTAACTTGATTTTCATCGAGTTGACCAAAAATATCACCGGTTTTAAGCATTCGTTGTTGTGCTAATTTCGCTTCACGTAATTTCCCTTCACGAAATAAAGCAATTTCTCGTGCCTTTTTTTCATCGGCAACAACCACGGCTTCATCTCCTGCCACTGGCGTACTGGATAAGCCCAGTACTTCAACAGGCATAGAAGGCCCTGCCGCTTCAACTAATTTTCCCTGTTCATCCAGTAATGCTCTGACACGACCATAAGCCGTGCCCGCTAACAATAAATCACCTTTACGAAGTTTTCCCCGTTGCACTAATATCGTTACAACCGAACCTTTTCCTTTATCTAATCGTGACTCGATGACAATTCCTTGTCCGGGACCCTCGTATGGTGCTTTTAATTCAAGCACCTCTGCTTGAACCAATAGCGAATCTAATAAATCATCAACACCCTGACCTGTTTTTGCTGAAACAGGGATAAGCATCGTATCTCCACCCCATTCCTCAGGATTAAGACCTTGCTTCGCTAATTCATTTTTTATTCTGTCGAGATCAGCTTCGGGTTTATCGATTTTGTTAATTGCAACGACGATAGGCACATTGGCTGCTTTCGCATGTTGAATCGCTTCGATGGTCTGTGGCATAACCCCATCATCGGCTGCGACAACCAAAATAACAATATCGGTTACCCGTGTACCACGCGCTCGCATCGCTGTGAAAGCGGAATGACCCGGCGTGTCTAAAAAGGTAATAACGCCTTTCGATATTTCGACATGATAAGCACCAATATGCTGTGTAATACCACCCGCTTCTTTCTGTGTCACTTTCGTTCGCCGAATGTAATCTAAAAGTGAGGTTTTTCCATGGTCAACATGGCCCATAATGGTCACTACGGGTGGGCGAGGCAATAATTCGCCCATTTTTTCTTGCGTTGTATGGATTAAACCTTCTTCTAATGCATTCGAACTCACGGGTTTTGCAACATGCCCCATTTCTTCTACCACGAGTATCGCCGTATCCTGGTCAATAACTTGGTTAATCGTGGCGATCACACCTAATTTCATTAATGCTTTAATAATTTCAGCGGCCTTTATTGACATTTTTTGCGCTAAATCACCGACGGTAATCGTCTCGGGGATTTCAACTTCATGAACAACCGCTATGACGGGTTTTTCAAATTGTTGCTGTAATAATTGACTCGGTCGTTTCGATTTTCCTGTTTTTTTACGATGACGGAATTGCTCATCGGATTCATCTTCAAATTGATAAATCGCTTTGTGTCGATATTTCGCCATTTCTTTTTCTTTTAAATTGCGATTTTTATGTTTTTTATCGCGATCCACTCTTTCTGTATTTTTTGGTAAGGCAATGACCAGCTTTTCACTGGGTGGCTTCGTTTTTTTAGAAGGAGATACAGGTGCTACCGCTTTTTCAGAACGAGGAACGTGTTCTTTCTTTTCTCCTCCACTGACAATTTCCGTTTCATCGATCGTTTTTTTAATTCCAGCCGTTTGCTTATCCTGCGTCTCTGTCATCGTCGATAATTTTTCAGTCGCTTGTTTTTTTTCTTGCTGTATTAAGGCTTCTTTTTCTTTGGCTTCATTCGCCCGATTCGTTTCTTCGTCAATTAAGCCCTCATTACTTTTCACATACGTTCTTTTCTTGCGAACTTGTACTTTAATCGTTTTGGCTTTACCCGAAGTATCTTTGACTTTAAGCAAACTGGTACTTTTACGCGTCCGCGTTAATGTAATCACTTTTTTAGCACTATCCACTGCGCCATCTTTACTCGATTCATTAAAAACCTTACTTTCAGTTTTATCTTTAATATTTTCTGTCATATTATGCTTCTCCTGTCACTATTTGACAGTGTCGAAAACCATTAAACACTTCATCATTTCCCGAAATACACGTGATGTATTGACGATAAAAACCTGTTAACTTCAAAAACACATTCAAATTTATTCAAATCCTCATTATTTTTCGTTACTTTTTTAGGTGGACAATAACTCCTTTCAACGCTTATTTTTTTTCCTCAACAAACCAAGGCGCGCGCGCTGACATAATCAGTTTACCGGCTTTTTCACGATCTAATTCGATGATATCAAGGAGATCATCCACTGCCAACTCAGCTAACGCTTCACGTGAAGAAACACCTCTTTTCGCCAATGTAGTCGCTATTTCTTCAGTCATCCCTTCTAAGGATAGTAAATCCCGATGGGGTTCTAAAAATTTTTCATGCTCCGTTGTTGAAGATTTTTGCTTCGTTGGTGCTTGTAACGCCAATACTTCTTTAGCACGGGTTTGGAGCATCTCGACTAAGATTGAATCAAATCCTTCGATAGCTAACAGCTCTTGCGCGGAGACATAAGCAATTTCTTCTAAACTCGTAAATCCCTCCCGGACTAACATCTCGGCAAGCGCTTCATCAATAGTCAGTTGCTCTATAAAAAGATTTTGTAAATTTTCCGATTCTTTTACTATTTTTTTGGCCGCTTCTTCTACGGTAATCACATTAATAATCCAACCGGTTAATTCACTCGCTAAACGTACATTTTGACCATTGCGACCAATCGCCTGAGATAATTGATCCTCTTGTACGGCGACATCCATCACTTTTGTATCTTCATCCACGACAATAGAAGCCACTTCAGCAGGTGCCATAGCATTGATCACTAATTGAACAGGATTATCATCCCATAAGACAATATCAATCCGTTCACCTGCTAACTCACTAGAAACCGCTTGCACGCGTGCACCACGCATGCCCACACAGGCACCGATTGGATCAATACGACCATCATTTGTTTTCACTGCAATTTTAGCACGTGACCCTGGATCGCGCGCTGCGCTTTTAATTTCAATTAACTCCTCGCCAATCTCTGGAACTTCTATTTTAAAAAGTTCAATCAGCATTTCTGGACGGGTGCGACTCATCAATAATTGTGGACCTCGAACTTGTGGATTGACCGCATATAAATACCCCCGCAAACGATCTTCAGAACGTATCTCTTCACGCGGTATCATTTCTTCGCGTGGGACAAAAGCCTCGACGCTAGCCCCTAAATCTACAATTAAACCTTCTCTCGTCACCCGCTTGACGATACCTGATAGCAACTCACCGACTCGGTTCGTATAAGCCTCTGCTATTTTAGCACGCTCAGCTTCTCTGACTTTTTGAATAATCACTTGTTTTGCCGTTTGAGCTGCAATACGACCAAATTCCACAGAAGGCATACGCTCTTCGATAATATCGCCTATTTGGCTATTAGGATGACGTTTTTTAGCTTCACTTAATTGAATGTGTTTTAAGGGGTCAAAAGAAACGGGTATTTCATCAGAATGATTAAATTCAGCTTCATCTGCAACGACCGTCCACGTGCGAAACGTTTCATAGTCACCGGTACGCCTATCGATAGCAATACGAACGTCAATGTCTTCACCTGCTTTTTTTTTAGTTGCCATCGCTAAAGCGGCTTCTATCGCTTTAAAAATAAGCTCTTTATCAACATCTTTTTCGTTAGATACCGTCTCTGCCACTAGTAAAATTTCTTTTTTCATAGCCTGCCTCCGGGTTATTTATTCATCTTAGGCAATACATTCGCATGTAAAATATTGTCCCATGTTAATACAAATTCCTTTCCTTCTCGGTTCAGTACTATCCCAGAAGCCCTTGTTGATTGCAAAAGGCCTTTAAATTTGCGTTGATTATCAATAGGTGATTGTAAAAAAACATGTATTGGGTAACCCACGTAACGCTGAAAATGATCCTCTTTAATAAGCGGCCTATCTAAACCAGGAGAAGAAACCTCTAAGTGATAGTGACCTTGTAAAAGGTCCTCAACATCCAATAATGCACCCACCTGCCGGCTTACGCGCTCACAATCCGAAAGCGTAATGCCTTTCTCACTATCAATATAGATACGTAATCTATTTTTTTGACCTTCTCTCAGATAGACGCAGGCCCACAACTCATAGCCGAGTGCCTCAATCGTGGGTGATAACCTCGCTTCTATCGCTGAATTGTTTCTTATCATTTGAAAAAACTTTGTATTATTTATTCTCTCCAAATAAAAAGCCCCTAAATGGGGCCTTTCGCTGTAATAAAACTGGTAGCGGGGGTAGGATTTGAACCTACGGCCTTCGGGTTATGAGCCCGACGAGCTACCAGACTGCTCCACCCCGCGATAGCGGCACCGAGTATACTCTATTCAGTGTGATAATTACAATGGGATAAACGACTCTAAATTTAGGCTTATATCGTGTCTCACCGAGCTTACCTTTACTCGCCTTAGAGGTTTTCCCATTGCGACGTTAAAAGAATTATTGAGGTTAACGATAAACTACGTTAAGGAGAGGATAAACCGATACCTCCTGGTGCATAGGCAGTATATCCTGTAGGGGCTATAACATTTTGCGGCTGCACGTGAAAAAATTGTTGGGCGCAAGCCCTTTCCCTAAAAAACATTTCTTTTTGAGAAAAAAATTGATCCAACTTAACTTTCCACCATTTGAGAGGTATATTTTGTAATAATGCCTCCCATGATTTTTTCTTTAAATCATCTAACTGAACGTTAATGACAGGGCTTAAACGTTTTAGTTTTTTATTGAATGCATAGATACTACCTCCCCCTAAACTGGCTATGACGATGGAAAAATTTTCCGTTTCCAACGCTAATTTTAATTCCTCCAAGGTATAATTATATCTTTCAAACCGTTTATTCTCGATTAAAGGCTCATTATAGAGCTGACCTAATTCGTTTTTCATTTCGATCGGATCTGCTTTTTGTAGGACTCCTATCGCTATCGATAAATTTTCTGCTTTATTTATTGAGTAATCCGCTACAAAAGAACTTTTTGCAAAAAAATTAAGAAAAGATTGTAAACTAGAAAATCCTAAACTTAACGCCGCAAAGCTTAAGTTATAATTATATATAAAATAATGAATGGTCGATAGTTTATGGTTTTTTGGATTAAAATTATGCTCTAACGATACTTGATCAAAAAATTTATCGCCTAAATAAGCCATTAATTCTGATTGCGTGTTTGTTTCAAAATGACCTAACGTTATTTTTTCTTGCCAAAGATTAGATCTTGCGATAAACAGTTGTAATTTTTTTCTTGAAGAAAATCCATAGCACCGCATAAAATGCTTAGTCCCTCGCTGACGTAACTCCCAATAAAAACCATTCCACGTTAAGTTGTAAACGGCGTTTTTATTAACCGGATTAACCTTTTTAATTGGTTCTGGTATTTTTAATGGTCGAGTGTTTAATGGAAAAAAGGTTCCCCGGTGGACATTAATTTCGTTATTCATCTCCTTAAGCTCCAATCATTCCTTATTATAATAATAACGTATTATAGCGTTACAACAACCCCACACGCATCTAATAAATTCATTAATTCTTTTCCTTGTTTTGTTTTATTTAATTGCCAATATACCATCAGGTAGCTTTTTAATAAATAATCATAATCAGGTAGCGATAAAATTTTTAAAATAGATTCTGCTTGTTTTATTTCATTCCGATCATATGCTAATTGTTGAAACAAAATAGCCGCTAATTGTGTTGCCTTGGTTGCTCTTCGTGCTGGGTTCGCATCATAAAAAGTGTGTATGCACTCTTCTAAAGCGCGCTGTTTGTCCCAGTTTTGCCAATCTTTAAAAAAATTGAATGCGTATTGTTGCCCATTTTCAAAATGAGAAAGAAGATGACCTTCTTTATTGACACTTTCCAACATAAATAACATGGCTGGAATACTCGCTTCTATATTGGCCCAGGAACAATTACCCACCCGTTGCCTCCGAATCGGTAAATTCGTCATGTAAACTAAATCTAAATACTGCTTTATTCGCTTGTTCAAAAATTCACGCGATTGACGCCTATACATTAATTGTTTACAAAACGCTTCATTAAAGGCATAAAGATTTCGACAGGCATAAATAACGATACTCCCTTCATGACACGCATTTTCACCGCGATCGCAACGAACTAAAAAGTTTTTATATTTAATGAATGTGATCACATGACCTTCATAAGCAACGGGTAATAACAATAATTCTTGATTCAGTAAATCATTAATAGATTCTGTATAATTCTTAATGTTTATCGTATAACGTTGATATTTGAGTAGCGCCTGCGCATTAGAAAATGCGCGTATTAATTTCTGAACGTTTTCGAAGTAAGGTCGTAAATGACGTGATGAAAAATGATTTTGATAGCGTCGCAACGAATTGAATATAACATCGAGTGTAAACTCTAAAAAAAAACCTTCGTAGTTCATTTCGATAAACTGTTCGTTCGCATTAACAATATCCACCTGACCTAACAATTCATAACGATGACCGAGCAATTTCGCTTGTATAAAATCTTGGGCAAAGCTTAATTGAGCACCATAGCGATAAAGAAGTTTTTTTAATTCACGTTGTTGTCTGAGCAAAGGGTAAACTAAGACAGGCTGGCCTGCAAACGTGTACGCATTCGCATTCGCATGATGGGCAAGCAGTAATTCACATAAAGAAAGATTATGATTATCGACAGCCCAATGCAATGCAGTGCGCCCTGTTGTATCGACATTATCGATGTCTGCACCATATCTTAATAATAGCGCGACGATGTCGTCCTTATTCGCAATGGTTGCTTCGATTAATGGTGAAAATCCATATTCATCGATTTCTTCTATATCCGCACCCGACTGTATAAACCGTTCGACTCCAGATAATGTGCCAAATAAAATCTCATGTGCAAACGTATGATTCATTATCGACTAAGCGTTACATTTTTAGTGGCGCCCAAACCCAAATTTTTTTGTAATCGTAGTTGATTTTCAAGTCGTTTTTCAGGAAATCGTTTTATAGCTTCACGATTGTCTGCAGGAATCGCATTTATTGAAGGATCATCACCACTAAACTGTTGGCTCTGTGCTAATAAGGGGTGCATTTTTGGCGTTTCGTTAAAACCTGTTGCGCATAACCCTTTTTTACCGAGTAAATGATTTGGATCCTCGGTATCCGGGCAAATGCCAAATTTTTTTTGCCCGTCTAGGCGTTCGCGACGCTCTTTATTTAATAGGGCGTTTAAATAGGCGAATAAGGTTTCGACACTCAATGTAACCTGTCCTGTACCGCTATCACTTTCATCGTCTGGGTTCATGACCGTATCACTCTCGTCGTGATACGAGCGGGAATGGGAATGCTGCTCAATCACTTCTGTAAGTATATCTTGCTCTAAAGAAAGATTTTTTTTATTGGGATTTGCCATCGCTTTTTTTCATTGATTACTTGCTTTTTATTGTAAACAAAAACAGTTTGTTTTACAAAAAATCAATTAAAAAATGGCTATTTTTCAGCGTGAAGATAATTTTTAATCATAAGTTCTGCAATTTGTATCGCGTTTAAAGCAGCGCCTTTACGAATGTTATCCGCGACTATCCACATATCTAAACCCAATGGATGGGAAATATCTTCACGAAGTCGACCCACCATGACATCATCACTCTCTGGGAGCGAAAAAGGTGTTGGGTACCCATTATTTGCAGATTTATCAAGCACACAAACACCCGCGGCTTTTTTTAATAACTGCTTAGCCCTTGCTATACTTATTTTTTGCTTTGTTTCGATATGTACCGCTTCTGAATGGCCATAAAATACCGGCACGCGTACAGCAGTCGAATTGATCTGAATTTCTTTATCCGATAAAATTTTTTGTGTTTCCCAGACCATTTTCATTTCTTCCCGGGTGTATCCATTTCCTTCAAAGACGTCGATCTGTGGAATCACATTAAATGCAATTTGTTGTGTCAATGCGTGAGGTTTTTTTATAGGCAATCCATTTAATAATTGAGTTGTTTGCTGAATTAATTCTTGGAAAGCCCTTTTGCCTGCTCCAGAAACGGATTGGAAAGTCACTACATTAATACGTGCGATGCCAACGGCATCATAAATCGGTTTTAATGCGACAAGCATTTGTATCGTGGCACAATTTGGATTTGCGATAATGAGACGTTTTTTATAACCTGCTAACGCCTCAGGATTCACTTCAGGAATGACAAGCGGGACGTCCTTGTCGTAACGATAATGAGCGGTATTATCAATCACTAAGCAGCCATTTTTAATCGCCTCTGGAACATATTGAGCAGAAATTGCCGAACCTGCGGTAAAGAATGCGATATCCACGTGTTTAAAATCAAAATCGGCTAACTGTGTTACGCATAACGCATGTTTATTAAACATCATTGTTTCGCCGGCCGATCGTTCGCTAGCCAGTAAATAAAGCGTATCAACCGGAAATTTTCGTTCCTGTAAAATAGCGAATACCGATTGCCCCACCAAACCTGTTGCACCAACGAGTGCCAAATTAAAATGCTTTCTCATAACACATTAATTGCTCTTGAGTTAATAAAAATACTTCCGCTTCGCCCTGTTCAAATTCTAGCCAGAAAAAAGGGATGTGCGGATAACGTTTGATCAACGCATTTTTGCTATTCCCTACTTCTACAATTAAAATACCTTTTTCTTTTAAATATTTTTTTGCCTCTTTAAGAATTTGAATAACACCGTCCAAACCGTCTTTCCCTGCCGCTAACGCGGCTCTCGGTTCATGCCGATATTCTAAAGGTAAACACATAAAATCTTCTGCATCAACATAAGGCGGGTTACTCATAATAATATCGTAACGTCGTCTTTTTAAATTTTGAAAAAAATCAGAATAAATTAAGTTGATTTGACCCTGTCGCTTATGAATTTTCACATTCACTGCGGCGACTTTAAGTGCATCTTTAGAATGATCAACCGCATCAACGCGCGCTTCTGGAAAAGCATAAGCACATGCAATCGCAATACAACCACTCCCTGTCCCCAGATCAAGAATAGTGTGAATTTTTTTGGTATTTTCAATCCAAGGATTCAGTTCAGACTGGATTAATTCTGCGATAGGTGAGCGCGGAATAAGTACGCGATCGTCAACGTAAAAAGCCAATCCTGCAAAATACGCTTCATTCACCAAATAAGCGGTCGGGATACGTTCTTCCACGCGTTGTCTTATATTTTCTATTAACAATCGGCGTTCAGCAAGCGTCAAACTCGATGCTAAAAAAAAGGAATTTAACTGTGGTCCACATTTTAACGTGGATAATACTAAGTAAACAATTTCATCCCATGCATTGTCAGTGCCATGACCATAATGAAGATTCGCTTGATTAAATTGCGTATAACCCCAGCGTAATATATCCTGTAAATGTCTAAATTCGAGTAATGCAGCCTTAAGCTCATCATTAGGTATGCGATAAGATAATTTAGCCACGAATTTTTTAAAATTGATTTAGAATTCTTCCCATTTAAACATAGGCTCTATTGAGAAACAATCACAACGATAGGTGGAAAAATAACATTGCGTTACGTTAAAAATAAACGAGAGGGATAATGGACGTGAAAAAAAAATTATCCGACTTACCCATCATTGATAACAGGCTCAATCAGCTCTTTACAAAAGATTCACATAAAATAATTAAAGAATTACTTCACTTATTTCTAAAAGAAACACCACAATTACGCGCAGAAATCAATCTCGCTTTTCAAAACAAGCAGCAAAAAAAACTTGAATCAGCCTTGCATAAGCTCTTGGGATCATGTGCTTATTGCGGGCTCATTCGACTTAAGTACAGCCTTCTTGTCTTAGAAAAGGCAATCAAAAAAGGAGATTACTCGAACGTACTCTTGGAACAATTTAACCGTGAATTACAGGAAACCCTGGATAAAGCAGACGAAGTCGTTCACTCTAAATAAACAGGTTCGTTGTGTTTTTACCCCGCTTATGCCGATACCTCGACAGGACGAGCTTCATTTTTTTCAGCACGTTCTACCAGTTCCACCATCGCCATAGAAGCAGAATCGCCAACCCGATATCCACATTTCAGTATTCGTAAATACCCCCCCGATCGTTTTTTAAATCGTGGGCCTATATTGTTAAATAGCAATGCGACCGTTTCTTTATTACGTAAACGACTAAATGCCAAACGTCTTTTAGAAACAGTGTCTTCCTTTGCTAACGTAATGAGCGGCTCAGCAATTCGACGAAGTTCTTTGGCTTTTGCCAACGTTGTACGTATCATTTCTTTTGTGAGCAAGTCGCTAACCATGCTTCGAAACATTGCTGTCCGATGGCTCGACGTTCGCCCTAATTGACGGCCTGCATTAAGATGACGCATAACTCGCTACCTTTTAGTTAATCTTATTAATATCTTCCGTTTTCTCTAATTTTCCAGTTTCTTCAGTGGCTTCTAAGGATTTTTTTAAAGAAGCGAGCTGCTGAATAGGTACTTCCATGCCTAAAGAGAGCCCACGTTTTTGTAAAGCAGTTTTAATCTCCCATAAAGAAACCTTTCCTAAATTTGGCGTAGACAGCAGCTCTGATTCAGTTTTCGTCACTAAATCAGCAATACGATAGATATGTTCTGCTTTTAAACAATTAGCGGCCCGCACAGTTAATTCGAGCTCATCAACGGGAAGTAATAACATCGGGTTGATATCAACAAACTCATCGACTACTTCTTCTTCTGTTTCATGTTTAAGCTCAACGAAAGTACGCAATTGTTCTTGAATGATCGTTGCTGCGCGCCGTATTGCTTCTTCTGGATCAATAGTACCATTCGTTTCGAGATCAATCACTAATTTATCCAGATCCGTGCGTTGTTCTACACGTGCATTTTCTACTGAATAGGTTGCGCGTAATATAGGATTGAAACGTGCGTCAAGTTGTAAAGCTCCGACTTCACTTACAAAACGCTCATCGGCTTTACGCAACGATGCAGGTTGATAGCCACGCCCTCTAGCCACTTTCAGCGTCATTTTAAATTCTTTGGGTTTTGTTAGATGTGCAATAACAAAGTCCGGATTTTTAACTTCAATATCACTGGGTAGAGTAATATCACCCGCACAAACAGGGCCCACTGTATTTTTAATTAACTCAAGCGTGACTTCTTCTTTTCCATGCATCTGAAAAGCAACACCCTTTAAATTGAGTAAAATATCAATAATATCTTCCTGAACACCTTCTAAGCTACTATATTCATGAAGTACGCCTTCGATTTTAGCTTCCACAACTGCACAACCCGGCATAGAAGATAACAAAACACGACGTAAAGCATTTCCCAAGGTATGGCCAAAACCCGCCTCAAAAGGTTGTAAAGTAATCAGTGACCGGTTCGGTGCAATCGTTTGCACTTCAATGGTTTGAGGCGTTAAAAATTTCTTAACATTCGTCGACATGGGTTACCTTCTTACTTAGAGTAATACTCAACGACTAAATTCTCATTAAATTCTAATGGTAATTCACTTCGCTCTGGAATTAACTTAAAGACCCCCTGTAACTGAGTAGAATCTACATCTATCCAAGCCGGTTGAGGTTTTTGTTTGGTGAGTTCTATTGCTGCTTGAATACGCGTTTGAGACTTACTTTTTTCCTTTATCTCAATAACATCACCGACCTTAACTTGGTAAGAAGGGATATTAACAATAGTCGAATTAACTTTTACGGCTCGATGAGAAACCAACTGTCTTGCTTCAGCACGCGTCGACGCAAAACCCATCCGATAGACTACGTTATCCAAACGACATTCTAACAATTTAAGAAGATTTTCGCCTGTAATCCCTTTGCGCTTAGAAGCCTTTGTGTAATAAAGGCGAAATTGTCTTTCTAAAATACCATAGGTATGCCGAATAAGCTGTTTTTGCCGCAGCAATACACCATACTCAGATAATCGTCCTCGCTTTGCAGGCTGCATACCAGGAGGCGTAGCCAACTTACATTTGCTATCGAGTGCACGTATACCACTTTTTAACTGTAAATCAGTTCCCAATCTACGCGCTAATTTACAAGTCGGACCTCGGTATCTAGCCATTAAATTCTTTACTCCCAATTATTAATATAGTAGTCTTCATTTTAAAGTTTTTTTCTTTCGTTTCACCCAACGTTTCACCCAATTTTAATAACACTGGAAACTTATTTTTTCAGCTTCTTATTGATCTAACTAAAGAAACATAACCATTTTGCCTATACACGACGCCGTTTGGGCGGTCGGCAACCATTATGAGGCACGCCTGTAATATTCAAGATTTGAGTAACCTCAATATCCTTATTTTTTAAAGCCATTATCGCTTGCTCAGACCCTTGACCTGGCCCTTTAATTCTCACTTCAACGCGTCCTAAATTATGTTTATATTTTGATTTATACTTATCGACTGCTTTTTCAATCGCTTTTTCGAAAGCGACTCGAGCCGCAAAAGCCGTGCCTTTTTTAGTCCCTTTAAAATCACACGCTCCCGCTGAGGATATCCCTAAAGTATCCCCTCCTTTACGGATACAAATAATCGTATTATTAAAAGAGGTGCTCAAATGAACGATTGCATCGGGAACAATCTCTTTACGCTTACGATGCGACCCCGCCCTCTCAGCCATCGTTAATTGCTGCGATGCATGTAAATTGTAATCTGCCATATTAGTAAATACCCACAAGTATGCCTTTCTCTGTTAAAACGCGGTTCAATCTTTACGAATCATTTTACGAGGACCTTTCCGTGTACGCGCATTCGTGCGGGTACGTTGACCACGAACAGGCAAGCCCCGACGGTGCCGAATGCCTCTATAACAGCCCAAATCCATTAAACGCTTGATGCTAATAGAAACTTCGCGACGTAAGTCACCCTCTATTTTGTACGTAATAATCTTCTGTCGTATGGCATCTAATTGTTTCTCTAAAAGGTCCTTCACTTTCGTCTCCGGTGAAATATTGAGACCCTTACATATTTTTAAGGCACGAGAACGACCTACGCCATAAATGGCGGTTAACCCTATGACGACATGTTTATTTATTGGTATATTGACACCGGCTATTCGAGCCATTTTTCACTCCAAACCCTTAAATTTAAGATACTTCAGAAGGCGCAGTAGGGTATCCCACTCTTGAAAAAAAATCAATAACATTTACAGAAAATTGTCTAAATTAGTATTTCGCATCCGCATTCATAATGTAAGCGATTATGACAGGCATAACACAAACAGGGTGGAGGCGCACTTTAAGCATTCTATTAACCTTGTCGTTGCTTATGACGTGCTTCAGCAGAACAAATTACCCTTAGTTTTCCTTTTCGTTTAATAATCTTACAATTTCGACAAATTTTTTTAATCGATGCTCTAACCTTCATAATAACCTCTAAAATTTAAGCGCCTACGTCTACTCACCCGTTTTCAAAAAAATGAAGCTCACCGCATAATCCTCTATTTTTAATAAAGACCAGACGACGATCCACCACCTAAACCCTTCAAATTAGCCTTTTTAAGTAATGATTCATACTGATGTGACATCAACAAAGATTGAACCTGCGTCATAAAATCCATGATAACAACAACTATAATTAATAGGGAAGTCCCGCCAAAATAAAAAGGGACGTGCCAAGTGAATATCATAAATTCAGGTAATAAAGCAACCAAAACTAAATAAAGACTCCCTATTAATGTAAGCCTCGTCATCGTTGTATCGATGTAACGAGCACTTTGCTCACCCGGTCTTATCCCAGGAATAAAAGCACCTGATTTTTTTAAATTATCTGCCGTTTCCCTTGGATTGAAAACTAAAGCGGTATAAAAAAAAGAGAAAAATATAATTGCTGCAGCAAATAATAAAATATAAAGCGGCTGGCCTGGTGATAACCAAAAACTCAGTTTTCCTAACCAACCCATTCCTTTTAGATTAGCGAACCAATTGGCAAAAGTTCCTGGCAACAACATAATACTCGAAGCAAATATCGGTGGAATAACACCCGCCATATTGATCTTTAACGGCAAATGACTCGTTTGCGCACTATAAATTTTTCGTCCTTGTTGGCGTTGTGGATAATTAACCGTAATACGGCGTTGACCTCGCTCCATAAATACAACAAACGCCGTTACCAAAAGAATAACCGCTAAAATACAAAGTAAGGTTAAAAATTGGACCTGGCCCTGCCTAAATTGCTCTAAAGACTTTGCCATGGCAACCGGTAGACCTGAGACAATTCCGGAAAATATTATCAATGAAATGCCATTGCCAATGCCATGCTCCGTTATTTGCTCACCTAACCACATTAAAAACATTGTGCCTGTCACTAACGTAATCGTTGCAACAAAGTAAAAGAAAAAACCTGGATTTAAAACAACGTGATTACCGACCAACCATTTGGCCATACCCACCGCTTGAACGAAGGCCAAGAGCGCTGTCCCATATCGCGTATACTGATTCAATTTACGTCGTCCAGATTCCCCTTCTTTCTTTAACTCTTCTAACGCGGGCGTGACTGCTGTTAAAAGCTGAACAATAATAGAGACTGAAATATAGGGTAAAAGACCTAAAGCAAAAACAGTAAAGCGTGAAAGCGCCCCCCCAGAAAACATATTAAAAAGACCTAAAATACTATTGCTCTGATGACTGAATAGATCAGCTAAACGATGCGGATCTAAACCTGGAACAGGGATATGCGCGCCAATACGATAAACAATCAATGCAAGCAAAACAAAAAGTAAGCGGGCTTTAAGCTCGCTAAACCCACTATTAGGTGTACGTACTCCCTTATTTGAAGCTGAAACGAGACGGTTGATTTTATCCATCTCTATTAAGCCGTCTCAACACGGCCACCGGCAGCTTTAATTAATGCTTCTGCTCCTTTAGTGAGTTTTATACCTTTTATAGTCAGTGCCTTTTTCAGTTCCCCGGTTGCGATGAGCTTAACTTCCTGAATCGTTTCGGGGACTAAGTTAAACGATTTTAGAACGTTAATATCAATAATGGTAACGTCATCTTGTTTTATCTTATTTAAAACATCAATACGTAGCGATAAGGAATGGGCCGACGTCGCTGTAAAACCAAACTTAGGTAACCGTCGTTGCAAAGGGGTTTGGCCACCTTCAAAACCGAGTTTATGAAAGCCTCCCGCACGTGCACGTTGCCCCTTATGGCCTCGGCCGCAGGTTTTTCCAGACCCAGAACCTATTCCTCTTCCTACCCGTTTGGCAACCTGCTTGGATCCGGTCGCTGGCTTTAATGTATTCAGATACATCGTTACATTTCCTCAATTTTTAATAAGTAAGCTACTTTTTCAACCATGCCACGGATCGAAAAATTATCTTTCACCTCAACGACCTGGTTTATTCGCTTTAAACCTAAAGAGTGGACGGTAGCAATATGACGAGGTAAACGACCCGAAATACTACTCACGAGTGTTAAGCGCAATTTTTTTTCTAACATCTGTACTTATCCTCGCTATTCGTAAATTTCTTTAATCGATTTTCCACGTTTATCTGCAATCATTTCCGGTGTAGACATACTCGATAAAGCTTTTAGTGTTGCGCGTACAACGTTAATTCGGTTTGAGGATCCAATAATCTTAGCAATGACATTTTTAATACCGAGGACTTCAAAAATCGCACGCATTGGGCCCCCAGCGATTATACCGGTTCCTTCAATAGCCGGAAGTATAATCACTTTCGTTGCACCATGTCGACCTATCAATGGATGAAATACCGTGTGATTATTCAATTCGACATAAAGCATATCCCGCCGCGCTTTTTCGAGTGCTTTTTGCATCGCAACAGAAACTTCTCGAGCCGGACGTTTACTAAAACCTATTCGTCCTTTACCATCACCTACAACAACCCCTGCTGCAAAACTAAAAATACGTCCGCCTTTAACGACTTTAGCATGACGATTAACCGCAATTAATTTTTCTTGCAAACCATCACTTTTTGTTGATTGATCAAAACTCATCGATGAATAACCTTTTAATTAAAAGGGCAATCCGGCTTCCCGGGTCGCCTCTGCCAACGCCTTAACACAGCCATGATACTTAAAACCTGAACGATCAAAAGCAACCCGATTAATTCCTGCCGCTAATGCCCGCTTTGCAACAAAATCACCCACGAGCTTCGCTGATTTAATATTGCTTCCTCTTGTACCCAACGCCCTAATTTCTTTATCAAGTGTAGATGCACTGGCTAATACTTTATCCCCGTGATCTGCAGATATGATAATTTGCGCATAAATATGTTGAGAAGTACGCGCAACACACAAACGGGCTACGCCTAACTGACGTATCTTAGCACGTGTCTTTGTTGCTCTGCGTTTTCGTTTTAACTTCTTATCTAACATGCCCACCTCATATTAACTATTTTTTCTTCGTTTCTTTCAATTTAATACGCTCATTCGCATAACGCACGCCTTTTCCCTTATAAGGTTCTGGTGGACGATACTGACGTATTTCTGCTGCAACCTGACCGACTAATTGCTTGTTAAAACCCTGTATTATAATTTCGGTAGGCGTTGGTGTTGTTATTGTAATTCCTTCTGGAATTTCATATTCCCTAGGATGTGAATAACCCAACACGAGATTTATTTTCCCCCCTTGCACACTCGCGCGATAACCCACACCGACTAACTGAAGCACCTTCTTAAAACCTGTGACGACACCCTCAATCGCATTCGCGATATGAGCACTGGTTGTTCCTGCTAAAGCATCTGCTTGTGCAGTTGACTCTCTCGGGTTAACCTGTAATGACTTCTCTTTAATCTCGACATTAATCTCTTTGGGGAGTTTTAAATTTAAGGTTCCCTTGTTGCCCTTTACAATTAATAACCTATCATCCAGTGTAACATGAGCATCGCCGAAATTTATTGGATTTTTTGCAATTCTTGACATACAAATCTTTACCTCGTGTTTTATTCGACGATAGCGATGACTTCACCGCCTTGACCTATAGCACGCGCAGCTCTGTCTGTCATTAAGCCTTTCGGAGTAGAAACAATAGCAATTCCTAAACCAGCAACCACTTTAGGTAACTCATTTGCCGCACGGTAAAAACGTAAGCCGGGACGACTAATCCGCTTTAACTTTGCAACAACGGGCTTATTTAAATAATATTTTAAAAAAAGTGTCAGCGATGATCTTGAATTTTGGGCTTCGCATTGATAATCATTGATATAGCCTTCCTCTTTTAATAACTTAGCAATCGCTAACTTAATTTTTGATGAAGGCATGGATACCGTTGGCTTTTCAACCGCCTGGGCGTTTTTTATTCTACAGAACATATCTGCGATAGGATCTTGCATAGTCATATGTAAATTTCACCTTACCAACTTGATTTAACCAATCCTGGAAGCTCGCCCTTCATGGCATAAATTCGGAGCATATTTCGAGACAAACCAAAATGACGATAAACACCACGCGGCCTTCCTGTTAAACGACAACGATTTCGCAGTCTCACCGGCGAAGAATCACGCGGTAAAAGCTGAATTTTTTGTTGCGCCAACCACTTATCCTCATCCGATGAAGCCACGCTATTAATAATCTTTTTTAATTCTGCGCGTTTTAGCGCATATTTTTTTACGATGATTTCGCGCTTCTTCTGTCGCATAATTACACTTTTCTTCGCCATAAAAATTAATTCTCTTTAAATGGAAACTCAAATGCAGCTAATAATGCCTGCCCTTCTTTGTCCGTCTTTGCTGTTGTCGTAATCGTAATATCCATCCCTCGTAATGTATCAATTGTATCGTATTTAATTTCAGGAAACACAATTTGCTCACGTATCCCTAAACTGTAATTTCCACGGCCATCGAATGAGCGCGGACTAAACCCGCGAAAATCTCGAATTCGAGGTATCGCAACACTAATTAACCGATCTAAAAATTCATACATACGGTTTTTACGTAAAGTGACTTTACAGCCAATAGGCCAATCTTCACGAATTTTAAACCCCGCATTAGACTTCTTTGCCTTTGTAATCACCGGTTTTTGAGCGGCAATTAATGTCATATCGGATACCGCTGAATCAATCATCTTCTTATTTGAAGCGGCTTCACCTACACCCATATTCAGTGTAATTTTTATAATACGCGGAACTTCCATAACACTCTTATAAGAAAATTCTTGTTTTAGTTGTTTGAGCACCGTGTTTAAATAATATTCTTTTAACCTTGCCATTAAATAATCTCACTTATCAGATATCAACCCGCTCATTATTAGATTTAAATATTCGCACCTTTTTTTCATTGTCTACTATTTTTATTCCCACTTTATCGGCCTTTTTCGTTATGGGGTTATAGATCGCCACATTGGTCAAATGGATAAAAGCCTCACGCGTTACAATACCCCCCGTTACATTCTTTTGTGGATTCGGCTTAACGTGCTTTTTGACAACGTTAATCCCTTCTACACGCGCGGAATTTTTGGAAACGTTAATCGCCAGGACCTTACCTTGTTTACCTTTATCTTTACCCGTTAAGACAATAACTGTATCACCCTTCCTAATTTTACGCATTTGCTCTACCTTATAATACTTCAGAAGCCAAAGAGATAATTTTCATAAACCGTTCGGTACGTAGTTCTCTGGGAACAGGACCAAACACACGCGTACCTAAAGGTTGCAACTGCGCAGTCAATAAAATAACTGCATTACTATCGAAACGGATTACGCTACCGTCGCCTCTACGCACTCTTTTTTTCGTACGAACGACAACAGCATGCCACACTTCTCCTTTTTTCACTTTCCCTCGCGGGACAGCATCCTTTACACTCACTCGAATAACATCCCCAACACCTGCATACCGCCGTTTTGATCCGCCCAATACTTTAATGCACATAACACTACGCGCGCCACTATTATCAGCCACTGCTAATTCTGTTTGCATTTGTATCATAATAAATTCCCCTATCCTGCTATTCCGCTATCCGAACGAGGTCGCTGATTAACTGATTTTTCAACTACTTTTAAAAGTGTCCACGCTTTTCGTTTTGAAATCGGACGGCCTTCCTGAATAAGGACAGTATCACCTTCAAAACAAGAATTTTCAGGATCATGCGCCAGAATTTTACTGCTTCTCTTCAAGTATTTTCCATATTTAGGATGCTTTTCTCGGCGAACGATTAAAACATTAATCGTTTTATCCATCTTATTACTGATGACTTGACCCATCAAGGTTCGATTCACTTTACTCGCTTGGCTCATATTTTTTGGCCCATAGTAGTTTCATGTAAAATAGTGAGTGATCGCGCTAACATCCGCCTAACCACCTTCAATCGATGTGTTGCCGTCAATTGATGCGTCGCATGTTGCGCTTCTAATTTAAACTGCTCCTGTCCTAATTTAAATATTTCATCCTTCAGTAAATCAGGAGATAAACCTCGTAATTCTTTTTTATTCATTAAAGCACCGTCCGCGTAACAAAGTTCGTTTTCATCGGTAATTTAGCGGCTGCTAATTTTAAAGCAACTTTCGCAATATCAGCCGATATGCCTTCCATCTCAAACAAAACGCGTCCCGGCTGAATAACGGCTACCCAATATTCAACACTACCCTTCCCTTTACCCTGTCGAACTTCTAACGGTTTCTTCGTAATAGGCTTATCTGGAAATACTCTAATCCAGACTTTTCCACCCCTTTTTATGTGTCGCGTTAACGCGCGACGGGCCGCTTCAATTTGTCTGGAAGTAATAAATCCTGCAGCCGTTGCTTTCAAACCATACTGTCCAAAACTAATCTCTGCACCTCGCGTAGCGATACCGCGATTACGACCTTTAAATTGTTTACGATATTTTGTTCGCTTGGGTTGCAACATAATATTTTCCCAACTTTACCTATTTTTAAATATTATTTTAACGCGCAGCTTCATCTACAATTTCTTTATTCACAGTAGGATTCACAGCAGTTCTCGTCGGTGGCGATTGACGCCTACGACTATAATGCTTTTTCTTATTTCGGTCATCCAGGAATTGCGTCTTAGCCTCTGCTGTTTCTAAACTCGAAATTTTTGAACGATCAAAAACTTCACCTTTATAAATCCAAACTTTCACACCTAATTTTCCATAGGTTGTCTGTGCCTCAGCAAGCGCATAATCAATATCTGCGCGAAACGTATGTAAGGGGACACTTCCTTCTTGATAGCGCTCACTTCGTGCAATTTCCGCACCACCTAACCGACCTGCAACAGTAATTTTAATTCCAAGCGCACCTAATCTTAAAGCAGTTTGCACCGCTCGCTTCATCGCACGACGAAACATAACGCGCCGCTCTAACTGCTGAGCAATATTTTCTGCAACCAATTTCGCATCCAACTCAGGCTTTTTTACTTCAAGGACAGAAAGTCGTACGGGCACTCGCATAATTTTTTCTAATTGATCTCTCAACTGATCGATATATTCACCTTTTTTCCCGATAACAACTCCTGGTTTAGCAACGGAGATAGTAATTTTCGATTTTCTAGCAGCTCGTTCTATTTGTATGGATGAAACACCCGCCTGAAGCAGCGCTTTTTCTATTAATTTACGCGCACTCAAATCATAGTAAAGATTATCCGCATACTCACGTGATTTTTTTGCATACCACCGTGCTGTTGATGTTCGGGTAATGCCTAAACGAATTCCAACAGGATTTACCTTATGGCCCATAATCAGTTTTTCTCCCCGTTATCATCTGAAACTTTTACAGTAATGTGACAAGTTGGCTTTAAAATACGATTACTTCGGCCTTTGGCTCGTGCGTGCATACGCTTCAATGTGGGCCCTTGATCAATAAAAATAGTGGATACTTTTAACGTATCAATATCTAAACCTGCATTATGTTCAGCATTTGCCATGGCTGACTCTAGAACCTTTTTTATAGCACTTGCATTTTTTTTGGCGCTCATAGCCAATACTTGTAGTGCCTTTTCTACCGTTAAGCCACGTACTTGATCTGCTACTAATCGGCACTTTTGAGGTGACAACCGTGCATATTTTAAATGTGCTGCAACTTCCACTTTTTCTAAACCTCATTAACTATTTTTTTTCGTCTGCGCCTTTGGCTTTCTTATCCGCTGTTCGATGACTACGAAACGTTCGCGTGATTGAAAACTCTCCTAATTTATGACCGACCATGTTCTCTGTTAAATAAATAGGAACAAAATCGCGACCATTATGAACGGCTATCGTCAAGCCTATCATCTCTGGCAAAATCATAGCACTACGCGACCACGTTTTAATGGGACGCTTAACGTTAGACGCTTGAGCTGCCTGCACTTTTTTTGATAAGTGCTCTTGTATATAGGGACCTTTTTTTACTGAGCGTGGCACGAATAACACCTCATTACTTTAAAAATTATTTCTTTTTACGCCGTTGCAAAATCATCTTATTATTACGCTTATTCCGTCTCGTTTTGTAACCCTTTGTTGGAAGACCCCAAGGACTTACTGGATGTCGACCACCGGACGTTTTACCTTCACCTCCGCCATGAGGATGATCAACAGGATTCATCGCTACTCCTCTGACCGTAGGACGAATCCCACGCCAACGAGACGCGCCAGCCTTCCCTAAAGACCGTAAATTATGATCATTATTACTAACAACGCCTATGCTTGCTTTACATTCAACGGGAACTTTTCTTAGCTCGCCTGAGCGCAAGCGTATAGTAGCATAATCTCCCTCACGTGCAATGAGCTGTACCGATACGCCTGCGCTACGTGCCAATTGGGCGCCTTTATTGGGCTTAAGCTCAATCGCATGTAATATCGTTCCCACAGGAATGTTGCGCAAGGGAAGTGAATTGCCGGGGCGAATCAAAGCCTCTGAGCCAGAGGTTACAGGCATTCCTACTTTAAGTTCATTCGGTGCTAAAATATAACGACGCTCACCATCGGGATAAAGTATTAAAGCAATATGCGCACTTCGATTCGGATCGTATTCTATTCTTTCAGCGCGCCCTGTAATTCCTTCTTTGTCACGTTTAAAATCAATCAAGCGATACTGCTGCTTATGCCCTCCTCCCTGATGACGTGTCGTTACTCTGCCTCGGTTATTACGTCCCCCTTTCTTTGGTTTTGACGTTAACAGATGACTGTATGGTTTACCTTTATAGAGACCAACTTTAGAAACCTCAACGACGAAGCGACGACCTGGCGAAGTTGGATTTGCTTTTCTAGTAGACATAATACTTAATTCTCTCTATTTTGTTCCGGTAAAATCGATATCAAAGCCTTCTTTCAAACTGACATAAGCTTTTTTCCAGGCTTTGCGATAACCTTCAATTTGCTTAAAACGACGAAGCTTCGGTTTTACATTCAATAATTGGACTGCATTTACTTTAACATTAAACAACGATTCTACCGCGTGTTTAATTTCCGACTTACTCGCATTTTTTGACACCTTAAAAACAAATTGACGATATCTATCAGCAATCTTTGTTGATTTTTCTGATAAATGCGGCCTTACGATAATCTTAAACCGACGTAAACGTTGAGTGAGGGCAGTATTCATCATGCTAATAACTCCTCAATTTGTTTTAAAGCAGTAGCTGTTATTAATACCTTTTGGCAATCGATTAAACCAACCGGGTTAATCGCTTCTACATCCGTTAACTCAACATGCGGTAAATTTCTTGCTGCCAAGTAAGTCACTTCATTTACTTCTTCAAGAACAATAAGAATTTTTTGGGAAATGTTAAGCGATTGAAGCAGTGCAACTAAATCACGCGTTTTAGGTTTTTCTATTTCAAAGGACTCTAAAACAACAAAACGATTTTGCCGCAATAATTCTGAACAGATCGAGCGAATGGCAAAACGATACATTTTCTTGTTGATTTTTTGCGTAAAATCCTGCTTGCTTGCGGCAAAAGTAACCCCACCGCCACGCCACAACGGGCTTCGTATTGTTCCTGCCCTTGCACGCCCCATCCCTTTTTGTTTCCAAGGCTTTCTTCCGCCACCGCGGACCGCAGAGCGATTTTTTTGAGCCCGCGACCCTTGTCGTCCCCCGGCTAAATAAGCCGTAACGACTTGATGTACTAAAGGCTCATTAAAACGACAGCCAAACACCGTTTCTGATAACTGTAATTCTTGATTCACACCACTCTTTGTTAGTAAAGCCACTTGCATAAAGCCATTCCAAAAATTTATGTTTTTAAATTAATCTCTCGCAAAGGAGATTAACCTTTATTCTGCTTATTTTTCTTTCTTACTGCCTGTTTAACAATAACCTGCCCACCAGGCGCCCCAGGAACGGCTCCCTTTATGTGTAGCAAATGCCTTTCGGTATCGATCCTAACGATTTCTAAGGACTGTACGGTACAACGTCGATTTCCTAATTGCCCACACATCTTTTTCCCTTTAAAAACTCGCCCCGGTGATTGACGTTGACCAATAGACCCTGGTGCGCGATGTGAAAGCGAATTACCATGTGTAGCATCTTGCGTCGAAAAATGATATCGCTTCACTACACCTGCAAATCCCTTCCCTTTATTCGTTCCCGTCACATCGACATAGGTCCCTAACTTAAATAGCTTATCAATAGTCATTTCCATTCCTAAAGAGATGCCTTTAAGAAACTCGTGATCTTCTTCAGTGATTCGAAGCTCCCAAAGATTTATTCCCGGCTCAACAGCGGCCTTAGCAAAGTGTCCTGCTTCAGCCTTATTCAGGCGAGATGACAATTTTTTTCCCGTAGTGACTTGAATAGACTCATAGCCATCCCGCTCTTTCGTCTTAATTTGA
Source organism: Rickettsiella grylli (assembly GCF_000168295.1). NCBI lineage: Bacteria > Pseudomonadati > Pseudomonadota > Gammaproteobacteria > Legionellales > Coxiellaceae > Rickettsiella > Rickettsiella grylli. Next base: position 1,064,890 of record NZ_AAQJ02000001.1, read on the forward strand.
ACCACACGATTCGGTTGTATTTCAATAAGGGTGACGGGTATAACTGTACCATTTTCTGCATAAAGCTGCGTCATGCCACACTTTCGACCGATTAAACCCATTGTCATAACTAAATACCTTCACTAAATTTAGCTTTTTAATACATTATTTATCTTTTTTATCACTCATCGTTCTGAGCTCAATACTTACCTCTGAAGGCAAATCGTCCAAACGTTTCAGTGCATCGGCTGTTTTATCCGTCGAAGCATAGACATCAATTAAACGTTTATGCGTCCGAATTTCGTATTGATCACGTGCATCCTTATCCACATGTGGTGAAATGTTAATGGTTAATTTCTTAATCCTCGTCGGTAAGGGTATAGGACAAATAATCGCACCCGTCCGTTTTAATGAGCTAACAATCTTTTCAGTTGCTTTATCAATCAAACGATGGTCAAAGGCATGTAGCACAATACGAAAATCTTGACTTTGTAACGACATAACAATTTCCTACTGACCTTAGGCCTTTTTACCTTTTTTAATAAGCTTAGAAACGACACCCGATCCAACCGTTTTACCACCTTCACGAATAGCAAAACGTAAACCTTGTTCCATCGCAACACCGTATTCATTCATCAGCGTCACTGTTATCTTGACGTTATCACCCGGCATTACCATTTCAGAACCTGAGGGAAGTTTAATCGTCCCTGTCACATCCGTTGTTCTGAAATAAAACTGCGGTTTGTAGTTATTCATAAATGCGGTATGACGCCCACCTTCTTCTTTTGTCAAAACATAAATTTCTGCTTCAAATTCTGTCCACGCTTCTACCGTACCTGGTTTTGCTAACACTTGACCCCGTTCTACATCCTCGCGCTTCAACCCTCTGATAAGCGCACCAATATTATCGCCCGCTTCACCTTGATCCAGTAATTTTCGGAACATTTCAACACCGGTTACCGCAGTATCTTGTACTGCTCTTAAACCAACAACCTGCACCGCATCACCTACTTTAACAACACCGCGCTCAACACGACCGGTAACCACTGTACCACGACCTGAAATAGTAAAAACATCTTCGATAGGCATTAAAAAGGGCTTGTCCGTGTCACGAACAGGCTCTGGAAAATATTCATCCATCGCTTTAATCAACGCAAACACTCCACCGCCTTCACAATCACCTTCCAAGGCTTTCTTAGCCGATCCACGAATAACAGGGATATCATCACCTGGAAATTCATATTTAGAAAGCAATTCTCTAATTTCCATTTCAACTAAATCTAATAATTCCGCATCATCCACCATGTCACATTTATTCATAAACACGACGATATTTGGCACACCAACTTGTCGTGCTAACAATATGTGCTCCCGAGTTTGAGGCATAGGACCATCGGCCGCACTGACCACTAATATCGCGCCATCCATTTGCGCAGCGCCGGTAATCATGTTCTTCACATAATCGGCATGGCCAGGACAATCCACATGCGCGTAGTGTCGTTTTTCGCTTTCATATTCGACGTGTGAAGTTGAAATGGTAATACCCCGTGCTTTTTCTTCGGGAGCCTTATCAATTTTATCAAATGCAATGGCCTCTCCACCAAATTTATCCGCCATGCATTTAGTAATTGCTGCCGTTAAAGTGGTCTTACCATGATCAACGTGGCCTATAGTTCCCACGTTAACGTGGGTTTTATTTCGCACAAACTTTCCAGTGGCCATAATTTTTACCTCAATATCTATTTAATGACTATCATCTTTTTTTCGAATAATACTATCCGCAATCGTTGCGGGCGCTTCGTTATATTTACCAAACTCCATCGTATAAGTAGCACGTCCTTGAGTCGCTGAGCGCAAGTCGGTCGCATAACCAAACATTTCCGAAAGCGGGACTTCAGCACGTATCATTTTACCCGCACCTGCGGGTAATTCTTCCATTCCTTGTAAAATACCACGACGGCGATTCAGATCACCCATCACATCACCCATATATTCTTCAGGCGTTACCACTTCAACCTTCATAATGGGCTCTAATAAAACCGGAGATGCTTTGCGTGCACCTTCTTTAAACGCCATAGAACCTGCTATTTTAAAAGCCATTTCGCTCGAATCGACATCATGATAGGTACCATCAAACAGTGTTACTTTGACATCGACAACCGGATAGCCTGCTATCACACCATTTTCTAATTGCTCTTTTATTCCTTTATCAACAGCGGGTATATACTCTCTAGGAACAACACCACCCACGATAGCATTTTCAAACTCATAACCCTTACCGGCTTCTAATGGCTCTAATTTTATCCATACATGGCCATATTGACCACGACCACCACTTTGACGAACAAATTTTCCTTCCTGCTCTACAGGCTTACGTATTGTTTCGCGGTACGCTACTTGAGGCTTTCCTACATTCGCTTCAACGCTGAACTCTCGCTTCATTCGATCAACGATAATTTCTAAATGCAACTCACCCATACCTGAAATGATAGTCTGCCCTGATTCCTCATCAACTCGCACGCGAAAAGAAGGATCTTCTTGAGCCAGTTTACTGAGCGCTATAGACATCTTTTCTTGATCGGCCTTGGTTTTAGGCTCTACCGCAACTGAAATGACGGGCTCAGGAAACTCCATACGTTCTAATGTAATAATATGGTTCATCTCTGAAAGCGTATCCCCTGTCGTGGTATACTTCAAACCCACTGCAGCAGCAATGTCCCCTGCGCGAACTTCTTTTATCTCTTCGCGCGTATTCGCATGCATCTGAACAATACGACCGATTCTTTCTTTCTTCGATTTAACCGGGTTGTAAACGGTATCACCACTTTTTACAACACCTGAATAAACGCGAAAATAAACGAGGGAACCCACAAAAGGGTCGGTTGCTATTTTAAACGCAAGCGCAGCAAAAGGCGCTTCATCGACAGGTGGTCTTTCTGCAAGTGTTTGTTCGGCATCATCCAGTATCCCTTTAATCGGGGGAACATCATTAGGCGCAGGTAAATATTCGATAACTGCGTCTAACATCGCTTGGACACCTTTATTTTTAAAAGCAGAACCACAAAGTACAGGAACAATTTTATTATCTAACGTCAGTACGCGTAGCGCCTTTTTAATTTCATCGAGCGTAAATTTCCCGCCATTTAGATAGCGCTCTGTCATTTCTTCAGAAACTTCAGCAACCGTTTCAATTAATTTTTCATGCCACGCTTGACATTCCTCTTTGAGCGCATCGGGTATCTCCTGATATTCAAAGCGCATACCTTGCGTATTTTCATCCCAATAAATCGCTTTCATCTGGACTAAATCAATCACGCCTTCAAAATTTTCTTCTGCGCCTATTGGAATATGAAGAGGAACGGGCCGCCCTCCTAAACGTTTTTCTATCTGCTCAACAACACGCAAAAAATCAGCCCCTGCTCTATCCATTTTATTGACAAAAGCAAGGCGGGGCACCTGATATTTATTGGCTTGACGCCATACCGTTTCCGACTGAGGCTCAACACCACTCACGGCACAAAAAACAACACACGCACCATCCAGCACACGTAATGACCGCTCTACTTCAATAGTAAAGTCAACATGCCCTGGCGTATCAATAATATTAATACGATGCTGAGGGAATTGATGCGCCATACCGTCCCAAAAACAGGTTGTCGCAGCAGAGGTAATCGTAATACCACGCTCCTGCTCTTGAGCCATCCAATCCATAACCGCTGTACCTTCATGAACCTCGCCCAGCTTATGTGATACACCGGTATAAAATAAAATTCGCTCTGTTGTTGTTGTCTTCCCCGCATCAATATGGGCGATAATGCCAATATTTCGATAGCGCTCTATGGGTGTTTGTCGATCCACGTTCAGTACCTTTTTATAAACTTTTAACTATCAGCCGAACCGGAAATGGGCAAAAGCTTGGTTAGCCTTAGCCATACGGTGTGTATCTTCTCGTTTCTTCACGGCAATGCCTTTATTATCATAAGCATCCAAAATTTCAGCCGATAAGCGTTGCGCCATCGTTTTTTCACTACGCTGATTAGCCGCTAATTTTAGCCAGCGCATTGCTAAAGCAGTACGCCGCGATGGACGCACCTCTACTGGAATCTGATACGTTGAACCACCGACCCGCCGCGCTCTCACTTCTACATTGGGCCTGATATTGTCTAGCGCCTGATCAAAAACGTCAAGCAACGTAGCCGCATCTAAATCTTGCTGCTTATTCTGATTATTTTCCCCGCTCGCTCCTTCCGCTTTCTTAGACTTCTCTTTTAATCGGAGATTCAACCACTCTAAAGCGCCATAAACGATTTTCTCTGCAACCGCTTTTTTACCATTTTTCATTACGGAATTAATGAACTTACTGAGTAACTCACTTTTAAATTTTGGGTCAGGCAGAATAACCCTTTTTGCTGCAACACGTCTTCTTGGCATAATTTCAAATTCCTAACTAGTTCATTTACTTATCTTTAGGCCTTTTAGCGCCATATTTAGAACGCCCTTGTTTTCGACCTGATACGCCTGAAGCATCCAAGGCGCCACGTACGACGTGATACCTTACACCAGGCAAATCCTTAACCCGTCCGCCGCGCATCAAAATAACCGAGTGTTCCTGAAGATTATGGCCTTCACCACCAATATACGTCGTCACTTCCATCCCGTTCGTTAAACGTACCCGAGCCACTTTACGTAAAGCAGAATTAGGTTTTTTAGGCGTAACGGTATAGACACGCGTGCACACACCCCGTTTTTGAGGACAACTGCTCAAAGCAGGAACCATTGATTTAACGCGTCTTTGCACACGCGGCTTTCGTACTAATTGATTAATTGTGGCCATGTAATCTCTTTGCTTAAAAATGTGGCTTAAATTTACTCTAAATACTTTAAATACTTTCTTTTTTTAGTGCATAATAAACGATAGTTGCGCGCTGCACTAACTTTTTAGATGTCACAGTATGATCAAAAAACTCTTTTCTTCATCAGATGAAGAGGGGCGAGATTGTAAAGAGACCACTTCAAGATGTCAAGTATCCCTACTGCTTTTTAAGCTATTTTTCATCTTAATTTTTTATTTTATTCCGTATCTTTTCTAGACTTCTCTCTGAACGAATCAAAAGAAAGCCAACAATAGCTATCCACACGAAATACTATTAATTAATGTCGTGAGTCGACTGTTCGGTTATACACCTCTTTTATAATGATGCGACGCTATTCGTTGCTATTTCTTATGGCCATTCATGATTTACCGAGATTCATGCGAACGAATATTCAAAAAATCATTCTGGAATTCTCTCTCATTATCCTTTTTAGACGCCCATTTATCCGTGCCCTCTGGTTTCTGAAAAAAAATCGAATTCGCTTTTATGAGCCATTTTTCATCTAACACTGAACATGATTTTTTAAATCGTTCATCAAAGTGGCGTTTAATAGCGATGAGAAGCGATTGTATAAAGCCTATAAACACTTCAAGGAAATTTAGTTCTTTTAAGAAAATAGATTTGAACGGTTCATTAAAACAGTCTACGCTCGCGTTTTGAATCTTGACGTCGAGTTGATAACCCCTGTTTTTAACGCTATCGAACTTCAACCCAATACAAGAATACGTTTGAAGGATGAGCGCCTCATTCTTCAATAATTGGGCACTTTCGCCATTCGAATTTTTTTTCTTTTTAGCATAACCAATCTCTTCAATTTGTATACTTTTACTTTTATCCAACCAAGAAAGATTAACGTGAACATCAAGGTGATCAAGACACAGAGAGTGATGGTATTTATTCATTGTTTGAAGACTGAGCGTTGAAAAGGCCTGTAAAAAACCTTCTTGATGAAAAGCGTATAAAACTAGGATCTCATAATATTTTTTTAGTGTCTCTTCTTGTATTTCTTGAAGTAAATGAATTCCAATAAATCGAGATAAATCATTTTCGTTTTCAAAGGGTTGATGTTTTCGTAGTGTTGCGACACTTTTTCCATTGATAAAATAGTGCGTCCAATTTTGATTCCAATCACCTACTGTGGAATGGGGATCTATTGTAAGCTTTTGTGTTTTATCTTTTATATCGCGTAGACCCTCCTTTAAAATTTTGTGATAAAAAAAGGGCTTATCGCTCATTTTTTTGGCTTTCAGCTTATTTAAGCTGGCTAACTGAGTCTCGCGCAAGACCTTATTTTTATCCAATTTAAGATCAAAGGGAAGAAAATAAATCGATCTCATTAACCCTTGAGCACCCGGTGCGTTTTCAAAAGCAATGTGTTGTTGATGGCCTGAGTTTAAAACTTCTTTTAAGAGCGTTAGATAATCTTCCCTATCTTGTTTATTGTCTTGGTAATGGGGAAATTTTTTTTTCTGTTGATAATAAATCGCTGCGGCATCCGCCGCAGCGGCAGCACCTCCTGTGCGATCTTTTCCACTTTTACACGCTAACCAGACGATCCCATTTAAGCAATTGACAAGAACTATCTCAGCAATACTTCTTAGTTGTGGTTTATGGCGTTCATCCAGGCTCAAAACACCTTGGCCATTTGGAATAGAAAGTAAAGTTTGTAAAGCGTCTAGCAGTAAAACTATATTTTTATCTAAAAATACTTTTCGATCGACCGTTAATAAATTTTTAATACACCTGATTATAAATAAATTATGGTTAGCGATCTTTGCTCCATTTTCACAGAGCGTAAGTCTTTCTATCAATTCGCTGAGCTGAGTATCCAATTCTAAATGCGCCCAGGACGCTAAAAGTTGAGGCAGCCTTTTATTGTCCCATTGATTATTGTTTCTGAAATAATGATGTGTTAACTGAGAATACGTTAAATAACGTGCAATAACGCCCAGCAATAACGCTGTATTTAATTCATTATGCGTATTTTGAAGCGAGTAAGCTTCCAGATGACGCAAGACATTCAGCGGATGATTGGTTGACAACAAGGTTATTTTAAGTGGTCTATAGTGTTTATATTGAACCGTTTTATTCTCTTTGGTCATTAATCCCCATTTGTTTAAAAAATCTTTATAATAAAGTTGTTTCTTTTTCTCGCGCTCTTCTGGGGTGAAAAAAAGGAATGTGCTGTTATCCGCTTGGATTAATTCATCTGGATTTGCTAACGCGTTTTGAAATAAACGGATTGCTTTTTCTTTAAGCGTATAAATATTCGTATCATTATCGCTCGCATCACTCATCAATCTCGCTTTTAGATGCGCTGCTTTTCCAGGTGATAGAAAAGATTGTGTTAAAATAATAATTTCCCCTAGTGAGTTATACGTCTTTTGACTTTCTCTTTTTTCTATACTTTGTCTGATCTGAGAGGCAATATTTAAGCAAGTTATGCGGAATTGCTCGTTCTTGGCCTTTTTCTCTTTCAATAAATCAATAGGCACTTGCGTGGCATGCCGAAAATAAGTGAGCACGTTTTTATTATTCATTTGACAGTGATGAAAAGAGGCATTTGCAAGACCTGGAATATGGCGTAGTGCAGCAGGAATAGAACACGTAGAAAGCACAGCGCGGTTATCGTTTATAAAATTTTGTTGCCACGCTTTGAGGGATTGAAACCAAAAATTATCATGATTTAAATAATCGAGGCCCAATAATTCCTGATCATAGACTGGTCTTTCGCTGAAAGTGATCCCATCATTTAGCGTATCATCCTCTTTTTTTACGGGGAGGAAAAATTGGGTTTCATAGCATTGACGTCCTTTTAACCACACTGCATAACGTTCAGCTTCAAGTAACGCTTGATAGGGATTTTCTAATTGAGTATGGGTCATCAGAATTCTTGTAAATTCACCCAACAAACTTTCCAAGTTCTTTTTCGCTATTTTAAAAGAAACAGTCTCATTTTTAAGCGCATTAGCGTAGTTTTTATAAAGGACTTCGACCTGTTTACCAATTAAATCTAATCGTGCTGAAAAAATAGTCGCTTGTTTCCATTCCTGCTCCGTTAAATAATTGACGAGCAGTAACATTCCCGATTTATACGAAGCACCTCGGAGATTAAAATTTTTGTAAACGCTGAAATTTCTATTTTGCATACAGAAAGAATCATCAAGACTTCATTGGAGTTTAGTAAAACATAAAACCATTAACAAAGAATGAAGACTGCCGGATCTAAAAAATAGCGATTAATTATTGAATTTTTAGGAAACTGAAAATAACAAGGAAGAATGAATTTCAGAAATTCATTCTTCCTTGCAACACGTTATTATTATTGACGAACGCCAAAACAATTATGATTTCTTATCTTCTTTCGGTTCAGAGAGCGCCTGACTCAGCGCTTGTTCTACATCGCTTGCTGTCATTTGTGGCGTCGTCGACGCATTTAAGCGTTGCTGTCTTGCTAATAGGTTGGCAGCCCGTTGACGGCGTACTTCCGCATGATAAGCAAAACCTGTACCCGCCGGGATCAAACGGCCTACAATGACGTTTTCTTTTAAGCCTTTTAATTCATCGCGTTTTCCAGTGACCGCAGCCTCTGTGAGTACACGCGTTGTTTCTTGAAATGACGCGGCTGAAATAAAAGAATCCGTTGCTAAAGATGCTTTAGTAATACCCAGCAATACGGCTTCGAAACGCGCAGGCAATTTATTTTCAGCGAGTAATTTCTTATTTTCTTCTTTAACACGAGATTCTTCTAATTGTTCTCCTTTTAAAAATTTACTTTCACCTGCATCCAAAATATTGACTTTACGCAACATCTGACGAACAATCACTTCGATGTGTTTATCATTGATTTTCACGCCTTGCAAACGATAAACTTCCTGCACTTCACTCACAATATAATTCGTTAGCGCATTGATCCCTAATAAACGTAAGATATCGTGGGGATTTAAGGGTCCGTCAGCGACTATCTCGCCTCGCTCGACATGTTCACCCTCAAACACAGTGACATGACGCCATTTAGGAATAAGCGCTTCAAATATTTCACCACTATTCCCCGTAATCACTAAACGCCGCTTCCCTTTCGTTTCTTTACCAAAACTAATAATACCGGAAATTTCTGCTAAAATAGCAGGCTCTTTGGGCTTACGTGCCTCAAAAAGATCCGCGACACGCGGCAACCCTCCCGTAATATCCCGCGTTTTTGAGGTTTCTTGTGGAATACGCGCGACAATGTCACCCACACCGACAGCAGCACCATCTTCTAAACTCAAAATAGCATTAATGGGTAAGAAATAATGTGCAGGCAGACGCGTACCGGGTAAAAAGAGATCATTGCCTTCTTTATCCGTCAGCCGAACCATAGGGCGTAATTCTTTTCCGCCCGAGCCGCGTTGTTTGGAATCCATCACCACAATATTCGTTAAACCGGTCAGCTCATCCGTTTGTCGATTCATGGTGATCCCATCAATGAGATCGATAAACTTAACATAACCGGCGACTTCAGTCACAACAGGATGCGTATGTGGGTCCCATTGAGCAATTAATTGACCCGGTACTACTTCAGTATCATCCGCAACTTTAATAGTCGCTCCATAAGGTAATTTATAACGTTCCCTTTCACGACCTTGCGGATCTAATAAGGTTAACTCTCCTGAACGCGAAACAGTGACATAATGCCCATCATTATGTTTAACCAGTTTAATATTATGTAATTTAATACGGCCTTTAGACTTTACTTGAATATGATTTGCTAAAGCAACCTGCGAAGCCGCACCACCAATATGGAAGGTACGCATGGTTAACTGGGTACCGGGTTCACCTATCGATTGCGCCGCAATAACACCCACCGATTCACCAATACCGACTAAGTGACCACGTGCCAAATCACGGCCATAACAGGCAGCACAGATCCCATATTTGGCTTCGCACGTAATCGGTGAACGGACATTCACTTGATCGACTGCACGTTCCTCTAAGATATTAACCCAATTTTCATCTAATAAAATCCCTTTGTTGACGACAACATCATCGCTACCGGGCAAGCTCACATCTTCCGCCAAAACACGGCCTAACACCCGCTCGCGTAAGGGGACCATAATTTCCCCCCCTTCAATATGGGGTGTAATGACGATACCCAAGGTCGTTCCACAATCATCCTCTGTCACAACCATATCTTGTGCAACATCCACTAAACGTCGCGTTAAATAACCCGAATTAGCGGTTTTTAACGCGGTATCCGCTAAACCTTTACGCGCGCCGTGCGTCGAAATAAAATATTGTAATACGTCTAACCCTTCACGGAAGTTCGCCGTAATGGGAGTCTCAATAATCGTGCCATCCGGTTTGGTCATCAATCCCCGCATACCCGCTAACTGACGCATTTGTGCAGGCGAACCACGAGCACCCGAATCAGCCATCATGTATACAGGATTAAACGATTCTTGTGATACGATTGAACCATCCGCCGCTTTGACGTGTTCGGTCGCTAGCTTTTCCATCATTGCTTTCGCAACATGGTCATTTGTACGCGACCAAATATCAACCACTTTATTATAGCGCTCCCCTTGGGTCACTAAGCCTGAGGCGTATTGCAATTCAATTTCTTTTACTTCAGTTTCAGCGCTTGAAATAATCGTTGCTTTATTTTCAGGAATAATTAAATCTTCTATTCCAACGGAAATACCCGCACGAGTCGCATAGCTGAAACCGGTATACATTAATTTATCCGCAAAAATAACAGTTGCTTTCAAACCTAAACGCCGATAGCATTCATTGATAAGGCTTAAGATCGCTTTTTTATTCAGTGTCTTGTTAATTAAAGCAAACGGTAAACCATCGGGTAAGGTCTCACGTAACAAAGCGCGGCCGACGGTCGTATTGACCAATTGTACCGTTTCTTTACGATCGCCCTTCGCATCGAATAATACTTCCGTTATTCTCACTTTAATCTTGGCGTGCAAATCCGCATAACCCGCATCATATAACTGGCGCACATCATTCAGATCAGAACAAACGAGACCTTCACCTTTCGCATTAATTTTTTCACGTGTTAAATAATAAAGCCCTAATACCACATCCTGCGTAGGAAGAATGATGGGTTCTCCATTGGCCGGCGATAAAATGTTGTTTGTTGACATCATTAACGTTCGTGCTTCGAGCTGTGCTTCGATCGTTAATGGCACATGCACCGCCATTTGATCGCCGTCAAAGTCCGCGTTATATGCCGTACAAACAAGAGGATGTAACTGAATTGCCTTACCTTCAACTAAAATAGGCTCGAAGGCTTGAATACCTAAACGGTGCAATGTCGGCGCTCGATTTAATAAAACCGGGTGTTCTCGAATCACATCCTCAAGTATATCCCATACTTCAGGTGATTCATTTTCGACCATTTTCTTGGCCGCTTTAATCGTAGACGCTAGCCCCCGAAATTGTAATTTACTTAAAATAAAAGGTTTAAATAGCTCTAAGGCCATTTTCTTCGGCAGACCACATTGATGTAGCTTTAAGGTAGGACCAACGACGATAACGGAACGACCGGAGTAATCAACGCGCTTACCGAGTAAATTTTGTCTAAATCGACCTTGTTTACCCTTGATCATATCCGCTAAAGATTTCAGCGGCCGTTTATTACTTCCCGTAATCGCACGACCACGACGACCATTGTCTAATAAAGCATCGACCGACTCTTGCAGCATTCGCTTTTCGTTACGGACAATAATATCGGGAGCATTCAGATCGAGTAAGCGTTTTAAACGGTTATTACGATTAATGACTCGACGGTAAAGATCATTGAGATCGGACGTTGCAAAACGTCCCCCGTCTAAAGGAACTAATGGGCGTAAATCAGGTGGCAAAACCGGCAAAACAGTCAATATCATCCATTCAGGTTTGTTACCGGATTGTTCAAATCCTTCCAATAACTTTAAGCGTTTAGAGAATTTTTTTAACTTGGTCTCTGAGTTTGTATTAGGGATTTCTTCTCGTAACGTATTAATTTCTTCTTTCAAATTTAAAGTAATCAATAATTGTTGTATGGCTTCGGCGCCCATACGTGCATCAAATTCGTCACCGTGTTCTTCGATAGCTTCTAAGTATTGTTCATCCGTTAAAAGCTGACCGCGTTCTAATGTCGTCATACCGGGTTCTATAACGACAAACGCCTCAAAATAGAGAACCCGTTCGATATCACGCAATGTCATATCCAGTAATAAACCGATACGGGAGGGTAACGACTTTAAAAACCAAATATGTGCCACTGGACTGGCTAATTCCACATGACCCATCCGTTCACGTCGCACTTTCGTGAGCGCTACTTCTACACCGCATTTTTCACAAATAACGCCCCGATGCTTCAGTCTTTTGTATTTGCCACATAAACATTCGTAATCCTTAATCGGTCCAAAAATCTTTGCACAAAATAACCCATCTCTTTCGGGTTTGAAGGTACGATAATTAATCGTCTCTGGTTTTTTGACTTCACCATAAGACCAAGTGCGAATCATTTCAGGCGAAGCTAACGAGATACGAATATTATCAAATTCATCTAAATAATCTTCTTGTTTGAGTATTCCTAATAAATCCGACATTAATGGCTTATCCGCCAGAGTTTTCATTCTTTCATTGATTGAACTGGATTCAATCGCCTCTGCCATACTGACTAAGTTTTCAGGGGGCGACTGGGACTCCAATGGTCCAGAAGATAGCGACGCTGTTGATTCGGTTTTTTTGGTCATTTCTGCTTCAGACGCAGCATGTTCTTGTATTGACTTTACGGTATCTGCTTTATCTGCTTTTGGTTTAGTAGCCAAGGTTACACTCTCCACTTCAGATTAATCTTTAGTTTCTAATTCTGCGTTTATGGCCAAGGAGCGTATTTCCTTGACTAATACGTTAAAGGATTCGGGCATACCTGCTTCCATTTGGTGATCGCCATCAACAATATTTTTATACATCTTTGTCCGACCGGACACATCATCTGATTTGACGGTTAACATCTCTTGTAAAGTATACGCGGCCCCGTAAGCTTCTAACGCCCAAACCTCCATTTCACCAAATCGTTGACCACCAAATTGAGCTTTACCGCCCAAAGGTTGTTGCGTCACTAAGCTATAAGAGCCTGTCGATCGCGCATGCATTTTATCATCAACTAAGTGGTTCAACTTCAGCATGTACATATAACCGAGTGTAACTGGCCGCTCAAAGCGCTCCCCCGTTCGACCATCATAGAGTACTGTTTGACCTGATTCCGGAAAATCCGCCAAACGTAACATCCGTTTAATTTCGGCTTCAGTGACTCCATCGAAAACAGGGGTTGCCATCGGCACGCCCTGTCGTAGATTTTCCGCAAGCTCTAAAATAGATGCATCCGATAATTTATCGAGATTTACTTTTTGTGCCGTTTCTTTATTATCGTTATAAATAGCACTTAAGAAATGTTTAATTTCTTTAATGCTTTTTTGAGCATCAAGCATTTTTGCAATCTTGTTGCCCAACCCTTTTGCGGCCCATCCTAAATGCGTTTCAAGCACTTGGCCGACATTCATCCGTGAAGGGACACCTAAAGGATTAAGTACGATATCAACGGGCGTACCATCTTCCATGTACGGCATATCTTCGACCGGAATAATCGTCGATATAACGCCTTTATTACCATGCCGCCCCGCCATCTTATCGCCCGGTTGAATACACCGTTTAATCGCTAAATAAACTTTAACAATTTTAAGTATTCCCGGTGCTAAATCATCGCCTTGCGTTAGTTTTTTTCGTTTGTTTTCAAACTTTTCATCCAATGCAAGGCGGGCATCAGCTAATTGCTTAGCGACCGCTTCCAACTGTTGATTAACCGTTTCATCACGTAAACTAATAGAAAACCATTGATCTTTCGTTAAGCTTTGTAAATACGTTAAAGTAATTTTAGAACCCGACTTTAATTTATTAGGCCCACTACTGGCTGTAGCGCCCACTAATAAAACTTCCAGTCGTTGATAACAATCATTTTCTAGAATTCTAAATTCGTCATATAAATCCTTTTTAATTTTATCTAAAGCCATTTCTTCAATACTTAACGCACGCTTATCTTTTTCTAATCCATCTCGTGTAAATACTTGAACATCAATGACCGTACCCCGCATCCCTGAGGGAACGCGTAACGAAGTATCCTTAACATCAGATGCTTTTTCCCCAAATATCGCACGCAATAATTTTTCTTCCGGTGTTAGCTGTGTTTCACCTTTTGGCGTCACTTTTCCAACTAATATGTCACCTGCTTCCACCCAAGCACCTAAATGTACAATACCTGACTTATCTAACTTAGAAAGTGCACTTTCCCCAACATTAGGAATATCGGAAGAAACCTCTTCGGAACCTAATTTAGTATCCCGTGCAATACAGGTTAATTCTTCGATATGTATTGTGGTAAAACAATCTTCAGAAACGATACGCTCTGAAATAAGAATAGAATCTTCAAAGTTATACCCGTTCCAGGGCATAAAGGCGACAAGCAAATTACGTCCTAATGCTAATTCACCTAAGTCCGTTGAAGGACCGTCAGCCAGAACATCGTCTTTTTTAATCTTATCGCCTTTTTTTACTAACGGTCGCTGATTAATACAGGTGTTTTGATTAGAACGTGTATATTTTGTTAAATTATAAATATCAACACCTGCGGTACCTGCAAGTGCTTCTTCATCATCAACGCGTACGACAATACGACCCGCATCCACTGAATCAATAATACCACCTCGTTTAGCCACCATAACGACGCCCGAGTCAACGGCGACTTTTCGTTCCATACCGGTGCCCACTAAAGGTTTTTCCGTACGCAAGGTAGGAACGGCTTGGCGTTGCATATTTGAGCCCATCAACGCTCGATTGGCATCATCATGCTCTAAAAAAGGGATCAATGAAGCGGCCACCGAAACAACTTGTGCCGGCGAAATATCCATATAGTTCACCTTATCCGCTGTCGTTAGCATGGATTCATTACGATGACGACAAGGGATTAAATCATCAATTAATTTTCCATGGCTATCCAGTCGTGTATTCGCTTGCGCAATGACATATTTTCCCTCTTCTATTGCGGATAAATATTGAATGGTTTGAGTGACTTTACCATTTTCAACTTTGCGATAAGGCGTTTCAAGGAATCCGTAATCATTTGTTCTGGCATAAACGGCTAACGAATTGATTAAACCGATATTAGGGCCTTCTGGTGTTTCAATGGGACAGACTCGACCATAATGGGTGGGGTGCACATCGCGAACCTCAAAACCTGCTCGCTCACGCGTTAAACCACCCGGACCCAAAGCAGAAACTCGTCGTTTATGCGTAATTTCTGAAAGCGGATTGACTTGATCCATAAATTGTGACAATTGGCTTGATCCAAAAAATTCTTTGATAGCCGCTGAGATAGGCTTGGCATTAATCAAATCTTGCGGCATTAAATTTTCAGATTCAGCAACACTTAAACGATCTCTAACTGCGCGTTCAACGCGCACTAAACCAATACGAAATTGATTTTCAGCCATTTCACCGACACTTCGTACTCGACGGTTTCCTAAATGATCGATATCATCGACATCACCCTTACCATTTCGAATTTCGATTAATTCTCGTAATACACCGACAATATCATCTTTCGTTAACGTGCCGGAGCCCGTAATCTCCTCTCGCCCTAAACGTCGGTTAAACTTCATCCGGCCTACGGAGGACAAATCGTAACGATCGGAAACAAAAAATAAATTTTTAAATAAAGCTTCTGCTGCTTCCTTCGTTGGTGGCTCACCCGGCCGCATCATGCGATAAATTTCAACAAGCGCTTCTTGCTGATTATGACTTGGATCAATGCGTAGCGTTGTTGAGATATAAGCCCCTGAATCTAAATCATTCGTGTATAAGGTTTCTATTTTTTCTACTCGCGCTTCTATTAATTTTTTTATAATGTCCGCGGTCAGTTCTGCGTTGGCATCCACTAAAATTTCACCCGTTTCTGTATTAACGACGGGTTTTGCCAATGTTTTACCGATCAAATAATCGATGGGCAGCTCTAATTGTTTAATTTTCGCTTTTTCTATTTCGCGAATTTGTCGAACGGCAATCCGTCGACCTTGTTCAACAATCACTTTGCCCGCTGCATTTTTAATATCAAAACTCGCAATTTCTCCCCGTAAGCGCTCGGGGACTAAATCTAAAACAGCATTTTCACCTTTTAAATAAAAAACATTGTTATTAAAAAACAAGGCTAAAATTTCTTCTGATGTATAACCTAAAGCACGCAAAAGAATAGTCGCTGCTAATTTACGACGTCTATCAATACGAACAAATAAATTATCTTTCGGATCAAATTCAAAATCTAACCAGGAGCCCCGGTAAGGAATAATTCGTGCAGCATAAAGCAACTTACCTGAAGAATGGGTTTTCCCTTTATCATGTTCAAAAAATACGCCCGGTGAGCGATGTAATTGTGAAACAACCACGCGATCAGTACCATTAATAACAAAACTTCCTGTATCTGTCATTAAAGGCAACTCGCCCATGTAGACTTCTTGCTCTTTAATATACTTGATCTTGGTTGAGCCCGGAACAGCCTCTTTATCATAAATAACTAAACGCATTTTAACGCGTAAAGGCGCGCCATAGGTTAATCCCCGTGCTTGACATTCCTTAACGTCAAAAGAGGGTTGACCAATTCGATAGTTAATATATTCCAACGTCGCTTCACCACTGGCGTAAGAAGAAATAGGAAATATAGATTTAAAGGCTGCATTAAGTCCTTTATCTTCTAACGCATCCGGTGAGGTATCTAATTGTAAAAATCGATGATAAGACTCAATTTGCGTCGCTAATAAATAAGGCGCTTCCATTATGGTTGCTTGTTTACCAAAATTTTTCCGAATACGTTTTTTTTCGGTAAATGAATAAGAAGAATTTGCTTGCTCTGTTGTCGGGGATGTCCGAGTTACCATCTAAAGTTCACCTAGTTAGAAACAAGAATAAAAAACCGCCACCCTACGGGTTTAGTTTGTGCTGGGATTAGCCGCATATATTTTAAATATAAAATGTTCAGCGTAAACATTCATTCGTCACATCATAAAGAATGCCTAGATTAAAGCTAGGCATTCTTTTATTGGTATCGTGTTATTTCATTTCAGCCGTAGCGCCTGCTTCTTTAAGCTTAGCGACCAGGGCTTCAGCATCTGCTTTCGATAATCCTTCTTTGATCACTGCTTTCGGTGCAGATTCAACTAAGTCTTTCGCTTCTTTTAAACCAAGACCCGTCACTTCTCGGACTGCTTTAATCACACTAATCTTATTAGCGCCCACCTCTTTCAGTTCCACATTAAATTCAGTTTTTTCTTCGGCCACAGCGGCAGCTGCACCAGGCGCAGGCGCCGCTGCAACCGTTGCTGCGGCTGCAGAAACCTCAAATTTCTCTTCCATGCGCTTAATTAAATCAACAATTTCCATAACACTCATATTAGAAATTGTATTTAATATATCATCTTTTGTTTTACCTTCTGCACTCATAGTTATCACTCCAAAAAAATAAAAACTTTAATTACACGTTTACGCAGCAGCACGTTGCTGTTTTTCACGGATAGCATCCAATGTTCGTACGAGTTTGGCGTGTGGTTCAGCCAGCGTACGCACTAATTTAGTGATTGGCGCTTTTATAACGGCCATCAATGTCGCAATCGCTTCATTACGGGTTGGAAGATTTGCAAGTTTTTCGAGTTCATTTACAGCGAGTAATTGACCATCAAAGGCAACCGCTTTAACGATTAATTTTTCATTTTGCTTAATAAATGACTGTATGAGCCGCGCAGCTGCACCAGGCTCTTGTTGAGAAAATGCCAACAGTAAAGGACCTACGAGCGTATCTTGTAAGCATGCAAAGCCAGTACCCGCTAAAGCACGCCGCGCCAGCGTATTACGTACCACACGTAAATAAACGCCAGAACCTCTTGCTTGCACGCGTAATTGGCTCATTTCCCTGACACTTAAACCACGGTACTCCGCTGTTACTGCCGATAATGCATTTTTTGCAACCTCTCCAACTTCCGCAACAATGGCCTGTTTATCTTCAAGTCTTAATGTCACGTTAGTCTTCTCCTCATCATTATTGTTTCAACCATTGATGAATGGTTGAAGGCTTGGTGGCCAAAAGGGTCACCGTCTGCGTAGGTAAAATTAAGCACCACGTATTTTATTCACTCAATATTATTAGATGCACCTACGGTCTCCGACAGTTAGAGGGAAAGCCCTTTAACTGCGAATTCTTTTCCACTGATATATATCGAGTGGAGGGTAGTCCTTCTATCCTAAATACCTTAAATAGTCAAGATAAAAATTCATTTTATGCTCTTTCATCTTATTCACTTATACTGAAATGTGCCCCTTATCTATCTCATGGCGTTGAATCCAGTGATGCTAAACTAATTGATAAACCGGGACCCATTGTGCTGGATAAACTTAACTTCTTTAAATAAACTCCTTTTGCCGTAGTCGGCTTCGCTTTTTTAACCACATTGATGAGCACTTCTAAATTTTGTAACAATTGTTCGGGCTCAAAATTCAATTTACCAATGGTGCAGTGAATTATTCCACCTTTATCGGCGCGGTAACGAACTTGACCCGATTTAGCATGAGATACTGCTGTGGCGACGTCCATAGTGACCGTCCCTATTTTTGGATTTGGCATCAAACCTCTGGGTCCTAATAACGGGCCCAGCTGTCCTACTAAGCGCATTGCGTCCGGCGTTGCAATCAGCACGTCAAAATCGAAATTACCGGCTTTAATAGTCTCCGCCAAATCGTCAAAACCCACGATATCAGCACCCGCAGCTTTTGCTGCTTCAGCATGGACTGCCTGAGCAAATACAGCAACGCGTGGTGTTTTTCCTGTTCCATGTGGCAAAACAACTGCGCCACGGACGACCTGATCCGACTTACGCGAATCAATGCCAAGATTAATGCTCACATCAACACTCTGATTGAATTTCACCGGAAATTCTTTTAATAAAGTAATAGCCTCTAGAACAGTATAAGTCTTTCCAGGAAGCACTTTTTCTCTCATCAAGCGAAATCGTTTACTTAATTTAGCCATCTTATGCTTCCCCCTCAACGTCAATACCCATATTACGCGCGGTGCCTGCTATCGATCGCATAGCGGCTTCTAAATCACTTGCGGTTAAGTCCGGCATTTTAACTGTTGCAATTTCTGCCAATTGTTGACGCGTAATTTTACCCACTTTATTTTTATTGGGGATACTACTGCCTTTGCTGATGCCCGCAGCCTTCATAATTAAATAAGATGCAGGTGGTGTTTTAATAACAAATGTAAAACTACGATCCGTGTGAACCGTAATGACAACAGGCATCGGCATCCCTTTTTCCATATTTTGAGTTCGCGCGTTAAACGCCTTACAGAACTCCATAATATTCACCCCTTGTTGTCCCAAAGCAGGACCAATAGGGGGGGCAGGATTAGCCTCGCCGGCCTTCACCTGTAATTTTACATAGGCTTGTACTTTCTTTGCCATTTTTTTACCTCCGGGTTAAACGCTTAGCGTAACCACCAAGCTCCCCATTGACGTACGCTTCGCAATGAAACGTTTGCTTCGTATGCCGCTCAGTTTGCAACCTTACGGTTACTTACTCTCCCGTCATCTTGACGAAAAACCCCATTTGCGATGCGTATATTCTCTCTAACCTTTTTTTCTAAAAAAGGGCCCTCATGCATCAAGCTTTTTTAACTTGACCAAACTCTAATTCGACGGGTGTCGAGCGACCAAAAATAATCACTGAAACGCGCAGTCGATTTTTTTCATAATTAACCTCTTCAACTTCACCATTAAAGTCAGCAAAAGGCCCATCCACAACACGCACCACTTCACCCACCTCAAATAAAACTTTAGGTCGAGGCTTATCGACGCCCTCCTGCATGCGCTGTAAAATTTTACTGACCTCTCGTTCACCCAAAGGCACTGGTTTATCACTCGTTCCACCAATAAATTTAATCACGCCGGGTGTTTTTTGAACGAGATACCAACTATCTTCACCCATATCCATTTCAACCAAAACATAACCCGGGTAAAATTTTCGCGCCGTTTTACGCTTACGACCTTGCCGTATTTCAATGACTTCTTCAGTCGGAACAATAATTTGGCCAAATTTTTCTGTTAAATCGTTTTGTTTAATTCGCTCATTTAATGCATCTAATACCTTGCGTTCATAACCCGAACGAACCTGAACAACATACCATTGCTTCGATCCTTCTGTCATACTTTCCTTTACGGCAGACATTTTTTCATGATCGGGTGTTAAAATAGGGTCGCTTGATGATTGCTCCTTCGCATCGATGCGAAGCCCTGATTTTTTTTCTGTCATATGTTAACTATCCTCTTTATTTATGCTGTTAAAAAAGCAACTGCCCATAACAAGAGTGTATCTATAGCCCATAAAAACAAACCCGCCACGATAACCATCACGATGACGATCAACGTCGTACGGATGGTTTCTTCCCGTGTTGGCCAAACGACTTTACGTAACTCAGCACGTGAAGCTTGCGCAAATACCCAAAATTGCCGTCCTATTGCCGTATAAAAAAATAAGGAGGCCAAAATAAGTATCGCTATTATCCAACCTATCAAGCGAATAGCGATGACTTGATGTGAAAAATAATGATTTGTATAAATAGATAGTAGGAAAACAATCCCCATCATTATCCAAAGTATCCACTCTCTTTTCACTACAGTGGTTTTATTTTCAAGCTTTACATTCTTCATTTCATCTATTTCTATCGTTTCTTCAAAAATAATACTTCGTTTCTTACGCTAGCTACCTGTTAAGCAGGCTTGAAGACAAATGACTTCGGTTCCTTCATTTTATCCATGCGTGCCAAGCCGAGACTTTTGGCAGGCCAGGAGGGAATCGAACCCCCAACCTGCGGTTTTGGAGACCGCTGCTCTGCCAATTGAGCTACTGGCCTAATTCAAATCGAATTCACGTGGATTTATAATTGAATGTCTCTCGGTTTTTGACATTTGAATCTAATTTCTCATTTAAATAAGTTTCTTCCCTCAGCAAGCCCCACAAAATTCTTATGGAGCCCACAACCGGGATCGAACCGGTGACCTCTTCCTTACCAAGGAAGTGCTCTACCACTGAGCCATGTGGGCTTTCTGCATTATGATACGCTGTTCACTTGAAGTTTCCTGTGGTTACGATCACCCACGCCGCACCGGTTCTCTTTCTGGAGCGGGTGATGGGAATCGAACCCACATAGCCAGCTTGGAAGGCTGGAATTCTAACCATTGAACTACACCCGCAATTAACGTTTATACACTTTTTTGCATTACACTCTTTTTATAAGGTGTAAGGTCGCTCAATTTTCAAGAAGCCACTAAAAACTTATTCTCGGTTTTATTTCGCGACACTCCCAGCTTTTTTGTTAAACCTATTTAACAAAATAAACTGGTGGAGGGGGAAGGATTCGAACCTTCGAAGGCTGAGCCGGCAGATTTACAGTCTGCTCCCTTTGACCGCTCGGGAACCCCTCCTCAAAATTGAGGGGGCTATTTTGCGAAAGTCAAGCCTGGATGTCAACCACTATTCTTATTACAATAGATAAATATTTTTTTTGTATTTTTATTATGCATTTTCAAATGAACATTTATTCTGCGGCAGTGACACTTTTCTTTGTGATGGACCCTCTCGGAAATATTCCTATTTTCTTGTCATTACTTAAACAAGTTGATCCTTGTCGACGTACTCAAATTATCTTTCGTGAGAGCTTAATTGCTTTTTTTATTTTGACACTTTTTTTGTTCTGCGGGAAGCCCATTTTAAATAGCTTACATATTAGCGAATCCGCATTAGGTATTGCTGGTGGAATTATCCTATTCCTTATCGCCATAAAAATGTTATTTCCTGCGAGCCAAAATAAGCGTGAAGTACAAACGAAAGGTGAGCCGTTTATTGTTCCCATGGCTATTCCTCTTCTCGCAGGACCTTCCGGCATGACCATGGTTATTTTGCTGGCGAGTCAAGCGCCTCACGAAATGGGCAAATGGTTTGCTGCTTTAGCGGCTGCTTCATTGGCAGCAACATTACTGCTTTTAATTGCCATACCTTTACAAAAATTGCTGGGTGTTAAAGTCATTGCTGCATTAGAGCGTTTAATGGGAATGATTTTAACCACGATTGCGGTGCAAATGTTTTTAACCGGTTTAGCGAGATATCTGAATAGTATAAGTTGACACTACTTGTTTCAATAAGGTTAATGCTTCATCGAGTTGATCTTTGCTAATCACTAAAGGTGGCGCCAAACGAATAACCGTATCGTGTGTTTCATAGCTTAATAAACCTTGATCGAGGAGCTTTAAAACAATATCGCGACCTTTTGCATAACGTGAATCAAGCTCTAGACCAATAAATAAACCTTGACCTCGCACTTCTTTAATCACAGGAGAGGTTATTTTCAATAAATTTTGAAGTAAATACTCGCCCAGCTCTTTTGAACGTTGAATTAAATTTTCATCAATAAGTACGTTTAAAGCTTCCAAAGCAACGGTTGCTGCTAACGGATTGCCGCCAAAAGTACTCCCGTGATCGCCTGGTGCAAAAACCTGCATGACATCACGACGACTTAAAAATAATGAAACAGGCAATAAACCACCCCCTAAGGCTTTCCCTAAAATTAAACCATCCGGTTTAACATTTTCATGCTCACACGCCAAAAAACGACCGGTCCTCCCTAAGCCGGTTTGTATCTCATCAAGAATAAGCAAGACATTATTTTCGCGACAAATTTTTTCAACGGCTTTTAAATAAGCATGCGGTGGAACAATAATGCCTCGTTCGCCTTGAATAGGTTCTACAAGAAAAGCAGCTGTGTTGGGTGTTATCGCCGAAGACAACGCGGTTGCACTGCCATACTCTATCAATTTAAATCCCGATGCAAAAGGACCAAAGCCATATTGATATTGAGGTTTGGACGACATTCCTACCACCGTCGTTGTACGACCATGAAAATTCCCTCGGCAAACAATAATCTCCGCTTGATTTTCAGCGACTTTTTTTACGGTATACGCCCATTTTCGAGCCGCCTTAATGGCCGTTTCTACTGCTTCAACCCCTGTATTCATCGGTAAAGCACAGTCCATCTGCGTTAAAGCGCAAATACGCTTTAAAAAAGCACCTAACTTATCGCTATAAAAAGCGCGAGAACAGATAGCCAAGCGTTGTGCTTGCTGGGTTAAAACGTTCACTAAGCGCGGATGACTATGCCCATGACTAACGGCTGAATAAGCGCTCATCATATCGATATAACGTTTACCTGAAACATCCCAAAGTTCGGCACCTAAACCACGGCTCAGCACCACCGGCAACGGATCATAATTCGTTGCACCATACTGTTGTTCTCGCTCAATAAAGTTATTCGTTAAATTGTGGTTTTCACTCAGTAGTAACTCATCTGTTAAAACACGTTGCTTTCCCATTTCGTTTTAGGCTCCAAAAATACTCAGTAATATTTCTTTGATTAACCATTCGGTTTTATTGTTCTTATCATGATAAGGATTGTATTCAACGACTTCAACGCCCATCAGTTGCGGTTCTTGACGTAATTGAATAAGCACCTGACATAAATCTCTTCCTGAAATACCATTAACCTCTGGCACCCCGACCCCCGGCGCATCAAAAGGATCAATACCATCTAAATCTAAACTCACTCCCACTTTTAAATTATTTTCTTTCATATACGCTAAGGCTTCTGTGAAAACAGTCTTTAATCCTTTTTTTTCAATACAGTGCATATCATAAATACGTACCCCTAAACGCTCTAATAACTTTTGCTCTCCTGTTTCAAAACTACGAATACCTATTAAAACTAAATGTTTCGGACAGAGCTTAGGGCGAGGCATTGCGATGTGAGTGAGCAATTTATCGCCATGACCTAGTAAAACGGCCAGCGACATCCCATGAACATTTCCAGTTGGCGTTGTTTCAAAGGTATGACTATC
Organism: Rickettsiella grylli; assembly: GCF_000168295.1. Taxonomy (NCBI): domain Bacteria; kingdom Pseudomonadati; phylum Pseudomonadota; class Gammaproteobacteria; order Legionellales; family Coxiellaceae; genus Rickettsiella; species Rickettsiella grylli. The sequence continues at coordinate 1,088,765 of NZ_AAQJ02000001.1, forward strand.
CATGTGTGCATCGATCCAGATCATTCCCCATTTACTGTTGGATTGTTCTGCTAATGCGGCAGCGACTCCACTCCACGTTCCTATTGCACAAGAATGGTCCCCCCCTAATACAGCAAACCGTTTATTCTGTTGAACACAACGAAACGTTAACGTGGATAATTCGATATTCAGTTGTCGTATACGTTGCAACTTCGTGTGGGTAGGATCACCTGGAATAAGCATCGCTTGCCAATGACTGGGAATGTTCTGCTCAGATAATTGTTGCGCTAAACCCTGTTTTTTTAGCTGTATGGGGCCGTTGGCACACCCTTCATCATTCGCAGCAACGCCTGATGCATAACCAATTAAGGAAAGTGAACCGCTCAATTTATTTCTACCTCTTTATTATTCATTTTATTTTTGAATGCTTATCATATCTAAATCCACTTAAACTTGATATATCTGAAAAGCCGACTAACAATAGATTTATGCAACCTCTTGCTCCCCTTATTAAAGATCTTGCTGTTATATTAGGTGTAGCGAGCCTCGTCACGCTCTTATTCCAAAAAATAAGACAACCGGTCGTATTAGGTTATTTATTATCCGGAATGATCGTCGGTCCTCACATTCCTCCTTATGATTTAGTCGCCGATGTGCCCAGTTTACGTACGCTCTCCGAATTAGGCGTTATTTTCTTGATGTTTTCACTGGGTTTAGACTTCAGTTTTCACAAACTGAAACGGGTCGGGACACCGGCTATCATTACTGGAATTTTTGAAGTCGTGATTGTTTTATTGATCGGCTTTTTATTAGGCAAATTTTTAGGCTGGCCTATTTATGACTGTATATTTTTAGGGGCTGCACTTTCTATCTCATCAACCACCATCATTATTAAAGCCATGGAAGAATTGGGCTTAAAGAGTAAACATTTTGCTGAGCTGATATTCGGTGTATTAATTGTGGAGGATCTATTAGCTATTTTATTACTGGCAGGTCTTTCCATTGTGGTGGGGACCCATGCCGTTATTTCTACCACACTTGCAGATTCCGCTATCAAACTTTTTATTGTTGTCGGGAGTTGGTTTTTGATTGGTTATTTTTTAATTCCAACGTTAATCCGAAAGTTAGTCAATATTGCCAATCAAGAAACCTTAACCATTGTATCTGTCGCTTTATGCTTAATACTGGTTTGTATTGCTGCTTATTTTGGTTACTCGACTGCTTTAGGCGCATTCATTATGGGGTCTATTTTAGCTGAAACTGATTTGATTCAGTTTATTGAACAATATATGCGTCCTATCCGTGATATCTTTGCGGCTGTATTTTTTATTTCTGTCGGTATGCTCATCGATCCAAGTATCATCATTCAAAATAGTGGAGTTGTCCTATTCATTTCTATCCTGACTATTGTTGCTAAAATTTTTGCAACTGCAACCGGCGCCTTAGTCGCAGGACAAAGCTTAACAACTGCTGTACGTTCAGGTTTTAGTATGGCTCAAATTGGCGAGTTTTCTTTTATTATCGCAGGGCTGGGTCTAACCCTTCAGGTCACACGCCCAGCCCTTTTCCCCATTATTATTGCCGTTTCGGCCGTGACGACCTTTACAACACCCTATCTCATTTTATCTTCAGCAACTTTCAGTCAATTTTTAGAAAAAAATCTCCCTCCGCGCACAAGCGCATTTTTAAATCATTACGCAATACTTATCCATCGTTATTTAAGGCTAAAGAAAAAACGGGTTATGTATAGTCAATATATTACGCGTTTACTGATTAATAGCGTCATGGTCGCTATCATTTTTAGCTTAAGCGAAAAATGGATATTTCCAAAAATAAACCAATGGATTAGTAATACCTATTGGGTCAACACATTAAGTTGCTTAATTGCTTTCTTATTCGCATCCCCTTTTATTTGGGGAATGATCTTTGCTTATCGCGCCTTTCCTCATCGACGACATACGGCCATTAAACCGATTATTGTCTTAGGGTGGACATTTACGTTAACTGTTCTTACGACGTTAGCCATTACTTACTTTCATACGTGGTCCATTATTTTAGTATTACTGATTGTTGCACTCGCGTTATTTAGTTTATTACATAAACCTTTGCAAAAATTTTATCCTTGGCTTGAAAAAAGATTTCTAGCCAACATCAAAACACCCAGCATTCACGAAACGTTTAAAGATGAATTAAATGCGTGGGGGATTAATTTAAAAGGGACAGATATCCAAAATAATTATTATTTTATTAATAAAACGTTACAAGAATTAAAGCTTTTCCAACAATTTGGTATCCATGTTATTGCGCTTTATCGGGGTCCTAAAATTATCCTAAGCCCCACCCATCATGAGAAAATTAGACTTTATGATAAATTATTTATTTTAGGGAGTGATGAACAAATCGATACGTTTAGTCAATTGTTAAAAATAACAACCTATCATGAAGAATTAGAATTATTCAACCAGCTTGAGTTAAAAACCTTTTTACTCGACAAAAATCACCCTTTTGTAGGACTTAGTATTGCTGAAGCCCTGAAAAAAACACACATTGATGGAATAGTACTCGGCATGGAACGTCAAAAGGCCAGAAAAATTAACCCCAATAAAGAAACGATTCTTCACAAGGAAGACTTATTAATCCTATTAGTTTATAAAACGTCACATTAATCACCAAAGTTGAGAGTGTTCACAAAACTGTGTCATTAATAATTTTATCGTAACTGTAAATTTAATCTGCCATCAAAAAATATCTGTAGTTGAGAGGCAATTAAGGCCCAATTATGCAGGGGCTGGTACCACTTTTCTAGTATTTTTTGACAGGCACAGTAAATTAATTTAAGTAAGGCATTTTCACTAGTAAAAGCGCCTTTATTTTTGGTATATTTACGCACTTGCCGATGAAACCCCTCCACTATATTCGTTGTGTAAACAATACGTCGTAGCTCTTCTGGGTACTTAAAATACTGAGACAAACGCTCCCATTGAGTTTGCCAAGACTTAATCACAGCAGGGTATTTTTTACCCCATTTTTCATCAAGCTCCAATAGGCGATGCTCGGCTAAATCCTTGGAGCTCGCACGATAAACCAATTTTAAATCAGCCATAAAGGATTTTTGATCTTTGCTGGTCACGTACTTTAATGAGTTACGGATTTGATGAATCACACAAAGCTAAATTTCTGTCTGGGGGAAAACCTCAGCAATGGCTTCAGGAAAACCCTTTAATCCGTCAATGCTAGCAATGAGAATATCCTCAACTCCGCGAGCGCACAAATCATTTAAAACGTGTAGCCAGAAACGAGAACCTTCATTTTCAGAAAGATACAGCCCTAAAATTTCTTTACGACCCTGATTGTTAACACCCAAAACCGAATAAAAAGCACGACTACTGACTTTTCCTTCAATACGCACCTTAAAATGCATGGCATCGAGAAATACGATGGGATACACAGATTCTAACGGTCTATTTCGCCATTCCGTTATAACCGGCATTAATTTATCGCTTATCAAGCTAATTTTAGCGGCTGAAACCTCAAGACCATACATATCCGCCAGATGTTCTTGGATCGCCTCATAGCTCATCCCAAGTGCATACAATGACAGTATTTTGTTATCTAAGGACTCGTTTAAAACCGTTTGACGTTTCTTAACCATTTGTGGTTCAAACGTTCCTAAACGGTCTCGGGGTGTTTCTAGCTCAAAACTTTCTGTCCCCGTTTTTAATAACTTACTGGTTTTTCCATTGCGTCGATTTGAGATATCCGTTGCTTTAGATTCTGATAAATGAGCGTCTATTTCCCCCTCTAACGATGCTTCGATAATTTGTTTTATTAACGGCGTTAATATTCCATCTTTTCCTGTTAACGATTCTCCTGATTTTAGCCGTGCTATCGCTTCAGCTTCAAATTCTTTACTGAGTATGGCTTGTTTCATGTCAACTCCTAAAATTGTTGATTTAGTTTAGCGTTGACACAGTTAATTGAATACTCCCCCAAAGTTTATGATTCGCCTTTCTTTTCGTATCGATCAGGATAGATAATCTGTGCAAAACCAGCCTTCTATCGGCTATTCGTGTTTTCTGGGGTACCAAAAACTTTGCATTATGCTAGCATAAACCTATTTTAGAGGAAAACCATCATTATTAAGCATTTTTTTCATCGGCTATTTTCAAAGAAAATAGCGCATTCACCCCCTCAAATTATTTCCCGGGCTGAACATACTATTTCTCGCAAAGATATTAGCTATAATGCGCTCAAGGTTTTATATCGTCTCCGTCAACATAAATACAGTGCGTATTTAGTAGGAGGGTGCTTACGTGATATTTTACTCAAGCAAAAACCTAAGGATTTTGACATTGCTACAAATGCAAGCCCGGAAGCCATTAAAAAACTTTTTAGAAATTGCCTATTAATTGGCAGACGTTTTCGACTCGCGCATATCCGTTTTGGCAAAGAAATTATAGAGGTCAGTACGTTTCGAGCACGAAGCAAAAAAAAATCGTTTAAGCACCGTAAAATTGCAACGCATGGGATGTTATTACGGGATAACGTTTATGGAACTATCGAAGAAGATGCATGGCGCCGAGATTTTACATTAAACGCTTTATACTACAATATTGCTGATTTTTCGTTGGTCGATTATTGCGGGGGGCTTGCAGATATCCACAATAAAATTGTTCGCATCATTGGTGAACCGCGATTGCGCTATCAAGAAGACCCCGTTCGATTATTACGCGCTATTCGTTTTGCTGGAAAATTAAATTTTCAATTAGATAAAGCAACCGCAGAACCGATACCCCAGCTTGCCCCCCTTCTTCGTTATGTATCGCCTGCTCGTTTATTTGATGAAGTCCTTAAACTTTTTCATCATGGCCAAGCTGAAAAAAACTACCAATTGCTTCAACACTATCACTTACTCCAGGAATTATTTCCGCTTCCTGAACGAGAAAGCAATGATGATACCGACAAACTTTTAACACTTATTTGCAAAAATACCGATAGACGCATCCGGGAAAAAAAAACAGTGTCACCTGCTTTTTTATTTGCCGTATTTTTATGGCCTACCGTAAAAGTAAAAACACAACAGCTCATTGCCCAACAGAATCCTCGTTTTGTCGCTCATCAACAGGCTGTTAACTATGCACTGAATAAACAGCAAAAAATGATTACACTCTCACGTCGATATAGCACTGTCATTCGAGAAATTTGGGATTTACAACATCGATTGTTAAAACGACAACCTTTTATGTTACACCGTTTAATACATCACCCGCGTTTTCGTGCTGCTTTTGATTTTTTATTGTTACGTACTGAAATTAAAGAAGTCGATTCTGAGATTGCAACCTGGTGGATACGTTTTTTAGACGCGGATGAGATGACTCGAAAAAAATTAATACATGCCGCGACCTTAACGTCTCGAGAAACGAGAGGCCCTAGAAAACGGGGAAGAACACTATGAATGGCGCACCCTCTCGCTTTACTCATTCGGATGAATGGAAAAATTTAAAACAACATGCTTCAGACCTAAAAAAAATACCACTGACCGAATTATTTTTAAATGATCCGTTTCGGGCTAAAACCTTTAGTTTAACGGAAAAACCCTTAACTGTTGATTATTCAAAAAACCCAATACTTGAAAAAACATTGACTTTATTAATTCAATTAGCGGATAGACTCCATTTAAAACAGAAAATTAACGATTTATTTCAAGGCGCTTGTGTGAATACGACACAGCATCTTCCTGCGCTCCATACTGCATTACGTAACCCCCATAAAAAGGGGCTCCTGATTAACGGAGAAGATATTTTAGTTAAAATTCATACCAATCTCGATAAAATGCAACAGTTTGTAGACGCAATACATCAACATCGATGGCGTGGATGGAGTGGAAAAAAAATAACTGATATTATTCATTTAGGCATAGGAGGCTCCGATTTAGGCCCCCGCATGGTCGTGCATGCCTTAAAAAAAACCTGGAAAGAAAATTCGATCAATCTTCATTTTATTTCCCCCATTGATGATTCATTATCGTATTTAATAAAAAAAATAAATTTAGAAACCAGTTTGTTTATTATTACCAGCAAATCGTTTAGGACGCACGAGACCCTCTCCAGTGCCACACAATTATTCAAACACTTTCAGGAAAAATACGGTGCACAATCCACCAAACGGCATTTTTTAGCCGTCACTCACCACATCGAAAAAGCGATTGCGTTTGGCATCGACCCCGCGCATATATTTCCACTTTGGAATTGGGTGGGTGGCCGTTATTCTTTATGGTCTGCAGTCGGTTTACCGATTGCTTTAGCCGTAGGTATGTCCAATTTTCGCACGCTGCTTCAGGGTGCTTATACGATGGATCAACATTTCCTCAATCAACCTTGGCGAACCAACCTACCCGTCATACTCGGTTTATTAGGCGTATGGCAAGTCAATTTTTTTCAAACGTCAGCACATGCCATACTCCCTTACGATACTCGGCTACACTATTTACCGGCTTATTTGCAACAATTAGAAATGGAAAGCAACGGAAAATCAATTTCTATTCATGGAAAACCAATCGACTATGCAACGTGTCCTATTATTTTCGGTGCGCATGGATTAAATGCGCAACATACTTTTTATCAACTCTTTCACCAAGGTACAGCCCATTTTTCAGCTGATTTCATTTGTACATTACGTGACCCCTCAATGAATATTAACGATCATCGACAGGTTATTTCCAGTGTACTTAGCCAAAGCAAAGTATTTATGGAAGGTTACGTGAGTGATAACGGTTATCAATGCCTCCCTGGAAATCATGCCAATACTATCTTGGCATTGAATGAACTTAACCCCTTTAGTTTAGGATTATTAATCGCACTTTATGAACATAAAGTTTTTGTACAAAGTGTTATCTGGCAGATTAATCCCTTTGATCAATGGGGCGTTGAGTATGGAAAACAATTAAATAAAACAATTTATCAACAGTTGAACAACACGGATACCTCCTTAATGACCCCTTTGGACAGTTCTACACGAGCATTCATTGAACGTTTTCAAACCCTAAATTGTTCATTAAAGCACACGCGTAAAATATGAACGTTTATCGTATTCTATCCGTCAGTCGGTTGTTCTAAAGAAATCAACAAAATCAGCTTCAATGAATAATGAATTAGCCACACTCAGAGGGCACTGATATACTTATCATTTTCCTTTCAAGGTTCATGCATGGATAGTGTCAACTCGAAACCCTTTTCCTCTGCAAAAAATGAACTCAAAAAACGTCGGGACCATCAAAAAGTAGCCTGGCCTGCTTATGAGCTGGCTTTTTTAGATCATGACTTCTTACTCCACAAATCATTACGTTCTGTGCGTTTACAATTGGAATTACTAAAGCCTGAACTTTCCCAACAAAAGTTAAAGATAGAATCCACGATTGTTGTGTTTGGTAGTGCTCGTGTTATCGATCCTGAAATAACGAAGCAACAATTAAAAAAGATACAACACACGTTAAAACAAAATCCAACGAATCTCTCTGCCAAAAAAGAAGAAAAGAGACTTAAAAATCAACTCGAAAAAGGGAAATATTATCAAGAATCACAACGTTTTAGTCAAATTATCTCTGAACGGTGTCAAAAAAATAAACGCCGTCATTTCGTGATTGTCACAGGTGGTGGACCTGGCATTATGGAAGCCGCTAATCGAGGAGCCCAAGATGTCAACGCAAAAAGCATTGGTTTAAACATCGTTTTACCACATGAACAAAGTCCTAATCCTTATATTTCGCCGGATTTATGTTTCCAATTCCATTATTTTGCTATCCGTAAAATGCATTTCCTCATTCGTGCCAGAGCCTTAGTCTGTTTTCCAGGCGGTTACGGTACCCTCGATGAACTTTTTGAAGCATTAACCCTATTACAAACCAAAAAAATTAAGCCCATTCCCTTATTGTTATTCGGTAAAAAATATTGGTCCAAATTAATTAATTTTAATTTTTTAGTGAGTGAGGGAATGATTGACGTAAACGATTTAAAATTTTTTCGTTACGTTGAAACAGCGGAACAAGCCTGGAAAATCATTGCTCAATTTTATAATTTAACGTGAAATAAATAAATTATAAAACGGATATAATTTTTCACGTCATCGCAAACCCATTTATTTTTGTAAAAACAAATGGTTTCTTTCATTAAGAAAACCTTAAGACTTCCTTAAGTTTTAATCTGTAAAATAAAATAAATAAAAATATTTGTTACGATTAACAAAGAAAAAACAAGGAATAAAAAAAATGCCTTTTAAAAATCAACGCGTTTCGGTTAAAGAATCCATTGAAAAGAAACATAAATTTTTAAACGATACCTCTCGTAAACAAAAAACATCACTTTCTTCTCCAAATTCCCAAAAAACAAAAAAACACTTGACAAAAATTCTGAAAAAGAAATGATTAAATCAGACAATGACATTAAATAATGTAGATAAAAATACAACACATTTAAAAGATAAAATGACAGAATTAGAAGAACAGATTTCTTTTTTAGAAAATGCTTGCCATTGGATTGATAGGGAAAATAATCAACTGCGCACACAAAGGGATTGTTTAGAAAGTGAAAATAGAACACTTAAAAATGAATTATCTGTCAATAATGTTCGTTCTCGTGTTTCAATTGCATTACAAAAATTAAAGTTAAAAACTTCTTCTGAACTATTAAAAGAAAATGATGATTTAAATCAACGTTGTGAAACATTTCACACTCAAATTAAACAATTAGAAACTTAAAAGGATGAACAATTAAAACAAACCGCCCATCAACGTGAGGATTTTCTGAAATTACAACAAAGATTCGAAAATACAATTCAAAAAAATGAAAATTTAAATGCGTTGATAAATCAATTGCGAAATGACGCAATAGGCTAAAAGAATCTGAGTCAACTCATAAAAATCAACTCATTACGCTCACAAAAAAAGTTGGAACACTCACTCACTCAGCTGCCGATAAGGAAAAAAAATTAATTGAAAGGAATCATGAAATAGATCATTTAAAAAATAAACTTGCTCGTAGTCAAAAAGACTATAGTCAATTAAATGTTGATTATGATAATCTAAAGCTTGAAAAAAAATCTGAATTAAAACAAATTCAAAACGAACTTGATATGAAAACATTTAATCAAGTTCCATCCAACACAACAACACATGGAGTGCAAGTTATGCATGGTACAAATCTTGGACTAAGTGATTCTACTTCGGAACTTTTATGTTCAGGTCCTCTTTTAAATCCTATACAAAAAAATAGCTCCAGTTCAGAAAATTTTTCTGCGTCATCGGGATATAATTCTTCCGATTTGATTAATTTGAATCATAATCCTTCTCGCGGAACAAGATCTTCAATTGATTCTCCTTGTTATCGCTTTCAAAAAGAATTGGGCGCGTTAATGGATCCAAATGCCTCTTACAATACAAAAAAACGATACAACAGTACACCTCATTTGTTCCTATCGTCTCACCCCCTTTCGCAGGCAACCGAAAATCGCGAAAGGCCGTCCAGTCCACTAAAAGCAGAAGTCCCAACAGATCAAGAATCTTCTTCACCCGCGCAAAACCAACCGACAACAGAAAACTCTCTTCATGAGATTCAAAAAAAGCTTGAAACAGAATTATTGCAACGTTTTACTGTCGAATACAATACAACACTGACAACGTTTTATTCAGATAAAAATAAACCTTTATTAGACTGTTTACTCGATTTAAATAGCGAAAAAGAAAAGCGTCAACGATTAGCTAAAAATACGACTACGACATTACTCAATAACGATCATTCAAACGCTCAACTAACCACCCTATGGCCTGAAATAAATAATTTGCACGATTCTAATCCGGCGACAACAAAGATTTTAACCGATCCATTCATTGTGAATAGCTTATTGAGTCCCGCATTAGAAGAAAATAAAAATAATACTCGAAATCTCATCACGCTCACCGAACAACTAACCGACACGTTTAAACAAGACAATCACTCGACCATGGTTAACGCGTTGACTCAAGCATTTGTAAAAAAAGCAACCGAGTTTGCTAAACGTTCATTTCTGATTAATAGCGATATGCGTATTGATTTTGATGCTGAACTTCAAGAAAAAGCTGCGTATCGTGCGAACCAATTAACACTCGAACTTTCTAACAACCCTCATCTTTTTTGCCTCATTATAGAAAAAATAAATAACAATAATTTAAGATCGTTCGCTCATTTAAATAAAGCAGAACAACTCGCGCCTTATATTTTTGATTCATTAGAATCGGACAACAAAGATTATAAACCGTACATCGTCGATGTGAGTCAGAAAATTTTAATTGATTGTTGCATAAAAATGTTACAACGCAATGAACGGGTTAATTTTATTAAAATTGCTGAAAACCTTTTAAACCATAAAGCTTCTGATCACGGTTTACGCTTAGATCCAAATCAACCAATCAATGGAATCGCTCAAGCGAGTCAAGAAGCTGTAAATCAACTATTAGAAGAAACTTCTGCAAAAAATAGTATACTGCGTTTAATAAAAAATAATTCGGCTCCTCTAAATCTTTTGGAAGCGAGTAAACAAAGGTTACAGGAACAACTTCGAGAAAATATTGATCAACAGTTTGAACATTATCTCCCTAATCTTCGTTTAGATCCCATTTTTAAAAAAATTAATATTCATCGTCTTTCATCATTTCATACGCTACCGGAAGGTTCAATGGATTTGATTTTAACGGACACCGAAAAATCAACGTTCCCTATAGAATTACAATATACCGATTCTCCTGCAGAATTTATTACCGAACTTCAATTAAAGTATCCTTATTTTTGTTCTCAGGCCAATCATCAATTTGATCAAGAAATCTTTCAAGCATTACGTTTAATGCTTCGTAAGAAAGCTTTAGAAACATTGCATAAAACGCTTCCCCAAGACAACGACATTGACCATTGTGATGCTACCCGTTGGTTAGAAAAAAAATTACGACTCATCACAAATCAACCGATTAAACTTATACTGGATGCTAAACAACAAAAAAAACTCGATCAACAATTTAAAAAGCAATTTTCTTTAACCCCCTTAACCGATGAAGCCATTACGTATCAATCGGTCAACGCATTAAAAACCGAATTAGACAAGCTACATACGTTTCAAAATAAGCTTCTTACTAAACGGCATGAACTATTATCTGAAATTGAATCTAAGCTTTTAATCTACCCTCATTTAGTTGAGGAAGAGGATAGCGATCGATTTAAAACTCATTTAAATAACGCACTATCGGCTACGTTGATGTCTGTTGATTCGGATCAAATTAAAATCTTACTCGAAAAAATAAATGGTCAATTAAGAAATAATAAATGGGCTTATTTAAATAAAAATCTCGCTGAAACCATTACTTGTGAAATTCTTGCGAGCAACGCTACTCTTTTCCCTTTTGACAAAAAAAATATTTTGACGCAGGTAGAAAAAACCTTAAATACATTATCTAAATTTTATAACCTTCAAGAAATTCAACAAAAAAGAGACCAGTGGAAAATTGATATTCAATGGCTTTTTTCTTTCAGAAAAAAATTAGAATCTCTGAATCATTCACTGTATACCCGAATCGCAAAGCTTGAAAATATGAAAAAAATGAAAGAAGCCGATGTCGTATTAGGACATGAGACAGCAATAAGCTCAACCGCCCCAGGAGCGGTCTATATTCCACATCATTGTTGTGTGGTCACTGATGTCAATCCCTCTATTTCTCCAACTTCTTTTTTTTCTGTTAAAAGCAATGTTTTTTATAAACAAAATGCACTTGAAGTTAATCAAAAGCTTACTTTTGAGCAAACGTTATCGAATAAAGAAAAATGCACCTGGTCGGTTACACGGACCGATGATAAGTCATTGTTCTATGAAACATATCAATCGTGGAAAAATATGAGCACTATGATTAAGGATTATATGGGTTATCAAACAAACTACGTCAACGAAATTAGTTTTTCGCAAATGATTCATGCCGTTAATAGTTTCAAAAACGGATCCATTTGTACCATCCAGGTCGGTCAATGTTCAGCGGACATGGAAAAAAAATTACAGCTTTTTACAGCCGCCTATAATGAATTACGTCATACGACCGATCCGCTGTTAATCTGCGATTTTAATTCAGAACTCGACATAAAACCTTCAGAAATAGAGTTGCTAAAAACTGAAATTAAAAATAAATTAAAACTACAATCACATGAACTTGATACTATCAATAAACAACTATGTCAGCCTGTCCATATTCCTTCTGTTTCTAGATTTCGTTAAGGGAACCGTTTATGTCACTATTTGATCTTCACTTAAAAAACTTTGAAATAATAACTACAAAACTTTGTCATTCATTACAAAATGATTTACCTCAGTTTGATGAAGCAGAGTTTTTTAAAATGTTTGGGGGGAAATTGGAAGATAATCTTTCTATGGAGGGAAAAGCTCTTTATAAATCAGAATTAACCCAGAATGTATTGAGCACTATTCTGAAAGAATCCCATGAAAAGCTTCAACAGGTGTATAAAACGATTTTATCCGCTGCTGAAACTGAAATTCAAACCAATTTTGATCCTACAGAAACTGAAAATTCGGCTCAAAACAAATTAAAATCGAAACTTGAGCGCATTAAACAGGACGTTTACCCGACATTAATCGACACATTAAGAATTCAAAATCAGGTGTTTAATAACCCTGCTGACGAAAAAGAATTAAGCGCGGCTTTTAGTGATTACTGGAATATAATAAGCAAAAAATATAATAATAACGTAAGAAAAATAAATTTAATCTGGTCTAAATTAGCTGCGCTTAAATTGCATATCCGAAATGAGGAAAAAAAACTTCGCTCAAAAAATTCTGCTACAAGCTTTGCAGTGAATGAAATCGATCTTGATAAACTCTCGATAGGTGTTGCACCTGAACCAACTCACGGTTGGAAAATCGACATTCCGAATCTTAAAGAAAGATTACTGTATAAATTGGCAAATCAAAAAGCAGACGAAACATTTCATATTATCGTGACTGTTCCTGATAGAAATGGAATCACGAGACAAATCGGAGAAATTGGATTTCAATGTCGAAGTCCTGCTGTTGCTCTCCTTGCCTTACTCACATTCTATCTTCTCGCTATAATCTGTAATAATGACATTGAAAGAATGGTCACAGCCTTTGAAGCAATCATTAAACAAGACGGCATTGCAATCGATCCGAATAAAATAAATTATACACTCAAGCAATGTGATAACCACGGTAAATCGACGGTTATTAAGGAAAAACTTTCGTTAAACTTACTGCAAACTACACGTTTACATAAGGCGAATCAAGCACTTAAAGAAAATTTTAAAAAAGAGTATAACGCGATAAAAAAAATGGATTCCTCTAAAGAAGATTATCAATCCGATGCTGGCTATGACTCCGAAGAAGAGCAAACGTCAGAAAATTCATCAATGGAACTTCGATTATAGGTTTTTCGGTTAAAATTGAGGACGAAAACTATCTAGATGAGGCAAACGGCTACGAAGTATTAATGTTTGCTTGTCCGGAATAAAATTTATAATCTTAATTTTGTATTTTTCACATTCTAACCAAGCAAAACGTTTCGCGGCGATTAACCCTTCGCAGTGTAGTTGTTTAGCGCCTCGATGACTTAACAATTTAATCATCTCTTTCACGGTGGTCAGTAATCGGCCTGTCGATGTGCACCCGTAATGTCTTCCTGCAGATACTTTCAGACACGTCCCATAGTCAACGATTGAATAAGCATGATCCATGTGGATAATGTTTGGTTTTTCAGTTTTAGATGTATTATTTTCTGTTTCAGAGAAAGAAACTTCAAAATAATTCCACAATAACAATAAATATAAGTAAGCTTGTCGATTGACCTCCGTATAGGAGGTCATTTTCGAAAGTTGTGAAAATAACGCTTCCAGACCAAAATCGGGCTTTTCATCATTCATCACAGAACCTTTTTTTATGGGGGGTTATAGAAAAAATGTCACTTATAACGCCGCTGTCTCAGCCGCGGTACGCGCTGCGCTGCTACTTCCGCCGCCTCCTGAAGCGCCACCACCACCGCCTGGAGGAGGTGTACCACCTTCATCACCCCCTTCTGTGGTGGCAGACGTTTGATTTCCTGGCAACATCGCTTTACTTGCTTGTTGTCCGGTTGTTATCGCATCATTAAACGTTTGAGCAGTAGGCGCTTGCTGCGCAATATGGCCTATATCTCGATCGTGCTGACCACGAATACTTTGCAACATCGATTCTTCATGACCACTTTCTTGTGGGCCACCAATCCATCGTAGCACTTTATTAGGCACTTCATAAATCATTGCAAACGATCGATTAACGATAGCTAATATCGCTGCTGTATAAATCGCCATCATCGCTAATTGATAGATAATACTCAATAAATCGCCGTTATATTCTGTTAAAAACTGCACTGCTATCGCAAAACCACGATTAAATACGGATAAAGCAACATAAGATAAAATAATACCGAAAATCAAACCAAACACCATTAACATAGGACGCAAAAAAACACTTGCAAGTAACATGATAGATTGTTCAGCTTTCCCTAAAAAGTCATGCCCTTCAGGATGCGTTATGCCTAATGCCACGAGGGGTGCTGCTAAAACAGCCTCTAAAACAACTGCAAACCATGTAATTGCACCGAACGTAAATAAGAAAAAGGGGATAAGGGGGACATAATAAGATAATAATGAACCGAGAATTAAATTGATAATCATCCAAATCGTAATTAATGGCATAAATACCGATATAATGACCGAAGCGACTAAACCGGCTACAATGGCAGGTCCTGGAAAGAAAAATGAAACGACGCCACTAATTCCACCTAACGCAACTGCTGCGCCGAGGATCCCTATCCATACTTTTTCGACCATAGCCACTAAGCCATTTCCTACAGAAACTAGCGCAAAAATAGGGTCCTTATGTTGTTTATTAATATTATCGGAGAGTGTTTTTTCGAAATCATACACTTGTGGAAAGATGATATTCATCAGCCCATTAACAAGCTTGCCAACAGCGGGGATTTCTCCTTTATTTTCTGGAAAAGTGGGATTCGCTTCAGGACCTGGGTTATTATTTGACCCTGCCAGTGCCATTTCAGCATCGACATAACGATCAATAACGCCGTTGTTCATCGGTAAATTATTTTTTAAATTAATTTTAACATTTTCATTGCTGATATCATTGAAACTTCCTTTATCATAGTTTGGGAAAAACGACGTATTCAATTTATCTTTAATGGCTAATAAGCCTGTATTTTCTTTTATACTTTGCTCTAACCGTGCCATATTATAATAATAGCTGCCGGCGAGTATCCATCCAGCTTCTTTCGCTTTGGTAATAAATTTTTTGTATTGCTGGCTCGCATCATCATTCAAGGATCGTAATGCAGGTTTTACAATCGCAAAATAATCATCCCCTGCATCCACTAAACTGTTTGGGCTAAAAAGACTAGGGTCTACTGTTAATTGAATAGGTAATATAGGAGTCGTGGAGTTAGGGGGGACTAATTTATTGGCAATCGATTTCGCAAGGCCACCTAAATCTAATGTCATTTGCCTTGCTGCAATACTCGCACTATCATTCGCTGTTAATTGCGCTGGATTATCAACCTGATTGTGATCATCCTTCCCAATAAAATTCCATGAAGCATTTCCGCATATCCCTATATATTTAGCATAAGGTGTATTGACTAAGCCTTTTTTTCCAGGGAACGTAATAAAACCCCCAATATCTTTTGAGTAATCGATAGGTAACCCTGTGTTAGCGCCGCCAGGGCTCTTTCCTGTTACCGATAAGGAGCTCATAAAATTAGGAACGTACACCTTCTCTCCCGCATTTTGTGCGATTTCTCGGGTTAGCGCATTTTGAACAGAAAGCATACAGGCTTCCGATTTTAAAATATTTCCAGCTCTATTGATGAGAAAGGTATTATCCCCCTCTCCTAAATTGTGATCAGGGGCTAGCGATTGGATAGGTTCAACAATGGTGCCATTGCGATTCATATAGTTTAACGCAACGTTCCAAACCTCGTCTGCAGCACCTACACCTTGAACCACAACCCACATGACAAGCACTTGAATAAAAGAATAACCCGTCGCTTTGGGTAACAATAAGCCGATACCACCGACGGTTCTGAGTGGAACCCAAATTGATGACCATTTTCTGCCGAGGAACTCCCCTTCATGTGATGTATTTAAGATCGATACAAATAAAACATAACTTAATACCGTAGATGCCATGACTAATATGATCGAATTAAACGCACCGAACATACTACCTAAAATTTGACTTCCTGTTCCATGTAATACCCCATCTACAACCCCAAAAATGGTGGCTAAATAAGTCATTGATAAATCAGCCGACGCGGGTGCTAAGCTTAACGTATCGGACAACACGAGGGATGGGAATAAACAAAAAAAACCAGCCAATAAAAACTTTTTCATTATTTTTTGTTCCTCGTAAAAAATTGACCGTTTAACCAGTCACGAAAGCAACAACCTAAACGCCGCTGTTTAATTTGAAAGAGCCAAAAATGATAGCGGAAAACTTGGGTTAAAATAATGAGGCTTATACCAAGACAAGGATAAAACCCTCGATAAGCATGAATAGAGAAAAGATAAATACTATAAAAAATGGTTACTAAAAAAAGGAAAATCCATATCCACAATAAGCGCGTAAATACTTTAGTGCGTTGAACTAAATCAGCAGGAGTCAATTTAAGTCGTAACAGCGCTTCCTCAAAGGATTCCTGCATTTTAGCGTGATGAGGAATAAAGGACTTTTTAATAAACCTGAAAAAAAACCGATTTCTTTTAACCCATCGCGGATAGTCTATCCATTTTGGAACATCAACTGCCGGTTTCATTATTTTTTTTATACGACCAAAAAAACTCATATCACCCCGCGTTGGGTTTAATTGTCTATACTATCTTGGCCTCAATCAACTTGCAAATTTTAGCTCCCAACAATAACCTTCGAGGTTAATTCGTCCATTTTTAATTTGCAAGACATTCAATTTGATTTAATGCGCATTAAGTTGGATAATTAAGCCTTGTAGCGTTTTATACAGAATAGGAAAGAATATTAAAATAAAGTAAGTTATATATTATGCCTGATCTTTCTCACAAAGGTTCGCACCTTTATTGGAAACACTATCAAGATCCTTTGATTTATCGCGTTCTTTGCTTCATGGAAAGCGTTGAAACGTGGACCAAAAATGGTGATGCTGCACTTGAAGCAAGCCTTGTAACCTTCGCTAAAGAACTGGATACTATCGATAAAATTGATCTCGATAAACTAGCCAAGCAAGCGCTCTTTATTCGTTTAGGCAATCATCTTGGTATGTCGCGTACCTTACGATTACTTCAAGCGCTCGACACGTCACACCCCGGATCTGCCGCAAAATTATTGATGCACGCGGAAGAAGTCAGTCAAAGCCCAGAGGATGAAGCGGGTTTATTTCTCCGTAGAAATATTAGCTTTGAGCGTTTGCGCTTATTGGCTCGTGTTTTTTCAGAAGATCGGTTGAACTTGGTTTTAAAAGCTCTGGAGGGTGAATGACATGTTAAAAAAAATATTGTTTACGCTCTCTATTTTTCTCTTTATGTTTTTTGAAAATGGGGCACACGCTACGTATTTTGAAATTTCAAACGATCCGCTACACGATTATCATAATGAAATTAAACAATCTGAAATGCGTGCTTCACAAGCCATTCTAAATACTTTAAAATCCACAGAGTCTGATAGCCTCCCCCTCAACGAAGCGCAAACACCCTCTCAGTCCTCTTCAAAAAAACCAATACCGCATTCAAATCACCCCAATACCGATAAAGCCTTTACGCCAGCAGAAAATATTTCTGCTTCTGCAACGCACCCCAACAAAAACCCTTGGCTTCAGCCTAATCCGTGGGCAAAAAGCACACCGACTATTTGGGAAAAAAATGTCAAAATGAACCCTTATGCCAATATCCCTGTCCCTGGACCTTTACCGTCTTCAAAAAATACCGTTCCGAGTCCTCCAAATATTTTTTTACCGCAAGTCGCCCCTGCAAACAACCCGTCATCGAATGCCAATGACTAAAAAATTTACTCTCAAACGCCATGAGGATGTTATGATGTACCCATCAAAAATAAAAAAAATTAAAATCCATTTCATCCGTATTTTTCTAACGTTACCCTTTTTATTCGCTTTACCTTGCTATGCCGATATAGATCCCATTCCACCACTTAATCTCACGGCCCTGAGCATAAAAAAGTTAGTAGCGGGTTATGGTAGCGAGGCGATCTCAAAAAAATTAATGAACCTGGCACCCGCGGATGATGCCTTAACGATTGTCATTAACACTGCTCAAGCGGCTTATTTGCTCCATCCAAGCTCACCTTTGGTGAGTCCTTTGACACAGCAATTATTAAAACAATCGGCTGACTTAATGGATAATATCAATAATAAAGTAGTACTTACCTGGGAGCCTTACCAACAATCTAATCCGAATGTGGAACAAAATCCTTTAGGCTCAATCGACATTAATAGTTTATTACAACCTATCAGCTACAATCCTACTGAAGAAACCGTTGCTAAAAATGTTATTCATGCCTTAACCAATACGTTAACACCTGTAAACACCATTAATTTTAATCAATGGGCTGCTCATTTAGAGGGAGATAAACAAACTAATTTAAAAATTAAACTCAGTGAAAAACCGGTTAAAGAGTATCTTGCTACGCTACGTCGCTATTTAACCACACAAAGTATAGCGCTCAGTAATTTTTATCAATTATATACCGAACGTCAACCCATCTGTCCTCGCAACGTTGATCCTGCACTTCAGCCGGTGCTCATGACATTAATGCGTCAAACCCATGCGCCAGTCAGCCCATTAAAACTAGAAAATTTTATGGCTACACGTAGAATTCTTGATAAAAATTGGTATGAAAACTTAATCAAGGAAAATCCTGCGACCTTACAACGCGAACAAACTGAGCTACTCGCTGAAAATCTAGCCGAAAGCTATCATACACGGATGACATTAGAACGTTTACTCGCTACTATGTCGGTTCTAGTCCTTGAACTTAACAGTAATGAACGTGCACAATTACAGAATCAGACACAAGCACTTCTTAATTCGAATCATAATTAAGCATCATTTTTGTTTATAAATGACATGGACCTCAATAATAGCCGATGTTCTTTATTAGTCCGGATTAATTCTCCCCAGCAGTTGCGTGAACTCGCACCCGCGCAACTGCCTCAATTAGCCGCTGAATTAAGAACATTTCTTATTCAAACACTGAATCAATGTGGTGGCCATTTTGCAGCGAACTTAGGTACCGTAGAACTTACTCTTGCATTGCATTATGTGTTTAACACGCCTCATGATGCTATTATTTGGGATGTGGGTCATCAGGCTTACGCGCATAAGATACTGACTGGTCGTCGCGACCAATTAGATAGCATTCGAAAAACACATGGTTTAGCGCCTTTTCCCTCCCGAAATGAAAGTCTATTTGATAGTTTTGGTGTGGGTCATTCAAGCACGTCTATCAGTGCTGCATTAGGTTTTAGTATCGCAGCAAAAAAAAACAATACGAAACAAAAAGCCATTGCGGTCATTGGAGATGGTGCATTAACTGCGGGTATGGCTTTTGAAGCGTTAAATCATGCGGGCGATATTCATGCCGATCTACTCGTCGTACTCAATGATAACGACATGTCCATCTCTAACAATGTAGGTGCTTTATCTAATTATTTTGCCCGCATATTATCCAGTAAACTTTATTCAAGCGTTAGAGCAGGTAGTAAAAAAATTTTGGAATCCATTCCTCGCATTCGTAAGCTGGCTAAGCGCACTGAAGAACATGTTAAAGGGATGTTCGTACCCGGTACTTTGTTTGAGGAGCTTGGTTTTAATTATATTGGCCCCCTTGACGGACATGATTTACCTTTATTACTGAATACGTTTAAAAATTTACGTCAACTCCAAGGACCACAGTTCGTTCATGTCATCACGACCAAAGGTCGTGGGTATAAGCCAGCCGAAGAAAATCCAATCGCTTATCATGCCGTTAATCCACATTTTTTAACATGCAATTCAACAAAAACGAATCCGATAAAACCAAAAACGTATGCCAACATTTTTGGGCGATGGATTTGTGATATGGCGGCTATCGATGAACGCTTAATTGCCATTACACCGGCCATGCGTGAAGGCTCCGATCTCGTCGAATTTTCCGAACGTTACCCCGACCGTTACTTTGACGTTGGCATTGCTGAACAACATGCGGTTACTTTGGCAGCGGGGCTCGCTTGCGCCGGTCTAAAACCTGTTGTTGCTATTTACTCGACCTTTCTGCAACGCGCTTATGATCAATTAATACATGACGTCGCGTTACAAAATCTACCCGTATTGTTTGCTTTAGACCGTGCTGGAATTGTTGGTGGTGACGGCGCTACGCATCAGGGTTGTTTTGACCTATCGTATTTACGCTGTATTCCTCACATGACCCTGATGACCCCTAGTAATGAAAACGAATTAAGACAAATGCTTTATACCGGCTTTCACCTTTCAACACCTTGTGCAGTACGTTATCCACGCGGGGTGGGTGTAGGGGCTACGATTCAGCAAGAAATGTCGTTATTACCTCTCGGTCAAGCTGAAATCTGTCGAAAAGGCCAAACGATCGCATTACTCGCCTTTGGCTCCCTGCTCCATCCTGCACTTCACATCGGGGATCAGTTGGATGCGACAGTCATCAATATGCGCTTCGTTAAACCTTTAGACGAAAAAATGCTATCCCGTTTAGCAAAAACGCATCGCTTATTGGTCACCTTAGAAGAAAATGTTAAGGTAGGTGGGGCCGGATCGGCAGTCAGTGAGTTTTTACATCAGCAGGGTATTTTTTGTGACTTATTGATATTAGGGCTCCCTGATGAATTTATTGAACATGGCGATCCCTCTGTATTGCTTGCTCAAGCTGAATTAGAAACGACAGCGCTGATGTCTTTAATTAAACAACGACTAGCGCTATCCCTTACTTTTTAGTACAGTGAGCACATTCTAAGCTTTCGTCCAAAACGTGAGTAAAGCGCATTGAGATTTTTTTAACGTTATGATTTCTAAGCTTTTAAGTAAATGGGTTCCCAGTCGTAATCAACGATTATTAAAACAATTCGAAAAAAATGTAGCGGCGATTAATCAGTTAGAACCCCGCATGCAACGTTTGTCTGACACACAACTGCAAGCCAAAACCGCCGAATTCAAAGCCCGTTTAAACGATGGTTGTTCTTTAGATGAGCTTCTTATAGAAGCCTTTGCGGTGGTACGTGAAGTCAGTGTTCGTGTATTAGGTTTACGCCATTTCGATGTGCAATTAATTGGTGGCATGGTTTTGCACCGTGGAAAAATTGCTGAAATGCGCACAGGTGAAGGTAAAACGTTAGTCGCAACCCTTCCTGCTTATTTGAACGCGCTCAGTGGTTTAGGTGTCCACATCGTTACTGTCAATGATTATTTAGCACAACGCGATGCAGAATGGATGAGGCCTGTTTATTCCTTTTTAGGCTTAAGTACGGGGGTCATCGTATCGGATCTTCCTCTACCAGAACGCCAAGCCGCGTATGCGGCGGATATTACGTATGGGACCAATAACGAATTTGGCTTTGATTATTTGCGTGATAACATGGCTTTTTCATTGGCAGAGAAGTCACAACGTCTTTTAAATTTTGCCATTGTGGATGAAGTCGATTCCATTTTAATTGATGAAGCACGCACGCCGTTAATTATTTCTGGTGCAAGTGAAGAAAGTTCTGAACTTTATATTAAAATCGATCACATTATTCCTCAGCTCGTTTTGAGAAAAGAAGAAGAGGGTCCTGGCGATTTTTATCTCGACGAAAAAACCAAACACGCTTATTTAACGGAAGAAGGACACCAGAAAGTAGAAGAACTGTTAGTCAAACAAGGTTTATTAAAGCCGGGTGAGAATCTCTATCATCTCACAACGATTGGATTAATGCATCATGTGTATGCAGCGCTTCGCGCACATTATTTATTTCATCGTGATGTTGATTATATCGTGCAAAATAATCAAGTTGTTATTGTCGATGAGCATACAGGGCGTTTAATGTCCGGTCGACGTTGGTCCGATGGTTTACATCAAGCGGTCGAAGCAAAAGAAAAGACGCACATCCAAAATGAAAATCAAACCTTAGCGTCTATTACGTTCCAAAATTACTTTCGCCTCTATCATAAATTGGCAGGAATGACAGGCACCGCCGATACGGAAGCCTATGAATTTCAACAAATTTATAATTTAGAAGTCGTTGTTATTCCGACCCATTTGCCCATTTCACGGCTTGATTTAGCGGATCAAATTTATCTCACCAAAGATGAAAAATTTAATGCCATCATTGATGATATTAAAGCCTGTCGTGCACGACAACAACCTATATTAGTCGGCACAGCATCCATTGAGACATCAGAATATTTATCACGGTTATTACAGCGAGAAAACATTCCCCATCAAGTCCTTAATGCCAAATTTCACGAAAAAGAAGCTCAAATTATTGCCGAAGCAGGTCGGCCCGGGACAGTGACCATTGCAACGAATATGGCGGGTCGTGGAACGGATATTGTTTTAGGAGGCAATTTAAAAGCTGAACTTGCTGCGTTGCCGCGTAATACGTCTGCAAAAGAAATCGAACGACATAAACGCAACTGGCAAAAAAGACATGATGAGGTCATTGCAGCCGGCGGTTTGCATATTATTGGTAGTGAGCGTCATGAATCACGTCGGATTGACAATCAATTGAGAGGACGTTCTGGTCGGCAAGGTGATCCGGGTTCTTCACGTTTTTATTTGTCACTACACGATAATCTCATGCGAATATTTGCCTCGGATCGTGTTGCGATGATTATGCAAAAAATTGGAATGCAGCCCGGTGAAGCGATAGAACATCGCTGGATCACGCGCGCGATAGAAAATGCACAACGTAAAGTTGAAGGACGTAACTTTGATGTACGCAAACAATTATTAGAATTTGACAACGTCGCTAATGAACAACGTAAAGTGATTTATGAACAACGTCACGAATTATTAGCGACTGAGGATATTTCACCGGTCATTCATAACCTTTGGGCTGATGTTATTTACCGTGTTATTGAACAACATGTCCCTCCTCAAAGCCTAGAAGAAGAATGGGATATTCCTGGTTTAAAAAATCAGTTAAAGCAAGACTTTTGTCTGGATTTACCCATTGATACTTGGTTAAAAGACCCTCATTTTCTGGAAGAAAATCTTCGTGAAAAAATAACCCAAGCGGCTCAAAATGCCTATGTTGAAAAAGAAAATCTGTTTGGTTCGGCGACGCTCCGTCAAGTTGAAAAAACATTAATGCTACAAACCCTTGATACGTTGTGGAAAGAACATCTCGCCGCTATGGATCATTTACGCCAGGGGATTCATCTTCGTGGTTATGCACAAAAAAATCCAAAACAAGAATACAAACGTGAATCGTTTATATTATTTTCTGAACTTTTAGATCAGTTAAAATATCAAGTCACAAGCTTGCTCAGTTGTCTGCAAATGAGCACCCCTGAAGATGCGATGCGTTTAGAAGAACAGCGACGTCAACAAATTCCACAACTTCTTGATTTTCAGCACCACCCGTTATATACCCCAAATAACGCTGAAACCGCTGAAACAACCTTTCCACAGACTACACAGCGTCATTTTAATAAAATAGGGCGTAATGATCCGTGCCCTTGTCAGTC
Organism: Rickettsiella grylli; assembly: GCF_000168295.1. Classification (NCBI taxonomy): domain Bacteria; kingdom Pseudomonadati; phylum Pseudomonadota; class Gammaproteobacteria; order Legionellales; family Coxiellaceae; genus Rickettsiella; species Rickettsiella grylli. The sequence goes on from NZ_AAQJ02000001.1 coordinate 1,112,545, forward strand.
TGGAAAAAAATATAAATATTGTCATGGTCAAATCCATTAATTTATGAGCTTCAATTAAAAACGTATTATGTCATCGATTATTATAAAAACAGCATTAGAAATTGAAAAAATGAAGGCTGCAGGTCGATTGGCTGCAGAAGTTTTGGAAATGATTGAACCGCATGTAAAAGCAGGCGTTACCACCAATCAGCTAAACAAAATCTGTCACGATTACATTGTCAATGAACAACACGCCATTCCTGCGCCTTTAAATTACCGCGGTTTTCCTAAATCAATTTGTACGTCTATCAATCATCAAGTGTGCCATGGGATTCCCAGCGATCGGGTGTTAAAAACGGGAGATATGCTTAATATTGACGTGACGGTTATTAAAGATGGTTACCACGGGGATACCAGTAAAATGTTTTTTGTTGGAAAACCTTCGATATTAGCGCAACGTTTATCCAGGGTCACTCAAGAATGTTTATATAAAGCCATACAATTAGTCAAACCCGGTATTCATCTCGGTGATATTGGCGCGTGCATACAACATTTTGCGGAATCAGAAGGCTTTTCGGTCGTACGTGAATATTGTGGCCATGGGATTGGTCGAATATTTCACGAAGATCTGCAAGTACTCCATTATGGTCAGGCAGGAACAGGAGTCCAACTCGTTCCTGGTATGACATTCACCATTGAACCTATGATCAATGCTGGTAAGCGTTTTGTTAAGCTGATGCCTGACCATTGGACGGTGGTTACCAAAGATCATAGTTTATCCGCACAATGGGAACACACCTTGCTGGTTACCTCAAATGGATACGACGTATTCACAAAACGCAAGGAAGAACAAACTATTATTTGAATAATAAAAAATCGGATAACCCATTGATATTCATCCCTATTTCTTGCTTTTTTTGGTAGTCACGTATACTTTGATTGATCATTCAAATTGGAATATAACCGCGTTTATGGAATCTTTAAAAACGATCGTCGAAACAACGTATAAAAATATCAATAAAATGGATGCAGAAACCATTCATCCTGCACATCAATCGGCTGTTTTAGAAGTAATTGAATTACTTAATCAAGGTAAGTTGCGTGTCGCTGAGAAAAAACACAATCAATGGTTCGTTCATACCTGGGTAAAAGAAGCGATTTTATTATTTTTTCGATTAAGCAAAAATGCACACATCGATGCGGGATATACCCATTACTTTGATAAAATTCCATTAAAATTTTCACATTACACTAAAAAGCAATTTGAAGAACAAGGTTTACGTATCGTACCCAATGCTTCTGTTCGACAAGGCGCTTATATTGCTAAAAATACTATCCTTATGCCATCCTTTGTCAATATAGGTGCTTATGTCGATGAAGGAAGCCTGATCGATACGTGGGCAACCGTAGGCTCCTGCGCACAAATTGGAAAAAATGTTCATGTATCGGGTGGCGTTGGAATTGGTGGTGTACTCGAGCCTTTACAAGCGAAACCCACCATTATTGAAGATCATTGTTTTATTGGAGCACGCTCAGAAATTGTAGAGGGTGTCATTGTTAAAGAAAATAGTGTGATTGGGATGGGTGTGTTTATTGGACGCAGTACACCTATTTATAACCGTACGACAGATGAAATTACTTATGGTCAAGTTCCTGCAGGTTCAGTCGTTCTCGCAGGAAGCCTTCCCTCCAAAACAGGAAAGTGCCAATTAAATTGCGCTGTTATTATCAAACAAATTGATAGTCGCATCCGTGCTAACGTAGCTATTAATGAGTTACTGAGAGCGTATTGAAATTAAATTCATAAATTTTTATAAGGATATTCTTAATGTATCGAAAAATGATTATTGCCAGTTTTTTGCTCAGTTGCTTTAGTGCTTCTACTTTGGCGATGAGTACGAACCATATGGCGTGTGTTAAAACGAACAAGCAAACGATAGCTGCGTTATTTGATCGCTGGAATACATCACTTAAAACGAGAAACCCACTTAAAGTGGATAAAAACTATACTGATAACGCGATCTTGTTGGCCACACTCTCAAGCAAACCACGGGTCACGAGTATTGAACGCATTGAATACTTTAAAACGTTCTTAAGCCAACACCCTATTGGAAAAATTGATTCGCGAACGATAAAAATAGGCTGTAATAAAGCCATTGATAGCGGTTTATACACCTTTACATTAAAAGGTAAGAAAAAACTTCATGCACGCTATACATTTACTTATCTATGGAATGGAAATAAATGGTTGATTTCATCCCACCATTCATCGGAGTTACCCAAGAACAAAAAATAACTGGCATTCATAAAAATTTTCTCGCAATAAACACACACAACATTGGTTCATGGTGCCGAAGGCCGGACTCGAACCGGCACAGCTTTCGCTACCGCCCCCTCAAGACGGCGTGTCTACCATTTCACCACTTCGGCAACGAAAAACGATTAATCGGAAGGGTGCGGATAAGGTGGTTCATGTTCAAGGCGCGGTGGTTCACTCTGTTGAGCGAACGACGAAGCGTGCCCTCTGTTCACTAAATTTTGGATAGGATCCTGTTTTGCGCGATGTCCTGCAAGATAACCTAAACTTAAGCTGGTCATAAAAAATAATAAAGCGAATAACCCCGTTAATTTTAGTAAAAAAGAACTCGAACCCTGACTACCAAAAACGGTCTGCGAAGCCGCGCTTCCAAACGTTGCGCCTAACTCAGCCCCCTTATCTTGTTGTATCAAGACCAAAGCAATTAACGCTAAGGAAATAATAACATGCATTAAAACTAAAAACTGCTGTAACATAAAACAACTTATGGGCACTAAAATTTAACTGTTATGACGTTCAATGGAGGTCATGATTTCATAAATGGATAAAAATTCCGAAGCATCTAACGACGCACCACCAATCAAACCGCCATCGATATCAGGCATCTGAAACAATGCGTTAGCATTGCTGATTTTAACACTGCCACCATACAGTATAGGTAATATTTGCGCAAGGTCCGAATCCACCATTCTAATTTGATCCCGTAAAAATTGATGTATTTCCTGCGCTTGCTCAGGCTCAGCAGATACGCCCGTACCAATCGCCCAAACAGGCTCGTAAGCAATGATAGCCTGTGGTAATAAAGGACTCGCATGCGCGATGATTTTTTCTAATTGCGTTTGTAATACGACTTGTGTTTGATTCGCTTGACGTTCAGCTAATGTTTCACCCACACAAAGAATGGGCGTCAGTCCCGAGTTTACCGCTAAATTAAATTTCTTTGCGATTTGATCATTGGTTTCAGCATAATGCTGGCGACGTTCTGAATGACCGAGCAATACATATCGACAACCAAATTCATAGAGCATCAAGCCTGATATTTCACCAGTATAGGGTCCTTCTGGCTCAGCAGCCATATTTTGCCCTCCCCATTGCAAGGGGCTTTTTTCAAGCATTTTTTGAGTTTTATCAAGGAAAATGTAAGGAGGGCAAACGACCATCGTCACATTGGACTGCTCTTTTTTTTCAACATCTCTAAGTGCATTGAGTAATGAAGTGACCGACGTTTTACATCCATTCATCTTCCAATTACCAATAATATATTGTCCACGCATTCTTTAAATTCCTCTAAGCCTTTTATTCAATCAATCGTTAGCCTAGCCTATTTCAAAATCTAGTCGTTCGCTCTTTTTAATCCAAAACCAATTTCTTTTGTTTGTAAATTTTGAGAATTGACACTGTCACATACATCAATAATAAATTTTATTTCGTTGGATTGTATTTATGCCAGTGTAATTTACTTCGTAACGTTTCAAAGTAATTATAATCCAAGGGATGAATTAATCGAAGTGGTTTTGTATGTTTTTGAATACTAATGTTAGCACCGACAGGAACGGATAGACGTTCTTGACCATCGCAACTTAACCCGGGCGCTGCGGTACTGTGTGTATCGATATGAATGACAATATGACTTTTTGATGAAACAACAATGGGCCTTGCACTTAAGGTGTGCGGAAACATAGGAACTAAAACAATAGCCTCCAGTTGTGGATACAAAATCGGACCTCCACCTGATAACGCATAAGCGGTTGATCCGGTTGGCGTTGCAACAATCAAGCCATCTGCTTGTTGAACACAAACAAATTGATCGTCAATCCTGATGGAAAATTCAATCATTCGTGCGACATTGCCCGGCATCAATACCACTTCATTTAAGGCAATGCCACTCGCTTGTTGCACCTTCTCTAATGGCATCGCAATCGTTGCACTCAGTAAAAACCGTTTCTCCTCCTGATAATTTCCGGTTAATACCTCCCCTATTTTATTTTCTAAATCCTGTGGATGAATATCCGTAAGAAAACCAAGGCGGCCGCGATTGACACCTAATACGGGCGTATTATGTTTTACAGCACTATGAGCCGCGTTGATAAGACTTCCATCACCACCCACCACAATCAGCAAATCAACCTTTTGCGCTAACTGATCCCGTGTGCTTGAAAACAATCGACGATTTTTAAAACAATATGCAATGTCGTCTTCTATTAAGACTTCATAATGATGAGATTGCAAATAGTCCACGATGACTCTGAGTGTATCACTCACGTCTTTCATCCCTTGCCGACCAATCAAACCAATAGTTGTAAAAATTTTACGCATAGTTTTGAGCTCATGAAAAAATCGACAATATCCTGGTCGAAACTTTTTATCGCGTCAACTCAGGGTATCTTTATATAGTAGTCTTGATTCATTTTTTAGTTAAATTTTAGCGTCAATTTCGATCTCACTCTTGAATCCCAACATTGAAATCTCCATAATTTATGGGTATATCTCTATTTTCTACATGTGTAGATCATTAACTTTTAACAATGGGAGCCGTCAGAAATGACTGAAAAAGACACTTCTAAAAAAACGACTTGGGAAAAGTTGAGCACTACAGCAAAACAAGACTCCTCTCGTTCAACCCCAAAAGAAGAGGAAATTTCCTCAGAAAAGAAAAAATCGACGCCGAAGGAGGAAGAAAAACTATTAAAACATCCTTCCTATAAAGCACTAAAATTTCAATTACAAGAGGCGGAAAAGCAACTCAATGACACGAAAAATCAATTAACGCATCTCGAAGAACAAAAAATATATCAGTTGGCGGAAATGGATAATATTCAACGCCGCGCTAAACGTGACATTGAGAATGCCCATAAATTTTCATTAGAAAAATTTATTAACGAATTATTGCCTATAAAAGACAGTTTAGAAACAGCGCTTTTTCATGCGAAAACGAAAGAACAAGATGCCGCGTTATCCGGTATTCAACTGACACTCAAACAGCTAGAACACTTATTAGAAAAGAACGGTGTTAAATCGATAGAGCCTGCTGGCCAGCCCTTTGACGCTCACTTTCATGAAGCCATGCTTGCAGAAGAAAATGATGAGATGACGCCGAATACCATTATACGCGTATTACAGAAAGGTTATTTATTGCATGGTAGACTCATTCGACCTGCGCTTGTCGTGGTCGCCAAATCAAAAGAAAAAACTTCTTGATTTTATACCTTGAAAATTGAACTTTTAACCCAATTTTAAGAGAAGTTGCTAGTTTTCAATCAACCAATTATTTTCAACTCAATTGATACCAGTAAAAAATGAGTTACTTATCGCGGAGAAATTTATGGCAAGTGCACAACCAAAAAACACTATAATCGGCATCGATTTGGGTACGACAAACTCTTGCATGGCTATTATGGAAGGAGGCAAAGCAAAGGTCATTGATAACATAGAAGGTCGGAAAACTACACCCTCTATTGTTAGTTTTGATCATAATGAAATTAAAGTAGGTGAAGTGGCTAAGCGTCAATCCGTCACGAAGCCGGCTGAAACTATTTTTGCCGTAAAACGCTTGATAGGTCGTAAATTTACTGATGCTGAAGTACAAAAAGATATCAAGATGGTTCCCTATAAGATCGTTCCTGCAAAAAACGGAGATGCTTGGGTTGAAGTCAACGGTAAAAAATTGTCTCCCCAAGAAATTTCTGCGCAAATCTTAATGAAATTAAAAAGGGACGCTGAGAAATATTTAGGCTATGAAGTAAAAGATGCGATTATTACCGTGCCCGCTTACTTTAATGATTCACAACGTCAAGCAACGAAAGATGCAGGCCGAATTGCGGGTTTAGAGGTTAAGCGTATTATCAATGAGCCTACCGCTGCAGCACTCGCTTATGGATTAGATAAAAAAAACAAAAGCGCAAAAGGGACTGATGCCAAAATAGCCGTTTATGATTTAGGTGGTGGTACTTTTGATATTTCCATTATTGAAATCGCCGAAGTGGATGGCGAGCATCAATTCGAAGTACTCGCAACGAATGGCGATACTTTTCTCGGTGGTGAAGATTTTGATTTGCGCGTTATTAATTATTTAGCCGATGAATTTAAAAAGGACCAAGGTATTGACTTACACAAGGATCCACTTGCTTTACAACGACTCAAAGAAGCCGCTGAAAAAGCGAAGATAGAACTTTCGTCAACCCACGAAACGGATATTAATCTCCCTTATATTACCGCTGATAGTAGTGGCCCTAAACATCTTCATATTAAATTAACGCGTGCTAAACTGGAGTCTCTTGTTGACGATCTTATCAAACAAAGCATAGAACCCTGCAAAAAAGCCATTAAAGATGCCAAACTTTCTGTTGAAGAGATATCACAAATTATTTTAGTGGGTGGACAAACCCGCATGCCTAAAGTACAAGAAATTGTTAAAAATTATTTCGGTAAGGAAGCGCGCCATGATGTCAACCCTGATGAAGCCGTCGCGATAGGTGCTGCTATTCAAGGTGGTGTATTAGCGGGTGATGTGAAAGATGTACTGTTGCTCGATGTGACTCCGCTTTCATTAGGAATAGAAACCTTAGGCGGAATCATGACGCCGCTTATTGAAAGAAATACCACTATTCCTACTAAGAAAAGCCAAGTATTTTCAACGGCAGAAGATAATCAGCCCGCAGTAACCATACATGTATTGCAAGGTGAAAGAGAACAAGCGAAAGACAATAGAACCTTGGGACGTTTTGACTTGACAGATATTCCGCCGGGTCCACGCGGTACACCACAGATCGAAGTCACCTTTGATATCGATGCAAACGGTATTATTAACGTATCTGCTAAAAATAAAACAACGGGGAAAGAACAAAAGATTGTTATCAAATCCGGTAGTGGTTTATCTGAAGAAGAAATTCAAAAAATGGTCAAGGACGCTGAAATACATGCGGATGAGGATCGCAAATTCCGCGAGCTTATTAAAACACGGAATGAAGCAGACAGTTTAATCGATGGCGTTAGTAAGGCTTTAACCAATGCCGGTGATAAAATTAACGCCGATGAAAAAGCTCAATTAGAAAAAGCAATCGAGGAATTAAAAGACGCGTTGAAAGGCACTGACAAAGAAAACATTGAAGCTAAACTAAAAGCGCTTACAGAAACATCGAGCAAAATGTCTGACCGTCTCCATGCACAACCCGATGCGAGTGCCCAGGATACCACCACCGCAAATCAAACGGACGACGCTCCTCACGAGCAAACAGAGAGCGCTAAAGACAACAAAGACGATGTTGTTGATGCCGTATTTGAAGAAGTGAAAGATAAGGACAAAAAAGATAACGATAAAAATAAAGGATAACCGTATCCAATTCCGCGTTACTCGTTATTAACGAGTAACGCGGTCAAATCTAACTATTCTATCAACGCTTTAAAATCCTTCGTTGAGCAGTACAATTTTTGGTTCTTATTATGGCAAAAAAAACTGATTATTATGAAACACTGGGTGTATCCCGTCATGCAACCGACAGTGAACTAAAAAAAGCTTACCGTAAATTAGCTATGAAATACCATCCTGATAAGCATCATGCTGCTGAAACCCAACAAGCAAAAGAAGCGGAGGAAAAATTTAAAGCGATCAGTGAAGCCTATGACGTTTTATCCGATTCTAAAAAGCGTGCTGCCTATGATCAATTTGGCCATGCGGGTGTAGAGTCCACAGGAACGAGTGGGAATGCACAGGGCTTTAATTTTAATGATGTTTTTGGTGATATTGGTGATGTCTTCGGTAACATTTTTGGTAATCGTGGCGGTCCCCAACAAAGCCAGCGTGCACAACGAGGTGCTGATTTACGCTATACACTCGAATTAGATTTAGAATCTGCCATTCACGGGACTACCGTACAAATCCGTATCCCACGTCTTGTGACCTGCAAAAGCTGCCAGGGTTCAGGTGCCCGTAAAGGGACGAAGCCTATTGTTTGTAAAACGTGTGGGGGTCAAGGACAAGTTCGCATACAACAAGGTTTTTTAACAATCCAACAAACGTGCCCTGAGTGCCATGGCGAAGGGCGTATCATCACAACGCCTTGCCCAGATTGCCGTGGCCAAGGCCATGTTCAAGAAACGAAAACATTAGCGGTGAAAATTCCTGCAGGAATAGACGAAGGAAATCGGATTCGTTTAGCAGGTGAAGGTGAAGCAGGTCATCGTGGTGCCCCCGCAGGTGATCTTTATGTACAAATTCATCTTAAACCACATCCTTTATTCAAACGAGAAGGAAATAATTTATATTGCGATGTTCCTATTCATTTAACCTTAGCATTGTTAGGTGGCGATATACAAATTCCCACATTAACCGGTATCGTCAATTTACATATACCCCCTGAAACACAAAGTGGGAAAGTATTACGCTTACGTGGGAAAGGCGTTCCAGGTCGCCCGGGAGGAACGGGTGATTTACTCTGTCGTGTGAGTGTAGAAACGCCGGTTCATTTAACGAAGGCACAAAAGGAATTAGTTATAGCGCTTGAGAATGCGTTAAAAAATGGGAATCATTATCCAAAAGCAAAAATATGGTTTGAACATGTAAAGAAGTTTTTCAGTAAGCAATACTGACGCTCGAAAAGTTAAATTAAAAAAGGTATGATCAAAAAATCAACTTCAGATAAGATGCTGATGAACGCTACCCAGTAATTAGAGAAACCTCATGAAAAAAATTCCTATGACTATCAGTGGTGCTCAATACTTAAAGAAAGAACTTCACCAACTAAAAACCTTAAAACGACCACAAGTTATTGCGGCTATCGCAGAAGCCCGTTCTCATGGTGATCTGAAGGAAAATGCTGAGTATCATGCTGCCAAAGAAATGCAAGGTTTTATTGAAGGTCGCATTACTGAAATCGAAAATAAATTAGCAAGTGCTCAAATTATTGATGTTACGAAACTTAATAACTTAGGAAAAGTCATTTTTGGATCGACCATCCATTTGATGAATACGCACACGCATGAACAGGTCACTTATCAAATCGTCGGTGAAGATGAAGCCGATATTAAACATTCAAAAATATCGGTCGCCTCGCCTATTGCACGTGCACTTATTGGCAAAGAAGAAGGTGATCTGGTCGAAGTTCAAACACCTTCCGGTTTAGTTAATTTAGCAATCGACAAAGTCGAATATATCTAAACGGTTAAAATTTCTATTAATCTCGTTAATCTATTCAAACGAATTAAATTCGGTTAGACTTATTAAAAATTATTAAAATAAAAGGAATTATTATGTTTTTCACCTTTGCATTGGAAAACTTTCTTGAAACGGGTGTTTTTGAATTAAAAAACGATACGCTTTTTTCGGATAATATTTGTGACATTAAAAAAAATCTTACCTCTCTCAAAGCAAACACATTTAAATTTCCTTTACAGATTATTTTAAAAAAAATTCAAGTCGTTCCAGATTTTTCTCTCAGAAAACCGCTTTCACGATCTTTAGAATCTGTGATTCAACCGATCGCACATTGCTCGGAAGGTAATCATGAAGATTTTTCAATAACGCCCCTGTCTTCTCGTCATCCGTTAAAAAATATGCCATTGAATTTCGCTGTTAGATATCCAAAAAAGGGAGTTAACAGTCCCAAAAGGCAACTAGAGGCATTAGAAAAAAGCTTACTCTCTTTGCTCACTCAGTTATGGGATTTCATTGAGCTGGATCAACTTTTTTTTTATTCCAATCATCAGATTGACCTGTTGACGACGCACCATTTTTATAAGCAATTCTTAAATACATTAGTCCAAAATACGTGTTTAAAAAAACTTATTCTAAAGCCTTTTTCGCTATCTGCGTATATCGAAAACCTAGTTGCTTTTTTACTTTATGCCAAACTAGACACGTTACATCTTGACATTACCGAAGCAAATCCGTCAGCCTGGCAGGCCTTTTGTGAAGTTTTGAAACAACATCCTACGCTTAAATCATTAATTTTAGGCCGTATTTCCGATCCTTTTGCTTATTCTGCTTTGCTGGATCTATTAGATAATAATCCTCAACTTAAAATAACATTACTGGAACCTGTCGATGAAAACACACTAAAAACCTATCGAGCGCTTCAACAACGCCTCTCTAAATTGAACTTAGAACATTTCAAAGAAACACATTTGTCACAATCTCGACTGTTCAAAATAGCGCTCAGCACGTTGGAATCATTGAAACAACTTCAATCTGATCCGAACAAAACGTTAGAAAAAGAAAAACAATTAGAAACGCGATTTGCTCTTTTATTAGGGGATAAAAACCCGATAGTCACGGGATCTGAACATCGTATGAACGCATTGCAATTTATTTATCAACCCTATAATCCTCTTATTTATGATGACGCTGCTGCACTCATTCAACTGGACATTCATAAAATGTTGGAAACGAGAAGGACGGTGGGTTATATTTTGTTAAAAAAAGCCTTGGAAACCCACAATCGGGAAGCAATGAAAACGTTATTAAATGCCTGTGCACGTTGGTATGAGTTTCCGTGCCATGAGGAAGAGCCGTTTTTAATTAGGGTATTTCAGGAGAATACAGGCCTCAGTCATTTTGTTTTTGATCATATTTGGCAAACGGTGCATATGGACAAATCTTCTCTGATTCGATTATACATTCCTCATCGAAACCAAACAGTGGGTTATGTGTTGCTCCAGAAAGTCTTAAAAACACAAAATATCCAGCTCTTGCAGAATTTATTAAATGCACAAGTCAATCTATTTGAATTTTCAGAGAATGAAAAAGAATCGTTTCTTGTTAACGTATTTCAATGTCAAGGGGTCGTCAGAAAACGTATTATTGAGCATATAAAACAAGACTCCCATTTAATAACACAGGCCTTAGAGTCTCTAAAAGGCACGAATTATAAGGGATTAATTCACATATTCAACGATCTTAAAAATCATTTAGATCATTACAATAGCCTCTTGGTAGAAAAAGAACATCCTTCATTTTTAATTTCTATCGCCTATGGGATATTAACAATCTGGAGAAAAATAGTAAAACTTCAAAATCTTGCAGAAAGAAGAAATAAGGAATGTGCTGAACTCTACCTGGATCTGGCTAAAAGTCTTCAAATGATTAAATGCGATTTCAACGAAAATACGGACGCCACGCTTTCTGCAGTTCTGATTATCATGCAAAAAATTAAAGAAAAATCGTTGAATGCCGTGAGAGGTCTATTTAACCGCTCTTATTTACATGATAGAGTTGTCGAATTAGCAGAGCGATTTGAAAGAATATTGCATGCAATGAAAGCTGAATCTATCGTTAATAACGAAACGTTTGAATCTAAGCGGGCTACAAATAGCAGACCAATAATAGCAATAAAAGGAGTCAAACCAAAAACAGCGTTGCTTAAAACGGAAAGCACGTCGACGGAAACAGATAAGCTTAATAAGTTAATGTGCCAAATGTGGGTGAATAATAATAGTAGGGCAGAAGCGTTATCCGGCTATTCCGCTGATTTTCAGATTGAAACAACCCAGGTCCCCGGTTTTTTTCAACCTTAATTTTTTAATGAGCTCTTTATGATTTCAAACGGCTACAGGGGCCTTAATGGCAGGATGATAGTGATAATCGGTTACTAAAAAATCATCATACACATAATCAAATAGGGTTTTTGGCTTGCGCAAAATCTTTAATTGAGGGGCTAAATAAGGTTGCCTTGCAAGTTGACAATGCACTTGTTCAAGATGGTTACAATAAATATGACAATCACCCCCCGTCCAAATAAATTCTCCCACTTTTAAATGACATTGTTGTGCGATCATCTGTGTTAATAGTGCGTAGGAAGCGATATTAAAGGGAACTCCTAAAAAAGCATCTGCACTGCGTTGATAAAGCTGGCAAGAAAGTTGATCGTTCGCGACATAAAATTGAAATAATAAATGACACGGCGGTAAGGCCATTTTTTTCAGCTCACCCACATTCCACGCGCTGACAATGAGTCGTCGTGAATCAGGGTTGACATTTATTTGCTGAATAAGCGTGCTCAGCTGGTCAATGCTTTGATCGTTTGTTGTTGGCCACGATCGCCATTGTTTACCGTAAATGGGTCCTAAGTTTCCTTTCGAATCTGCCCATTCATCCCAAATGCTAACTTGATGCGCATTCAAATAATGAATGTTGGTATCCCCCCGTAAAAACCACAATAACTCATGGATAACACTTTTTAAATGTATTTTTTTTGTTGTCAGAAGGGGAAAACCTCGATTTAAATCAAAACGCATTTGATAGCCAAATGTACTCAATGTGCCGGTTCCCGTTCTATCTATTTTAGGTTGCCCTTTTTTAAGAATATGGTGTAAAAAATCTAAATAAACCCGCATCAAAATGACTCACTAAACGTTTTAACGCTTTAAATGTTAAAGTGTAACGTAAGGTTCATTAAAATTGAAGCGATCATCATTCTACGTTACACTATCGCTCGTAAAACGCGTAGTGCGACTCTTTAGAGTAAACTCATAAAATGCCTTGTTCTTGTTTTCTTTTGAAATAAATGCGAATTAATCTTTTTGGTGCAGGTTATGTCGGCTTGGTCACAGCAGCGTGTTTAGCTGAACATGGAAATAAAGTGCTTTGTATTGATATTGATCAAGAAAAAATAAAGCGTTTACAACAAGGTGAATGCCCTATTCATGAGCCTAATCTACCCAATTTACTCGATAAAAACTTACGTGCTGGGCGTCTTCATTTTAGCACTCATCCTGAAGATGGCATTCAACATGGTTTTTATCAGTTTATTACCGTGAATACGCCCCAAGACGAGGATGGGTCTGCTGATTTAAGTCACGTACTTAAGGTTGCAGAATGCATTGGTCAATTATTGGTTGAACCCAAATTAATTGTCAATAAGTCAACCGTACCCGTCGGTACTGCTCATAAAGTAAAAGCAATCATTCAAAATCAGCTTAATCAACGTGGACTCAAGATTCCTTTTTATGTTGCTTCGAATCCTGAATTTTTACGTGAAGGCGCTGCAGTAAATGATTTTATGCAATCGGATCGGATTATTGTTGGTACGGAAAATAAAGACGCTGAATTCCACCTGAGAAATCTTTATAGGCCTTTTAATCGTAACAATGATCGTTTAATTGCGATGGATATTCGTTCAGCTGAATTGACAAAATATGCGGCTAATGCTTTTTTAGCGACTAAAATTAGTTTTATCAATGAAATGAGTCAACTGGCAGAACGTTTAAACGCCGATATAGAACAGGTTCGTATTGGTATTGGTTCCGATCCACGGATTGGTTATCATTTTATCAATCCTGGATGTGGTTACGGTGGCTCTTGCTTTCCGAAAGACGTACTTGCTTTAGAAGCCACCGCAAAATCCGTGGATTACCATGCACGTTTGTTAAATGCTGTTCATCACGTTAATAATAACCAAAAAAAACTTTTATTTAATAAACTATCTCAGTATTTTCAACATAATCTACACGGGAAAACCATTGCCTTATGGGGTTTGGCGTTTAAGCCCAATACGGATGATATGCGTGAAGCCCCGAGCACCGTTTTTATCACTGCGGCCTTGGCTCAAGGAATGAAAATTCAAGCTTATGACCCCGTCGCAATGACTGAAGCCATGCGTTTATATGCCAAACACGATCATTTTAGCTGTAGCGCGAGTGCAGAAGATGCCTTAATAGAGGCCGATGCCTTAGTTATCGTCACCGAGTGGGACATCTTTTTTAATCCAAACTTCGAACTGATTAAAAAACGTCTAAAAGATCCGGTTATCTTTGATGGCAGAAATCTTTATGACCCCAATTATTTAAAACAATTAAAAATTAAATACTATAGTATTGGGCGTGGGGGGCATTAGATGAAAAAAATAAAAAAAATCACCAAAGCACTTTTTCCAGTAGCCGGTTTAGGAACTCGCTTTTTACCTGCTACCAAAGCAAGTCCTAAAGAAATGCTACCTATCGTTGACAAGCCACTCATTCAATATGCGGTAGAAGAAGCGATTGCTGCGGGAATTAATGAACTTATTTTTATAACCAGTAGCAGTAAACGAGCCATTGAAGATCATTTTGATTCCAATTATGAGCTCGAAACCAAACTCGCTAAAACCAATAAAAAAGAACTATTAGCTATCGTAAAAAATATTTTACCGGAAGGGGTGAGCTGTGTGTATTTACGCCAACCGGATACCTTGGGTTTAGGACATGCTATTTTATGCGCGCGTCCTCTTATTAATAATGATGCCTTTGCAGTGTTGCTTGCTGACGATTTAATTGATTCGAAAACGCCTTGTTTAAAGCAGATGCTTGCTATCTATCAGGAAAAACAAAATACTATTATTGCAGTCCAAGCTATTGCTCCTGAAGAGAGTGAACAATACGGTGTCATTGGTTATAACCTGAAAGAAGGTCCATTAAGTGAGGTTAATTCGATCATCGAAAAACCTCCTTACCAAAATGCCCCTTCTCATTTAGCAGTCGTCGGCCGTTACATCCTGACACCGACTATCTTTTCTTATCTCTCTAAAATCTCTTGTGGAAAAAATGATGAAATTCAACTGACAGATGCCATTGCTTGCCAGTTAAAAGACGAGAGGGTCTATGCGTGGGAGTTTGAAGGGACGCGATATGATTGCGGAAATAAACTAGGTTATCTAAAAGCAACCTTTGCTCACGCTTTAAAACATCCAGAAATTAAAGATTTATTTACCAATTACTTAAAAAACTTAAACACTATGTAAATAAAAAAAAACGAAGAACGATTATTCTTCGTTTTAAAATTTTTGCTATGAACGCATAATTTTTAATTTTTCGCCAGGCTTAAGGAAGTCGCTATCGAGCTTATTCCAAACTTGTATTTTCTTAACCGATACATGATACTGTTTCGCAATATCACTCAATGTATCGCCGGTTTTTACCAAATATATCTTCTGTGAATCGGACCTATCTTTCTTCTTATCTCCCAATGTCGCTACGTCTGATTGAGGCTGATTACTGACAAGTTGAATTGAACTATTCTTACTTGAACCTTTTGAAGCAGCCGCTAATTCCATTTTATACAACGCGACTCTATCAATCGGTAAAGCTAAGTGTTTAATCGAAGCCGAAGCATTTTTCACGCCCGGATTCAATTCCTTTAACGCTGCAACACTCATACCGGCTAATTTAGCCACATGCGTCAAACTCATGCTATTTACGTCAACTTGCGCTAAATAAGGTTTAGCACTCACCGGAGGTAAACTCACGCCATATTTAGCCGGATTTTTAACAATGGCCGCTAACGCCAATAGTCGCGGAATATAAGAACGTGTTTCTGAAGCCAATGGTAATGCCCAGAAATGCGTGTTTTTATCGCGCTCTGCATTATGGCGGATTGCGTTCTGTACGTTCCCCTCACCTGTATCATAAGCCGCTATGGCTAATAACCAGTCTCCACCAAAAAAGCTTTTTAAGTACGTCAGATAATTTAAAGCCGCATTCGTTGAGCTATAAATATCTCGACGACCATCAAAGCCTCTATCCTGATGAACACCATATCCTCGCGCCGTACTCGTCATTAACTGCCATAGACCTGCCGCACCTGAAGATGTGTTCGTCGCATTTGGATTATAGCCACTTTCAATAATAGGCAATAAAACCAATTCTGTCGGTAAATTACGAAGTCTTACCTGCGAATAGACATAGTAAATATAAGGTGCTGCTTGGTTTATCGCCTCTTTTAAATAGACAGGATTTTTAGCCAACCAGCGAATTTGCTTCTGGACCTGAGGCTGATTCTCCTCACGAGCAGATAATTGTAAATGCGCTCGAATGGGCGCCCAAAGTGTCCCTTTATCTAAGGCACCATAAAGCGCTTGAGCATTTCGAGGTGCTAAATGACTACTATTTTCAATCGATTTCGAAAATAAAGTCTGCTGGGCTTTATGGGCACCCTCATCTGTCCCATTTTCGTGGCCCATTCCTGCTGCTTTAGAATCTGGAAATTGGACACAAGCTGTAATACCTACTGCTAAAACAATCAGCACAGAAAGTAGTAATGTATAAATTTTAATCGTTTTATTAGTCATAAGGAGATCTTACGGGGGGCTTTTAGGCAGGTCAAGATAAAAGGCTTACAAGGGATCAATTAAAGTTAAATATTGTAAGTGTTTTAATTACATTTTAACGGGTTTTTAACTCTCTCAACTTCTTCTTTTTTTCATTGTTTTTTATGAAAAAAATGTCTTACCTGCCTTCGCTAAATATCTTCTTAGCAGACCACAACCTATGCGATAATACGCTCCATAAAATAACTTAGAACGTTGAATAAACGACTCGTCCTCTATAAACCTGGAATCACTTTTGGAAAAATATTATTTAGAGATAGAAAATCGTCGCATAGCCCACCTCATAACGCATTATGGGGGCCAACATTTACTATTATTGGGGCCCCATTTATTATTGGGCTTAACCGCGAGCCCCATCATTCATAAAATCGTCATCTCTTCAGAACCAAGGCAATTAACTGACAAAATAGACTACGCCTATTTAGAGAGCCAATATACTCACTTACCTTTTGCCAATGATAGCGTGAGTCTCATTCTAATGCCTCACACCTTAGATGTAAGAAAAAATACTGCCCAAGCAATACTGACTGAGGCTTGGCGCGTATTAATACCCAATGGACATCTCATTCTATTAGGCGTCAATCCTACGAGTTTGTGGGGGTTATATCGTTTATTTTCAATCACTAAAAAAAAACCTATTTTGGGCAAGCATTTTCATACCATCCAAACACTGTGCCAATGGATACACCACTTGGGAGGAGAAATTCAGCATATTGAAAGCTTTTTGTTTCGTCCTCCTTTATCAAGTCCACCGGGTTTATGGGTCTTTAAAAAACTAGCCTGGCTAGAACGATTATCACCTTGGCTTATTCCTTATATGGGAGGAATTTATTTGATCATTGCTGAGAAGCGTGTAAAACGCCTTAATGGCCTCGGCTTGGTTTGGCAATTCCCTCCCGTACTGAATAATAAACTCTTAGCGCCAAATGCGCGAGGACCACATCATGCTTAAAATACCAAAAATTGAAATTTTTACAGACGGTGCCTGTCGAGGAAATCCAGGTCCTGGAGCCTGGGCAGCGCTCTTACGATTTCAAGGGAAAGAAAAAACCCTCTCCGGTACAGAAGCCTCAACCACCAATAATCGCATGGAGCTGATGGCCGCTATCCAAGCCTTAATCGCTGTAAAAAAACCCTGTCGAATTATACTTTCTACCGATTCAAAATATGTCCAAAAAGGCATCACTGAATGGTTACCTCAATGGAAACGACGTGCTTGGCTGACGGCAAATAAAAAACCTGTTAAAAATTCTGATTTATGGAAAGAACTTGCTTTACAAGCCGAACGCCACCAAATCAGTTGGGAATGGGTAAAAGGACATAGCGGCCATCCAGAAAATGATCGTGTCGATTATTTAGCCAACGTTGCACTCGATAAGCTATTAGGATCATTTTAAAATGCGTAAAAATTTTTTATATATTATTGATCTCTCTAACAGGCATTAAGCACCGCTCGTCGGTACGCCAACGGGGCTTTTATTTCATCTTTAAATTCAACATACTCCCACGCATCGGCATTACTCAGTAGACGTCGTAATAATAAATTATTCAGTGCATGACCTGATTTGTAGCCGTTAAATGCCCCGATAAGGCTATGGCCTAATAAATACAGATCACCCACAGCATCCAGAATTTTATGGCGTACAAATTCATCCTCATAACGCAATCCATCTTCATTCAACACTCTATACTCATCGACGACCACTGCATTATCAAGACTTCCGCCCAACGCAAGTCGTACTGCACGTAATCTTTCATAATCTGCCATAAAACCGAATGTTCGTGCGCGACTCACTTCTTTAATATAGGACGTTGTCGAAAAATCAATACTTGCTTTTTGACTTCGATTTTGGAAAAGAGGGTGATTAAAATCAATTTCAAAGGAAACCTTAAAGCCATCAAAAGGTTCAAAAGCAGCCCATTTATCCCCTTCTGTCACTTTAATCGCTTGTTTAATTCGAATAAAACGTTTAGAAGCACTTTGTTCTTCTATTCCTGCTGACTGAATCAAAAAAATAAAAGGACCTGCGCTTCCATCCATAATAGGAATTTCAGATGCCGTAATATCAACATAGGCATTATCAATTCCCAAACCCGCCATAGCAGACATCAAATGTTCTATGGTCGCAACCCTAACCCCGTTTTTTAATAATGTCGTTTGTAAGGTAGTTTCTCCCACATGTTCAGCGCGAGCCTGCACTTCAACAATAGGATTAAAATCTATTCGTCGAAAAATAATTCCTGTGTTAATCGGTGCAGGTCTCAATGTTAAAATGGCTGTTTCACCACTATGCAATGTAATTCCTGCAGCTTTAATAACATTTTTTAATGTACGCTGTTTTAACGCGCGTACAACGTGAACTGAATTATTTTTTCTAGACACGCTTAAGAAACCTCTTCTTGTCGACGTAAAAAAGCCGGAATATCAAAATATTCAATATCAGTGGACGCATTCTCGCTGGTTGATCGCGTCGACGAAACGATACCTTGTTTACGCAATACAGTAGGACGTTCTAACTGATGATAGTCTAAGCTACCGTCAGCGGCCCTGACTAGATTTGAGTCTCCTGTTCCTTTGGGTATTCCTTGTGAAAAATTTCCGAGAAGACCTGTTATCACTATCGTTACACGTAATTCTTCACACATTTCAGGATCGATGACCGTACCAATAACAACATTGGCTTCTTCTGAAGTAAACTTTTTAATCACTTCACCCACTTCACCAAACTCTCGCATAGACAGATCCGGCCCTGCCGTGATATTAACGAGGACACCCCGTGCGCCCGCTAAATCGATATCTTCTAATAGAGGACTACCAATCGCTGCCTCTGCAGCTTGGCGGGCACGTTCAGAACCTGTCCCTATACCCGTTCCCATCATGGCCATGCCCATTTCTGACATCACTGTTTTAACGTCTGCAAAATCAACATTAATTAAGCCCGTACGCGTGATTAATGCAGCAATCCCTTTGACAGCGCCGAATAATACATCATTTACCGCTTTAAATGCATCTAAAAAACTAATATCTTTATCTAAAACACTCATTAATTTATTATTAGGAATCGTAATCAATGAATCAACATATTGACTCAGTTGTTTAATTCCCTCTTCAGCTAAGCGTAAACGCTTTTTACCTTCAATCTCAAACGGTTTAGTCACGACCGCAACGGTTAAAATTTTCATTTGTTTAGCGATTTCTGCGACAACGGGTGCAGCGCCTGTTCCTGTTCCTCCACCCATTCCTGCCGTTATAAAAACCATATTTGCACCTTCTAAAGCCGCTCGAATACGCTCGCGATCCGCTTCAGCGGCCAATCGACCGACTTCAGGATTTGCGCCGGCGCCTAAACCTTTGGTTATTTGTTGTCCTAATTGTAACAAACATTCTGCTGAAGAATTTCTCAATGCTTGAGCGTCCGTGTTCGCACAAATAAACTCAACGCCAGTAATATCCTGCGCCAACATATGCTCAAGTGCATTCCCGCCACCGCCACCCACACCAATCACTTTTATAACAGCGTTTTGAATCGGTGCATTGGAGGAATCAAATTCGTTGCTCATCGTTAACTCCTAAATTTCAATATCTTATTTAAAAATTTTCACATAACCAATTTTTTATACGTGCTATTTTCCTCGCAAATAAAACGTTAGGCTTTCGTTGCTCGCATTGTTGTTGATAACCATATAATAATAAACCGGTACTGGTCGCATACATACCATTGGTCGTTATTTCATCATTTCCAGTAATATGTTGTGGATGCCCTATTCTGACAGGCAACTTAAAAATTTTTTCCGCTAATTCGACACTGCCTTTTACGTTAGAAGCACCCCCTGTTAATACAACCCCTGCGGCAAGAAATTCTTCAAACCCACTACGACATAATTCTGTTTTCACTAAATGAAAAAGTTCTTCATAACGTGGACCCACAACTTCAGCGAGCGCACGCTTCGTCAGTGTCCGTCCGGGTCGATCGCCCACACCTGATATTTCAACTAATTCTTCTGCATGTGCCAACTCGGGTAATGCACATGCATGTTGTTTTTTAATCTGCTCAGCACTTTGTGTCGGTGTTCTTAATGCAACGGCAATATCATTGGTAACCTGATCACCTGCAATAGGAATAACGGAGGTAAAACGTATAGCCCCTTCAGTAAAAATAGCAATATCGGTTGTGCCCCCTCCGATGTCTATTAAACACACACCCAACTCTTTCTCATCTTCAGTTAAAACCGAATGGCTCGAAGCCAATTGTTCTAAAATTATTTCTGAAACTTCTAAACCACACCGCTGAATACACTTAATAATGTTTTGTGCTGCACTAACCGCACCGGTGACCATATGTACTTTCGCTTCTAACCGCACACCTGACATACCGATGGGCTCACGAATACCTTCTTGACTATCAATAATAAATTCCTGCGGTAAAATGTGTAATATTTTTTGATCAGCTGGAATAGCCACCGCTTTGGCGGCATCAATCACACGTTCAACGTCCACAGGAGTCACTTCTTGGTTTTGAATGGCCACGATACCATGAGAATTTAAACTTCGAATATGATTTCCAGCGATACCTGTATAAACACTACGCACTGGACATCCTGCCATTGATTCCGCTTCACCCACCGCTTGCTGAATTGAATCAACCGTTGCATCGATATTGACGACGACCCCTCGTTTTAATCCTAATGAAGGATAAATTCCCATACCAATAACTTCGATACCATTCGGTTTTACTTCACCCACCAGGGCATTCACTTTAGATGTACCAATATCTAATCCTACAATCAAATGCTTCACTGATTTCTTTGCCATATTATTTCACCTTCAATTAAATTCTCTAAAATTTTCAAATTTCGTCGTTTGATTTTTTGATTATTAGGGTAGAAACGGCGTCAACGTTATTTTTCTGAGCTGAAAATTGTACTCAGGCTGTCCGTAAATTAATCAATAACTTCCCTAAAAACTAAGAAATGTATTTTTTAAATTTTACGGCCATACCGTGGGCATAGCGAAGATCCACATAATCTACCATAGTTACTTTACTTGCAATAACATCAGAATAAACATCAACCAGCCGTTCTAATTCGCTATAAGGTTGATTTTGACTTAAATAAACGGATAATCCGTTACTTAATTTCAAATACCAATAGTGTTGATTGGCAAGTTTTAGCATTTTTATTTTTAAATTTAACGTTGCTAACATAGGTTTCATCGTGTTATAGATTTGCAATAAAAGCTTTTGCTGACCTAAAGGTGCTACAAAAACTGGCAAATCTAATCTGCTCAATGCTTCATTATCAGGAATAAAAACGTTACCCTTATCATCCAATATGCCATTACCAATAAAAGCGATGGGTTTTTTCGTTACAAAATTGACGGTTAATGTATTTGGCCAAAATCGTTTTAAAGTGACGCTCGCTATCCAGGGCTCATGTAAAATTTGCGCTTTCAAGCCCCGACTATCTAAGCGAAAAAACCCTCTCGCTAAAAAAGGTACAATAATTTGTTGAAGACGGTGTTGTTTAACATACGTTAAATCACCGCTAATTTTAATGTTTTTAATCGGAAAACAACTGGGATTCGATAATTTTTGCCAAAGTAAAATGAAACTTAATACAACAAGTACACTCAACGAAAATTTAAAAAACCATCCTTTTAAGGGCAAAAAAGAACTTAAACGAATCAATCTCGATTTATCGCGTTGCCGTTCATACCGTTGGTTTTCAATTACTTTCCCGTTTTTCACCATCGTCCAATTATCAGAAATACATGAAATCAAAAGGGATGATAATCTATATCATGTGTTTCTGCCAGTTTTGCTCATTTGAGCTTAGTGCACTCTTCCGTATTTAAATCCCATTAAGCGGCTTTGAAAAAACAACCCTCTATCCGTTACTATCAGGAAGTTATTAAGATTTCCCATCTTAACCAAAAAGAATATGGTTCATACTCAACTTAATAGTGAATACGGATAGATTCTTCACCAAATCTTTCGCGTAGTGCTTTTAATAAATCATCATGAGGTTTCACTTTCCACGTGTCACCTAAACTTAAAAAAACTTGTGTTTTAAGTTCAGGATGATAATAGGCAATGCAGGTAGGACAAGGTCCTGGACAAAAATTAATCATTATTTTTTTTAAATCATCCAATAATAAGGGATTAACATGCGGTTTAGAAAATTTAATGATTACGTTTTTTGCATGACTTGCACGTGCTTCGTTAATATCTAAAATTTTTTTCCCTAAAATCCGCATATTTTTAGTATATTCATCCTGTTGAACCTCTCCTTCAATGATGAGTAGTTTATCTTTACTCAGCTTATCACGATATTGAGCATAACCCTCATTAAATAAGGTGACTTCTAAACGTCCGTTTGTATCCTCTAACGTCAGAATTGCCATTCTATCGCCCCGTTTTGTCCATAATGAACGAATATTCAAAACCCAACCTGCAATGGTAATCGTATGACCGGACTTAATCATTGACTCACGTAAAGACGACGTAATAAAGTGCGGCAATTCATTCGAATAATTTTCTATTGGATGACCGCTTAAATAAAAACCTAACGCGTCTTTTTCCGCTTGTAATCGTTCTAATTTTGGCCAATCTTTCTGATGCGTCATTTGATTTGAATGAGAAACCATCTCTAATCCAAAAAAATCTTTTTGACCCGAACTTTTTGTTAATGATTTCTGTATGGCGGCTTGTAAGGCCGCCTCAACATTTTCTAAAAGAGTAGCACGATTGAGTCCAAAACTATCTAAACTCCCTGAACAAATTAAAGCGTCTATCCCTCTTCGGTTTAATTTTTGAAAATCAACGCGTTGACACAAGTCAAATAAATCACGAAATGCATCTTGTTGACGTTGCTCTATTAACATTTCTATTGCGCCAAGACCTAAACCTTTGATAGCACCTAAACCGTATCGAATGGCGCCTGTATCATCATCTACCGTAAATTTGTATTCGCTACAGTTAATATCCGGCGGTAAAATGGGTAAATTCATAGCGCGGCATTCATCAAGAAAGATCACTACTTTGTCGGTATGATCCATGTCGGATGATAAAACTGCCGCCATAAATTCTGCAGCGTAATGTGTTTTTAACCATGCAGTCTGGTAGGAAACTAACGCATAGGCAACAGAATGGGATTTATTAAATCCATAATCTGCAAATTTTTCCATTAAATCAAAGATCTGATTCGCTAAAGAACGTTCAATTCCTTCCTGTTCTGCTCCTTTCATAAAAATCGTTCTTTGTTGCGCCATTTCTTCTGATTTTTTCTTACCCATGGCACGACGTAACAAATCTGCAGCACCTAATGTATAACCTGCTAATACTTGTGCAATTTGCATGACTTGTTCTTGGTACAAAATAATTCCATAAGTAGAACTTAGTATCGGCTCTAAAAGAGGATGAGCATATTGAACGTGAGCACGTCCATGTTTACGATTAATAAAATCATCCACCATCCCAGACTGCAAGGGGCCTGGACGAAATAAAGCAACTAAGGCAACAATTTCATCAAAACTGTCTGGACACAACCGTTTTATTAAATCACGCATTCCTCGCGATTCGAGTTGGAAGATAGCCGTCGTTTTACATGCCTTTAATAAATCAAACGTTTTAACATCATCCAGAGGAATCGTTCCAATATCCAGTAACTCCTCTTCGGGTTTCTTTTTTTTATTAATCGCTTGTACGACCCAATCGATTATGGTTAACGTCCGCAGGCCTAGAAAATCAAACTTTACTAAGCCCACTTTTTCAATATCGTCCTTATCAAATTGAGTAATACAATGCGTTCCTCCCCGCTCACAATAAAGGGGTGTAAAATCTACCAATTGAGAAGGTGCAATCACGACCCCACCGGCATGTTTTCCGACATTGCGTACCAATCCTTCTAATTTTTTGGCTAAATCGATCAGTATTTTTATTTCATCTTCATTTTCATATCGCGTTTTTAACTCATCCTCTTGAGTGAGCGCTTTTTCAAGCGTAATCCCTAATTCAAAAGGGATTAATTTAGCAATTTTATCCACCATACCATAGGGATAACCTAACACTCGCCCGACATCTCGAACGACAGCACGGGCTGCCATACTTCCGTACGTGATAATTTGTGAAACGGCATTACGCCCATAACGTGTAGTTACATAGTCGATGACCCTATCCCGTCCTTCCATACAAAAATCAATATCAAAATCCGGCATAGAAATACGTTCTGGATTTAAAAACCGCTCAAAAAGTAAATCATATCGTAGCGGATCTAAACCGGTAATTTGTAGTACGTAAGCGACTAAAGAGCCGGCTCCAGAGCCCCGACCAGGACCCACAGGAATTTTGTTTTTTTTGGCCCAGCGAATAAAATCAGCAACAATAAGAAAGTAACTTGCAAAGCCCATCGAATTAATCACTTGAAGCTCAGAATGTAGGCGATCAAAATAAATTTTTTCAAATGCTTTGAAAGTCTGTGGTGAAGTCAACTTTTCAATCGGCTGGAATTCTTTATTTTTCGTCTGCGATACACGTAAAAAAGATTGAGAACCTAAATATCGCGTTAAACCGGATTGCGCCTCTTGGGTTAATAACTTTTCTGCGCTCATTCCCTCTGGAATAGGGAAATTAGGTAAAAAAGAAGCACCCAGTTCAATTTCGAGATTACACCGTTTGGCTATTTCAACTGAATTACTGAGTGCTGAGGGGATATCCGCGAATAAAACAACCATTTCTTCCATCGAACGAAGATATTGCTGATTGGTGTAAAACTTGAGCCGTTTAGGATCATTTAAGAGATAACCATTATTGATACACACTTTAGCTTCATGCGCTTCAAAATCTTCAGGAACAAGAAAGCATACCTCATTCGTTGCAACCACCGGAACATTGAAGCTTGCCGCTAAACCGACACTTAATTCAATATATTCTTCCTCTAAAGGGCGACCTAATCGTTGTACCTGTAAATAAAAACGATTCGGAAATAAACGGAGCCAGAATTGCAAATAGTCTACCGCTAATGACTTGTTTTTTTTCATTAAGCAAGACACAATATCGCCTTCTCTTGCGCCTGATAATGCAATTAAACCCTCTGAATAAATAGAAAACCAATCCTTTTGAAGAAGCGGTTGTCCTTCTTTTGCATTCTCGAGATAAGATTTTGAAATTAACTGTATTAAGTTCCGATAGCCTCGCAGGTTTTGACACAGTAAAATGAGTTGATATTCTTGGCCCTCTTGGTCATCTTTTACCCGGCATTCAGCACCGATGATAGGTTTAATCCCTTTTTTAATCGCCGCTTGATAAAATTTAATCGTTGCAAATAAATTGGATAAATCTGTTACCGCGAGTGCCGGCATAGATAGCTCGCACGCCTTATCGACAAGCTTTTCAATACGGATCAAACCGTCCACCAAAGAATACTCTGAGTGAAGGTGCAGGTGAATAAAGGATGACATAACTCTACATACTCGAATTGCCGTCTATTATATTGCTTAACCAATCCATGTTGATGTAAATCTATGGATTACTTCGATAGTTGACGAACACTACTTTCGCGTAACACAACCCCTGTGTTCTCATTGATGAGTCTTGTATTTTGCCATAATTTTTTTGAAAAGAAAGCTTGCAGGAAATGACTTATCGTAAAAAACGAAAATATTTTGGCTGTTTAATCGTTTTGTTCAGATTCTATTGCGTGGTATGTTTCATTTAACGTGTTAATCAGAAAAGGATAAAATGTATCTACTTCTTGTGTTTTATTTGCTAAATAACTCCGTAAAAAATTTTTACACACATAGTTTAACCGAATCGCCCCTGCATAACAGGCCCCGCCTTTTATTTTATGTACTATCGTTTCAAACGTTTCCCAATTCTTTCGCTCATAATTCTTTTCTAGTTTTTGGATGTAATCCTTGATAGAAAGTTTAAACATTTCAATAATTTCGTTCAATAAATCGAGGTTGCCATTTAGATTTTCAAGTGCAATGCCTTTATCGTAGATTGGGTATGAATGAATAATATCCAAAAAATTATCCTTTTTTGTGATTGGATCATTTTCTTCGTTATATTCAGAATTCCTTGATTGTAATTGCTCTCTAAAATTTAATTCTAAATCGTTAATTTTTTTTATTTTAAAATATTTATCTAATTTTTTTATTTTTTCTTTCGTCAATGGTTTTAGCCATATTTCATTGATTCCCGCTGCTAAACATTCTTCTTTAACTTTTTCTTTTCCATACGCCGTTAAAGAAATAATGGGCACCATTGGCTTTTTATTGATTCGTTCCCAATAGCGATATAAAACAGCAATTTCATTCCCACGAAGACCCGGCAATCCCAAATCCGTAATAATCAAATCAAACGCGTGGTTTTTTGCGAAAGCGATGGTTTCTTGCAGCGTAGAAATGACCGTTAAGTTATACCCCGCCTGAGCAAACAATTCTTTTGAAAATTTAATGGTTAAATGATCGTCTTCAATCAGTAAAATATTTTTTTTAATTTCCTGTTCTGTTTCCTTAAACTTTTTAATTTCAAATAATTTTTTATTATCTAAAAAAACAAAAGGTTGTACATTTTTAGTTTTATTTTTAACTTTTAAACGTTGGTTGTGAGGAGCTAATTTCATCAATAAAGTAAAGAAAAAACTTGTACCCGCGCCCATTTGACTTTTAACGTGTATTTCACCACCCAATAATCTAACAAATTTTTTTACCGTATAAAGGCCTATACCATAACCACTCGATTCAGTGCTTTTTTTGTGACTCGGCTCTATCCGAAAAAAAGGATCAAAAATTGATGTCAATTGCTCTGGGGGGATGCCTATGCCCGTATCAGTCACCATGAATTCTATATAGGTTCCCTCTAATTGCCGCGGTAAGTTCAATTCTTTAATGCTAATCGTTACTTTTCCTTTTTCAGTAAATTTAATCGCATTGGTTGCCAAATTGAGTAGAATTCGCTCTAATTTACTTTGATCGCTTGCAATATTCCCTGTAAAAGAAACATCTACATTGAGCTGCAATGTCAGTCCTTTACTTTTTATTGATGGCAATAATAATTTTTGTAACGATTCTGCTAATTCTTGAATAGAAAAATTATCAATTTTAAGTTGTAAATCACTCGCGTTTTCTAATGAAGCAACATCCAGTATATTCGTCAGTAACCTTAATAACTGATTACTGGCATTACCTATCATCAATAAATCATTTTTGTCCTCAAGTACGTTTAAACGTTGTTGAAGTATTTTTGATAAACCAATAATCCCCGCTAAAGGTGTGCGTATATCATGACTCATACTCGCAAGAAACTTAGTTTTTGCTTGATTAGCGGTTTCGGCTAATAATTTTGATTTCTTCAATTTTTTTTGAGTTTTTTTAAGTTCTGTAATATCAATTGAAACCCCTAGAACGCCTATAATCTCACCAGACTTTGATTTTAACGGTGATTTTTGAGTCAAAAAAGTATGTGTTTTTCCATCCGATAGCATACCCTTTTCTTCAAAACTAACCATTTGGTCGTGTTGCATAACAAACCGATCATTTTCATGAACCTGTTCTGCAAATTCCTTCCAAACAAAATCATAATCTGATTTACCGATCACTTCCTTATAATCCGAAAATCCGGTTAATTCTGTGTGTAATTTACTTCCGCCTAAAATAATACTATTTTGATCTTTCCAATAGATACTTGCAGGTATATTTTCAATGATATTATTTAAATAGACGGTTAACTTCTCATTTTTATCGAATAAATATTGGTTAACATCGCGAGATTGAGGATAAATTTCACTAAAAATTGTAATCGTTTCTTTTTTTGAATGCGGTGTTCTACATTGAATCAGTATCGGTTCTTCATACGCATTAACGCATTTTTGACACACCGAAGAAAAATCCTGATCGTGACTTTGGATACTTTTATTAAGCAACTCATTCACTATTCTCAAATAATCACCTAAAAAAAAATTTGCTATCGGCTTATCCACAAATTCTGATAAAGAATCTATTTTCAATGCTGATCGGAAATGTTGGTTTCCTCCGCTAAATGTTTTTTTTCGGTTATCTATCCAGTAGATCGAAAAAGGTAATGCATCGAGGATACGTTGAAAATTCATTATTAATATCCAAAAAATTTAAAAAATAGTGTAGTCGTTACCTGCGTAACGACTGAACAGAATAGTTGATTAAATGATTCATTTCTTTTTTTAAGAAAAGATTGTTATTCTTAACCTCCTTCTTTAACGGATTAGGCTTAGAAATTTTATCAATAAAATCGGCAATAGAACTCGCCAACTCCACTAATCCCTCTTTTCTGTCGAGAAAATTAAAATGATTGCCGGTAACCAGTTTTGTGTCAAATAATTCTTTTTTTATAAAATTTTCGAGAAAATTAGAGTGCGTTTTTTTCTCCATCTCATTAAATTTCTCCACATCAGTCGCCTTCAACAAACGAACAGGGGTCGAGGATAATTGATCGGGTGTAAATCGAAAACCAATGTCTTGATAATGTTCACATTGCCTATTCATAACATCAGTTAACTCTTTTATATTTCCAAGTTTACACGTTTCATTGACCTGTTGTATGACTTCCCTACAATATTCTATGACATCCTTTCGCAATCTTTCTTTAAGTTTTTCATCCGCACAGGAAACAACCCACGTATCAAACAAAATAACGCCTAAACAATTCCGTTTTTGTTTTTCCAATTTCGCTGCCATCTCTAAAGCAATCATTCCTCCGAAAGAATACCCTGCTATCATGTAAGGGACATCCATTTTTCTATCTATCCATTCTAAATATAATGTAGCCATCTGTTTAATGGTTAACGATTTAACAGTCCGATCCATAATAATGGGGTCTTCAATTCCATAACAGGCATTTGACAAATTAATTTCTTCTAAAGCGTTTATTAATTGATTAAAGCAAAATAAACCTCCGCCTGCTGGATGAATAAAAATAATAGGGGGAGTCTCAAAACTTCCCGTTTTTAATTGTTTTAATCCATTTATTACCTCATATTCAGATAAATCGTTGAGTTCTAAATAGTTATTTAAGGATCGTGGCGTAGGATTTCTTCGCAAAATATCAAAAGAAATCTTTTTGTTAAGCGATTGCTCAATTTCCGCGATTAATTGTATGGCTTGAATGGAGGTTCCACCCGAATAAAAAAAGTTATCTTCTACCCCCATATTGACACCGATTAAAACATTTTGAAACGCCTGTAATAATTTTAATTCGTTTTCGATTAAACACGTTGACAACTCTTTCTCTTCATTCAATTCTAAATGAGAACTTAATAACATACGCTTATCTAACTTTCCATTACGCGTTATTGGAAAAAATTCAACTTCTTGATAGCATGATGGCAGCATAAAATGTGGTAATTTCTTGCTCAAAAATTGGATTAAATGATTTTTTTTCAAGACAGGAAATTTTTTGTTTCGTATAAAAAAGGCTTTCAATAATTTTTTCTCTGGGAGTTCCAAAACGACCGCTTGTTTTATTGCAGGATGCCCGATTAAAACATGTTCAATTTCAGATAGCGATACAAAATAACCTTGCTTTTTTATATTTTTATCATTTATTCGACGTTCAAAAATCAACTGTTCTTGATTCTGAACCACTCCCCATTTCACTAAATCACCCGAATTATATAATTTACTAGAGGAATAGTTTTGTTTAGATAAGAATTTTTCCTGTAATGTTGGTCGATTGAAATAATCACCTACACCCTTTCCCCCGATAAATAAAAGGCCTATTCCGCCCATTGGAACAAATTGGTTAAATGGGGATAACACATAAACTTCCGTATTGTTGACGGGTCTTCCTATCGGTAATTGGCTATAATTTTTTATAATTTCATCATGAATAGTACACGTTGACGTAAAAATACCTGTTTCAGTTGGACCATACGCCTCAACAATATTCACTTTAACATCAGGGCAGTTCCGTATACGGACGACTGCTTTTTTATCGACGACATCTCCACCGGTAATTAAATAGTTTACGTTTCTAAAAATAGAAGGATCCATGTAAGCATACTGATGAAATAATGCGACAGTAAACCACATAATCGTAATTTTTTTATCGATTAATTCCTTTTTAAAAATTTTTGGATCTAAAAAAGTTTTTTTATCGAAAATAACTAAACAAGCGCCATTATTCCACGCCAGCCAACATTCAAGCTGTGCGGCATCAAACGCATGATTTGCGGTCTGTGAAATATTATCATTCGCACTGACTTCTAAATAATGAGGCGATTCAACCAATCGTAAAATAGCTTTCTGTTTTATGACGACTCCTTTTGGAACGCCGGTAGAACCCGACGTATAAACGATACAGGCCTCTTTATTTTCTTTCACGAAAGGTAATGGAGGCAAATCAGTTATATTATCCTCCCATTGAGACGCATCCATCTGATAAACTTGAATCGGCGTACCTGATAAACGTTTAAGTAGCTGTTCCAATAAATCTTTCGTCCCCGCGTCTATAACGAGAAAATTAATTTTTGCGTCATTAATAATTAATAGAAGACGATCGATCGGATCCTCTTTAGAAAGCGGAACAAAAATTGCTCCGATTTTCAACGTTGCTAATTCCGCTATAAAAAATAAATGATTAGCTTCCAGAAATATTCCTACAAAATCGGCTTTTTTTACTCCATTTTTAATTAACGCATGCGCAACTTGCGTTGATTGATTATCAATATCTCGATAACTTCGACGATGCTTATCATAACAAAGCGCATTATTATTCGGGTATTTTTCAACAGTTTTCTGAAATTTCCGAACTAAACTATCGTATTGATTGAGTCTAAAGAAATCAAGTTCCGGACCTCGGCTCAAAGTCATTAACTCACTTCGTTCTTCATCACAAACCACTGATATTTCTTTCAATTTGAGCCTTTGTAGTTCATAAAATGAAGTATTACACACCTGACTTACGACATATAGAAAATTTTTAGCAATGCGTTTTATAAAATCTGGGGTATACACCGCTTCGGCATATTCAATTGTCAACATAAATTTTTGCGGAGTGGGTTGAATAAACAGTGCAAATTTACCGAACCGGCAATATTCCCTCATATCTAAGAGCATGGACTGTTGAGGCACTATTAACTCAGCTACTTTATCCTTTAATCGTAACTGAGGTGTTTTATTGTTTTGAAAAATCAAGGCTATATTTTCTAATACATTAAAAAATCCTTTTTTTTGTAAAATTTTATCAATTTCCGCAAAAGGGTAATTTTGAAATTTTATTCTATTTAAAATATTTTTATGATTTTCTATAAGAAAATCACAAAAGGTTTGATTTTCGTTTAAATCAAAAACGTTAATCAGTAAATTCACAAAAAACCCGGGCGTATTAAGGAAAGGAGGTTCTCTTCCTGAAGCGGCACTCAGGATAGTTACGTTTTCGTTAAAGGTATAGTTTGCGATTAAAATACTAAATAAACTCATGAGTGTACTGTAAACAGTAACCCCATTCGAACTCGCTAACTGATTCAATTTTATAGAATCCTGCGACGACATTTCAAATTCATATCTTTTCGCTTTAAGTTCAGTCGCTCGTTTTGCATAAGCATCTATCGATTTGTTCGGAGGGATTTCTATAGCAAAATCGACCATAGAGAGCTGCTGCAACCAAAATTTTTTAGCTTCTTGTTGAAAACATGCATCTTCTATTTTTTTGTTATTGTGATCAATAAACGCTTGATAGGATACCGCTTTAGCTAATTTTAACTCAGTGGATCTGAAAGATGCATTATAAAATTTAGATAACACGTCTAACCAAACATTGACTGAAAATGCATCACAAATACAATGATGAATTTGAAAAAAAATAAAAAATTTTTTAGTAGATTCCACCTCAAAAACAGTCAAACCGATCAGTTCTTGCGAATTAATCATTGGCCATGGCGTACTATTTTTTTTCTGTATCGTAGAAATTAAGCCTGTTTCATCATCAATTTTTTCATAATTAAACTTAATTGTTCTGTATTGGGGTTTAATAATAGATTTTATTAATTTCCCCTTTTCCATCGAATAATAGTATCCAAAAACATCAAAAAAATGAATCATTTTCTGGTAAGCTGTTTTTAAACAATGAACATTTATTTCGTCAGTTTTTAAACAAAATGCCATTAAATATTTATTAATAGCACCTTCCTTCTGTTCCGCATGAAAAATTCGTTCTTCCTGAAAAGAAAAAGGTAACCTTGCGTTGTCTTCGTCATTTTTATTTTCTTTTTCAGTTATATCCCGTTTATTTTTTTTCTGATGAATATAATCTGTTAAAATCGATACTGTTGTTTCCGAACTCAGTAATAGTGCGTTATCTATGATTACTTTTTCATCATCATAGAGCGATGCGCTTAAATAAGTTGCCTGTAAAGAGGTTAATCCTAAATGAACTAAAGAAATATTTTCCGGAAAATCGTTTGTATGATGAGGGAGCAAAAATTTTAATTGAGCAATAATTTTTTCAGTCAAATTATCCATTGATTTAAATTTAGAACCAATAGAGAATTTTTCGACTAAGGGTTTAAGCGTTGCAGTCTCTTTTTCTAGTAAAGTTAAATAAGGTTTAGCATTCGTAATATCTTTTTCACTAATCCATCTTTGGTTCGAAATAGATTTACTCACTAAATTGGCTTTCATTGTTTTTTCAGCAAAGCAATAAGGGTCTAATTGAGCTAAAAAAGAAGTAGGAAACTCAAAAATTATTTCTTCGTGAAGCCTTTTGTCCAAATCTTTAGGTAAAAAACCGATTGACTTAAAGAGGCTTTTAAATCCAGTATGCATAAATGATTTTTCATTTAAATTTCTTAATAAAAATCGTATAGCCGCATTGGTATTCAACTCATCACATAGAATATCTACAAAGGTTTCCGCTAATTTGTTCACTTCCGTTTTTTTAAATTTTATTTTAATTTGATCCAATTTTTTTTCGCTTGCATAAAGCGCAATCTGTTTAATCAACGCATATTCCACTTCCAATCCCGTATTTCGGCAACTTAGAAAAAATCCATCGATTAATAAATGTCCGGTGTTCAGCTTACAAAGTGCTAACCCTGTTAGATCGCCCTGAATTAAATACGAATCATCTTCACGCGTTGATTCAGAAATATTTTTATATTCTATTGTCGCAATAAAACACGTTATGTGATCATTAACCAGTAAATATTCGATATCCATAGCTTCGTCCGATCGCTCTGAAAAAGGAAACAAATTAAATTGATTTATTTTTTTTGACATTTGTACAATTCTTTCTATTTCAGCTTTTTGACTTTTTTTGACTTGACTTATAATCAGAGGATTTTCTTTTTGCCGTTTTATTTTTAGTTTTTCAATAGTGTCGTTAAAATCAGCATTGTTAGTTAATATTTTTCGTTCTTTAAATAAGTTCAATCGTTCTTTATCCGTTTGTGTAATGGATGCATATTCATCCATATCAAAAGACCATATATGCGTATATTCTTTATAGGTTTGCGGCATCTGCACGCAAAGAATTTCTGGTAAAGTTTGTTTTACATCATTAATTTCTCTTTCGGAGTCATCAATAAACATCGCATTTTTTGCGTTAGATAAATTTAATTCGCGTAGGATTTCTAAAATATTGTTAGATTTGGTATCACGATTCACCTTTTGTAGGGTTAGGTCAGACATTTTCAGAATCATCTTATCTTCTTGCAATGAAAAAACTTTATTGACCGTTGCTTCTTCATTTTTGCTACATAAACAAATAAATACTCCATTTTTTTTCTGTCTGACTAAAAACGATTGTAAATCAAGATTATGCTTTTCAAATGCGACATTTTCTGGACCAATATCTCCTGCGACACCGGTCCATAACGTATTATCACAATCGACGATAATTACTTTGTAGGGCGTCTGTTGAATACAATGTAATTTCCGTGCTAAAACATTAGCCAGTGCGACATAAAACTCGAAACTATAGGGAATTCGAGTATCTGCAACCATCGGATTATAAAAGTTGGAAAGCGAGTACTGCGCATCAATTTCGGGAAATGATACGGTATGAATTTTATAATTCTGTAATTTTTCTAAGAAAAAAAATTCTAAAGATTTAATTTTTTCATTGTAAAAATCTTCTGGGCTTGGACATAATACAACGATCACTGTTTGTTTTTTATTTTTCTTTAATTTAGTAGTGCTTTCAATAAGTTTATTTAAATTTTCTTCTAAATAAATGGATTCCGTATCATTATTAAAATTTTTTAGATCAATTAATCTAAACAAAATGACAATTGGTTCATTTATTTCTTCACTGAAACATCGATTAATCCATATCAATAAATTAGTATCGGTGTATCTTAAATCGATCGTTTTTTCATAAAATTTTTCGAGTAAATAGTGAAGCGGGGATTTGAGATAATCTGCGGTAAACGTAGAAAAAATTAACATATTTATTCCATTTTTGTTGTAAAAATTCACGAATTGAAAATTATATTAGCATTTCCAACATATTAAAAGTATTTTTTAAAAAAAAAGTTAAATTTAATTAAAATTATTAAACAATTTTTAATTACAAAAAATAATTTTAAATTAAATGAATAAATAAGTTTTTATCTAGTGGAGTATAGACGCGTTAGAAACATTAACCATACTGACTAATTCTCGGATGACCACTGAAAACATCATCAGTTTCAGTTCACCTGTGCTCCGTAAATCCGCTAAAAATTGTTCCCAGCGTTTAATCAAATCGTGATTATCCGCTTCCCATTGTTCTAAACAGATTTCATTATTCCCTTGTTTATCAATAACACACTGTAAAATAATCACGGTTAGACGACGTTGTTGCTTATCAAGATCCTCTAATAAAATAACTCGGGCCAAATTATCCCATAATGTTTCTATCGTTATTTTCATAATTTGAGATCGTAACCACGTAAAACTAAATCGCTCACCCACCATAAAATAGAGCGTAGCCACGTCTTGCAACGCCAAATTATTTTTTTGTGCAGCATCGATGACATCTAATAAAGCATATTCGTGATCAACATTCGCAATACGTTTGGCTATACTTTCAGAGATGCCTGCTTCAACAAGTCCTTGAATATGTCTTTCCCACTGTTCTTTTTCTTCGCCACAGAGTAAATGAGGTAAATTTTTACTTAAAGCAATAACCGACGGCCTAAACCTGTCAACCATTCCTAAAATATCAATTAACTGCTCTTTGTAATTATAAATAAACCATCGCGTTGCACGTCGTATCAACCGATTAAATTGACGCATAATGGCATACCGTGTAACGGGCGTAACCTCATCATTTAAATTTTCTGCCAACCCAAGCAATTCAGAAAAACTAAACACATGATGAGCAACCGCATAAGCACGCGCAATAGAAGCAATATCAGCGCCAATTTCGGTTTTTAAACGAAAAACAAAGGTAATGCCCATATCATTGACCATCGCATTACTTATTTTCGTTGCAATAATTTCACGTCGCAAGCTATGGTGTTGCATAAATTGAGAAAAACGGCCCCGTAGTGGTTTTGGAAATGCAGATTCTAAAACGCGTTTTAAATAATCTTCCTCTAAGGAATGTTCTTCGAGTAATTCTGTTTTTACCCACATTTTGGTATAAGCAAGTAATACAGCAATTTCAGGGCTGGTAAGCCCTTTACCCATTGCCTTTCTCTCTAATAAGGCTTTTTCATCCGGAAGAAACTCTAAAGCACGATTGAGTTTACCATGCTGCTCAAGTTCTTGAATGTAACGACGATGAAATTCCAATTCTTGCTGAGCATGCATGGCCGCTAAACTAATCGTACGCGTTTGACAATAATTGTCATAAAGAACCAGTTTAGCAATCTCATCGGTCATTTCCGCTAATAACGTATTTCGTTCTTCGAAACTCATTTCACCGGCAGTAACAACGGCATTTAATAAAATTTTACAATTGACTTCATGATCAGAACAATCAACACCTGCAGAATTATCAATAAAGTCGGTATAAATTAATCCGCCATTTAAAGCATATTCGACTCGACCCAACTGCGTTAGACCAAGATTACCCCCCTCAGCGACAATACGACAACGCAATTCTTTCGCGTCAATCCGTAAATTATCATTGGTTCTATCGCCTACGTCGGCATTTCGTTCATTGGACGCTTTCACATACGTGCCAATCCCTCCGTTCCACAGTAAATCGACATTTGCTTTTAATAGTGCTCGAATTAATCCATCGGGCGCTATAGAATCTTGATGAATATCTAATAATTTTTTAATTTCACTCGATAAGACAATCGATTTTTGTGAGCGTAGGAAAATTCCCCCTCCTTTAGAAAGCAAATGAGCATTGTAATCTTTCCATGTAGAACGAGGTAAATGAAATAAACGCTTTCGTTCTTCGAAACTTTTTTCTGGACAGGGATTGGGATCAATAAAGATGTGCAGGTGATTAAATGCGGCAACAAGCTTAAT
Organism: Rickettsiella grylli; assembly: GCF_000168295.1. Taxonomy (NCBI): domain Bacteria; kingdom Pseudomonadati; phylum Pseudomonadota; class Gammaproteobacteria; order Legionellales; family Coxiellaceae; genus Rickettsiella; species Rickettsiella grylli. The sequence continues at coordinate 1,149,359 of NZ_AAQJ02000001.1, forward strand.
ATGACGCGATAGTAACATTCCATTACCAAAAACATCGCCTGACATATCACCAATACCCACCACCGTAAAATCATCTTTATCCGGATTTAATCCAAGGGCTCTACAATGTCTTCTAACCGATTCCCATGCCCCCCGAGCCGTAATTCCCATTTTTTTATGATCGTAACCCACGCTTCCACCCGAAGCAAAGGCGTCACCCAACCAAAAATTGTATTCCGCTGCGATAGCATTGGCGATATCTGAGAAACTTGCTGTACCTTTGTCTGCCGCAACCACTAAATAAGGATCGTCCTCGTCGTAACGTACTACGTTTTCAGGATGTATAATGCTATTATTTTTCAAATTATCCGTTAAATCTAACAAGCCTCGCATAAACGTTTGATAACACGAAATCACTTCCTTCATCACTGCTTCGCGATCAGCATTTTCATAGAGCTGCTTACAAACAAAACCACCTTTAGCACCGGCAGGCACTATCACCGCATTCTTGACCTGCTGTGCCTTCATCAAACCTAATATTTCTGTCCGAAAATCTTCTCTTCTGTCAGACCAACGAATACCACCACGGGCTACCTTCGCAGCTCTTAGATGAACGGCTTCAACACGCGGCGAATAAACGAAAATCTCATACATCGGTCTAGGCAACGGTAGATCCATAATTTGACTGGGGTTTAATTTAATGGCTAACCACGGTTTTGGATTGTTTTCAGAATCAGTTTGATAATAATTCGTTCGCAAAGTCGCTCGAATGACTTCAAATAAATTGCGCAAAATACGATCTTCATCCAAACGAACGACTGCATCGAGTGCAGATTGTAAGCTTTTTTCCAGGCTTGCTATCATGCTACCCGATTCATTTTGACGTTTCGGATCAAAATAATATTTAAAGAGCTTCACTAAAATTTTAGCAATCCCTGCATTTCGCGAGACAACCTTTTCAACATACGCCTGGCTAAACGGTACTCCGATCTGACGAAGATACTTGGTATAGGCCCTTAATACAGAAACTTCGCGCCAGGTTAACTGACCGGCCAATATTAAGCGGTTAAAACCATCGTTTTCGACTTCTTCAGACCATATCTTGCTAAAAGCGTCTTGAAAAATTTCTTTTACTTGTGAAACATCAACATCATCAATGTTGACGGGTTTAACGCCAAAATCATTAATCCAAACCCGATGGCCATCGGGCAATGTAATCTCTTGTGGCCATTCATCAATAACACACAATCCCATATTTTCTAATACGGGCAGTGCATCAGAGAGAATAATAGGTTTACCGACCTGAAATAATTTAAATCTTAATGGAACCCCCTTCTCATTTTCAGAAGGATAAAAATTCATCTCTAAGGGATGCTCGAGAGAAATTTTTTCGATTTGCGCGATATCATGCACGGCCGTAATCACAGAAAATGTATCTCTATAACCGCTTGGAAAAGCATATCTATATTTTTGAAAGAGACGCACACCTTCCTGCTCACCATAATAATCAATCAACGCTTGACGCAATTCTTCTTTCCATGATCGCGTGACTTCAACAAGTTGTTTTTCAATTTTTTTCACATCGTACGTCAATTCTTTTTTAGGATCCGTTCGAATTAAAAAATGGATACGGGCAAGGTTAGAATCTCCAAATAATGTTGAAAATCCAATTTCTATGCCTGAAAATTCGCGTACCAAAATTTTTTCCATCTGGCGTTGTAAATCTGTGTTTAATTGTTCTTTTGGAAGATAAACTAAACATGAAATAAAACGTCGATAATTGTCCTGTCTCACGAATAAACGAACCGTTCTTTGATCTTGAATATACAAAATACCTAATGCAAGTTGTGTTAATTCTTTGACGGAAGCTTGAAATAAATCATCGCGTGGTAAACTCGAAAGAATATCCAGCAACGCTTTTCCTGCATGGCCTTTTAAAGGAAGTTTTGAATTTTGTAAAATTAATTGTATCTTACGTCGTATCAGTGGGATGCTACGGGGATCGCTATGATAAACGGTTGATGTGTAAAGACCAATAAAACGTCTTTCCCCAATGAGTTCACCTTGCTCGTTAAAACATTTTACGCCAATATAATCCGCATAAACTGATCGATGGACCCTGGATTTACTATTTGTTTTAGAAATAACAAGCACTTGCGGAGAAAAAGCAAGACGACGTGCTTCGGGTGGTAACTCTGTTAAAAGTTTTTCTTCTTTACTTCGGGTTTCATCTCTTAATACACCTAATCCTGATTTTTTGACCATACGCAACGTTTTATGATCTTTACTCAAAAAGTAATCGCGACAACCTAAAAAAGTAAAATGATCATTTAACAACCAAACCAGAAAATCTCTTGATTCTTTGACATCTTCGAGGTCATAAGGCGGCGAATTATGTTCTAATTCCTTTAAACAATTCTGCATTCGCGCTCGCATTTCAGGCCAATCATTGACCACTAAACAAACCTGTTCTAATACTTTTCCCAATTTTTTAGCAAGCTTATTGAGGGCTTCAGTATTTGTTTCTTTATCAATTTCCAAGTAAATTAAAGCTTCGGTTTGCTTATCCGCTATTGCATCGCAGGGTAAAACTTCGACTACTTTTCCCTGTTGATCACGGCGTAATTTGATATTACCAAAGTGAATATTGAAATAAATATTAAAGCCTTGCCGATTGATCTCCATACGTGTGGAATCAACTAAAAAAGGTTTATCCTCAGCGACAATTTGTACAATACTATATTTGCTTTCCCAGCCTTCTTTCTCAAGACTCGGATTATAGACATGAATTTTGGCCTGGCCCGGCAACCGTTGGTAAATAAGATTCCAATGAGAAACCAGTGCCGCCGCAAGATTTTCTTCAGAGCGATTTTCTAATGTTTCTAAATCCGTATGGGCGTAATACTGCTTCGCAAACACTGTAAATAATTCAGATTGTTCCTGAGGTATTTTTTGTAACGCAAACTTTAAAATTTTATCGATAATCGATTTATAAACACGGTTAGCTAGGTTGTTCATAGTGAACTTAATCATTGAGTTAATAAATTCCTCATACCCGTTGGCAAGCCATCTTAAAACTTCACTATTCCTTGTTTATAACCAATAGACACATTATGAGGGGTCAAGTAAACTATCCCATTGTAATACGCTCCCTTTAAAAAACCAATGAAAAACATCCAATATTTATGCTAGCTTCTAACAGCGACTCTGCAGAAATAAACAAGTTTACAGCGCTGGCCGATCAATGGTGGGACGTTGACGGGCCCTGTAAGCCACTCCATATTATCAATCCATTACGTTTAGAATTTTTGGAAACGTGGCAAACTTTAAAAGGGAAAAAGGTCATTGATGTGGGCTGTGGTGGAGGGATATTCGCTGAAGCGATGGCTCAACGAGGCGCAGAAGTTACCGGCATCGATAAAAGTGGTGCACTCATCGATGTTGCAAAAAAGCATGCGGCGGACAATCAGCTTCCCATTGATTATTTTTCAGCTGAAGCAGAATCCTTCGCGACCCATCAGCGTGAATCTTATGACGTTGTGTGCTGCATGGAACTCTTGGAGCATGTCCCTTGCCCCCTTTCGCTTATCCAGGCCTGTAGCCAGTTAGCCAAGCCCAATGCCCGTATTTTTTTTTCTACGATTAATCGTAATCCTCGCGCTTACTTTCTAGCAATACTCGGCGCAGAACACCTTCTCAAAATTTTACCTCGCGGAACACATGACTATAAAAAATTTATTCGGCCTTCCGAATTAGCGCTTGCAGGCCGAAAAGCTTATTTAACCTTGCAAAAATTGCAAGGCATCCATTATAACCCTATTCTCCAACATTACGCTTTAAGCGATGATATTCGCATCAATTATCTTGCGGCCTTTAGGAAACGAGCTTAAATCATGCCATTTTTAATTTCAGCCGCGTCAAAAATAAAAGGAATCCTTTTTGATCTGGATGGTACTTTATTAGATACAGCCGCTGATTTAGCTGAAGCGTTGAATCAGATTTTACGATCGCAACACAGTGAACCCTTACCCATTGAGACGATTAGACCTTTCATCTCTTCGGGCATTTTCGGTTTATTAAATTTAGGATTAAAAATTCAAGCAACGGATCCTATTTTTCCTGTTTTACGCGCTCAGTTTCTTGATTATTACCGTCAACATAGTTGTGTACACACCCAATTATTTCCGGGAATCGAACCTTTAATTCATTACCTGCACGAAAAAAAATGGCCCTGGGGCATTGTGACTAATAAATCTCAATTTTTGACTCAGCATTTAATAAAAAAGTTTCCTTTATTAAAGAAAGCGCACTGTATCATTGCTGGAGATACACTGAACTATAGCAAACCTCATCCCGAGCCCCTCTTGCATGCGTGTCAATGTATTAACTGCTCGCCAAAAAATTGTATTTATGTCGGTGACGCTAAACGTGATATTGACGCCGCCAATGCGGCAGGAATGTTTAGCCTCATTGCACTGTATGGTTTTATTGACCCTAAAGAGGATAGGACTCAGTGGGCCGCTTCCGGAGAGATTTCCTCGCCATTTGAAATGATTGAATATTTAAGTCAGATTCAACAGGAAAAAATAAATCGGTCGTTTGAATAAACGTAAACACCGTATCCATTAAAAGTTTAATTCATTTTTTTGCTATACTTTAATTTTTAACCTATTGAAGATAACGATGACTACTCATTTATCCGAACCGACGCTCCGTGTAAAAACAAGACCCAATGACGCTAATAAAGCCGGGGATATTTTTGGCGGATGGTTAATGTCTCAAATTGATATTGCAGGCGCTATTGCCGCCGCAAAACGTGCAAAGGGACCTGTCGTTACGGTTGCTGTCAAGGAGTTAAAATTCTTGAAGCCTTTATTTATATACGATATTGCCAGTTTTTATACTCGAATAATTGGCGTAGGAAAAACCTCGCTCTTTATCGACGTAGACGTTTATGCAGAACGCTATAATGGCGGTGTAAACGAAACCTCCAACATTAAAGTTTCGGAAGCACGCTTAATCTATGTGGCGGTATCAAAACCTGGAGAAAAACGTTTGGTTCCCAATGAATAAAGCGAGACCTAGGCCACTTCTTCATTGGGCAACGTTATATTTAATTCTAATACAGAAAAATCCCCTGTTTTTTCAAGTTCGACTTGAACATTATTGTGATCAATATCAATTGAAGTGTCTTCTCGAATGATATTAATAATTGCCTCACTGATTTTTTGCTGCAATTTTTGAAAATCAATATTACTTTTCCCACAATTGTGGGAAAGAATAAATTGTAGACGCTTTTTTGCTTGTGTAGCGCTATTTTCTTGTCGACTTCTAAAAATATAATTTAATAAACTCATGTCGCTATCTCCTCACGACCAAAGAGACGACGGAGTAAACTTTTCTTTTCTACTTTTGTAAATTTAAACGGGATTTCCTCCCCTAATAAACGAGAAACGGCATCTGCATAAGCCTGATGTGCATCACTTTCTCCATTCAATGTCACAGGTACTCCCGCATTAGAGGCACGCAAGACGGCTTGTGATTCTGGGACAACACTCAATAAAGGGATAGATAAAACATCCAATACATCATCCACACTCAGCATATCCCCCTTTTCTACACGGGTTAACGAATAGCGCGTTAATAATAAGTATTGTTTAACAGATTCCAAACCCAGTTCAGCGCGTCGAGATTTACTATCTAAAATACCGAGCATTCTATCGGAATCTCTGACCGAAGAGATTTCTGGATTACTCACCACGATAGCTGTATCTGCAAAATACATCGCTAATGTTGCACCGCGTTCTATTCCAGCCGGAGAATCGCAAAGAATATAATCAAATTCTTTTTTAAGTTCTTCTAAAACTTTTTCCACACCCTCTTGGGTTAAAGCATCTTTATCCCGTGTTTGTGAAGCCGGAAGAATAGAAAGATTTTCGAGTCTTTTATCTTTAATTAACGCTTGCTTAATATTCGCCTCGCCGCGAATCACATTGACAAAGTCAAAAACAACACGCCGTTCACACCCCATAATTAAATCAAGATTGCGTAAACCAATGTCAAAATCAATAACCACTGTTTTAAATCCGCGGGAAGCAAGACCTGCTGCCATTGCAGCACTACTTGTCGTTTTACCAACCCCGCCTTTTCCAGATGTAATAACAATAACTTCAGCCAAGAGTTGCTCCTATATTAATTGAAAGAACATTGTTGTGATTCATGCAGTAAGATTATTTTTTAGATTCGGTGAGTGCATTGCTTTGTAGGTCGCTACACTATATATTGATTCATGCACTATTAAAACACTATATAGGCTAATATTACTGGATTTCCATAAGAAGTGGAAGTTATTCTTACCTAAAAATAAAAGTTTATTTTTTATTTTTTGTACACTAAAAATACAAGACTATCGATCGACGCGTATTTCGTTTTATTTCATCTCATGTTAAATGCCCCTCAACTACAAGCTGCTTATATTTTACACACGCGACCTTATCGAGATACCAGCTTATTAATCGATGCCTTTACCGCCCAACACGGGAGAATAAGCCTTATAGCAAAAGGCGCACGGGGAATACGCGGGAAAAAATCACGTTTTAAAGGTACATTACAAGCCTTTGTTCCTCTATTACTTTCCTGGCGTGGAAAAACGGATCTCCTGTCTTTAATCAATGCAGAACCCCATATGTTCCCTCTTCCACCACTTACGGGTCCGCTTTTAGCCTGTGGTTTTTATCTCAATGAACTATTAACCTATTTACTTTATCGTTATGATCCTTATCCAGAGTTATTCCACGCTTATCAAACCACATTATATCGTCTATTTGACAATCCCATGTTTGCTTTACGTTTATTTGAAAAAAAATTATTAGCTGAATTAGGTTATGCACTCTCTTTGAATAAAGAAAGCCGAACCCATCAAGCGCTTTTACCACACCAATTTTATCAATTCATTCCGAGTCAGGGTTTGGTTGACTGCTTCAATCAATCAATACCTCAGCAATTCATTTTTTCTGGCGCATCCCTTTTAGCGATGCATCATGAGTCCTGGGATACACCCAGCCATTTATTAGACGCAAAACGTTTATTCCGTCTCGCATTAAATTACCTGCTTGAAGGTAAAACAATTCGCAGCCGCGAATTATTCATCCCCTCCTAATAAAAAGATTGACCTCAACACAAACCAATCGGGTCAATTTTTAAAGGTGTATAGAATAGATTGACGGAATTCATTCACCCTATTACTATTTGTCATTATCAATGAAGAAACACAACGCGGCTCGAAAGATGCGCTCACTCAGATAATCCATGAGATTCATTATGAAGAAGTCCTGTATCCATTATCTATACGTTATATGCACATTATCGCTCTTAACAGGGTGCACAACTTCATTATCACCCGATGTGTATACAACCCGTAGTGCGGGGCACATTCATCGTATTGAAAAAGGTGTAATAACAAACCGTCGAATTGTAAACGTAACGGGAAATAATGATGATCTCGGTATCGGCGCCATAACCGGTGGAGCACTCGGTGCGATTGCAGGATCCCAAATAGGCGGTGGCAACGGGAGTTTAGCGGCAGGTATTGGTGGCGCCTTGTTAGGGGGGCTTGGAGGGAACCAAGTCCAGCAGCGTCTTTCAACGCAAACCGCCATGGAATACATCATTAAACTTAAAAATAATTCACTCATTTCCATCGTACAAGCACCGGACTCTTCGTTCCATTGTGGTCAACACGTGTTAGTACAATATAATGCGGGAGGACGTCCACGCCTCATCGCTGACCCCGATTACGCTGCACGCTAATAAAATTAGACGTTTATTAAAAAAGGTTCTATCGTTCTCTTTTCTGAGGAAATAATGTCGACGAATAGGTTCAGTAAGCGTAATCTGTTTTCTACTTTCTTACTCGGATTTTCTTCTGGCCTCCCGCTCGCATTAACCTCAAGCACACTTCAAGCGTGGTTCACTGTAACCGGTGCTAGTTTACTGGCTATTGGCAGTTTAGCGCTCATTGGTCAGCCTTATATTTATAAATTTCTCTGGGCGCCTTTGCTTGACCGCTGGATCCCCCCTTTGTTAGGACGACGTCGGGGTTGGATTATTCTCCTCCAGTTTGCTTTGATTATAGCGATTTCCATGATGGCGATAGCCCATCCTCAAACGCATACGACAATGCTCATAACGGTTGCTTTTCTTGTTGCTTTTCTTTCGGCTTCACAGGATATGGCAATCGACGCCTATCGAACCGACGTCCTCAAACCCAGCGAACGCGGGTTAGGAACGATGCTCTACAGTTGGGGTTATCGAACCGCATTGTTAATATCCGGTGCGGTCGCCTTAGCGTTAGCCGAACATATTGGCTGGCGTAATACCTATTTATTGATGGCGGGATTAATCACTATTGGCCTTTGGGGGGTTTGGTTGGGTGAAGAACCTCAATTTTTAGAGCACCCCCCCGGTACTCTACGGGCTGCTATCATCGAGCCTTTCCGAGATTTTTTAAGTCGAAAATCCGCGGGATTAATTTTATTATTTATCTTACTCTATAAATTTGGTGATGCGCTCAGTGTTTCATTAACAACACCGTTTCTCATTCGGGGGTTAGGCTTTTCTTTAAGCACGGTGGCTTTTGTTAACAAAGGTATCGGATTTATGGCGACCTTGCTAGGACTCCTTGTCGGAGGGATTTTAATGACGCGTATTAGCTTATTTCGTGCGCTATTATATTTTGGCATTTTACAAACGTTAGCTATTTTGACGTTTCTTCAACTTGCACTCGTCGGGCATAATTATCATTGGCTCGTTTTTACCGTTTCCGTTGATAGCTTTTGTAACGCCATGGGAAGTGTCGCCCTCATTGCTTTATTTATGAGTTTATGCAATCCGCGTTATACTGCGACTCAGTTCGCTTTATTCACCACATTCTCCAGTATGGGACGTGTTTTCGTAGGTCCACTCGCTGGTCTTCTGGTGACTTATTACAGTTGGCCCGTTTTTTTTGTATTATCACTTGCCGCTTCTCTACCGGGCTTAGTGCTATTAGGGTACCTCCGTCACCATTTTAACCACCCTACGTCTGTATCTGCCGTCGAAAAAACAGCGTGAACGTATCGTTCAGTCCTATCGGCTTCCTGTGGATTGTTTTGGGATTTTTTCATTGCTCAGTCATCATTGAAATCAAAAAATAAAGAAAAAATCGAGTCTATTTTATTCGTGATGACTTGAATTTTCTCGGCATACTCCCCATATAAGGGGTGTTGGTGTAATAAAGTTCATTTCTTGTATCCTTTATCAAACACCATTATAGTTAGCTCCTATTTACGGGGGTTAATTGGTTAATATCCTCATTTTGACAGTAATTCTTAAGGAGAAATCTGCATGAGTGTAGCATTAGAAAAGCCTTTAGTTGAAAGTTTGGTGCCTATGAATGATCGCATTCTTGTCAAACGTGATGACGAAGAAGAGAAATCCGTAGGTGGTATTGTTATTCCCGATACTGCAAAAGAAAAACCAGTGCGGGGTCTCGTGGTCGCTGTAGGAAACGGTAAGCGTTTGAAATCAGGTCAAATCCAAGCGTTAACCATTAAAGTAGGCGATAAAATTTATTTTGGAAAATATAGCGGAACGGAAATCAAGCTTGATGGCAAAGAATATCTTATCATGCGTGAAGATGATGTCTTAGCATTAATCAACGATTAATTACAATTTTAACCTTTTTTTATTCAGAGGAATTATAAAATGGCTGCAAAAGTTTTACAATTTGGTGTAGATGCACGCACTTCTATCCTAAGAGGTGTTGATATACTCGCTGAAGCTGTCAAAGTAACATTAGGCCCCAAAGGTCGAAACGTCATCTTAGACAAAAGTTTTGGCTCTCCTACCATTACTAAAGATGGTGTATCCGTTGCAAAAGAAATTGAACTCAAAGATAAATTTGAGAATATGGGCGCGCAAATGGTTAAAGAAGTTGCTTCTCAAACTTCAGACGAAGCAGGTGATGGAACAACCACAGCGACTGTATTAGCGCAATCTATTTTACGTGAAGGAATGAAAGCCGTTGCTGCGGGCATGAATCCTATGGATCTCAAACGAGGAATTGATAACGCGGTCACTGCTGCAATAGAATCATTACAAGCGATTTCAGAACCTTGTGATGACAACCATTCGATTACACAAGTCGGTACTGTTTCGGCAAATGCTGATAAAGCAATTGGTGAAATCATTGCCAAAGCAATGGAAAAAGTAGGTAAAAAAGGCGTTATTACCGTAGAAGATGGTTCTGGTCTGCAAAATGAGCTTGATACGGTAGAAGGGATGCAATTTGATCGAGGCTATCTCTCCCCTTACTTTATCAACAACCAACAAAGCATGGCGTGCGAATTAGATAATCCCTATATTCTCTTAGTCGATAAGAAGATCTCTAATATTCGTGAGTTATTACCTGTGCTTGAAAGTGTTGCGAAAGAAGGTCGTTCTTTATTTATTATTGCAGAAGATGTAGAAGGTGAAGCGCTCGCAACCTTAGTTGTTAATACCATTCGCGGTATTGTCAAGGTGTGCGCCGTGAAAGCACCTGGTTTTGGTGACCGACGTAAAGAAATGCTAAAAGACATTGGTATTTTAACAAAAGCGAATGTGATAGCTGAAGAAGTTGGTTTAAATCTTGAAAAAACGACGCTAGAAGATTTAGGTTCGGCTAAACGGGTTGTCATTACGAAAGATAATGCGACGATCATTGATGGCCAAGGTGAAAAAAGCGTCATCCAATCTCGCATCGATGAGATTGACGCTCAAATTAAAGCCAGCACTTCTGATTACGACAAAGAAAAATTACAAGAGCGTTCCGCTAAACTATCCGGTGGTGTTGCAGTGATTAAGGTCGGTGCAGCCACTGAAATGGAAATGAAAGAAAAGAAAGCACGCGTAGAAGACGCTTTACATGCAACACGTGCTGCAGTCGAAGCAGGTACCGTCCCTGGTGGTGGGGTTGCTTTAATTCGCGCTTTAAACGCTTTAAAAAATCTCAAAGGAGTTAATCCTGATCAAGCACATGGTATTCGTATTGTTGCTGAAGCAATGCGTTCACCTTTACGTCAAATCGTGGCGAACGCCGGTGGACTCCCGGACGTGGTGATTGACAAAGTGCTGCACAGTGAAGAAAGAAACTACGGTTATAATGCAGCAACCGGTGAATATGGTGATATGATAAAAATGGGTATTTTAGACCCGACCAAAGTAACCCAAACTGCACTACAAAATGCTGCTTCTATTGCAGGTCTTATGATTACCACGGAATGTATGGTTGCTGAACCTCCTAAAAAAGACGAAGCTGCTGCTCCTGCTGATATGGGCGGCATGGGCGGCATGGGTGGTATGGGCGGCATGGGTGGCATGATGTAACCACTGCTGACAACAAGCAATCGATCTCATATCATTAAAAACCCCGCTAATTGCGGGGTTTTTCTTTTTCAACAAATTAACTACACTTGTAAAACAGCAGAATACTCCTTTCTTCATTAAGGAATTATTTTTATGTTCAGTCGTGTTCTATTATTTTTAGGTACTAATATTTTAGTCATTGCCACGATTTCCATTGTGACTCATGTGTTAGGTCTACACAGTTATCTCACCACGCATGGTATTAATTATCTATCATTAGCTATTTTTTGTACATTGTGGGGAACAGCCGGTGCTTTTATTTCACTTTTTACCTCCAAGTGGGTCGCCAAAAAAAGTATGAATTTAAAAATGATTGATCCTGGCACGGCACTGGGTGAAGAAAAAAACATCCTTGACCTGATTCATACCTTAGCGCGCAAAGCGGGCTTAAAGGTTTTGCCTGAAGTGGGAATTTATGAATCACCTGAACTCAATGCTTTTGCAACAGGTCCTACTAAAAAAAACGCTTTAGTGGCGGTTTCGAGTGGTCTACTACAAAAAATGAATCCAAACGAAGTTGAAGGTGTATTAGGGCATGAAATTACTCATATCACCAATGGTGATATGGTAACGATGACGCTTATCTTAGGTGTCATTAACGCTTTCGCACTTTTTTTATCACGTATTGTCGCTTATGTGATCTCTGTAGGTGCAGCCGGACGTAACAATAACAACGAAGGAACCGCCAGCGGACCTGGTCCTCTTTTTTTTATGCTGTCGATGGTCTTTGATATCTTGTTTACCTTCTTAGGTAGCATTTTAGTCGCGGCTTTTTCGAGACATCGTGAATATCGAGCAGATAAAGGCGGCGCTCAATTAGCGGGTCGTAATAAAATGATTGAAGCATTACGCGCCCTACAAAAAGCAATGGAAACGAAACAACCTGAAGACACTCGAGCCCCTTCTCTATCGACGTTAAAAATATCGCATAAAAGTCGTGGATTTCGAGCTTTATTTTCAAGTCATCCGCCCTTAGAACTACGCATTGAACGTTTACAAAAAGAAAACGAATCAATCGATCAAAGGTGATTTGAATCACGGTAAAACGGGTGCAGCACATTCCGGTTCGTCCTGGTTTTTCTAAGCACGAATAGCGCTCGCGTTAAGGCTGGAAAAATCCGCTTCTTGAACACGCCGCTTCACCAGCGGCTTCTGGATCGGCATCATCGGCTACACGCTGCATCTTCTTCATGAACGCTTTTAATTGAGCTTTTATCTCCGCATTTTCAGCTTCTAGATCTGTATTTTTAGCTTCTAAATTTAAAAATTTTTCACGAGAAACCGCTCTTTCTTTTAACTGGTTTATCTCCTTCTCCTTAATTTCTTTTTTTCTGAGGAGTAATTGAATCTCAAATTTATGAATTAATTCCAATATTTTTTCATGTAAAAACGAGGTATTAAAAAACCGCGTAACGCTTTTGTCGAATCTTCTCTCAAATGTATGCACTGCATCGAACGCATTGTAGGTATCTTCGGAGGTTTTTTCCATAATTTGAAGACTCTTATCTAAAACCAGATAGATTGCAGCACATTCTTTGCCTCGTTTTTCTGAAGGATTTTCGAGCTCGACAATCGACCTCCACGTATGTAATATTTTTTTGGCGATTAAGAATAACACTGTGGGATTATCTTTTTTTACTAAATGAGCACCATAATCATCTAAATGCTCCTTAAAAAATTTTTTAAAAAGGTTCCTTAAATCAGGATAAGTCACTAAATATTCTGAAGCCCGTTCAAGGAGTCGTTGATCACTTCGAATATAGTCAACCACCATTTTTTTTAAATCCCCTTTACTTTGAAGTACTCTCACTAAAAAAGGATCGTCCATTGTGTTGAAATTCAAATAAATTAATATTCGCATTCAATAACGTTTTAAGCGCTTTTGGATTTTGCGTTTCTAACGCTTTTTCCAACAACACATAACCTATCGTTTTACTTCCATCCGCCACCACTTCACTCATCTGAAGCTGAACGAAGGATGCTTCCTGTTCTAAATAGTCGATATGATTTTGATAAACCAGTGGCAACACCTTTATCTTTTCGGCCCAAGCTTCTTTTTGATCCGATGCGATCGCACGATAACCTTCATTATCGACTAAAAAATCAAATTGCTGCTCCAATAACAGACGTTCTTCACTGTGATCGAATCGAAGTACATGAAGAAAGTCTAACACCCTGAACGCTATGCTCAATAATTGATTCTGCGTTAAATAATCTTCCTTAAACCGCTCTACATGATTTGAGTGAACGTTCCCTTAAACGTTCATACACGTCCCATAAATGAGCGCTGCGGGACGGTCGGGTAGCAATATCCACGCGATAATTCCTATCTAATACGTTAGACAAAGCTGAATACGCATGGATGTCAAGAACACTATTACTCAAATTCAAAATTTTATGTTTAGGATGGAGCGTTACGCTGTGGCCTAACGTGATCCAATCCTGTTGACTCCCGTCATTTATCACGAGATGCAATGCTTCCAAGGAAAAATGTTTTGTCAAAAAATGAATTAAATCCTTTCGATGTTTCGTCAGCGAGAATGGATTTAAACTGAGTTCTCTCAACGCATCGTTTTCAACCAACGCGTTTAATAACGCTTTATAAAAATCATCGGTCACTTCGTAGTAAATTTGACGACCGTGATAAAAAAAGACATTTTCCAGTTCAATCGAATCCCAGCCATTCGATTGCGTTAATACCCGAAAATAAGGCTTATTTTAGCGTCGTCAATTGCCTTTCTGGACTTTCCCCCTCATCTCTAATCCGTAAAGGCGCCATAAACCCATTCATCTGCATCATTTGAACGAGCGCAACATCCGTCAATTTATCACTCCAATCCCGTGAGTTATACTCCGTAATGGCGCCATTTAAAACCGGTTGAGGTTGGTACGTTTCATGCGGGAGAACATCCGAAATGAGATTAATATTGTTTACATGAATTCGATAAAAATTAATTTCAGGTTCGTATTTTTTAAGATACTGAATACGCCGATCAAGAACGTGAATATTATCGAGAATAAGGTGGGAATTGGTTAATTCAAAAAAACCATTTTCACTAAAATTGATTAATGCAGAAATAAAAGACATTGATGTAACTCCTTTATTGTAGTTCTTCCTTTCTTTTTATAACCTCGTAAAGTCTAATCGATTATCGTTCGCTTGACTAGATTAAAATAAATTATTTAATCATTTTTTTTAAAAATTTATCTCGATTATCCATTAAAAAAATCGTTAACAAGGGATGCATCGCACTATCATTCACTGTTATGATTCAACACGCAGGATAAGGCCTTGTCTTCTTTATTTTTTATGGGATGATAAAGCGTTCAATTCTCGCCAGGAATAACGTCCAGTTCTCGTTAATTGCCGCTCGCGTGATTGGCACAGATGGTTTGTTTTAATGACGTAAGTACTCTGCAAACGCAATGCATTTGAACCGTCCTTACTTGTTTTTACAATGATGTCATAGACATACGCTGAATAAGGATGAATGCAATAAGGCAGGGTATGTCGTCTCAGTGTTGTATCCATTTGAAAGCCTTCCTCAGTAAAGGACTTCTGTAAAAATAACGCCGGTGTTTGAAGCGTTTCAGCCCAATGTTCTGCCTTTTTTAATCCTGCTTCAGCGGCCTGAAACTGCTGTGAAGTCATCAAAAAATTTCGGCTCATGCGAAGCTCTAAGCACGAATGATGTAATATCGATAGCGTCATCAACGACATGATAAAAAAGAAAAATAACACGGTCACGAGTATAAATCCTTTTTGATTATTTTTATTAATTGTTAATAATAAAATGATAAATTCCTTTTTCTCACTAAACATTAAACGCATCTCTTTTGCAGGTTGTTCCGCACCATGCTCTCCTTGTTGTGATCTATTAAAAAGGGAATGAGGACTTCTCGTTTTATCGCTCACGTAAATTAATCACTTGCGTCCATTCTTTTTGTTGTCGTTTTCCATCGTTTAATCGTAGTTTAATTTCCACACTGCGTGCTGCATCCCACTGTTTTACTTCGTCGGCCTTTTCATAATAAAAGGTTCCATCCTTTTTTTTCATGCCTAATCGTATGGTCATATTGCTGATTCCTTCGATTAACTCGGTCGGTTTGTAAATAGATTCATTTAAATGACGCCGATATAACGCGTAAGTGACCTGTCCTTTTTCATTTTTACGTCCTGTATCGGCAATGTAATAGATAATTTTGTTAAAAAATCCTATTTCACTATTTTCTTGATAACGATACCTCAAATGGACATGATTCCAATGAATCATTTCAGCGTGTTGACAATCACTCATCAATAAAACATCGTGAAGGAGGAATGTAGTTTTACGGGCGAAGGTGATCTGCGTGGACTTCGCTTCCTTTACGGGGACGGTGTTGGGATCAAGAAATTGGACTAAAATGACATCACTGTTTTTTTGATACCGTGCTAATTTTGGTAAACTGACGTTCGCTGTGGTATTTCCTTTATGCCAAACGACTAAGCTCGTCTCTCCCATGAAAAGACGGTGTAACGACCCATTATCGATTAAATTCACACAACCTATCAAACCCGCCATACGAATATCGTGACTCAGTAAATAAAAAGCCATCCGAACTTTTACTAAGTTCGCATTCAAACGTTGAGTCAACTGATAACTGTGACGACTATCACTAAAAAGAGTCATCATTCCCACACTCAGAAATAAGGCTAAACTAATAGCTATCATTAATTCAATGAAGCTATAGCCCTGTTCTCCCCGATTCATAGACTAAACCATAACGCGATCGATGTTGAAGATTTTGAAAAATGAGAGAACCATTGAACGTTGCTTCGGACGATAGATAAATGCTCTGAAATCAAACCTATTCCTTGGGGAAGGCTTTCTTCCACTTCTTTTTTCCATTGAAGACGGACTTGGCGCAGACAAAACGGTTGCAGTTTACAGCGTTTCAATTTTTCAGCCAATTCTACCATTTTTAAACGCGCTACATTGATAGCATAGGCTTCTTCAGTCGCCTGCAAAGCCAATAATTGAGCGTTGGCAAAACCTAATACACTAAAACTTAATAGCATTGCCGCAAGCATCACTTCAATGAGACTAAATCCCTGTTGATATCTACATCGTGTGATTTTTTTCATCTCGATTCCATAACCTCGTCCATTCTGACTTATTATATTAATAATAAAATTATTATGCAATAAATCATTAATTGTTACGGATTTAAGATTTTATCATCACTCACTGTTATTATTCTTACAACGATTTAATAAAAATTGAACGATTAAAGAAACGGGCCGACCTGTTGCCGTTTTTTCAGGTCCACTTTTCCAAGCTGTTCCTGCAATATCCAAATGCGCCCAATTTAATTTTTTTGTAAATCGAGAGAGAAAACAAGCCGCTGTAATACTTTTTCCTCCACCGATGCCCACATTAGAAACATCCGCGACGTTGCTGTTAATTTGTTCTTGATAATCATCCCATAATGGTAATGGCCATACCCTATCTTGACTTTCTTGACCTGCTTTCTCTATCTCAAGTGCCAGTTCTGTTGTATTACTCATCATACCGGTGGCTACTGTGCCTAATGTCACAATAATAGCCCCTGTCAGTGTCGCCATATCAATCACCGCTGCCGGATTGAAGCGCTCACTATAGGTTAACGCATCCGCTAAAATTAAACGACCTTCTGCATCGGTATTGATAACCTCGACGTTGAGTCCCGCGAGTGTTTTTACCACATCACCGGGTTTAACTGCACGTCCACTGGGTAAATTTTCAGTTAAAGGAATAATGCCCACCACATGAATTGGCAGTTCAAGCTGAGCAATTGTTTTTAATACGCCGAGCACCGCGGCAGCACCGGACATATCATATTTCATTTCTTCCATACCCAATGCAGGCTTTAAGCAAATTCCACCCGCATCAAATGTAACACCCTTACCGACAAGAACAATTGGTTTTTGTTTCTCCGCACCCAGATATTCTAACGTAATAAACTGAACAGGTTCTTCTGAGCCCTGTGCAACCGCTAATAATCCACCCATTCCTTCTTTTTTTATGGCATCTTCCTCTAAAACATGAATACGAAGTCCTGCTTCATGCGCCAATTTTTTGGCTTGTTCAGCCATCATCTGCGGCGTACACCAATTAGCCGGTAAATTAGCCAGATCTTTTGTTAATTTTATTCCTTCTGTAATCGCTATGGCGTGTTTTATTGTTTCAGAAGAAATTTTCGCAACCTCTTGCAAGGGAACATTAAAAATAAACCGTTTTGATAGTGGAACGCTTTTATTGTTTTTATCTGTTTTTAATTCATCAAAACAATAAAAACAATCTTCAATCAGCTCGATACTTTGACGAATTTGTCTATCGAGATCAGATGATTTTACGGAAATATCTGTTAAAAAACTGGTTATCTGCTCAGCCTGTATCATTTTCAGTGCACAAGCCATCCCACTTATCATTTTACGAAAATCAAACAACGATAAATCGAATCCCTTCCCACAATAAACAAGTAACATTCGGGTCGCTGGAATTTCAGGGATGTTATAAAGCAGAAGTGTTTTTCCGCATTCCTCTTGTAAATCTCCTTTTTCCAAAATTTTTTGGATATAGCCCTGACTTTGATGATCGAACCACTGAGCGGTTCGAGAAAGGCGTTTATCTTGAAAAACAGCAACAATTAAACAATCACTATTGTGTTTAACGAGATCAACGGATTCTATAGTATATTGCATAAGCACCTCAAATTATTTTATTAAAATCAATTTTAGTTCAATGATGTTATTGCTAGATTCAGCACCCTCTTTATGAAATAATCTGAGTTCTTCTGTTATTTTTTAATAAAAATGATTCTCTTTCGCTATTTAACTCGAGAGGTACTTACCAGTCTTTTGCTTATTACTAGCCTTTTATTCCTTATTTTAATCAGTAACGAGTTTGTTCATTATCTGAATCAAGTCGCCTATGGAAAATTTGCAGCAAATATCTTATGGAAGCTTATCGTTTTAGAATCTCCTCGGTTTTTAGCCATACTTCTTCCATTTAGTTTATGCCTAGCTATACTATTCACCTATGGTCGTCTCTATGCCGATTATGAGATGACGGTGCTCAACGCCTGCGGATTCAGTTTAGGTCAATTAACACGATTAAGCCTTCCTTTTATTTTTTTACTCTTCTTCATCGTGGCTGGATTAAGTCTTTGGTTAAGCCCTTCTTTACTCAGTTATCGAAATAAATTACTTACACAAACAGGAATAGCCATAGAACTGCAAACTTTGCAACCGGGCCGCTTTCAACAAACAAACCAAGGTCATCGTATCATTTATGTCGAAAAGGTTTCCACTGATCACCACACTGTAAAAAACATTTTCTTAGCACAAACAAGCCCCAAAGAAGCGTCCCAAGAAATAACGCCCTGGACGATATTAAGTGCTCATCGTGGCTACCAAACCCTTAACCCGCATACCAAAGAGCCCTTTTTTGTTGCCGTCAATGGAAAACGCTACCAAGGAACGCCGGGTCAAACGGAATATTATATTACTGCCTTCCAAAATTATGGAATACATATCAACCTACCCCGTACGACAACCCATAAAAAGCAAGATACTTTATCGAGTATGGCATTATGGAATGCGAGTCCACCGCACAAAGCCTGTTATTTTTCTGAGCTTCAATGGCGACTTTCAGCACCTCTCTCAATTCTCCTTCTTTCTTTACTTGCAATACCTTTAAGCCGAGTAAATCCAAGACAAGGAAAATTTCTTCATGTATTACCCGTCATAGGCATTTATATTGTGTATCTTAATTTATTATTGGTCGGGCGAGACTGGATAGAAAACGGCACTATTTCTTATACCCTCGGTCTTTGGCCGATACATGGCCTGCTTATTCTTACCATCCTCGTGGCTTGGTGTTATGCTTTGGGGTGGAATCACATCAAATATCATTTATTCTGTTTATTTAAACGTAGCCAATGAACATTATCGATCGCTACTTAGGCAGAACCATCATCCATACAACACTATCTGTATTGGGAATATTACTCATTCTGTTCGCGCTGATTCAATTAATTTCAGAAACGCGTGATATTGGAACGGGTCACTATACATTAACCAGTGCTTTTTCCTATGTATTACTGACGTTGCCTTCTCAATTTTATAATTTTTTCCCAATCGCTATTTTGCTCGGTAGTATTCTTGGCTTAAACGTTTTGTCAAAACACAGTGAATTAATGATTTTACACGCCAACGGTGTTTCACTTTATCAGATGGCTTGGAGTTTAATTAAAGCGACTTTATGGATGGTTTTTATAACGGTTTTGATTGGCGAAGGTTTGGCACCCCATGCCGCTCGACTTGCAGAAAGTCATAAATTTTTTCTGACCACCAAAGGACAAACACTAACCACTCAACAAGGATCGGTTTGGATTCGCGATGGACATAATTTTATTTATATCCAATCTATTTTAGATCCCACCCATTTAAATCACGTGAATTGTTATCAATTTGATGATGATAACAATCTCTTGAAAGCAAGTTTCGCCAAACAAGTGAATTATAAGGCGAAGGCATGGCATGCCTATGACATCGCGACCAGCCTCATTACTCTCAACAAAGTAAAGAAAAAATTTATCGCGCATGAAATTTGGCCATTTTCGTTTAGTCCAAAACTGTTAACTATCTCAATTATTAAACCGGAAGAAATGTCATTAAGACAACTGCATGAATATATTCATTACCGCAAAAAAAATCATTTAAATACAAGCCCGTATTCATTCGCTTTTTGGAAACGGATTGTTGAACCTATTTCGTTATGGGTTATGATGTGTTTAGCAATTCCTTTTTCTTTTAAACACCTCAGAACCCTTGCTACCAGTTTAAAAACCCTTGCTGGAATAACGATTGGATTTAGCTTTTATCTTTTAAATAATTTTTTGGGCCCTTTTGCCATTGTCTATCAATGGCCTCCTTTTTTAGCAGCGTTACTCCCGCTCTTTATTTTTATGTTGATCGCTATCCTATTAATGCATTGGACAAGATAAGTACGAGGTTATTATGTCATTATTTCACATTGCTGTCGCACAATCTAATTTCTTAGTCGGCGATATTCAAGGAAATACACAAATCATTTTAGATAACATACAAAAAGCGAAACACGCTTCTGTTGATCTATTAATTTTTCCTGAACTTGCATTAACTGGTTATCCTCCTGAAGATTTACTTTTACGTGAAGATTTTAAACAACAAATCCAACAAGCTTTAAAAATTATCCAAGAAAAGTCAATCGGTGTCACTCTTTTATTAGGCTACCCTGACTTCTCTTCCCAAGGGACTTTTAACGCGGTCAGTCAATTGGAAAATAAAAAAATAGTGAACACATATCATAAACAATATTTACCGAATTATGGCGTTTTTGATGAATGTCGTTATTTTAAATCGGGAACACAACACGGTTTATTTAACATAAAAGGCTTACCCGTTGGTATTTTAATCTGTGAAGATCTCTGGCATAGCCAACCTGCTTTAACACATAAAGAAAACGGCGCGAAATTATTAGTCGTCATCAATGCTTCCCCGTTTGATTATACAAAGGCTCATCAACGTTTAAAAATAGCGACGGCTCGTACCAAAGAAACACATTTGCCTGTTCTTTACGTGCAGGGTGTAGGCGGTCAGGATAATCTCGTATTCGATGGAGGTTCTTTCGCACTGAATGCAAAAGGACACTGTGTTGCAGAAACCGATTTTTTTAAAGAGGACTTATGGTTGGTGGATCTCACCATTCATTCATCCGTCCACTTCGTGCCACAAAAACGGTTAACCAAACCCCCAATCGATGAAGCCATTTATAATGCGTTAACGTTGGCCGTTGCCGACTATGTCAATAAAAATCATTTTCCAGGCGTTTTAATTGGTCTCTCTGGTGGTATTGATTCTGCATTAGTATTAGCAATCGCTGTCGATGCGTTAGGAAGCGATCGTGTGCACGCAGTCTTTTTACCTTCTCGTTACACCTCTCAATTAAGTCAAGAAATTGTAAAAGAACTGGGTAGCAATCTACAGGTCTCTATTGAAACACTATCGATTGAACCTAGTTTTTCAGCGTTTTTAACCACATTAAATTTAGATCCAAAACATCCACCGAAAGGAATTATTGCAGAAAATATTCAAGCACGGTGTCGTGCAGTTTTGCTCATGGCATTATCTAACCACCATGGAAACTTACTTTTAAATTGTACCAATAAAAGCGAGCTTGCTGTGGGTTACGGTACTTTATATGGTGATATGGCCGGTGGATTTTCAGTTCTTAAGGATGTTACAAAGACTCGTGTTTATCAACTCGCGATTTATCGCAATCGTTGCAAAATCTTTCCAAATTCATTAATGACACGCGCACCCAGTGCAGAACTCTTTGAAAACCAAAAAGATGAAGATCTATTGCCATCCTATGCGCAACTTGACCCTATTCTAGAACTTTACATTGAACACGATAAAAGTATTAACGACATTGTTCAAGCCGGATTCCCTCGAGAAATAGTACAAAAAATTATCCATTTAGTGAATAAAAACGAATATAAGCGCCAGCAGTCAGCGCCTGGTCCACGTATTACGCCGCGTGCTTTTGGCCAAGAGCGGCGCTATCCCATTACTTCGGCGTTCTCTAAACAGTTAAAGAAAAAAATTTAATTCGCGTATTCAGATCATTACTCCATAAAAGGAGTAATTTTCAGCTATGAAAGCAGCTTCTAAGGATTTATGAACAAAGATACCAGCAAGACCATCTGAGTTATTAAGAATGTCATCATGAATTTTAATAACTTCTTCAGTAGTTAGCGTTTTTATTAGAAACGCTATAATTTAGTGCTTATCAACTAAGTCCATCACTTCAGTTTCAGATAAATCCGTTAAGTCTTGTATATATTGAATCGATCGACCTTCAGCGATAAGCTTTTTAGCAATATTAATTGCTTTACAATACTCTCCTTCTTGCCGGCCTTCGTACAGACCTTGCTGCCGACCTTCTTGCCGACCTTGCTGTTTTTAACTGCTGTGCTGCGTTCATAATCTCTTCCTCATAGTCTTCGATGGTTTTAAGCTTCTCAATCACCTGGTTCACATTGGCGGTCTCACCTTTGACTAACATATAATATACCAATTGATTGAACAAATCATGATCAGGCTTTACCTGTTTAATCAGCTTTATAATATGATCGGCGATATCCTCTAGATCTCTTGTAAAAATATGTTTTTGAACAATTTCTAAGAAAGCAAGCTGTTTGTGTCGATAGATCTCCTCATCCGGCAGTACATTGAGATCGACAAGCAGGGTCATCGAAGAAATGTGCTTTTGCAAAGGGCGTGTCCTCAACGCAATCGATGAGCTTTAAGCGAAGGGTACTGACCTTTCCCATGGTAGAACAGCATCGAAATAACAACCGGTAATTTTTTGTATCCAAGGTTTAGATGCTGCTGCATAATGGCCACTTTATAGCGGTGCATGCGAAAAGGCATCAGTTCTTCTGCGGTGCTTTGATGTTCGAGATTGAGATAAACATAACCGTGCATCCCATTGACTTTCAACGAGTACAAAATATCAGAATGATGTTGTTTCAGATCCGCGTCGACAAAAGACCCGGGCTCAATCTTTAACGTCGAAAAATCACAGGCTTGTTTCATGTGTTTGGGTAAATAAATCGTGATGAAGTGGGTGGCAACGTCAATATCCGTAAAAAACGTCTTAAAAATGGCATCGTGCGCATTATGAATTTGAATCGACACGGTTTTATTATCCTTATTGTGATTGAGCACAAGAGCATCTTTATTTATAAATTTATTTTAGTTCATGTATTCTCTTTAATCCACCCTAACTTCTGATTTTGCATCCAGTTCATAACCGTTTATTTCTATCGTTAAGATAGAAGTCTGGCTATTGAAATACAATATGGATACTATTTCAAATAGAATCCGGATAATTGAGCCTATAAATGGCTAAACTTTGTCTTGCGAGTGTTTCCAAACCTAAAATACGATACGCTTTAATCATAATCATTAACGCATGCTTCACTTCTGGTGCTCCCTGATATTGTTGTATAATCTCATTCGCACGATTGGCTGCAGCAATATATGCCTTTCTACGAAAATAGTAGTCAGCAATATGTAATTCATAACGTGCAAACAAATTACGTAAATAAATCATGCGTTGACGAGCGTCGGGAACATAAGGGCTATCCGGATAACGGCGAATCAATTCAGCAAATTCTTGGTATGCTAAACGCATGGTACCGGGATCTCGCAACGCAAGATCGATAGGCACGTAGCGTAAATACCAGCCTCTATCTTGATCCATATCCGCCATCGCGCGCATGTAGTACGCATAATCAATATATTGACTATGTGGATATAAATAAATAAAACGTTGTGCTGCTGTTTTTGCTGAAGGTGAATCTCCGTCTTTATAGTAAGCATAAATTAATCCGAGTTGTGCTTTTTCTGAATAACGGTTAAAAGGATATAAGACCGCTAATGCTTCGTAAGATTTAATCGCTTGACTAAATTCTCCATCCAGTAAAGACGCTCTTGCATTTTGATAAACTTGACTGACGGTTTGGCCTTTAAAAGCAATAAATGGATTGTTAGAATGACTCGCACACGCGCTGAGCAGTGCCATTATAAAACCGACTAAAAAAACAATATTAATTTTTTTCACAATACTTACAATAAAGCTATACTTTATTCCTTTTTTAATTGAATGAAGGAATAAGCGACATAAACTATTTAGTTTTTAACCCACATTCAGAAAGTCAAATTAATTTATTATTATTAATTTGACCACACCACCTATTCTATTTAATCTTTTTTACGAAAAATTTCATTTAATTTAAATTTTTCTGCCAAAATAGGGATACCACACCATCCGATAATGGCTTCTATAATAAGGATAACCCCCACTAAAAAAGCAAATAATTTGCCAAGACCCAATAACACACCAATCAGTAGAACAATACCTATCACTAAACGTGAAAGGCGTTCGTTGGATTCAAGATTGCTTACTACATTGAACATAGATAGTATCCTCTATTAAGTCATCATAAAAAGGCTTTGCTCCGTCAGCATTATAGCGCGATATTCTATGAAAAACACAACTCATGTCATAAATTGCCAAGCCATTGTTCCGGAAGATCTGGCTGAAAAACGGCTCGATCAAATTTTAAGTCAATTATTTCCGGCTTATTCTCGTACCCGCTTACAACAATGGATTCACGATAAACGTGTTTTGGTCGATAATGAGTTTAAACGACCGCGGGATAAAATAAAACCAGGCGCTAAAATTACTATTGTGGCCAATCTCCATGAAGCAATCGATTGGGAAGCAGAAAACTTACCGCTTGATATCATTTTTGAAGACGATGCGCTAGTTGTTATTAACAAACCCGCAGGCTTAGTGGTTCATCCTGGGGCAGGAAATAGGCATAAAACACTCGTTAACGCACTACTCCATCATTTACCTGCGCTTAAAAAACTTCCTCGAGCCGGAATCATACAGCGTTTAGACAAAGATACCTCAGGTTTATTAATTATTCCTAAAATTCTAAATGCCCATACTCAACTCGTCAAACAATTGCAAGCACGAACAATGAAGCGTGAATATACCGCCATTATTCAAGGTCTGTTAATCGCTGGAGGGTCTATCAATGCACCTATCGGCCGCCATCCCAAACTTAGAAAAAAAATGGCCGTTACCGAAAACCATGGAAAACCCGCCGTTTCTCATTATCGTGTCATAGAACGTTTTAATCACCATACGCTCATCAACGTACAATTAGAAACGGGCCGCACGCACCAAATTCGCGTTCATATGGCACATATCCATCATCCTTTAGTGGGCGATAAAACCTATTCAGGTCGTTTTCATTTACCCAAAAAAGCAAGCCCATTGCTGATTCATTGCTTACATCATTTTTCTCGGCAAGCTTTACATGCACACTGTTTAGGCATTACACATCCTATTTCCTTAAAACCGATGGAATGGCATAGCCCATTACCTGAAGATATGAAGCAACTTATTCACTGCCTACGAAAAGATAAGTTCGAAAAACTCAATGCTTAATTTAATCATTCCTAACTGGCCAGCTCCAAAATGGATCAAAGCCTATACAACCACTCGACTCGGTGGTTTTAGTCATCCGCCTTATGATAGTTTCAACGTTGCGACGCATGTCGGTGACAACCTAAAAAATGTCATTAAAAACCGTCAACTTTTACAAACGCAGTTCAACTTAAAAAAACCGATTATTTGGTTAAATCAGAAACATAGGAATCGGGTCATTTCAGCCGATTCCTTCGTTAATCTCGACGCAGATGCCATTTATTCACGATCACCTCAAACCATTTGCGCTGTACAAACTGCCGATTGTTTACCCTTATTGATCTGTAGCCCCTCTTATCCTTGTGTCGCAGCCATCCACGCCGGTTGGAGAGGTTTACATCAGGGCATTATAGAAAAAACTATCCACGCATTCGCTTTACCACCCCAGGATATACTCGTTTGGTTAGGCCCTGCGATTGGTCCTCACGCATTCACCGTTGGAGAAGAGGTTTTTGAAGCCTTTGTCAATAAGGACCCTATCGCAGAAAAAGCATTTAAACCTTTAAAAAATAATTCAACACAATGGCATGCCAATTTATATCAATTAGCCAAACAACAGCTATGCCAATTGGGAATAACGGCTATTTATGGTGGTCATTATTGTACTTATTCTGATAAATACCATTTTTTCTCTTACCGTAGAAATCACATAACAGGACGGATGCTAAATTTTATTTGGATAAATTTACCTTAATCTTCACTCAACAAGCATTCAGCTTACATTTTATAAATAGTCCACCTTAAGATAAGTGATCCCCTTTAAATTTTTAGTAAAAACAGCCCTGAATTAAAAATAATTTATTGGATAGGCGTGAGTGACGGCATAGAAACAATGTCCCCTTCTGACTCTTTTACTCCTATTCCTGTAAAAAAACTAGCTGTTGAAAAGGATGGATCCACGCGTGTTTTATCTCTATTTTCAGAACTCTCTTTTTCGAGAGGATTAGGAGCTAACTTTGTAATTGCCATTTCTTTTTTTTCCCAATAAAAAGCCTTGCGCGCCAAATCAATTGAGTTTCTTAAACTCGGTTGTGCATGGGAAAATATCCTTTTAGTCACTCGATACATTTTATAACCTTCAATAAAAATCAATTTAAATAAAGTAGTAATTATATCAAGTAATTATTTTTTTTCAAAAAATAATTTTTAGAGTTACTCTTTTAATTATTTTTTAGAGAATGTCGAAGCGGTTGGAAATAGTTTAACGAGTTTAATTCTATTATCTTTTATTAAAATAACTTCCATCGTTTTATTTTCAAATCGAAATAAAGCTCCTCGTTTTGGAATAACTTCAAGTCTTTCGATAATAAACCCACTTAATGTTTTAGGGCCACGTAAAGGTAGATTTAAATTTAATTGCCGATTTAAATCTCTCAAGGCAATCCCACCATCTATCAAATAACTCCCATCGGCTTGTAATGAAACAGCGCGACGCATTAATGCCATATCCGTCGTAAATTCACCAACAATTTCCTCTAATATATCCTCTAAGGTAATAAGACCCTGAATCTCACCATATTCATTAACCACCAAGCCAATTCGATGTTTTTCACGTCGAAAATTTAATAATTGGCTATTTAATGCAGTTGCTTCAGGTATAAAATGAACTTCTTCTGCTGCTTCAACTAATACTTTTTTACTTAACTGTTGCCTACTTAAGCTATTTAAAACTTTTCGAAAATGTAAAATTCCTATTATCTCATCAATAGAATTTCGATAGATCGGTAATCGTGTATATTCACTCTTAATGAGTTGGCGTAAGATCACTCCCCACGGTTGATTAATATCAATGCCAATAATCTCCTGCCGAGGAATCATAATATCTTCTACAGTGACTTTATCGAGTTCGAGTACTTTGAGTAACATCGTTTTATAATCATTGGGTCTATATCCAGTTCCTTCCCGGAGTAAACTAATGAGTTCTTCACGCGATAATTGCTCGAGGGTCAATTTTGGTATTTTAACACCGACTAGTTTTAACGTCGTATTCGCCAATAAATTGGTGAGCCAAACAATCGGGTATAAAACATAAAGCAAAATAATTAAAGGCCAAACCACAAATAATGCGATGGGCTGGGGATACAACGTCGCTAACGTTTTTGGAGCGACTTCACAAAAAATTAAAACAACAAACGTAAGTCCTAAAGTCGCCAAAAAAACGCCTGATGGTGAGAAATAGTGAAGCACGAGCAGTGTAACCACTGCAGACGCCATAATATCAACAAACGTTCCACAGAGAAGAATAACTCCCAGCAAACGATCCGGTCTTTTTAACAAATCCTGTACGCGTTTAGCCAGCAGATTATGATGTCTTACCAAATGGCGTAACCGATACCTATTAATGGATAACATAGCGGCTTCTGCCAATGAAAAAAATACAGCCGCTAATAACAAAACAACTAATAAACTCACTAGAAATGTAAACGAATAATGCATTACACTCCATTTCATCCTTTAAAGATTAAGCATAAAAATACGCCATTAAATAAACAATACCCATTAAGCTTGCACCCATTAACGTCCAGCTAATTGCTATTTTTCCTCTCCACCCGAAATAACTTCTTCCTATTAAAAGCATTAAAAGAATCCCCCAGGCTAATAAAGATATCAATAATTTTTGATAAACGCACTGCTTGAAAAAAACAGGGTGAAATAAAATGAAGCTCGTTGTTAAAATCACTGATAACAAAATAATAGCGAGCGCAATCAGCTTAAAAAGTTGGATTTCCATCACTTCCAGAGGCGGGAAATATTGAATAAACCCAAAAGCTTGTTTATGCTGTTTAAGTATCCATTCTTGGCCTGCCAATAACAATGCTTGGAGTGAGGCACTCACCAAAACAATCAGCGCTAAAGTTGCAAGAAAACTATGAATAAAATCAGCATAAGGCACCATATTAATCCACCTACTCCTCGGCTAAACGGGTACAATAGCAGAATTTTTCTAGCCATACATCATGGCCTTTCATAAATTTTTGCCATTGAATACGTTTCAATTTACTCTTTAATAAATTATGAAAAATGAAGGCACTATAAAATTATGTTTGACAATTTAACTGCTCGATTAAAACACTCGTTTAAAAATATTCGTGGTCAAGGTCGTTTAAATGAACATAACATTAAGGAAAGTCTACGTGAAGTAAAAAAAGCGTTCATTGAAGCCGATGTCGCCTATCCAGTCGTCAAAGCCATTATTGAACAGGTGCGTCAAGGCGCCATCGGACAAAAAGTCACAGAAAGCCTCGCCCCCGGTCAAGCATTCATTAAAATTGTCAATGATACCTTAACCACCATAATGGGCAGTCATTTGTCTGAATTAAACCTTTCCGCTCAAACACCTATTGTGATGATGATCGCAGGTTTACAAGGTTCGGGAAAAACAACAACCGTTGCAAAGTTAGCCGCTTGGTTAAAAACGCAAAAAAACAAATCGGTGCTACTCACCAGTACTGACATTCACCGCCCTGCAGCTATTTTACAACTTGAAAATTTAGCCGAAAACAGTAATGTACTCTTTCATCCGAGTTGCGCTTCGCAAACGCCAACTTTTATCGTTCAAACAGCGATTCAAACAGCCCGAAATAAAGGGGTAGATGTTGTGATCATTGATACGGCCGGCCGCTTACATATTGACGATAGAATGATGGAGGAACTTCGTACTATCCATACTGTGGGAAATCCTATAGAAACTTTATTTGTACTGGATAGTATGATGGGGCAAGATGCCGTAAAAGTGGCTCAAGGTTTCAATGACGTCATTCCTCTTTCTGGAATTATTCTTAGCAAAATGGATGCTGACGCACGCGGAGGCGCTGCTTTATCCGTAAAATTTATGTTAGGGAAGCCGATTAAATTTATCGGCTCCGGTGAAAAAGTTACAGCACTTGAACCTTTTTATCCTGATAGAATTGCATCCCGGATACTGGGAATGGGTGATATTCTGTCATTGGTAGAAGAAGTACAGCGTCATACGGATCAGAAATCAATACAAAAACTCAATCAAAAATTGCAAAAAGGGAAAAAATTTGATCTGCAGGATTTTTTAAACCAGCTGAAACAAATGGACAATATCGGAGGGATGGAGAAGCTCTTAAATAAGCTTCCTGAAGGCAATAATATGGCTTTGTTAGCCAATGCTAAAAATACACTTAATAAAAAACAAATGTCTCAAATGCAGGCAATTATATGCGCGATGACTCAAAAAGAACGTCAATTCCCAGACCTTATTCAGGGATCGAGAAAACGTCGTATTGCTTCTGGTTCAGGAACTCAAATCCAAGATGTTAATCGATTATTAAAACAATTTAATCAAATGCAAAAAATGATGAAGCGTTTTTCGAAACCTGGCTCAATGACGAAGCTCTTACAAGGGCTTCAGAACCATTATCCGCGATAATCGAATAAAGCCGCGTGGGAAAAAGCCCTTCCCAAACGAGTAAAATTTGCGTAGAATCCAGCCAGGCTTCGTTTATAGCGGTTGATTATTCAAAGTCCGCTCAATGGAGCGCTTAAAATAGACAGAGACAGTAAAAAACAAAGAGGAAAACTTATTCCATGGTTACTATTCGTTTAGCACGAGGAGGTCGTACAGAACGCCCTTTTTACCACATCGTTGTAACAGATAGGCGGAAACCACGTGATGGACGTTACATCGAGCGTTTAGGCTTTTACAATCCTATTGCTTCAGGAAAAGAAGTCGTATTAAAGATTACAGAAAATCGGGTCAGTTATTGGTTATCTCAAGGTGCTCAGCTTTCAGAGCAAGTCTACAGTCTTCTCAAAAAAGCGAAAAAGGAAAGCGCGGGCCTTAATAAAGAAAAAACGGATACAAGTAGCACCGAAACAGATACGAATAAGACCGATTAATCGGTCTCTCTCTTCAGACACCTTGTATGAGATGCTAAATTGATACTGCCGTATGTGGGGGTGTGTTGGTAAGAAAAAAGATCTTGGTAGGCAGTATAGGAAAACCTTATGGCATTAACGGGTGGGTTAAGATTAATTCCTATACAGAGCCTTTTACTAACCTTATCGATTATCGTCCATGGTATTTAGAAGCGCCGGGTAAACGCTCGTCCCCTATTTTAGTCGGTGTAAAAAAATGCTGTTTGCACGGCCAGCAGTTATTAGCATTGTTTGAGAACAGTACAACACCAGAATCTGCTCGTTTTTATACCAATTATAAAATATATGTTGAACGTGATCAATTTTTTCCGTTACACGCCGGAGAGTATTACTGGGCCGATTTAGAAGGACTAAAAGTTTATAATCGCGAAAACATTTATCTCGGTATCATTCAAATTATTTTTGCCACCGGGGCGAATGATGTTTTAGTAATCAGTGATAAAAAAAGATATTTAGTCCCCTTTTTATTCAATCAAACCATTCAATCTATCGATTTAAAAACCAAAATTATGATTGTCGATTGGGATGCTAATTTCTGATGGACATACAGATTATTAGCTTATTCCCTGAAATGTTCACTCCCCTGAATGTGAGTATCCCTGGGCGTGCTCAAAAAAAAGGTTTGATAACGCTATCTTTTTTGAACCCGCGGGATTTTGCACAAGATAAGCATAACACTGTAGATGATCGTCCTTACGGTGGGGGGCCAGGCATGGTCATGAAATTTGAGCCCTTGCATGCCGCAATCAAGATGGCTAAAACCCGTCAGAAACGTTTACATATACCGCCTTTAGTCAGCTATCTTTCTCCCCAAGGAAAAACCTTGAATCAATCCATTATTCAAAAGCTAAGCCGGCGTCGAGGGCTCATTTTAATTGCTGGCCGGTATGAAGGTATCGATCATCGTCTTATAAACACCGACGTTGATGAAGAATGGTCTATAGGCGATTTTATTCTCAGTGGTGGAGAATTAGCTGCGATGTGTCTTATTGACGCCATAACCCGATTACAACCCGGCGCATTAGGCGATGAGAAATCCGCTTCACAAGACTCCTTTCATTCAGCCCTATTGGATTACCCACATTATACGCGTCCTGCAAGTCTAGAGGAAAAAAACGTTCCCGCTGTTTTACTGCAAGGAAACCATACCGCGATTGCACGTTGGCGTTTAAAACACGCCTTAGGGCGAACGTGGCAACAACGACCTGATTTGTTAAAAAAATATATACTTAACGAGCAGGAACAGGTATTATTAGCCGAGTTTATCCGTGAAAATAGTGAATAAAATTGGAGCGAGTGATGAGCAATCTCATACAAATTATTGAAACAGAACAAATGCAGTCAAAACAAGATATTCCTGATTTTCGTGCAGGGGATACCATCGCAGTAAAAATTAAAGTCAAAGAAGGCACACGTGAACGATTACAGTCTTTTGAAGGCGTTGTAATTGCACGTCGTAGTCGAGGTTTCAACTCTACATTTACAGTAAGAAAAATTTCACATGGTGAAGGTGTAGAACGCGTTTTTCCTCTTTACAGTCCTTTAACGGTGAGCATAGAAATTAAACGACGTGGTGATGTTCGAAAAGCAAAATTATATCATTTGCGTCATTTACGTGGGAAAGCAGCGCGTATTAAAGAAAAATTAATTACTGCGATAAACTCAAAAGAAGAAAAAAAAATTCCTTAAACGACACGCTATGTGATAGATTTCATTATGAGCATAGCCGCGTTTTCATGTAAAAAGTGTAGATGTTTTATAAAGCTATTCTTCAAACTCCCATTGGCAAACTAGGTATACTGACAAGAAATCAATTTCTTACGAAAATTGATTTTTTAATGCCTGAAAGCCCGTTAATTGAACCTCAGGATGAAGTACTATCGACTATCGCGACTCAACTTCACTATTATTTTAAATACCCAAATTTTAAATTTACGCTCCCTTATCAACTACAAGGAACTCCCTTTCAAATAAGCGTTTGGCAAGCCTTGAGCAAAATTACGCTTCAAAAAAACATAAGCTATGGAATGCTTGCTAAAAAATTAAAAACAGGGGCGCGAGCTATCGGTAACGCTTGTCGAATGAATCCACTACCGATATTAATTCCTTGTCATCGTGTTGTCGCTCAAAAAACAGTGGGTGGCTATAAAGGGGAAAAAATAGCCATAAAAAAATGGCTATTAACCCATGAAATTTCCTGCCTTAAAAACTAATTTGTAAAAATTTAAATTTAATTAAAAATAATCAATTTCTTTCTGTTTTTAACGACCTCTCAACGCCTGTAAGTTTTTATTCAAAAAATGTGTAAGTTAAAACTGAAGCACTCAACCACCCATTGTAATAAATTTTAAGTTTGTTACTCTATGTAGTGTGTGTTGTTAATGGTCTAAGGTATTAATTTTCGATAATGGTCTTGTTAGGATTTTTTTATTTGAAAGTTAATTAGTTTATCCTTATGTTATATGGAATAGATAAGGATATCTGCACTACATGGATGTAGTATAAGCAGGGATGCTACAAGGACGTTACTCAACACGGATATACCCCCTTGGGCCGTTTTACGGCCCTTTTTAATTTTATTTTTGGAAAGAATAGGACTGATTATTTTAATCCCACCAAAAGCGATGATTTTTTTCATAATAAGTTTCTACTTCTATCTTCTTATTCAGTGCATTTAATTTTAACGTAATGGCTCCTTCTGCTGCTGTATTATAAATTTTAGCACCTAAACGCTGATAACGATTTAATACGATTTGGTGAGGAAAATGAAAACGATTATGAAAACCTGTAGAAAATAAAGCATAAGCCGGCTGTACTTGATTTAAAAACGTTATACTTGAAGACGTTTTACTGCCATGATGAGGAACGACTAAAATCGTACTGAACACCTTGTTCTGTTTAGTACGCACCAAATAATCTTCCGCTTTTTTTTCGATATCGCCGACTAACAAAATACTGTGTAAATGATTACTAATTTTTAACACGCACGAACTATTATTACCTTCATAAACATCATTTGGGGGTGGATATAAAATATCGAAATTAATTCCATCCCATTCCCAATGCATGTTTTCTTTACATAAATCCATTGTTTTTTCTGGGCCTACAATTTTTAAAAACAATTTTTCGGGGATACTACTTAAAATTTTATCGACTTTTATTTGGTGTAAAATGATGTTTGCTCCACCACTATGGTCATTATCACCATGACTGATGATCATCAAATCCACTTTTTTAACGCCAATCGTTTGTAAAAAAGGAAGTACAACTAATTTTCCCGTGTCGAAAGAAGGAGTCAAACGTGGGCCTGTATCATAAATTAAAACGTGATGTTGCGTACGTACTATACTTGCTAAGCCCTGACCTACATCCAGAAGATGAATCCATACATCCCCTTGTTGCGGACCTTTCGCTTCAAAAAAAAACAAAGGCAACGCCCAAATAAAACCTAACCAGCGGCCCGGTATCCCTTTAGGCCCTAAAAGTAATAGGACCGCGATTAAACTAGCAATGAATATCCAGCGCATTGATAAATAACTGTGATATTGGGTGAATGGAATTTCTGAACAAAAACGAAGTATTTTCCAAAGGAATTCAAGTAAATGTTCTGATAAAATTAAGCTAATACTTCCTAACCTAAAACTGATTAAACTTAACAAACTACCAAATAAACTGAGTGGTAAAATGATAAATCCAATCAATGGAATAGCGATTAAATTAGCAAAAAAACTAACCCATGAAATTTGATGAAAAAACAATAACGATAAAGGAATTAATCCCAAACTTAAGGTTATTTGAATGCGACACCACGACTCCCATTTATTGAATGATTTTAGGCGATTAGAAATTGAATAAAAAATTAAAAAAACAGCGAAAAATGACAACCAGAAACTGGCTGACAAAACGACAAAAGGTTCAATCATTAATATCGCTAATAATGTAAAAAAAAATGAATATCCGTTTGTAAAATGTCTTCCGACTATTTTTGCGCTTAAAAAAACAGATAACATGAACAACGCACGTTGTGTTGGAAGAGCAAAGCCAGCTATTGCACTATAAAAAATAGCACATAAAAGCGTTAAAGCGCTTGCAATTTTAGGGGCCGGAATATATAACACAACAGAGGGTATTCGACAACAAATAAAACGAACTAGCCCATAAATAATGCCTGTAATAAAAGCGAGATGTAGCCCTGAAATGGCGAATAAATGATTTGTCCCTGTTCCTCGCATAACCTGCCATTGATCCTCAGTAATTGAAAAACGCACACCGGTCGTTAACGCATTAATCAGCCCTAATAACGGATAATTTTTTAAAATTTTTCTAACATTCGTCGTAATTTTCTCATGCAAATTATCAATAAAATAATGCTTATTTTCAGAATGGATTAAACGGACAGGAAATTTTTCGACGACATAACCTGTCGCACCTATTTTTTGCTGAAATAACTCGGCCTGATAATCAAAACAACCCGGGCTCCAAAATGAACGAGGACGATGAAGTCGCACTGTAAATTGCCAAATATCTCCTTTTTTTAAATTAATTAATCTTTTTGAATTTTTATAAAAATATACCTTAATGCGCGCAATAATAGGGTAGTGTATCGAGACAGAAGTTTCTAAACGTTGAATAAGAAAATCAAAATGCATGATACCTGAATAATTTTCAGGTATCGTTAAAATACGTCCTGTTGCACGAAGCGTCTTCCCTTCTACTTTTTTTGGCAATTGTTGAGAAAGCGAGTGATGAGCAATGATCAATGACCACGAAAAACCTAAACAACACGCTACGAAAAATAAGCTCCAGTTTGATAAAAAATAGTGTTTAAAAAAAGGAAATAGAAAGAGGACGACACTCATTAAAATTAATATATAAGTTAATTTTAATGAAGGTAAATATGAAAATTGGGTGATTCCTA
The DNA here is from genome assembly GCF_000168295.1 of Rickettsiella grylli. Taxonomy (NCBI): domain Bacteria; kingdom Pseudomonadati; phylum Pseudomonadota; class Gammaproteobacteria; order Legionellales; family Coxiellaceae; genus Rickettsiella; species Rickettsiella grylli. Next base: position 1,184,741 of record NZ_AAQJ02000001.1, read on the forward strand.
CCACACCTATTAAGAACCCTAATGAGAAGCGGGCCATAACTTGCTTAAGTTTTAATTTTTATTTCATTATATAGCGTCTTAGAACAACTTAGAAAGATGATTACAGTAATATCGTTATTATTTTTAACCTACGTTTAGCTTGCCTACAGTAAAGAATGGATTTAGAATAGAAACGGCTTTATTATTTTAGCTCATAAGGAATATGTTGTGCTTAAAAGGATTAAACTTCAAAATTCTTCTTCAGACAATTCTAGCGCTGAAAGTATTATTGAAAAACTGCATGCTGAAAAAATGCCAATAGTGACTAAAAAAGAAACGTGTGTCAGTAATTTTTTTACTCGAATCTTTCAAAAACTAGTCTGTTCACATCAAAATTTTTCAGATGATGAAGATGAAAGTGAAGCGATCATGATTTCCAGACAGTTCAAATAAATTAAACGGTTAATGTAAACTAAATTTTAAAGGTATTGCTAAAATCATAACAACACTGGCAACGAGTCCCGCCGCTGGAATAGTGAGTGCCCAGGCCCACATGATTCGCCGAATAGTCGGCCAATGGGTGTTTAACCAACCGTTCGTTGAACCCACTCCGAGAATTGCGCCAGTCACCGTATGGGTCGTTGAAACAGGAATCCCTAAATCGGTTGCGGCAAATAAGGTAAGCGCGGCACCCGTTGCTGCACATCCCCCACTTAACGGCGTTAACTGAGTTATTTTATTTCCTAAGGTATTGACAATACGCCAACCACCTATCAAAGTCCCTAACCCCATAACAAAATTACATGAAATAATGACCCAAAACGGAATATAAAAATGTCCATTCAAAAGACCCGTAGAAAATAATAAGACCGCAATGATACCCATCGTTTTTTGAGCATCATTTCCACCATGACCTAAACTTAATAAAGCTCCTGCAATAAATTGTGCGCGTCTCGCCCAACATTGAGTTTTACTGGAATCTATATCTTTTAAAAAAGTGTGCGTCAATTTTATTAACAACCAACTGATGGATAGCCCTAATAAAGGCGATAAAACGATTGCTATCAATACAGGTAATAATCCATGCCAGTTTAAAACATGCCAGCCTCCTTCCACCAAAGCTGCACCCACTAAGCCCCCTATTAATCCATGAGATGAACTGGAAGGTAAACCAAAATACCAGGTTAAAAGATTCCAAATAATCGCTCCCATCAGTGCTGCAAAAAGTACAAAAGGGGAAATGATGTGGGGTTCTATAAGCCCTGAACCAACCGTTGTTGCCACGTTTAAATGGAAAAATAAGAACGCAATAAAGTTAAAAAATGCAGCCCATAATACGGCGGTTAAAGGTTTTAAAACCTTTGTTGCAACCATAATGGCGATAGAGTTCGCTGCGTCGTGAAAACCGTTAATAAAATCAAAGATAAATGCTAAGACAATAACAAAATAAATAAATACTAAAGTGCTCGTCATAAAGCATTTTTTCCATTATCTAAATTTGATATTAAGTATACACGACGCAAATAGTATTGGCACGCTAACGGTGCGAATTCATTTTCATAAAGCAAGTCGTTTAGTAAGTTATATTGCATAGAGAGTTAGAGTTAAAACTTATTTGAAGTTGTTATTATAATAATCCACACAATCGCTTATCCTTAAAATTTCATATTCGACAATCGCGTTTCTTTACGCTAAATAGTTTACAATGTTATTGGTTAAATCGGCTGCGCTTATGATACCGCTTATTGAATTAGTTCAACAACTTGTTGCAAAACCCTCTGTAACACCCAATGACAAGGGCTGCCAGTCTCTATTATGTCAGCATTTAAAATGTTTAGACTTTGCGATTGAACACTTCCCTTTTGCAGAAGTCAATAATTTTTGGGCTAGACGCGGAAAAAAATCTCCTTTATTGGTGTTTGTTGGACACACGGATGTCGTTCCCGCAGGTCCTTTAGAAAAATGGGAAACTCCCCCTTTTATGCCGACTATTCGCAATGGCCAACTTTATGGACGTGGTAGTGCTGATATGAAAGGGAGCCTGGCTGCAATGTTAGTTGCTTGTAGAAAATTCATTCATGATTATCCTCATCATCATGGTTCAATTGCTTGGTTAATTACAAGTGATGAAGAAGGTCCTGGTATCCAGGGTATCGCGAAAGTCACTGAAGTACTTAAAAAAAGAAACGAAAAAATAGATTATTGCTTAGTGGGTGAACCTACTTGTGAAAAAAAATTAGGGGATACTTTAAAAATTGGCCGACGTGGTTCTTTATCCGCTCATTTAATAGTAAAAGGGAAACAAGCCCATATCGCTTATCCCCAATTATCTGAAAACCCTATTCATCAATTTAGTCCGCTTTTAGTTGAATTATTACGTACCGATTGGGACGACGGAATAAAACACCCTCATTTTCAACCCACTCGTTTACAATTCTCCAATATTCAGGGAGGCGTTGGTGTCAATAATGTAACCCCAGATTGTTTAGACGTTAAATTTAATTTTCGTTATTCTCCCGGAACCACTTCAATAAAATTAAAAAATACAGTAGAAAATATTTTAAAAAAATATCTTCTGAAATATCAAATCAATTGGGAAGAAGGTGGGTTTTCTTTCTTAAGCCCTTCAGGCCAATTACGGTTAGCCTGCCTTGATATTATTAAAAACATAACGGGCATAGTGCCTACAATTTCTACGACAGGCGGTACCTCTGACGGCCGTTTTATAGCCTCTATGGGAGCAGAAATTGTTGAATTTGGTCCTTGTAATCAGACGATCCACCAGATTAATGAATGTGTTTCCATTGAAGAACTCGAGAAACTATCAAAAATTTATGAGGAAATCTTAAAAAAAATTTTACTTCAATCAACTCAATAAATGAAACGCCAAAAAAAAGCAGCCTGGAAGCTGCTTTTACGATATTCCCATCTCTCGTTTATGTTATGAAAGAAAGTGTGATTGTGACAACCATGCCTTGTCAGGATAGTAAGCAAACAATAATGTACGGTTTTTAATCGAATGGATTAATGAATCGGCAACCGCTGGACTCACTGCAAAACAACCCCAACTTCGTCCTAAACGACCATGTTTATGTGCAAATTGCGCCGTAGCATAATTTGCTCTATGAATAACAATATCCCGTACTTCTGCTTTATCGTTAAATCCTTTTTCTAATCCTTTTAACTTTAATGAAGTACCGTGCTTACCCTGATAAACCGATTCAGTTAAAAACACACCGAGACTAGATTCTAAACTTCCTGATCTATCAGAGAACGACGTAGCATAATTTCCACCACTATTCTTTCCATGAGCAACATACTCATTAAAAAGCACTGAACGATTGTTCAGATCGAATACCCATAATCTTTTTTCTGTTGATGGCTTAGTGTAGTCAACAATTGTTAAAATCTGCTGTTTATCTAAACCTTCTTTTCTTGCTTTGTTATAAGCTTCCAAACCTAATTTTAATACTTTAGGGTTAAGTCCAGGAGCCTGCCCACTAAACTGCTGCAATTCAGTCTGCAGATTAACATCTTTGTTTAATGGGCTCGCATGAACAGTCATCACAAAAAGACCACTTGCTAACAGTAATAAACTTGTTATTTTCTTTAATATCACTATTATCCCCCTTCCTGTTTTTAATAGAAGAAGGCGTACTATAGCATATTTCGATCAATTTTTGAACGTATTTTGCCTTATTTTATAGGTAAAAAGCTTACATACTGTGCGTTTTTCAAACATTCAGAAACAAAACTTTCACGACTAAGGCAACCCAGCCTACCGCAAATAAAGCGATTACTTTCTTATTCATATAAATAAAAAGAGCCAAAAATGTTTATACCCATACGCTATGAAGAAATCACTTCACTTTTCGAGGTCTTCCGCGCTTACGAATGCCGGTTTTCATATTAAGTTGATGCTTTCCTCGATTTGTTAACATTCTTTTTGCTTTTCTTTTCATTCCTTTCGCTTTTGCAATTTCTAACGCCTTGAAGTTAGCTTCCATTTTTTTGTGTTCAATTTTAACAACTTTTTCTAATGCTTTTTGATAAGCCTCTTGTTCGGCAATTTTTAATTTCTCTTTAAAATTGGCTTTGAGCAAAGCAATCTTCGCACGCAACGCTTTTTGCGCCATGCGAGCATTCAGTGCCGCTTTACTACGCTGCATTTTTTTAGCTGCACTTAATGGAGGTCTACCTCGTTTCGTTTTTTTTTGCACTTTAATGGTTGTCATATGAATTCCTTAGATTCAATATTATAGTAAATAATCAGTATACCTACTTAAAACTAAGTGGTATAACCCCTAAATAGATTTTTATTATATCGATAAATGAGAGATAATTCAGCACTATTTATCATTATTAAAAAACTTACTATTTTTTAGGTTTAAATAAATTAAATTTATAATGTTCATGTTCTATAAAATAGATGGGGATTTTATTATCTTTTTTCAATTGGTTTATAATTTCTTTTTGGAGAACCCACATATAATTGTCGAGGTCTTGCGATACGTAATTTAGGATCAGACATCATTTCTTCCCATTGTGAAATCCAACCTACTGTACGGGCTAATGCAAAAATTACTGTAAACATATTAGTAGGAATCCCTAAAGCACTTAAGGTAATACCCGAATAGAAATCGACATTAGGATATAATTTTCTCTCAATAAAATAAGGATCTTCTAAAGCAATTTTTTCTAAAGTTAAAGCAAGCTTAAACAAAGGAACTTCTTTTTGATCCGTTTCTTCCAAAACGTCATGGCATGTTTTTTTCATTACCGCCGCACGAGGATCATAATTTTTATAAACACGATGTCCAAAACCCATTAAACGAAAAGAATCATTCGGATCCTTTGCTTTTTCGATGTAATGTTTAATCCGTGATATCTCTCTAATTTCATGTAACATATTTAAACACGCTTCGTTAGCGCCACCATGCGCACGTCCCCAAAGCGCGGCTATTCCTGCAGAAATACACGCATAAGGATTAGCACCCGTTGAACCTGCAAGTCTTACGGTAGAGGTCGATGCATTCTGTTCATGATCCGCATGCAGAATAAAAATTTTATCTAACGCACGCGCTAAGAGAGGATTCGGTGCACTCGCTTCAGTGGGGACACCAAACATCATATGCATAAAATTTTCGGTATAGCTTAAATGATTTAGTGGATACATAAAAGGTAACCCTGTTGCATACTTATAAGACATTGCTGCAAGTGTCGGCATCTTAGCAATTAATCTGAGAGCGGCTAATTCACGATGTGCTTTATTATGAATGTCTAACAAATCATGGTAAAAAGCAGAGAGCGCCCCAACAACACCTAACATAATGGCCATAGGATGGGCATCTCTGCGGAATCCATGAAAAAAATGACGTAATTGTTCATGAACCATCGTATGTTGGTTAATAGCGCCATTAAAGCTTATTTTTTGAGCTTGATTCGGTAATTCACCATGAAGTAATAAATAAGCCACTTCGATAAAATCCGATTTTTCCGCGAGCTGACAGATGGGATAGCCCCGATACAGTAAAATACCTTTCTCACCATCAATAAACGTGATTTTAGACGCGCAGGATGCAGTCGATAGGAATCCTGGATCATAGGTAAACCGATTCACTTTTGCTAATTGAGTGACATCGATAACTTCAGGTCCTAACGTTCCTTTACAAACAGGTAAGTGAATAGGAGGTACATCATTCACTGTTAAAATTGCAGTGGGAGAGGATACGTCTTTAGTCGTTACTTCCGCAGATTGAGTCATAATAGCCTCTGTGAATTTATAAATTTAACGTCCTACGCCAGTTAAACTAGCAATTGCCTAAAAAGCGGGGTGTATATAACAAAGATAAAATACCGATGTCAATTTCGGCAGCTTATAAGATTTTATCAAATTATTAGAAAGGTGCGCTAGAATTATGCTAGATTAACGATATTGTGCAAACTATTCAATATTTAACGATAACAAAAGACTATTCGGGTCAGCGGCTCGATAATTTTCTCATATCGCGTCTAAAAGGCCTTCCTAAAAGTCGACTTTATCGCATCATACGAAAAGGTGAGTTACGTATCTACAAAAAGAGAGTAAAACCAGATTATCGCTTACAAGAAGGTGATATCATTCGCGTTCCTCCTTTATCACTGAGTGGCCTTCCCACAAAAAAAAAGGTTTTGAATGAAAAACAAGCAAAATTTCTTGAAAAAACCATTATTTTTGAAGACAAGCATTTATTAGTCCTGAATAAACCGAGTGGTATGGCGGTTCATGGGGGGAGTGGTATAACGTTAGGTGTCATAGAGGCGTTTCGTCTGATACGGCCTCAATTAAAATTCTTAGAATTAGTCCATCGATTAGATCGTGAAACGTCAGGTTGCTTATTAATGGCTAAGAAACGGAGTATTTTAAAAGAGCTTCATGAATTATTACGTTTAAATGGCATTAAAAAAACATATATCGCGCTAGTCTCTGGTCATTGGCCTCCATCGTTACTGAGCGTTGCGGAACCTTTATACAAAAACCAACGACAATCAGGAGAACGCATGGTACGCGTTCAACCCGAAGGGAAGCGTTCCCTAACAAAATTTTCTATACAACAGTATTATTCTGATTCGACACTGGTTACTGCCACACCGATTACGGGCCGCACTCATCAAATTCGTGTTCATGCTCAATGTGTCAATCATCCCATCATTGGGGATGAAAAATACGGCAATAAAGAAATCAATAAAAAAATGCGTCAATTGGGCTGTAAACGACTTTTTTTACATGCGAGTGAACTGGTATTTACCTTACCATCACAAGAGAAAACCCTCACTTTGCAGGCTAAACTACCAGAAGATTTAAATCGATTGTTAAATCAGCTTCGTTCTCCTCATACTCATTAATTTGTTTTTTTTTGCCTGTTTTCTTTAAGCGCTGAAAAAATACGCTGACGAACGTCTTCAACATCTGCTTGCCCATGAATTGAAATATAGCAAGGGAAACCTTCCTCGCCTTTATTTTGCCATTCCTGATAATAGCAACGTAAAGGCTTCGTTTGTTGGTGGTAAATGCGTAAACGTTCGCGTATTATTGCTTCGGTATCATCGTGACGTTGAATGAGCTCCTCTCCAGTTATATCGTCTTTATTAGCTACTTTGGGGGGAGTATACACGAGATGATAAATACGTCCTGAAGCGGGATGAATACGACGGCCACTGAGCCGCTTTACGATTTCATCGTCGTCTACTTTAATTTCTATAACAAAATCGATAAAAATACGTTGTGCGCGTATCGCTTCGGCCTGACCTAATGTACGCGGAAATCCATCAAATAAAAAACCGTTGATACAATCACTTTGTTGAATACGCGATTCAACTAATTTAATAATGATCTCATCTGAAATTAATTGGCCTTGGTCCATTAATGTTTTAACCTGAAAGCCCAAAGAAGTGCGCTGATTGACTGCGAGACGTAACATATCGCCGGTCGAAATTTGAGGAATATGATAGTAACGCGTTAAAAATTTTGCCTGAGTCCCTTTTCCTGCCCCAGGTGGACCTAATAAAATAATTCTCATCTCTATTATTATCTCACGTTAAGTATCTAAGCACTATTCCATTAAAAATGGCAACAAAAACGAAATCCAGACTAGCCATCGGTCCAAAAATATGTTTTTATCCCCTAGGTTATCATTGTAAAATGGGCTTAAGTCATAAGGTTCTTTCTGTCCTCCAGCCTTAAAACTTTACATTACATCTATAAATAACCATGTCGGAATCAACCTATTTTAATACAAAAGAAGTCTACTATAAAAAAAGACACTTATGTCAGCGATTCTTAAAAATATATTTTGTCCACGTTCGTACGAGGTAAGAAATGATGACTTTTGCATATCATAACGGAAACTATAGGGAACCATTGAATGATTTATCGATAGATAAAGATGAACGATTCAAGATGTTTATCCTTTTTTAATCGACCTGATTTTATGAATACTTTCGTCTTTGATATTGAAACTGTTCCTGATACAAAAAACGGGCGAATTCTTTATCATTTAGAAAACGAACCTTGCGACCAAAAAGTCGCCGAAATAATGCATGCTAAACGGCAAGAAAAAACCGGAAATTCCGGCTTTCTTCCGTATCATTTACAACGTATTGTCTCTATTTCTGTTGCACTACGCACTCAAAATCAATTTAAAATAGGATCGTTGGGGAATCTTAATTCCGATGAAGCGACACTTATTGAGACATTTTTCAATTGTATTGAAAAATATTTACCGATCTTGATTTCATGGAATGGCGGTGGTTTCGATCTGCCCATCCTGCATTATCGCGCATTATTATATGGGATTAGTAGCCCCAGCTATTGGAATATAGGTAATGAAGATGCTCATTTTCGTTGGAATAATTATTTGAGCCGGTACCATTACAGGCATATGGATTTAATGGACATTTTAGCGGCGTATCAAAGCCGTGCAAGCGCACCGCTTCAAGATATTGCTATCCTGTTAGGATTGCCCGGGAAACTCGGCATGGATGGAAGCCAAGTATGGGATTATTTTTTAAATGGAAAATTAGAAGCCATTCGGAATTATTGCGAAACAGATGTACTCAATACCTATTTGATCTATCTCCGTTTTGAATTGATACGCGGAAATTATTCTCTCGAAACGTATCAAAAAGAATGTGCTTATATCTACGAAACCCTTGCTCAAGAAAGTAAACCTCATTTTAAACAATTTTTAAACGCATGGAACATCTAAAAAAATATTCTTATAAAGAGACGACGCCTATCTTTATTACAGGAATTTCTCACGAAGGTCGAGGAATTGCGCATATCAATGGAAAAATTACGTTCATTGAGAATGCCCTACCTGGAGAGCGCGTCTCAATCGTTTATACTAAAAAACGACGCGCTTATGACGAAGCAAGGGCGACTCAAATATTAAACGCGTCAACCGATAGAATTCAACCTCAATGCCCCCATTTCAATCAATGTGGTGGCTGTAACCTACAGCACTTAAATCACCAAGCGCAACTTCAACATAAAGAAAAAATTCTTGTGAATCAACTCACGCATGTTGCTAAAACCAAACCGACGTCATTATTAGCACCCGTTATGGCTACCGGCTGGGGATACCGGCGAAGGGCGCGTTTAGGTGTTAAATATGTCGCTAAAAAGCAAGCGGTACTCGTTGGTTTCCGGGAAAAAAATGGGCATTATCTTGCACAAATACAAACCTGTAAAACGTTAGATTTTAGAGTGGATCGACTTTTAATTCCCCTACAGCAACTTATCCAAAGCTTAAACGCTTTTCATGATATACCGCAAATCGAAGTAGCACTTGGGGACGAAATCTTAGGTTTAGTGTTTAGACATCTCGTCCCTTTAAACAATTCCGATGTTCTAGCGCTTAAAAATTTTGCTAAAAAATATAGCGTACAGCTTTATTTACAACCGGGTAATGAAAAAACCACGCATTGTATTTGGCCCGAAAATCCTCAATTGTTAAGCTATCGTTTGCAAAATAAAGCGCATCGATCGTTAGAGTTTTTCTTCGAACCTCATCATTTTATTCAGATCAACGCAACGATTAATCAAGCAATGATCCAACACGCTATAGAATTGCTTTCGCCTCATTTCAGTGATCGGATATTGGATTTATTTTGCGGATTAGGTAACTTTAGTTTACCGCTTGCCCTTCGATGTCAATCCGTTGTAGGCATCGAAGGACATAGTGCGCTTGTAGAACAGGCAAAGATCAATGCACGTCATAATGCGATTAATAATACACAATTTTATACGGCGGATTTAACCGGTTCTATCCTCAAAGAGGTGTGGGCTCAACAAACATTCAATAAAATTCTACTGGATCCTCCTCGATCCGGAGCATTGGAAGTTATTCAACAAATTGCACGTTGGAAGGTGGAGAAAATGGTCTACATATCCTGTAATCCTGCAACGCTCGCGAGAGATTCAGAAGAATTAATAAAACAAGGTTATCACTTAGAACGGGCAGGAATCATGGATATGTTTCCACAAACACATCATAGCGAAGCTATTTGTTTATTTACTCAATAGGAAATATGAATACGCTCAATACCGCATTATTTAAAACGTTCAGGTTCTTAATCAGACTATTTTGCATCGTATTATTCATCAATCCCATAAAAAGCTTGGCGTATTATAACAACGACTATACTCAAGAACCGTCATCTTCTATTCAACAAAATATCAATCAGATATTAAGCCATTTTAAAGGCTTTAATACGGGCATTTCTATTCAATCTTTATCAACGGGAAAAATAATCTATCAATATAATGCCAATCGTCGTTTTATTCCTGCAAGTACTTTAAAATTATTTACTGGAATTGCTGCATTAGAGTATTTAGGGCCTCATTTCCAATTTAAAACCCGCTTTTTAACCAATTCTGGATCAATCGTTCGTCATGGAACTTTAATGGGGAATTTATATATAAAATTTAGTGGCGATCCTTATTTAACGCTGAATGATCTGAAAGACATGCTGGAAACATTAAATGAGCAACATATCAATAAAGTTCAGGGAAATATCATTATCGATGACACGGTCATCGATCGAAGCACCTGGCCTCCAGGACGTGTCATTGACGATAGAATTTTTTGCTATGCCGCGCCCGTAACAGCAACTATCATCAATCGAAATTGTTTTAATTTGAGTATTAAGCCAACTCAAAATCTATTACATCCGACCGTTACAAAAAGTAGTCGTCATTTAGGGATTGTTATTGATAATCAAGCCGTTACAAAACGCTTAAAACAAGCCCGTTATTCCCTCGATTTAAAACCGAATGCGGTTAGCAAAAATCATTATACGCTAACAGGGTATCTTTCACGCAAAATGGGCCCCTTATCGTTTGCCGTTGCACTGCAAAATCCAAATTTAGCAACTTATGACATTGTGGCGGGATTATTAAAAAAATATTCTATTCGATATTCAAGTTTAATCTTTGGAAAAACCCCTCCCTTTGCCAAAACATTAGCTGAAAACAGCTCTCCCGAACTTGCTTTTTTAATAAAAAATATGTTAAAAAAGTCCGATAATCTTATCGCGGATAGTTTATTAAAGAAATTAGGAGAAAAATATTTTTCAGTGCAAGGAAGTTGGAAGTCGGGGAGAAACGCTGTTCAGGCTATCCTTGCCAACAAAACAAACATTAACTTCAAACAGCTTGTAATGGTCGATGGCTCTGGTTTATCGCGCGCTAATAGTATCACGCCTAATGCTTTTGTTAAATTATTAAATTTTGCTTACACGCAATTACCCGATAGCGACTTATTTTTTGAATCTTTACCCCGCTCAGGGATTGATGGGACATTAAAACATCGCTTAGGCGGTGCTTCATTAGGTAAAATACATGCTAAAACAGGCAGCATGCACGGAATCAGTAGTTTAGCGGGCTATATTCAAACTGCAAACCATCACATTCTTGCTTTTTCTATTTTAATTAATGACCCTGTTCCTGGAAAAAATAATCAGGGGGGTTACCGTTTATTAGAAAATCGAATTTGTGAATTTTTAGCGAAAAGTGATGTTTAAAATAATTATTCAACTTAAAATTAAATTTATCTCAGTTCATTAGATTTTTTTAATTTTTTAGCGCTGCAAATTAAAAACAAGGATAATTTGAAATGGTTAAACTAAAAAATTCGCTCTACTTAAACAATGACGGTAGTATTAATTTAGAAATATGGCTACATCATGCTGCAATGCAACGTAGTCAAGAAGATTTCAAGTTGATCCGGCAAGCTTCTGTTTTAAGTCAAATAGTGGGGGAAACAAAAACGACCCCTACACATGTTTCCTGTTTACAGCAAGGCCTTACGATGGCCGAAATTCTGTTAAATTTACATCTTGATAAAGAAACGATTGCAGCTTCATTAATTTATAGCTGCGTCAATTACGCTGAACTTTGTTTAGACACTGTGCGTGAGCATTTAGGACCCAATGTTGCTAAAATTATTGAAGGTGCAAAACAAATGAATGCGATTCGTATCGCCAGTCCAGCAGCTAATCTACATCAAACGCAATTAGAAAATATTCGAAAAATGCTACTTGCTATGGTAAAAGACATGCGTGTTGTTCTTATTAAACTTGCAGAACGCACAGCGACGATGCGTACTTTGGATATGTTGGATACCAAAACAAGCCAGGCCTACGCCCGAGAAACGTTAGATATTTATGCTTCTTTAGCGAATCGATTGGGTGTAGGTCAATTACAATGGGAACTCGAGGATCTCTCTTTACATTATCTTGAACCTACGGTGTATACACAAATCGCTCAGCTTCTTAAAGAACGATTAATTGATCGCGAATCCTATATACAAATCATTTTAAATCAATTAAGAAAAACGTTAGATAACGCTCAATTACATAATTTTAAAGCCTACGGACGCGTTAAGCATATTTATAGCATTTACAAAAAAATGCAACAAAAAAAGTTAAAATTTGAGGAACTTTATGATTTAAATGCCATTCGCATTTTGGTCAGTACGGTTAGAGACTGTTACCATGTTTTAAGCATCATCCATAACTTATGGTCACCTATAGCAGGACAATTTGATGATTATATTTCAACGCCCAAACCGAATGGTTACCGATCGATTCATACAGCGGTTATCGGTCCTCATAAAAAAGTACTTGAAATTCAAATTCGCACCCAGCAAATGCATCAAGAGTCTGAACACGGCTTAGCCGCGCATTGGCAATATAAAGAAACTGCCCAACAACAAAAAGAAAGTTACCACACTAAAATTGCATGGTTACGCCAAGTACTTGCATGGCAAAAAGAATGGGTAAAACGTGGGAAGGCAATCGTTCCAGGCCTAACGACTGTTTTAGACGATAGGGTCTATGTGTTTACACCCAACGGTGACATTCTTGATTTACCCAAAGGATCGACCCCTTTGGATTTTGCCTATCACATCCATAGCGAATTAGGCCATCGTTGTCGTGGTGCAAAAATCAATGGTGCTATCGTCCCATTAACCTACTCACTTAAAATTGGTGACCAAATTGAAATTCTTACTTCAAAGCAAGAAAGTCCGAGTCTTGATTGGCTCAATCCAAATCTCGGTTATTTATATACCGCTCGTGCGAAAGCCAAAGCCCATCATTGGTTTAAAAATCAAGACTATGAAAAACATCTACTGCACGGTGAAGAATTATTTAATAAAGAAATTCAACGCCTCGGATTAACCCACATTGATAGTGAAAAGCTCACCTGTAAATTACATTTCAAAACTAAAAAAGATATGTTTGCCGCATTAGGCAGTGGGGATTTACGGCTAGCCCAGCTTTTAAATGCGATACAGTCACAGGAAAAACAATTAGCTTCTCATTTAGAGCAACCTGAAATTCTATTGGGTAAGCCCCGTAGTAGTTTACCTGAAGGCATTAGTATCGCAGGCGTTACTGATTTGTTAACCCAAACTGCCGGTTGTTGTAAACCTGTTCCCGGTGATCCTATTCGAGGTTTTATTACGCAAAGTCGTGGTATTGTTCTCCACCGTGATGATTGTATGCATTTACTGAATCTTGAGCCAGAAAAACAAAATCGTTTAGTGGACGCGGAGTGGGGGCAAGAAGCAAGTCAGGTTTATCCTGTTAACATTTGCGTGGAAGCTTACAATCGACCGGGTTTATTGCGTGATGTTTCCACGCTCATTGCGAATGAAAAACTAAATTTGATTGCGTTAACACTGGCTAGCGATAAACCCGATCCGAAGGCGTCTATTAAGCTTACCATCGAAATACCTAACTTACTCTCACTCAGTAAAGTTTTGGATCGGATTAAACAAGTTCCTAATGTTATCGATGTCAGAAGACAAGTCATTAGCTAAATTTTTTATTCGCATAAAAATGACGCTAATATTCATGCTGCTTTTAAACATCCTCTTATTTTATATATCGGATTGATCATGTCTAAAAAGTTAATCTACAGTATTTCTGAGCTGAACCAAATGGTTCAAACGTTATTGGAAGATGCATTTTTACCCATTTGGGTAGAAGGTGAAGTTTCAAATTTTGCGAGCCCAAACTCTGGGCATTGGTATTTCTCTTTAAAAGATGAAAAAGCACAGGTTCGTTGTGCTCTTTTTAAAGGCAAACAACTTTATAAAGACAATTTGCTTAAAAATGGTATGCAAATTCTAGCGCGTGCTAAAATTTCCTTATATCCTACGCGAGGAGAATTTCAATTAATTATTGATCAATTTGAATCCACGGGTGAGGGTATGCTGCGAAAAACGTTTGAGCAATTAAAGGCTCAACTTAAAGCCCAAGGTTTATTTGATTTAAAACATAAAAAACCATTACCTCAGTTTCCACGTACAATCGGGATTATAAGCTCAGAAACGGGTGCCGCACTTCGAGACATCTGTGTTGTTCTTAAAAAACGTTTTCCGGCTATTCAGGTCATCTTATATCCTTCGTTAGTTCAAGGTAAAAATGCCGGAATGCAACTTGTTGAACAAATAAAAACGGCTAATCAACGCAAAGAATGTGATCTTCTTATTTTAGCAAGAGGAGGCGGAACGCTAGAAGACTTATGGCCTTTTAATGAAGAATGTGTTGCCCGAGCTATTTTTAAAAGTAAGTTACCGCTTATTAGTGCTGTTGGACATGAAACAGACTTTACTATTGCTGATTTTGTTGCGGATAAACGTGCGGCGACTCCTACGATGGCCGCTCAGCTCGCGAGCCCCGATGGGTGTGAATACCAACGTCGATTAGATAGCATAAACCAACGTCTCATCAAATTGATCGGGTCTTTATTAAAAAATAATCATCTCTATTTAGAAAATTTAGCAAAGCGCTTACGTCATCCACAACAACGATTACAGGCAAGTTTTCAGCATTGCGATGAATTAGCGCAACGTCTCCATTTAAGTATCAACAGGCAGTTATATTTGTATGAGCAAAAACTTTCTAGCCTATCTCGCACATTGCACGCCGTCAGTCCTTTAGCAAGTTTAGCACGGGGATATGCCATTGTGAGAGATGCGACAAGTCAAAAAATTCTACGTAATAGCAAAAAAGTAAAATTGGGGCAAGAAATTACAACAAAGCTTGCAAAAGGAGAATTACTGTGCGAAGTTAAAAAACAACTTTAATTTTTCGTTAAACCGCTGCGATGACAGTCTGTTTTGAATGACATAAACATTCTGAAAAACTATTATTTTTCTGTAATTTCCGGCAGAGATTCAGCATAGCCACATGCCTTTCGAGGACAGATTTTTTCAGTTCCTCGACGCTTCGTTGTCTTCATTGTCATGACAGGCCACGCACAACGCGGACACGCTTGTTCAATGGGCTCATTCCATACCGCATAAGTGCACGTAGGATACGTTGAGCAGGAATAAAAAATTTTACCGTATCGTGATTTGCGTTTAAGTAATGTTCCTTTATGACATTCTGGACATTCTATTCCTGTATCCATGGGTTTTTCTAAAGACTCTATATGCTTACATTTAGGGTAATGACTACAACCAATAAATTTTCCATAACGACCTATTTTTATATGTAAGGCATGTCCACAATCGGGACACAAACGCCCTTGAACCACTTCTGGTTCACTCACTGTGGTTACTTCACCATCCATATTGCGTGTGTAGTCGCATTCTGGATATCCTGAGCACCCAATAAAACGACCGCGCTTACCTAAGCGTATCGATAAAGTTTTACCACATTTGGGACATGTTTCATCTAAAGCTTCTTGAGTCACATCTTTTCGTTGGACAGTTTCTTCAGTGGTCTCTATGAGGGTTTTAAACGGAGTCCAAAAATCTTGTAACAAAGGAACCCATTCTTTTTCTCCCCTAGAAATTTGATCCAATTCATCTTCTAATCGCGCCGTAAATGCATAATCAACATATTGCATAAAATAACGCGTAAGAAATTTGTTCACTATTCGACCAACATCCGTCGGTTTAAATCTTTTTTGATCAAGTGTGACATATTCTCTTTGCTGTAAAGTTGAAATAATAGGCACATACGTTGAAGGTCGACCAATATCACGTTCTTCTAAGGCCTTCACCAAACTGGCTTCACTGTAACGTGGGGGCGGTTCAGTAAAATGTTGATCGGCACTCATGTCGATAAGATTAACTTGATCCCCTACTTTTAATGCTGGCAACATGTTCTCTTCTTCAGATTTAATTCTATCATCATCTGATGCTTTAGCTTTGCTGTCATCATAACTTTCTAAATAAACGGTCATAAAACCTGCATGCACAATAGTTGAACCATTGGCTCGAAAACAATGATCCTTCGCTGCTTTTGCACTTAAATCAATTGTCACAGTGTCGATAGTGGCATGAATCATCTGCGAAGCAACTGCACGTTTCCAAATAAGTTCGTATAATTTAAATTGATCAGGGGCTAAATGTTTTTTTAATTGCTCAGGGGAAAATTCTACATGTGTCGGCCGGATGGCTTCATGTGCCTCTTGCGCATTACGACTTTTAGTCCGAAAATGCCGAGGTGACTCGGGTAAATCTTTTTCCCCGTAGCGTTGTAAAATCAGCTCACGTATTGAAACTATAGCCTCATTGGATAAATGAACAGAATCCGTTCGCATATAGGTAATCAATCCCACTAAACCTTCACCGACATCAATTCCTTCATAAAGTTGTTGCGCAAGACGCATCGTTCGTTGTGCAGTAAAACCTAATTTACGACCGGCTTCTTGCTGCAAAGTGGAGGTTGTAAAAGGCGCTGCTGGATTACGTTTACGTTGTTTTTTATCAACCTTGATAACCTCTAAATCTCCTTCGGCGCGCTGTAACAAATTTTCTTTAATTTCAGTTGCCTTCTCTCGTGTCGTAATACTAAATTGACTTAATTTTTTGTGTTGATACTGAATTAAACGGGCAGCAAAAAATTTATTATTCGATTGATTATTGGCTGTAATTGTCCAATATTCTTGAGATTTAAAGGCTTCGATTTCTTCTTCACGTTCTACAATTAATCGTAACGCGGGACTCTGAACACGTCCTGCAGACAAGCCTCGCCGGACTTTTTTCCATAATAAAGGCGATAAAGTAAAACCAACCAAATAATCTAATGCGCGACGTGCTTGTTGTGCATTGACTAAATCCATCGCAATCCGTCGTGGATTTAACATGGCGGCCTTAATCGCCGTTTTAGTAATCTCGTGGAATACGACACGATAAATAGGTTTACTTTTTAATAATTTTTTTTGTTTTAAAATTTCATAAATATGCCAAGCAATGGCCTCTCCTTCACGATCAGGATCGGTTGCGAGATAAAGCGCATCCGCATTTTTAAATGCCTTAATAATGGTATCCATATGTTTGGCATTTTTTTCAATGAGCGCATATTGCATTGCAAACCCTTTCTCTGGGTTTACCGCGCCTTCTTTAGGGATCAAATCACGAATATGGCCATAGGAAGCCAAGATTTCAAATTCTTTACCTAAATATTTTTTAATCGTCTTCGCTTTAGCTGGTGATTCTACAATCAATAAATTTTTTGCCATCTTTATTTCCTCACATAACCACCAGGAACCTTATCAATATACCCTTGTAGTTGTAATATGGATAAACGGTCAAGCACCGTAGTTATAGGTAACTTTGTTCTTGCCAACACGCTATCAATACTTGTTGTTTCAAATCCAAGGCACTCTACAAGCTTTTTGTCCTGTGAATCAAGACTGGATCGTTGGTTTTTTTGGGGGGTCAATGGAGATCGAGGGATTTTGTTGTGTCCCCCCTTCACGCCTACGTTGTCCTTATCAGAAGAAAGAACACATTGAGGTAAAAATGAGAGGCTCTGTATAATATCTTCACAATTCTCAACTAACGTCGCTCCGTCTTTTAATAACGCGTGACAACCCTGACTTAAGAGACTACGAATGGAACCTGGAATAGCAAAAACCTCCCTTCCCTGATTCAACGCATAGCGTGCCGTAATCAACGAGCCACTCCGTAGAGACGCTTCCACCACGATAACACCTAAACTTAGACCACTAATTATCCTATTTCGTCGAGGGAAATAGTTGGCTTTCGGTGAAGTATTAGGAAAAAATTCAGATATCAACAATCCTCCTTTTTCCACTATTTCGTTTGCTAAGGCGCGATGACAACTTGGATAAATACATTCGATCCCACTTCCTAATACAGCAATCGTTGCGGCTTTATCAAATAAAGCACCTTGATGCGCTGCCCCATCAATCCCTTTCGCCAAGCCGCTTATAATGACAAATCCTTGCTCCGTTAATTCATTGGCCAATTGATAAGCAATTTCCCGGCCCGTAGGGGTTGGGCTACGCGCTCCAACGATCGCTAACATTTGACGCTGTAAAATAGATACCTCACCTTTCATAAATAAAATGAGTGGCGGATCAGCAATTTCATTCAATAATGACGGATAAGCGTCATGACCCCAATGAAAAATAGAATTCTGAGGTTGTTCTAACCAGTGTAAGCCTAATTCCACTCTTTCCCAATCTGGATTTTTCAAATGACTCGCCAATGTTGGGCGGATACCGGCCTGAATTAATTCATCATACGATGCTGATAAAATTTCTTTAGGCGTCTTAAATTTTTTTAATAATAGTAAAGCGGTATGAATACCACACTGTGGGATGGTATAAAGCGCTAACCAATATCCTATTTCATCCAAAGCCCTATCCATAAAATGTGCATTTTTAATTGACAACCTTTAAATGAAGTGTCTCATTTTAGTACACAATGTTTCAAGGATATTTTTCAGGAAACGACAAACAACAGGCTTTACAGATTAAATCATCTTTTAAGGAGTTATCGTTCCCTTCTATTCTATCTCAACAACGATAAAGTTTTTTTATACCGTTCGATACTCGTTACCATTTCCATTTTTGCTTCTTCAGGACCTACCCAACCTTCTACTTGGACCCATTTCCCATTTTCTAAGTCTTTATAATGCTCAAAAAAATGCTGAATGCTTTGAATCAGTTGTTGCGGTAAATCTTTCCACGTCTTTATTGTGTGATACAGTGAAGATAATTTATCGATAGGAACGGCTAAAATTTTAGCATCATTACCGGATTCATCTTTCATTTTTAACATGCCAATTAAGCGACAACAAATAACACAACCCACTAACAAAGGAAAAGGAGCCACTACCAACACATCAACCGGATCGCCATCCTCCGACAACGTAGAGGGAACGTAACCATAATTACAGGGATAGTACATAGCTGTTCCTAAAAACCTATCCACACAGAGCGCACCCGTTTCCTTATCAACCTCATATTTAATCGGATCACTATGACTCGGGATTTCTATCACCACATTTATTTCGTCGGGTATTTTTTTACCTGGACCTAACGTTACAAGCGCATTCAACATTTTATATTTCCTAAAATTCTATTTTTGAAGCATAATAATAAACAAACCCACTGACTTAAGCTACCCTCGTTTACCCGCTAATAGAGGCCGACTATGGATTGTATTTTTTGCAAAATTATAAAAAAAGAAATTCCTGCTGAAATGGTGTATCACGATGATGCGATGATTGCTTTCCGCGATCAACATCCTCAAGCGCCGATACATCAGCTCATTGTCCCTAAAAAACATATCGCGACACTGAATGATCTATCGGATAACGATACGATCTTGATAGGCCATTTATTTCAAACAGCACGTCATTTAGCCAAAAAAGCAGGTATTGATAAATCTGGATATCGTACAGTTATTAACTGTAATAAAAATGGAGGTCAAGAAATCTTTCATCTCCATATACACCTCTTAGGAGGACGGACATTCGTTTGGCCTCCCGGATAAAAATCAATAGGCTCGATTTTATCTCTTTTTTAAAGAATACCGACTCCTGTTTTTACTTAAAATCCCTTGCCAACGAGAGGTAAGCCTAGGTATATTTCTCGTTAAGAAAACACATTATCACACTGGACGCTCATCATGGATCTCGTTACATTGGTTTTAGCTTGCAGTCTTTATACTGACAATTCTATTCCTTATGCAATGATACAAACAGGATCCCGAAATAATCCTTTAGTCGTTTCTGTTGAGGGCGATACGCGATCCTTTAAAACGATTTCTGCGGCCATTCGATATACGCACCGACAAATCAGTTTAGGGAAAAACCCGGAAATTGGATTAATGCAAATTCCTAATCGCTGGCTTTCAGAAGTGGATGCGCATGTTTCCGATTTATTTAGACCGTGTAAAAATGTGGTTGTTGGTACACAAATTTTAGAAAAGTTACGCCTGCAATGCCAATCCTTTGCAGCTCAGAATCCAAAAGTAACGGTTCCCTCGTGCGTACTTTCACGCTATAAAACTAAAAACCCACAAAATGGGCTCTCTTATGCTTACCCAATCATTCGTTATGCTCAATCACATCCTTTTAATGCACTGGTTGAAAAAGCACGTGACCCGGGTATGTTGGCCGCCGAAAAAAAGCCTCATTTCAACCACTACGCGAAAAAAGCAGAAAATAAGCCTTCCGAAGATCCTTTTTAGCACGTTGTTATAACCTATGTTCACTACCACCATTGATTTTTATTTATTAAATACAGTTTTTCAAGAAGACCGCTATCGTTTTAGTTGCCGTCTCATCGATAAAGCTTTTCTCCAACACAAAAAAATTTTTATACAGGTTAATACGGCTGAAGAAGGTCAACGGTTCGATGAATTATTGTGGACCTTTCGAGATATTAGCTTTATCCCGCATCGTTATTTAGAGGTTGATTCAAGCATCGATCCCTTGTTAACCGTTCATATCGCCGTGAACAAACCCGTCGAACTTCATGCTGATATTTTATTGAATCTGAGCACCCGCGTTCCTGATTATTTTTCAACCTTCTCACGGATTATTGAAGTCGTATCTGAAGAAAATGAAAATAAAAATCAATCGCGTCAAAAATATAAATTTTATAAAACACAACAATGTCACTTAATGACACATCACATAAACTGACCATGATAAATAAAAACTATGATCCCCAGCAAATAGAAGCGCATTGGCGAAAACAATGGGAAATGCATTCTTATTTTCAACCTTCCGGACAAGGTGAGCCCTATTGTATTGTGCTTCCTCCCCCTAATGTTACAGGAAGCTTACATATGGGGCATGGTTTTCAAGTCACCTTAATGGATGTGTTAGTTCGTTATCAACGAATGTGTGGAAAAAATGTTTTATGGCAAGGCGGAACCGATCATGCGGGGATCGCTACACAAATGGTGGTCGAACGCCAATTGTTAGCACAAGGAAAATCTCGACATGATTTAGGACGTGAAACATTTGTAAGCACGATATGGGACTGGAAAAATAAATCCGGCAGTCGGATAACCGACCAATTACGTTACCTCGGTGCATCGATAGATTGGACTCGAGAGCGATTCACGCAAGATACTGATTTTTCTGCGGCCGTAGAAAAAGTATTCATTGATTTATATGCCCAGGGTTTAATTTATCGAGGAAAACGTTTAGTGAATTGGGACCCCGAACTTTTAACCGCAGTTTCTGATCTTGAAGTGATCCATCAAGAAGAAAAAGCACATTTATGGACTATTCGCTATCCCTTCGTAGAGTGTGATGGTTTTTTACAGGTTGCCACAACGCGACCTGAGACATTATTTGGTGATGTCGCCATTGCTGTACACCCTGATGACCCCCGTTATCTCCCCTATATCGGTAAAAAAGTAGCAATTCCATTGACTCGTCGTGTTATCCCCATCATTTCTGATTCTTCTGTCGATCCAGCATTTGGTAGTGGTTGCGTAAAAATTACACCCGCACATGACTTTAACGATTATGCCATAGGACAAAAACATCATCTCCCTTGTATCACTATTTTTACGCCTCGTGCACATCTCAATGAACATGTTCCCAAAAAATATCGCGGATTAGCACGCTTTGTTGCACGACAACACGTTATAAATGATTTAGAGCAGTTCCACTTATTAGAAAAAACAGAAGATTATTTAATAAAAATTCCACGCGGTGATCGCTCGGGCACGGTGATAGAGCCTTATCTGACCGACCAATGGTTTATGTCGATGCAACCTTTAGCACAACCGGCTATAGACGTTATTATTCAAGGAAAACTGGATTTCATTCCACCCACTTGGCGAAAAATTTGCTTGCAATGGCTCGAAAACATAGAAGATTGGTGTATTAGTCGTCAACTCTGGTGGGGACACCGTATACCCGTTTGGTATGATGAGCAAGGTCATGCTTATGTCGGTCAAAATGAAAAAAGCATCCGTCAACATTATTCTCTCAGACCCGATACCCGATTAAAACAAGATGAAGATGTACTCGATACCTGGTTTTCATCTGCACTTTGGCCTTTTGTCACGTTAGGTTGGCCTCAATCAACACCGGAATTTAAACTATTTTATCCCACTAATGTGCTTGTTACCGGGTTTGATATTATCTTTTTTTGGGTCGCACGGATGTTAATGCTTGGATTACATTTTACTCACCAAGTTCCTTTTAAAGCCGTTTACATCACAGGGCTCATACGTGATCAGGATGGTCAAAAAATGTCAAAATCAAAAGGAAATGTTTTAGACCCGCTCGATGTCGTAGAGGGCATTCGTGTGGATGATTTGGTGAGAAAACGAACTCAAGGCCTATTACAACCTCAAATGGCCCAAAAAATTGAATCGGCTACGCGACAACAATTTCCAAAAGGAATCCCTTCTTTAGGTACCGATGCGTTACGATTTACCTATTGCGCATTAGCTTCTCCCACGCGTGATATACGTTTTGATTTAAAACGAACCGAAGGTTATCGAAACTTTTGTAATAAACTCTGGAATGCCGCGCGTTTTGTTTTAATGCATACTAAAAATCAGAACAATTTCAACTTCACGCATAAACTAACCCTTCCCATTAATCGTGCGTTTAGTTCTTTGCTACAAAATTGCATTGCCGAGATGAATACACACGTTCAAGATTATCGGTTTGATTTGATGGCACACAGTATTTATGAGTTTATCTGGAATGAATACTGTGACTGGTATGTTGAATTAGCGAAACCTATTCTTGCTCATCTTTCGTCACCTGAACGACAAGAAACGTTAATGTGCTTAATTTCCTTTTTAGAGATTAGTTTGCGACTATTACACCCGTTAATGCCTTTTATCACTGAAGAAATTTGGCAAGCTATCGGCCCTTTGATGGGGCAAACCGGATCGAGTTTAACGATACAAAACTACCCTCAATGTGATCCGCTCAAAAAAGACACGTCTGCAGAATTAGATTTAATTTGGTTAAAAAATATCATCCATGCCGTTCGTACACTACGTAGTGAAATAAAACTAATCCCGAATAAAAAAATTTCTTTATTGCTTTTTAAAGGAAGTAAACACGATCGTAAAAATACCCGTATCTTTCACGAAGATATTCTCAACCTCGCTAAAGTAAACGACATCCATTGGATTAATGAAAAAGATAAAAATACGCATTATGCCATGAACATTGTTAACAATTTAGAGTTACTCATCCCTATGGAAGGACTCATTGACACGCACGCTGAAATTCAACGTTTAAAAAAAGAGCTATTAAAATTAGAAAAAGAAATTCAACGATCCCGATCCAAGCTCGATAATAGCGCTTTTGTTAAAAAAGCGCCGCCTGAAATTATTGAAAAAGAACAACAACGGTTCATTCATTTTACGACCACTCAACAGAAATTAGAAAATCAATTACATTTATTGAAAGAAAACTAGCCAGTTCACCAAACGACACGTAAAATGAGTTTTAATTATTCATTTACTTTTATGTTATGCGTCAAATTATTTTAGATACTGAGACTACCGGTAGAGACATTAATAACGGGCATCGAATCATCGAAATAGGTTGTTTAGAATTAATCGATCGACAGCTCACAAAAAGACAGTTTCATTGCTATCTTAATCCAGGACGTGACAGCGATCCGGGTGCATTTGCTATTCATGGTTTAAGTACTGAATTTCTTATGGATAAACCCGTATTTACAACCATTGCTGATGAATTACTCAATTTTATTAAAGATTCACAACTCATTATTCACAATGCCCCGTTTGATTTAGCTTTTTTAGAGTATGAGTTAACGCTCACTAAAAAAAAATATAAAAAAATGACCGATTATTGTCAGATATTAGATAGCCTTCTCCTTGCACGTCAGTTACATCCTGGCCAACGTAATAGCTTAGATGCACTGTGTAAGCGTTATAACATTGACCATTCAAAACGAGATAAACACGGCGCTTTATTAGATGCCGAATTACTTGCCCGCGTTTATCTTGCCATGACGGGTGGTCAAACCCATTTATTTAACGAACCGAAACCACTGACTATTCAAACGCATGCCCGACAAAAAAAAACCACAGAGGCGACTACACTACCTATTATTTATGCCACTTGTGAAGAGTTAACGGCTCATAAAAATTATTTAAACCATATTTATTCACTTTCCGGGCAGTGTAAATGGCTTCATTACTCGAAGGAATAATGAAAAATGCGTATTCAATTTTTACATAAATTTTTTCAACTCGAGGCTTCGGGCGGTATTGCACTGGGGTTAGCCACGCTGTTCGCTTTAATCTTTGCTAACTCACCGTGGCAAACGGGTTACCAAACTTTCTTAAATTTCAATATTCAATTGGGTACTTATGTGCATTTTTCCTTTTTACATTTTGTCAATGATGGCTTAATGACTATTTTTTTTTTCTTAGTCAGTTTAGAAATTAAACGGGAATTAATTCAAGGAGAACTCAATAATCGAGCCAAAGCTTTATTACCCACCTGTGCTGCACTAGGAGGGATGATAGTCCCTGCATTATTTTACTTAGCGTTCAATCACGCTCACCCACAATGGATATCGGGTTGGGCCATTCCTATGGCAACCGATATTGCTTTTTCTTTAAGTGTTCTTTCATTGCTTGGAAAACGTATCCCTGTTGCTTTAAAAATCTTCTTAATGGCATTGGCGATTATTGATGATCTCGGCGCAATTATCATTATTGCCTTTTTTTACACACAACAAATAGGGTGGTTTTACTTATTTTTAGCAATACTGACTTTTCTAGGACTTATTTTGCTCAATTATTATAAAACCCAACCATTTCTTCCTTATTTCCTATTAGGAATTCTGTTATGGATACTTATTCTTCAGTCTGGAATCCACGCGACTATCGCGGGTGTACTGTTCGGTTTTACTATTCCATTAAAAAATGATCATAAAAATGATCATTCTTTGCTGCGTGACTTAATACATCAATTACACCCCTGGATTGCTTACGCCATTTTACCACTTTTTGCTTTTGCCAATGCAGGGCTTTCATTCGCCACATTAAATAAATCAGCTTTTTTTCACCCCTTGCCGTTAGGGATTATTGTTGGCTTATTTTTTGGTAAACCCATAGGGATTTTTGGATCAAGTTGGATAGCCGTAAAAACGAAATTCGCAAAACTACCTCATCATGTCAACTGGAGACATATTTATGGGATTGCCTTAATGTGTGGAATAGGGTTTACGATGAGCTTATTTATTGCTGATCTTGCTTTTGATGACAGTCAATTAACATCATTAGTCCGTTTTGGTGTTTTTATAGGTTCCCTGTTATCGGGAATTTCAGGTTATTATATTTTGTATTTTAAACCAGAAAGATAGTCGCTTTATTGATAGCACTGTAGCGGACTATTCTCGATTCGAAACCAACAATAGCCCACATTAACTCAATCAAAGACTCGGTGCGTTTTCTCGATGGGGGGATTCTTCATTAGCAGGTTCGGTATTCGAAATAGGCGTAGACGGCATCGAAAATGTCCCTAACTTAGCCAAAATCTGAGAAATATTTTGAGCGGTTTTGGTTTCTTGAACTTCTAAAGAATCTATTTTATCATGCACTTTTTTTATTTGATTATGTATTGTTAAGATATTTTCACCAATCGCTTCCCTATCTTCCGGAGAGATATTTATTTCCAGTTTATTAAGTTGGTCTAACGTGCGACGCGCATGAAAAATATGGGCTAAATCTCTACTCAGATTATAATTTAAAACTAATTCAATGACTCCCACGAAACTAAAACTTAATAATAAAAAAGGGAGTATAGGCATCGCAATCATAAAAAATGATACTAAAGCAAATACGCCACCTAACAAAGCAACGGTTGCACTCAAAAATAAAACGATATTTCTTATTCTATTTTTTTCACACTGATAACGTTTATCACAAATTTCCAATTTGCTTTTTTCATTTCGCTTAAGTTCATTAATAATTTGAGGTGCTTCAGGACCCAAATCAATATCTGAATAATTATCATCCACTGTTATATTTTTTTCGGCCAAGTATTCTTTGTTTAAAGTAGAAAGTCCTTCATATAAGTCACGTTTTAATATCGGCATAATAACCTCGAATAGTTAAGAAAATTTTATAGACTAATCTTGTCGTTCATAATAAGCATAAAAGGAAAGTTGAATAAGATCCTCCTTTGACAGGTAACATCCAAACGCAGAAAATATTATAGTAATCAAATTTTTAGATCAATCTTTAAAATAAAAAATAGAAAGAAAATTATTAATTTGTTATTTAAAAATTTATAATAGGATAGCCATGAAAAAACTATATTCACCTCAGCCGAATTTTAACGAGCACAATCTAAACGCCGTTACCTTATTTAAACCCATCGCAAAACGTCCAAGCCGCCGCTTTACATTTTATCTTATATAGCCACTTTAAAATTAAAGGACATTGAAAAAGAAAAAAATTTAAATTTGATCACTATAAAAAAAGTGTTTTAAAAAATTAAAAACATAAATTTAAAAATCATGGGATTGGTGAAAAAAAGGACTCCATTCATGGACCGCATTAATCATGATGTTTACATTTTCAGGCGGAGTGTATTGTGAAATTCCGTGACCCAGATTAAAAATATGGCCTGAACCATTTCCATAAGATTGAAGAATATGCTTCACTTCACGCCGAATAGTTTTGGCGTTTCCCAATAGGACTGCGGGATCCATATTTCCTTGTAACGCTATTTTTTTATCCTTCACTCTTTGTCGAGCCGCACCTATCTCCATCGTCCAATCCAAACCTATTGCATCGCAACCTGATGTTGCTATTTTTTCTAACCACAAATTTCCACCTTTCGTAAATAAAATAATAGGGATTTTTTCCTCAAAATTATTCTTTAAATTAGTCACAATTTGTGTCATATATTCTAAAGAAAATTCTTGATAGGTGGCCGGCGTCAATAATCCACCCCAGGTATCGAAAATCATGATGGTTTGCACGCCCGCTTTAATTTGTGCACGTAAATATAAAATAATGGCTTGAGTCAGACTATTCAATAAATAATGCAAGGTTTTAACCTCTTGATATAACAGTGATCTAATTTTTATAAAATCGCGACTACTCCCGCCTTCTACCATGTAGCAAGCCAATGTCCATGGACTTCCTGCAAATCCAATTAAAGGAACTTTTCCTTTTAATTCTTGACGAGTCAATCGAATCGCATCCATGACATAATTTAAATCAGTCGGATCAGGGATAGATAAGGCTTTAATATCGCTTATCGTTTGCAAAGATTTGCGAAATTGAGGTCCCTCTCCTTCCACGAAATAAAGTCCTAAACCCATCGCATCAGGAATCGTTAAAATATCTGAAAAAATAATCGCCGCATCGAGGTTAAATCGTTGCAACGGTTGTAAAGTGACTTCACACGCCAGCTCAGGCGTTTTGCATAACGTTAAAAAATCACCTGCTTTACGTCGCACAGTACGATATTCAGGTAAATAACGTCCTGCTTGTCGCATGATCCAAATCGGTGTGCGATCAACGGGTTGTTTTAAAAGCGCGCGTATAAAACGATAAGGAGAATTTTTCATAAATTTTACATTTTTTTTATTAAACGAAGCAATGTATAGAGCTGAACCAATAATCGATCTGCACTAAAAATAAATAAATCAATAGCAAATTGATCGGATTGATTTATTTCCAATAATTGAAAATGTGATCTTACTTTTTGTTTCAAATTTTTTAAATTCAAAAAATTTTCTTCTTCGGTAAATTGTTTATTCTCCCTTCCTTGAAGCCTATCCATATTTTCTTTAAAAAAATCTTGAATGAGTTGATAAATTTTTTGTATTTCCTTATGCTGATTAAAAATTAATATGTTTTGATCAGAAAAATTCATGAGCGCATTTCTCATCAACGTAATACAACGTAAAATTTCTCTCTCAGCATTTAAAACATTTTTAAACACTTGATTCAAATGAGAGCGACCAAATGATTCTCTCATGACTTCTTGAAATAATTTTTTTTGAATCGTTATGTTGTTTAATATTTTGTTCTCAAAAAATTCATAGGTTTTTTCGTTTTTGTCACTATTCGTCGGCAAAAATTCTTCCAATTGTTGCGCAAGGCTTTTAAGCCTTTGCAAGGTATCTATTAATATATATCGAAATTTTTTATGTGAATGTAAAGGCCAAATAAAACGGGAGACCAATAAAGCAATAACAATCCCTAAATTGATCTCTAAAAAACGGCTTATCACCGTATAAAAATTTGGATTTTGTGAAATAAGGATAATAGCCAATGTCACAGCGCCTAAAGGGCCTGCTTCGCTCCACGTACTGGGGCTATCCGCGATATAACTAAATACAGCCGTAGAAATACAAAGAATTAATATCGTCAATATAACATTGGGGTAAACAAGCCATAGTGTCAAACTGGCAACACTGGCACCGATAATAGTTCCTAAAAAGCGCATATACGATTTTTGTAAAATTGCTCCAACGCGAGATTGTGCACACATCACGACTAAAATGGTGATAATGACCCATCTTCCTTGAAGGGGAAGTTTAAATAAATAGGAAATCAATAAGCCAAATAAAAGTGCGATAGCTGTTTTTAAGCTATGAATAACGCGATCATGATCTAATTTATAAAGCTGAAACGGTGATTTAAATGGCATAGGGGATCATTCATAATAAACAAAGATTAACTCGGTTACATGGTCTAGCCCATTAGCCTCTTAAAAGCAATGGTGTTAAAAATATCAAAAGCTCACTTCGTCTATTATAAACCTTAGTTAAACGAAATAACCGCCCAATTAAAGGTAAGCTGCCTAAAAAAGGAACGCGCTGCTCTAATTTACCTTGAGAATACTCATAGACTCCGCCTAATACAATAGTTTCACCACTTTTTACGATAATTTGGGTTTTAATTCCTCGTGCTTTTATTGTTGGCGCATCAACCATAACCGAATTGGGTTGATCTTGGTTAACCTCTAAATCTAAAATTATACGCTCTTGAGGCATAATTTGAGGTGTCACTTTCAAGGACAATACTGCTTTTTTAAAAATAAGACTCGTTCCCCCGCCCGATGCTTTTTCTTGATAAGGTATTTCATCACCTGCCTCTATAAATGCGGGTTGTTGATCCGCCGTTATTAAATGAGGAGTAGAAATAACCTCCGCCGCTCCTTCTTTTTCTAGTGCTGAGAGTTCTAGATCTAAAAAAGAATTTTTTCCTAAGTTCAGCAAACGTAACCCTAAGGAAGCTAGACCTAAAGAATTTGCTGAAAAAAGCGGTAAATCCATCGTTAAATGTTGTAATAAATGAGTATTCTGGTTACTAACCTCATTTCTAAGCGTAGACTTTAAAAGATCATTAACCGGGCGCATTCTACTTAAATTAAATTGCGCACCTAATTCCTTTTCTTTATTTTGATCAATGCTGACTACTCGTGCCTCTATCAAAATTTGCCCAATAGGTTTATCTAATTTTTTAATTAAATGAATAATTCTATTCATTTGTACCGGAGAATCTTTAATCCATAAACTATTCGTTAAATTATCGGCATTAACAATCGCTTGTGCTGATAAAAGCGTATTCGCTTTATCCTTTAATAATTTAATAATCTCAGATGCTTTCCTGTAACGAATGGGAATCACTTTAAATATTAATGGACATAAGTTATTTTTTTCTTTTTGAATATCTGAATTCACTTTTTCTTGCTTTAATAAATTTTCTGCAGTAGTAATAAACCAACCATGAGGAATCGCTTGTTTAGCAAGGCCTCGTGTTTGTAAAATACAATCTAATGCTTGATCCCAACTAACATCATGTAAATAAATACTTAATTTCCCTTGTATTATTTCATCAATAATTAAATTATTATTATTTAATTCAGACAAATAGCGTAACGCAGCGTTCACATTAATGTGATTAAAATTCAACGTTATTTTTTCATCTTTTTTTTCAAAACTATTTTCGTGCGCTACTAATTGAAAATTTAACGCGATTGCTAAAAATAAAGAAAAAATTATTTTTTTACAAAAAGTTTTTAACATACAAAATTTTTCTATTCTCCCATTTTAAACTTAATGCTTTTAATTTTTTTTAAATTTTTATCTTGAATAAAAATTTCTCCATTATAAATCCCTACAACCGTATAATGTTCTACGCCTAAATAATCACCTATTTTTACCTTGCATACCTGATTGTCTACTAATTTAACAAGCGCGAATTTATTATTATTTTTTGATAAAAATCCGATTAACTTTATCTTTTGCAAAGGAAATTTTATTAATCTATTTTTGGATGGGAAATTATTTTTATAAACG
Source organism: Rickettsiella grylli (assembly GCF_000168295.1). Lineage (NCBI taxonomy): Bacteria > Pseudomonadati > Pseudomonadota > Gammaproteobacteria > Legionellales > Coxiellaceae > Rickettsiella > Rickettsiella grylli. Next base: position 1,215,339 of record NZ_AAQJ02000001.1, read on the forward strand.
GGTTTATATTTTTTATCCAAAATTTTTAACGCTTTGTTAAAATAAGGAACATAACCGGAAATAAAAAAATGAATACCGTGATTGTTCGCGTTTGGTTTTTCGCTAGAAAAAACCCATTTAAAATTTTTCAGAATCAGGGGGGAATTTGATTTTGAAATCTTATTTAAAAATCTTACGATGTTATTGAAATGACTTGAAAAATTACTTTGTATTTCAATAATTTTTAAAAAACAGTTAGGTGACAAAATATTGACTTGGTTACTATAAGAGGGCAGGGAAATAAGCAGCGGATTCACCATTTCCTTTAAAATATAATTTGAATTATCCTGATTAAAAAATGAATTAATTTTTTTGTTTATCTCATTAACATTATTGTTCTTATAAAAATTAATAACTTCATAATATTTTTTATTTAATTTTTGATTCAAATCTTTTAGCTTTAAATTAGCGTTTTCTTTTTCTTTAAAAAGTGGCTGTAATGTATAGTGGTATGCGAATGTATAAACAACTAAAAAAGTAAGTATCATTATAACTCCTTTAAAACCGAAGCGTGTCATCACAATACATTTTAAATTAAATTTTTTTACGTATAATGCAGTCCCTTTATTCATTTTTATGTTCGTTAAAGATTATTTTAATAATGGAATCTAAATATAATTCAGATGTTTTATTTAATATTTTCCATTGCAATTTTTGACCGTATCGTAATTGTAAATTATTTATCAAAAATAAAAATTGATTTTCAGGAATATCCTGAAGTAATACGCTATAACCGGCGAGATTAAATTCCGACAAGCGAATAACATTATTATTTGGCTTTATTAACTGGCTAAAATAAATTAAAAAATCCATAAATTTTTTAATTTTCTGATGATTAATACGGGTAACTGTTGTCACTTCGGTTACTATTTTTTCTTTGACCTGTAATTTTTTCATTTTTTCTACTGTTTCTGAGATGGTTTTCAGTTGCATCCGTGCACTGTTTTGGGCTAATTGGTATTGCTTTATTTTCCAAATAAGCAATTTTCTCTCCAAAAAAACAAACATAACGCATAGTAATAACGTGACTATCCATATAAAATAAAATTTCCGCCATTCAATATTTTTTTCTTTTTTTAAACGTAATAAATTAATTGACTTCATACGGTTACCTGTTTGCGATGAACTGAGCATATAATTATTGATTCAGCCTATTTCATTTTTTTCCTTTTTTTTAGCATAAGATCTTAATGCCAAACCATAACTTAAAAATAAACGTAAAAAATTTTTATTTAATTCAGAATGTGCCATGCATTCTTTTTCTAAATTTTTTACGTTTATTTTTAAAAACCCATCTAATTGGATTAATAAATAATGAACAAGTGATGGATCGCTACCAATGAGAGTGATTTGATTTACACTATAATCAGGATGAGATAAAACATAACGTTTAATATTGCGTTTTATTTGTAGTAAAATGTTTTCTTGATCCCTCTCATTCAGCAAATTTTCACAATACACCACCGGTTGAGGTTGGTCCGTATTAAAAAACAAAAACGTCATCTGGCTTGTACTAATTTCTAGTAAAACATTATTTTCCTGATTAAATTTAGGATAAAAAAATAAACACGCTCTTTCTAAAGCATGCGAATTAACTTCAACGACGGTTGGTATTAAATGGGCTTCATGAACGATGTTTACGCGAAAATCTAAATGTTCTTTACGGCATGCTACTATCAGTACATTACATTGATTTTGGTGTGATAAATCAAAAATTTGATAGTCAAAATAAAGTTCATTTACAGGACACAAAATTGATTTTCCGACTAACCATTCAATGACTTCATGAATCGTTTGACTGCTCGGATAATCGATTTCAACCCAGTAACTAAAAATAAGAGAATCAGGAATATTGAGGATACAATTTTTTATAAATTCTCGTTCAAGTAATGTTTCTTTTAAACAGCTAGCCATTTTGGCCTCACGGTGTGCCGCTGTTATCGGAAAAGGAATCGCATGAATCGCATAATGTTTTAATACATGATTTTCGTCCAAACAGACCCATTTAATCATGCGACTGCCGATATCCAAGCCTATCGTCTCCTGAGGGTTATCAGTCGTGTTGGCTCGCTCCTTGAAAAAATCCATATTTACTTTATTCTTTTTATAGATTATTAATCGTTCATCTTTTATTATGCATTCAAACAATATTTTGTCAATCATTTAATACATACATTGCGCAGTCATTTAAAAGTCGCATCATTCAAATTCGAATGACTTTCTTTTCATTGAAATTAAGTGTACAAAGATAGAATTACACATTATTTTTTTATTAAACTCTTTTCACTCTACGATAGGATATTTCCCTTTAATTAAATGTCTTCATTATGAAACGATCGAATCATTTTTTTCGTAATTTTTTTTTGATGCTTTTAAGTCTTTTTATCACGCTTATCGTGGTAGGAAGTTTGTTTTATATTTATCTTGATAAACAACTGCCGGATGTCGAGGAATTGAAATCCGTACAACTTCCTATCCCCATGCGAATTTATACTCAAGATGGGCAGCCTATCGCTGAATTTGGTGAGCTTCATCGTAATCTTGTTCGATTAAATGATGTCCCTAATTTGATGGTAAAAGCTTTTTTAGCCACTGAAGATCAACGCTTTTTAGAACATCATGGCGTTGATTTTTATGGCTTATTACGTGCAGCCGGTGAAGTCGTGCTCACTGGAAGCAAGGTTCAAGGAGGCAGTACGATTACGATGCAAGTTGCCCGTAATTTTTATTTATCGCGGGAAAAAACTTTTCTAAGAAAATTTACTGAAATTTTACTTTCTTTAAAAATTGAACGCGAATTCACTAAAGAACAAATTTTAGAACTTTATCTCAATAAGATCTTTCTTGGAAATCGTGCTTACGGGATTGCGGCTGCAGCACAAGTTTATTTCAATAAAACACTCAATCAACTGACATTACCAGAAATGGCAACCATTGCAGGCTTACCCAAAGCTCCCTCTGCCATTAACCCATTAGTCAATCCAATTGCTGCAAAGCAACGTCGTAATCATGTTCTTTTGCGCATGTATGAACTGGGTTACATTTCAAAGGCCGCTTATGAAACGGCAATCGCCACGCCCATGATAACTCATCCACAAACCCATGCCGGCGGAATCATTAAAGCACCTTATGTCGCTGAAATGGTGCGTGACATGATGTACAAAAGCTTTGGTGAAGATAGCTACTTAAAAGGTTATAATGTTTTCACAACCATCAACGCTACTCAGCAAATCGCAGCCGATGCCGCCTTAAGGAAGAGTTTATTGGCTTATGATAAACGACACGGTTATAGAAGACCTGCGAAAAACATTGCTCCATTAGATGCCAATAAAGTAACTCACACGTTGAACGCATTACATCGCGTTGCTTCCATTAATGGTCTATACGCTGCCATTGTAATTTCTGTAACTAATCAAGCGATCACTGCGCTTTTAGTGGATAATCAAATGATTTTTATTCCCTGGCAAAATGTCGCATGGACAACACCTCAACTGGATATCACCTACTTTAATCCACCCCCTGAGATTTTAAAAAATAAAGTCCAGGTTGGTGATATTATTCGTGTTCAATTAACTGCTAATAACACCTGGGAATTATCGCAAATTCCTAAAGTACAAGGTGCACTAGTCGCATTAAACCCACAAACCGGCGCAATTACTGCCTTAGTGGGTGGCTTTGATTATCATTTAAGTAAATTTAATCGTGTCATTCAAGCCGAGCGACAACCGGGTTCAGGATTTAAACCTTTTATTTATGCGGCAGCATTGGCTAAAGGTTATACGTTAGCGAATGTTTTCAATGATGCACCGCTCGTATTTGACATACCGGGCCGTGATGAACCTTGGCGCCCACAGAATGACAATCATATTTTCAGTGGCCCAACCCGTTTACGTGTTGCTTTAGCGAAATCCATTAACCTTATTTCCGTTCGTTTACTCCAAGCGATTGATGTGCCCTACGTATTAGCTTATGCGAAACGTTTTGGTTTCAATGCTAAAAAATTACCTCGGAATCTCTCGCTCGCACTGGGAACAGGTGAGGTTACTCCTCTTGAATTAGCGCGCGCTTACGCGGTATTTGCCAATGGTGGTTTTCGAATTACACCTTATCTCATTGATCATATTACAAACGAACAAGGTCAAATCATTTATAAAGCAGAACCTAAAATAGCGTGTGAAGCGTGTCTACGTGGAGAAATTGAGCTCCCATCGGATGGAAAAGAAAGTCCTTATGCTCCTCACGTTATCCCTGCTGACATTGCTTTTCTTATGACCTCTGCATTGAAGGATGTCATACGTTATGGAACAGGTTCACAAGCGAATGTGTTGAATCGAAATGATCTCGCTGGAAAAACCGGCACAACCAGCGATTATGTCGATACGTGGTTTACGGGATTCAACAGTAATATAGTGGCAACTGTTTGGATTGGGTTTGATAAGCCTCATTCAGTCCAAGAGTATGGCGCAAAAGCGGCCTTACCCATGTGGATCGATTTTATGCGTGTTGCATTAAAAGGCCAGGCTGAAAAAACGATGCCTCAACCGCCTGATATCGTGACGGCAAGTATTGATCCATTGACTGGAAATCTTTTACCGAATGGAACACCAGGTTCTGTTTTAGAATATTTCCGAAAGGATAATCTGGAAAAACTATCCACACAAGAAGATAATCTTTCATTGACGACTCCTGATACTGATGAAATCCCGACAGATTCTACAGAAATTCAAACCCAGACCGAATCAACCTCGCTCGAAAATCAAGAAAATAGCGGAGATATCGGCGAACCTGTTTTTTAAGGTTATAAACCAATCGCTTTTTCTAAACTACGTTTTGTTTGCGGTCCTTCTAATACATGTTTCAATCGACCATCAGGTCCAATAATAAATGTGGTTGGCAAACCGGATATCCCTCGTATACCAAAATTAGCTTTCGGATCATCCACTAATGTAGGAAATATAACGCCACTTCGTTGTATATGTTGCTGTAAATTGCCTGGATCATCATAATTAAACCCGAACATTGCAACCTGGTCAGCATGCGCTCGATAAAATGCATTTAATTCGGGTATTTCGCCCATACAATATTCACACCAGGTAGCCCAATAACTAATAACCACCCATCTACCTTTATAATTAGAAAAATTAAGATCTTTTACTATGCTGGCTCCCCATACAACGCTAGACACACTTAACAAAATGCTGGTTAATAGTACCCATGTAAAGATTTTACGCATACATTCCTCACAAAAGAAAAATAATCCATTCATTTTCAACCATTATAGTTAATTTTTTAACTAAATTTTAAAACTGCACTCCATTCCAAATCATTAAACCTCAATAGCCATCACAAAGCGAGCGTCACCCAAAATGATAAGGGAAATTGAAAATCCACTTTCTTTATTCCACAAGATAAAAATTTTAATGTTATCTCGCTTTTATTTTATTAATGAGATTGTTAAGATGCCCAATTACTTAGGGGTGTCTAATCATTAGGCTGAGAAATACCCTTAAACCTGATCGGGATAATCCCCGCGTAGGAAAAGTATCATGCCAACATCACCCGCTGTATCAATCATGAACGCTTGCTTGCGTTATCACGATAAAATTTTATTTGACAAGCTCAATTTCCATTTGGCTGCTGGCCAAATAACCTGCTTATTAGGGACAAGTGGCATAGGAAAAAGTCGTTTTTTACAACTCATCGCTGGATTAAATGGAACATCCATTATTTGTACGTCTGATCAAAAAGGCTTGGACGGCCGTTTAGCGTATATGCCACAAACGCATACTTTATTACCTTGGCTAACCGTTTTAAATAATACACTTTTAGGTTATCGACTAAGATGCACCAATAAACCTTATGCGAAAGCACATGCTTTATTAAAACAACTGGGACTCGGAGAGGTCTTAACACAATATCCAGCCCAATTATCTGGAGGAATGCAACAGCGTGTTGCTTTGGCTCGCGTATTATTAGAGAACCGACCCATTGTCTTAATGGATGAACCCTTCTCTGCGTTAGATGCAGTGACTCGTTATCAACTACAAGAAATGACTGCACATGCACTAAACGGATGTACCGTGCTATTAGTCACCCATGATCCCTTAGAAGCATTGCGCTTAGGCCATCATATTGCGATTATGTCAGGACATCCGGCAAAAATTAACCCCATACCGTGTAAATTACCGGATTCACCCCCTCGATCATTGAATAACCCTGATCTATTACGATGGCAAGCCCACCTTTTACATCGCCTTGAGGAATCTCATTAATGTATGTCTTTGTTTTTTTACGTAACCAATTGAGTCAATTACAAAAATTGTTTTTAGCTTCACGAACAATCACGTTTCGGGTTTGTAAACAATACATTCAAAAAAGTCTTGCTTTATTGTTTCATCAATGTTGCATTCCTCTCTGGTTTATTTTTATCTGGACAAGTTTAATTCGTGTTTTTCATCTTCCTCATTATCTATTACCGACACCCATTGATGTATTACAGAGTCTCATTAAACAGGGATCATTCATTTTTTTTCAAGCGATTCCCACAGTCCTTGAAATTTTTTTCGGTTTTACTTTAAGCGTATTACTAGGGATCAGTATTGCGCTTTGTATGTGTTCATTTCGCCCCTTACATACCCTTTTGTTCCCCTTATTATTAGCCAGTCAAGTGCTGCCTGTCTTTGCCATTGCTCCAGTACTTGTACTTTGGTTGGGTTACGGAATAATGGTTAAGATAATGACGACGGTGTTCATGTTATTTTTCCCCATTACCAATAATTTTCTTGATGGCTTAAAGCAAACACCCGAAACTTATTTAAATATCGCTAAAATAATGAATAGTAGTTCGTGGCAAATACTCTACCAAATACGTATCCCCTCTGCATTACCCCATCTCGCCTCCGGTATCCGATTAGCAACCGCTATGGCTCCTTTAGCCGCGATTATTGGAGAATGGGTGGGTGCGAATCAAGGTTTAGGATTTTTACTTTTAAACGCGAATGCTCAAATGCAAATTGATTTAATGTTTGCTGTATTATTCGTCCTATTTTTTCTAGGCGTTTTATTTTATTTCTTTATAGATACGTTACTTCAATGGGCTTTACCATGGTCATTTCGTTAATTCATTTATTCATGCGCTGTAAAAAATATTTTTTTTTCGTTAGTTTTTTATTCATTACTCCCCTTGCAGCCGCTAAGCCATTAACGCTTATTCTCGATTGGTTAATTAACCCCGATCAGGCCGCACTCTTTGTTGCCCAAGCACATCATTTTTTTTCAAAAGAAGGCATTAACGTTCATATTATTGCACCCACCAATCCTGACGATGGTCCTAAATTAGTCGCCGCAGGCCATGCCGATTTAGCCCTCAGCTATCAACCTCAATTCGTTGTTCAGGTCTCGAGGGGATTGCCGCTCATACGTATTGCCAGCTTAATTAACCATCCTTTAAATTGTCTCCTGGTTAAAAAAAATGGGCCCATTCGTCAACTGACCGATTTACGATCAAAACGTATTGCCTATACTTCTCATGCCGAAGGAACCTTAATGCTGAAAGGCCTATTAAATAAAGCCCATTTAACAATCAACGATGTACAAACCATCAATGTACAATACGACTTAATACAAGCATTACTCACTGATCGCGTTGATGGTGTTGTCAACGTCATGCGCAACGTCGAACCCCTGCAAATGCAATACGCTCATCAACCTGTAAAAATCTTTCCAGTCGAATTAGCGGGTATTCCCCATTATGATGAATTGATTATTATTGCCAATAAAAACCAATTGCACGATTCTCGGCTTGTTAAATTTTTAGTCGCGTTGAATCAAGCAACCTCCTATTTAATGACTCATCCAGAAAAAAGCTGGGAACTATTTGCTAAAGACCATCCCGCATTAAACAATGAATTGAATCACCGCATTTGGCAGGCGACGTTACCTTATCTTGCTCGATATCCAGTGGATTTTGATAAAGCGGCTTATCAAAAATTTATGTTGTTTTTATACCGTAACAAAATCATCTCTAAAAAAATAAAAACTGAAGATTATGCTATAAAACTCATTTAACGAAGCCTCACAACCCACCGTCTTACTCATTGAATCAAGAAGTGAATAACACATTATTTTTTTATTATTAAAAATAATTCATGCAGAAGGTTCAAATTTTCGTTACAATTCGCGTTATGCTAAATCCTACCCATCCTTTGTTAGAATCTCTCAATGAAGCCCAGCAACAGGTTGTTGCCGCGCGTCAAACGCATCTCTTGGTATTAGCCGGCGCAGGCAGTGGAAAAACACGTGTATTGGTCCATCGAATGGCTTGGTTAATCCATGTAGAAGGTATCTCTTTGCATCATATCCTTGCGGTTACCTTTACGAATAAAGCTGCAGGAGAAATGCGACAGCGCTTAGAAAATTTATTGGATATCCCTATGAAAACGATGTGGGTAGGTACGTTTCATGGTCTCGCACATCGACTATTACGTCAACATTGGGAAGCTTCGGGTTTACCGCAATCATTTCAAATCATTGATAGCGATGATCAATACCGTATGATAAAAAGAATTTTGCTGAGTTTAAATCTTGATGAAGCACAATGGGCACCCAAAAAAGTGCAATGGTTTATTAATCAGCAAAAAGATGAAGGTATTCGATCGCATCACGTTAAAAACTCGAATGATCCTTATACCAAAACGTTAGTTCGACTTTACCAGTCCTATGAGGAAGTTTGCGATCGAAATGGAGTTATCGATTTTGCTGAACTTCTTTTACGGAGCTATGAACTTTTTATTAAACATCCCGAAATTTTGCATTATTATCAAGGTCGTTTTCAACATATTCTCGTTGATGAGTTTCAAGATACCAATCGCATACAATATGCGTGGTTAAAATTATTGAGTAGCGGAAAAAACTACTTCATGATAGTGGGCGATGATGATCAATCGATTTATGGATGGCGTGGTGCTCGTGTAAAAAATATATATGATTTTACGCACGATTTTCCAGAGCATCAGATCATACGACTCGAGCAAAATTATCGCTCCACGGGTGTCATTTTAGCAGCTTCAAATGCGCTCATTACACACAATGACGGACGCTTAGGGAAAAAGCTTTGGAGTAGTCGCGGTGATGGTGACAAAATAGCACTCTATGGTGCCTTTAATGATTTAGATGAAGCCCGTTTCATTATCAACCAAATCAAGCAAGGTTTAAAAAAAGAAGTGCATGCCAATGACATTGCTATTTTATATCGATCCAATGCACAATCACGCGTACTTGAAGAGGCGCTCATACACGCGCAGATCCCTTATCGTATCTATGGTGGATTACGTTTCTTTGAACGCGCAGAAATCAAAGATGCGCTTGCTTACTTACGTCTCATTGCGAATCGAAATGATGATCCTGGCTTTGAACGCGTCATTAACACGCCAACGCGTGGTATTGGCGATCAAACTTTACAAAAGCTTCGCTTGGAAGCGCGCACGCAAGCACTTTCTTTATGGCAAGCGGCCACGTATCTATTAAACCAACAATGCTTACCTTCACGTGCGGCCAATGCACTCGCTCATTTTATCCAATTAATCGATAAAATGGACGAAGAAATTAAAACATTCAGTTTAGCTGAGCAAACTGAACACGTCCTTTATCAGAGTGGCTTATTTAATCATTACAAAAAAGAAAAAGGTGAGCGGGGTCAAGCCCGTATTGAAAACCTTGAAGAACTTATCAATGCGACGCGACAATTTATTCCTGAAGAGAGTACGCTTTCTATACTTTCTTCTTTTCTTGCCCACGTTGCATTAGAAGCCGGTGAACACCAAGCGAACGAACAACACGCCTGTGTACAATTAATGACGTTGCATTCTGCAAAAGGTTTAGAGTTCCCCTGGGTATTTTTATGCGGAATGGAAGAAGGCTTGTTCCCTCACCATCTCTCTCATGAAGAACCGGGCCGCTTAGAAGAAGAACGTCGCCTCTGTTATGTCGGTATGACGCGTGCCATGCGTAAACTATTTTTAAGTTATGCTGAAGTAAGACGCTTACATGGCACTGAAAGTCATCATCGTCCCTCTCGATTTATTTCAGAAATTCCAAAAGAATTAGTAGAAGAAATTCGTCTACGCACATCGATTATTAGGCCAACACAACCCTTAAAACGAACACAAAACACCACTCATTCAATCGGTGATACCGGATTTTGTATCGGACAAACCGTCATTCATCCCACGTTTGGTGAAGGGACGCTGATAGATGCGGATGGCAAAGGGGAACATACCCGTTTGCACATTAAATTTAATAAAGCAGGTACAAAATGGTTGGTAGCAAACTATGCTAAATTATCCACGAAATAAATCCGCTGAAGCACGAATTCGACGTAATAAAACATAAACCGCTCCTGTTCCTCCATCTCGTGCTTGAGCAGAAGAAAAAGCCAATACCCAGGAAATTTGCGGCAGCCAATAATAAACATGATTTTTTAACTTAGCGCCTGACGATTTAAATTTTCCTTTACCGTGTATAATGCGCACGCAGGTGTAATGGTATTTTTGGCTTTGTAATAAAAAATGATAGACGGCAAACCGAGCTTGATTGACTGTCATTTGATGTAAATCGAGACAGTTGGATGGACGTATATCTCCACGCGTTAATTGTTTAAGTCGCTTATTCTGAACACCGGGCCGATTAAAAAATAATGGCTCATCCGATGTGATATTTAATTCGGTTGGATCACGAAGTATGAACGCGTTTGATCGATTTTCATCATTGAAATCAATTAAACGTGTACGCTTAGGACTATTTTTTTTAGGCTTAGGATTGACGTGAACCGTTGGCGTACGCTTGACATCTTTCATGACTTCTTTAAAAAATGCCCAATCTTCTTTATCAAGCCTTGATTTATTCATAACGTCATCACTCCGTTAAGAAAAAATTAAAAATTTTTAGAGCGTTATACCATTGCATAAAACGATCAGAATAAATTATTATTACGCTAACCTTTAAAGTTTTGGCTGGGAAAATACGTGTTTTTTTCATTGATGAGTCTATGTCGTATTGCAAGTACATTATTGTTAATCGGTCTTGTGGCCTGCTCCAGTCATTCTCGCTTACCCCATCCAGTCTCTCACCAAGCTTTTACTCCCTCTCTTTCGACAATGGGTCAGCATCAACAACCAATTGCGTTGCTCTTACCTTTACACGGTCCTTTAGCAAAAGTGGCTCAGTCAGTTAAAAAAGGTTTTTTTGCTGCCGCCGATGAAAGTGAAACATCGCCTCATATTATTCTCATAGACACGGGTGTTGGGACCTCTATGCAAGCGGCTTATAGTGAAGCTTTGGCAAAAAAAGCGCGAATAATAGTCGGCCCATTGCTTAAATCTCAAGTACAAAACATTGCGAGTTTGCAATCCAGCATCCCTATTTTAGCGTTAAATTATTTAAATTCCGATATTAGTACGCCTTCTGGGTTATATCAATTGGGTTTATCACCTCAGGATGAAGTGCAACAAGTGACACAAATGGCTTGGAACAGTGGTAAGCGTTCTGCAATAATTATCACTGTAAACGGTCATTGGGGGACAGAAATAGGTAAACTATTTGCACAACAATGGCAAGTCTTAGGCGGAATTGTGGTTGATCACCTTGAATTATCAAAAAATCCTTCTAGCGTCACTCAACAATTACGTCATTTTCTTCATTTTAAATCGCCTCATACGCGACGAATGGACTTTGACGTCCTATTTTTAGTCAGTAATCCGCAGTTTGGGCGTCAAATCAAGCCGTTATTAAAATTCTTTTATGCAGGAAATATCCCGGTCTACGCAACGGCATCCATTTATAGCGGCATACCTTCACAACATTTTGATACTGATTTAAATCAAATTATTTTCTGTGCTGCACCGTGGTCTTTAGGGAACTGGATTGAACCCGATCTTTATCAACAGCTGAAGTTGTCTTTTCCTCTCGATTTTAATCGAAATAGTCAATATTATGCATTAGGAGTCGATGCATTTCATATTATTCAGCAATTTGAACGTCATAAGTCTTCGCAAAAAACACTTCAAGGCACAACCGGAATACTTTCATTCAATACACAACGTCGAATTGTTCGTCAATTGCCTTGCGCGCAATTTCATAAGGGATATGCCGTTCCAATCAGTCAATAACCTTTACCATGAACACTCAAAAGTTAGGTCATCATATCGAAAGTCTAGTCCAGGATTATCTACGTCGACAAAAACTTAAACGAATTACCCGTAATTTCCGATGTTGTTTCGGTGAAATCGATTTAATTATGAAAGATAAAAACGTATTGGTTTTTATTGAAGTACGTTATCGACAATCTCTTCAGTTTGGTAATAGTTTAGAATCTATCCATGCAATGAAACAAAATAAAATAATGAAGGCCGCAGAATATTATTTATCATCCCAACGTTTATCCGAAAAAATAGCCTGTCGTTTTGACGTTGTCGGCGTTAAACCTATCACTCAAAAATTACTTGCCGTTTCCAAACTGGACTCCGCTCAAGTAGAATGGATAAAAAATGCATTTCTAGGTAAATCATGAATCTATTAGCCCGTATTAAAACGCATTTTTCTGAAAGCATACGCACCAAATCGGATGCCGCAGAAACACTACCTGAAATTATCTTGACGGCAAGTCAACTCTTTGTTGAGTGTCTTTTAAATAATAATAAAATTCTCGTCTGTGGGAATGGCGGTTCAGCGGCCGATTCGCAGCATTTCGCTTCAGAAATGATTAATCGTTTTGAAACCGAGCGTCCGAGTTTACCTGCGATTGCTTTAACGACAGATACGTCAATCATTACCTCGATTGCCAATGATTATAGTTACACTGAAATTTTTTCTAAACAAATTAGAGCCTTAGGCCAAGCAGGAGACATTTTACTCGTCATTTCAACAAGTGGAAACGCTAAAAATATACTAAAAGCCTGTGAAGCCGCCCAAAGTAGAGGTTTAAAAATTATTGCACTGACGGGTAAGGAAGGGGGTAGCTTAGCAGGGCTATTAAGCTCTACCGACATTGAAATACGTGTTCAGGGCACCTCCACTGCACGAATACAAGAAACGCATTTGTTAATCATTCATTGCTTATGCGACTTGATTGATAAGCAGTTATTTGGTTGATACTGTCATTTAAATTTTTTTGTTCTTAAAAAATAACTCCTACATTAACAACATCTCGGTAGGATCCAATACCTACATTTTGCTTAGGAGGAATCTGACCGTAAACAGGAATTATTTGTTTAATCCCTGTCCCTATTTGAAAAAGCGCATCAACACCAATAACATTGCCCCAATTAATAGTACGTGTTGGATTCTGAGTTAAAATATAGTTTATTGATGCGTGATCAGGTCCTGACATTTGGCGTAACCGAGTCGTTGCGGAATATCCTGATCCTTGATCGAAGGTTATATAATAGGGAATATTTAATGTACAAAGCACTTTTAACCGTGCGGTTGAATTATTAGGCAACGGTGAGTCAGGATTGTAAATTCCAAATAGTAATGGTGTCGCCCGAACGGTGCATCCTCCTACCACATCGACTGAAACTAACATGGATGTCCCCTCATCACTGAATGTCGAAAACGGCAAGAACAAAAAAAATAAAAAAACACTGACATTCAATAAACGCATAATTAACCCCCTTTGTGCTCAACTTTTAGCCACAAATCAAAAATTTATTTTTTATCAAGCCTTAAACTACACAATGAGAAGATGGTTTCGATCCATACAGAAAATTTTTAAAGGAAATTGCTTTTTATTAAGACTAATAGAGGAATAACGGATTATCCAGTAAATCCAGGAGACCGCGTTAATAAGTGACTGAAACCAAAACCGAGTCCGTATACGTTCCAGGTCCAACAGGCTGCAAAGCAGGAACTCGACCAAAAACGGTGTAATTTCGGGTGGTTGACAATCCTATTGAAGTATAAGAATCGCTCACGCTCACAGTTCCTCCAGTGGCATCTCCCCAAATCGAGGTAAATGCTGCTGTCGTATAGAGGTTATAGTTCAAATGCACACCGAGGCTATTCATGAAACGAGGTGTATACGTGGCGCTGTTTCCTTTGGCTAACCGAATGACATAAGACACGCTATATATCACTAATGCAGAGCACGTCACGGCCACATTACCGTTCGCTGTTTTAGGGGTAGGAGAAGTCGTTACATAACTACCAAACGCCACGGCTTGGGTTCCCACTGAACAGGAGCAACCCAAACCGGTACACGCCGCATAGGCGGAACAACTATAAAAATTATAAAAAAATAAAATAATCACATAAAATCCTGTTTGTTTACATTGTTTTAGTAACACTGTACGTCTCCTAATTCGATAATGGGGTCATTGGTCTTCGGTAGACGAACCGAAAAATAATAAATGTGCTTATCCCAGACCACTGAACCTTCTAAAAGATCATTTTTTATTTCAGGAATGTACACTTCGCCTTCATAACCCACTGGGTAACGTTCATCACAAACATTATTATTTATTATGAGTTCGGCACCCACGGGGATAAATTGCCCATTCGGTGTTTTTACATGAAGATCAAGGCCTTGCATACGTTTCACTGAAAATTCAGCAAGAACCCCACTTTTAAAATAAGGAATGATGGTTTGCTGAGTCATACCCACTTGTGTATTTAAAGGTAATGTCGTCGGTTCTATTTCGATGGTATTTTCTTGATAAGGCAATAACTCAGTCACTAAAAAATATCCATTTTTATCTGTTTTACCCATTAATTGGTTTTCGTAATACACCTCTACATTCTGGAAATCAGAAACTTTCACTAAAGCAAAACTTTTTGTTAATTTACGCGCTAAAAAACCGTTGCCGGTAAAATAAATAGCACTACCACTTGCATCGACTTCATAACTGGCTTGGCCACGAGCCTGTCCCATACGTACGGTGTAAGCACCGATTTCATTTTGTAACGTCGCATCAACACCGGCATAATGATTACTGTTGTTGCTAGCAAATAAATTATAGCCGTAGCCTGTACCTAAAGGCGTCGGTTTAGTCCATTGCAACATATCTTGCCATTGATGGTTTTGCCACGTTGTAGAATTCGTAACAAAATGATTGACATCCGGTGCTAAAACTAACGTTAAAAATGCTTGATTCGTCTCTGAATGACGTAAATCTCCTGCAAAACCTAAACTTAAAGAAATATTTTTAAATACATGATGCGTATAAGTCGCTGTCAATAATCGCGCTGTTGGGGTATTTGATATTCCATTCGCCGTATTAAAATTTCGGCTATTCACCATTGTAAAACTCGTACTGAGTGACCCATAATGTTCCAAACTGTATCCCAAGAATAATTGATTCACCATACTCGGTGGTGACGTGTTCGGTTGTACACCCAATTGTAAATAATTTAAAGTTGTTAAACTCGTATTAAAACCATAACTAAGTTGTGGTCCCTGACGAACAAAACCTAAACCCAATAATCCCCCTCCAGTCCCTGAATTATTATGTCCGCCTGCCACAGCAAAAGAGAGTACACCGTAATTATTTAATAAATAATTCGCAGAAAAACCTAAAGTTTGCTGATCAAACAATATTTCGGAATGTCCCCCTAATGTCAGATTAGGCGTAATGCCACGTTGATAGGTCGCCACCGCCAAAAAACGTCCGTAATCATTACTATTCACGCCATAATTATCGCGAATAAATCCTGCTTCATAAGAAAAATCGACTAAATGAGGTTTAAGTAATAGAGGGCTTGCATAATAAGGAAAACTAATCATTTTACTACGGCCCAACACATCTTGCGTCACCACATTCACATGACCTGCTCCTGAGATAACTGGAATGTTATTAAATATATAGGGACCATTATTAACAATATGTTGTTGATTCAAAACACTATTTACAAAAACATCTACTTTACTCGGAATAGAAGCTTCGCCTTTATAACCCGGAAGCGGGAACGTCACTAAATTAGGTTGTGTATTAAAGTTCGTTGCATATTGAATTCCAGCAAAGCGGGCTGCGCCACTCCAAAAAGTTGAGCCCGTGACAGCATCGCCAAATCGCCACGTTGCAATTTTTTCAGGTTGATCGAAAGTCCAGGTTGTATTTAAGCGGATAAGTTTATTTGATTCAGTCGTTAATAACGTAATATTATTAGCATATTTATTATAAGCCAATATATCAGCGGTCCCTACGCCAAAACGATTAAATAATCCTAAGCCCAATAATGCGGAAAGATTCGTCTGATTGATTTCAGCACTATTATTCCTTAAAGCAACGGCATCATAGTTCAGAAACGCACCTGGCGCTTCTGGTCTTAAAGGGCCTAGACGTTTACTCAACGGATCAAATGTTTGAATGTCAAATAATCGCGTAGGAACCGTGATTGCTAACTGCATCGCATACTGATTTAAACGATAACGAACATCAGGGTACCAATCCAGTTTATATAAATTTTCTTTATGATATTTTAAAGGTGCATGCGAAATAATTTGCATTTTCCATAGACGCAGATCATTCTCATCAATCCAGATAGAACCGGATAAATCTTTATAACACCGTGCAATACCCGGTAATAACATTCCATTTAGCTTTATTTCAAGCAACAAGGGGATCATCTCTCGTTTATTTTTTTTCTGTGTTAATGCAGAATTCATTGAACCGTTCTTTTCAAATTCTGCATGACACTCGAGACTTATAAAAAGCATGATAAAACAAACAATGAATACACATTTAAAATTTATATAATGCTGATATTTTATTTTTTCCATTAATGTTTGATCTGATATCCGTATAATTACTATGAGAATCGACTTTTACTATCCAAAAATGAGAGGACCGTGGTAAAATATAGGCGAAAGTCGAGTGCTTTTTCGTTATGGGCTCCGGCGTATTCTTATCGAATAACTGCCATTGATTGACGAATAAAGAAACGTTCCCATCATTATATAAATTCAATTTAAGACGATGAGATCCCAAACGTTTTATTGACCAAATTCCATTTTCAACGCGCTGTTGTGGCTGGACAAACAATGGGAGTGAGATATCCATTAAAAAATAGAGTGTTTGACCTAATTTTTTCTGTTTGGGTTGCTGTACTTCTTTTAAATGGAGTCGATAGGTTTTTTGCGACGCATTATAAGTAGGATGTTTTAACGCAAAACGTATAATCTGAGTTTTATGTGCAGGCAACGCAAACAACGGGGGGTTAATAGAATATCATGAGAAATTTTATAACTATCTTTTCCATTAGGACTTTGTTTCCAATCGAACAAACTTAACTGGAGTAAACTCGTTTCATTTCCTCGATTAGTCACTTTAAGAACCCCAATTCTTTTATTGGGGGCTAATGAGAGCTGAACAGGTGTAATCTCTAAAATAGTAGCGTAAACATTTGAAACCCATAATGCCCCCAAAATATAAACCCATGTTTTGCATATTATTTTCATTTTTAATGAATCCTTTCGTTTTTGTTTAAACTATTTTTTTAGTTCCATCACAAAGAATGCGTTGATTTATTCACACAAGTTAAACGTTTTCCAAATAAAAACCCGATACGCACTTTAAATCAATAAGTAATCGTGATGACGACTGTATCATTATAACTACCCGCCGCAGGTGTCAATCCCGCTGCTATTTGACCATAAACCGTATAGGGTTGAATAACACCCGTACCCGTTCCTGCAACGGTGTCTGTCCCTATCGTTTGACCCCAATTTTGTGTGCGTCCTGAATTTCGAAAAAGCGCATAAGCTAATGAACCTGTCGGTGTACCTGTCATTTGCCGAGTCGTCACGGTCGCACCAGGAAACGTACCAGGCCCTAAAGAAATATTGTAAGTTGTACCGTTGGTGCAGTTTACTTCAACGCCACCCGTCGCATTATTGATAGCTCCGGTATAATTACCGAAATTTACCGAGGTAATATTACCAAAAATACAGGCCGCATTGACGGTCGCATTGATAGGTAAATTGCCAGTGGTTGTCGGCGCAAACGCCGGATGGCTTAGTAATAAAACTAAAAATCCAAAATAAACGTGTTGCGCTTTCAACATAATTGATTTCCTTATCAATAAAAATTTGTTGCACATCGCATGTCTTAAACGAAATTAAAACGTTACGAAAATAGTGACCTGATCCAAATAAGGTCCTGCTTCTACCTTCTGATTACTCGGGATTTGACCATAAATAGCCAGCACCTCTGGGAGTCCTGTTGCAACACGATGCAATGCATTTTGGCCCATTCCATATTTATGTTGATGATTTGCTTCTTGAAAAAGATTATACTCAAGTTGCTGAGTTCCTCCTAATTTCGTTAAGAAACGATGCGCTTCAGTTGCACCAACACCTTCGCCTTTATTTATCTGGATATTATATTCAAGATTGGATAAACACGTAACGGTCATCGTCGCTATCGCATCATCCGGATGAGGGTTCAATGGATAATAATTGGGAAATTTCATCGTTGCAATTGAATTCAACGAACAATTCCCTTTGCCCCCATTTTCATCACCCACCGTTGCCGTCACTGCTAAGGTATTAGACATCGTAAAACCCATTGTTTCTTCAAAAACTAAAAAAAATAAAAAACCCATAAAAAACCGGATTAAAAAACCCATATCCCCCCCTAAAAAAGTAAGCTTTTTTAAATTTTCTGCCTATCTAGTCAATAACCCTTTCAAGTTGCTTATATAACGATTCTAAATCATTTATAATCCTCCATTTATTTTAGTGAATATTTTCTGCTTTAATGAAAAAGGCCTCAGTTATGCTTGAAAAAATAACGAATCAGAATGCCATCGACCTGAGTGAACTCGGACTTATTCGCGCCAGTGGTCAAGACGTCACGCTGTTCCTACAGGGTCAATTAACGTGTGATCTGGAAGAAATTAATGCAGAACAAAGCCGATTAGGTGCTCACTGTGATGCGAAAGGTCGGATCATTGCTATTTTTCGACTATTTTTTTACCAAAAAAATTATTATTTTTTATTACCGCGCACTACACTTCCTCTTCTATTGGCCTCATTGCAAAAATACGCACTTTTTTCAAACGTAGTTTTAGTAGACGTTAGCCAAGACTTTCAAAAAATAGGGATTTATGGCCCTACCCTAAAAAGCCTATTTGAGGCACAGAAATTATCATTCAAAGAAAATGAGATTTTAGAATTGAATCACGTCTTAAGCGTCTCTATTCCCGGCTCCGTGCCCCGTGTTGTCCTACTAGCACCGCTTCATTTTATTCACGTTCGCTTTGAACAGCAGAACATTCATCATTGGCATCTATTGGATATTCTCGCTGGAATTCCGACTATCTATCCAGAAACCAGTGGTCAATTTACCCCTCACCAACTCAATCTTCCAGAATTAGGTGCTGTTTGTTTTCACAAAGGTTGTTATATTGGCCAAGAAATCATTGCCCGCACTCATTATTTGGGAAAATCAAAAAGCAGGCTTTATCGCGTACGTTTCAACGCTCAAAACTCCTTTTTACCCGGAACGCTTCTTTTTGATAGCGCTGAAAAGGTTGAACAAGGTGCATTAATGATGAGTGCCGAAGAAGATAAGAATCGTTATCAAGCTTTAATCAGTTTGCAAACAAAAGCGATTTCCCATACTATCAGGCTAGGGTGTCCTGAAGGCCCGAAATTAGAATTCTTAGAACTCCCTTATTCGACTAACTAGAACCTATTTTATGCGGACATTACAAAAAAAAATACAAGGCTTCCTTTTACTGTTCAGTATCAGTGTTCATCTATTCGCCAATGCTTCGCCACTCCCTCACGATGCACCCAAAACATTGGACGAGTCCCAAAGCAAGGCGATTGAATTTGCAAGACAAGCCGGTAGCATTGCCGGCGTTGCAAGCGCTTGCGGACAAAACTTAGGCGATTTTTCTGCACGGGTAACCGAAGCCATCAATAAGCTTGCGAATGACGCAGCGGATCAAACAGCGGCAGCATTGATCTATCAGCGTACCCGTCAAGAAGCACAAATAGCGGAGAAGAAAAAACAAATAATCCCTTGTGCAAAGGTTTTACACGACTTTCAAAATTTACCGATTATGCAATCAGATTATAAAACGAATGTTATCGCCAATTTAATCCCGTAAATCTTGAAAAAAATAAATTTAATTTTCTATTTGTTGTGGGTCTCGATCACGTATAAAAAATAATAACACTAAAGACAATACAATATAGATGGGCAAAATGCTCAAGGCATGATGGTATTCCACGGAAGAAAAACGGGGTACGCCGGATATCACACCACCGCGCCAATTGGCATCTAATAACTTCCCTATTAAAGGTTGGGTGAGCGCACTAAAGATAATATCGCCTGTATTAATTAAAGCGATGATCGTTGCTGCAACGGTTATTTTATTTAATTCTCTGCCTAATGTGAAACCTAACATAAATGCACTGGTACTAAACCCAAATATAAATAATAAAACGCCCAATAACCAAAGCGGAAACTGATTGATATAAATAATCAATAGACTAGAAATGAATGCAATAAAACCCTGTGTCAACATAACAGAAACCCGTTTATTGATCTTATCTGACCATAACCCTAATAAAGGACTACCTAAAGCCAAACCTAAAAAAATTAAAGAAGCCAATATCGCTGCCTGCGTGTGAGAAACATGATAACTCACCTTGAGAAAAGGAATACACCAAAGACCCGCAAATGCATCGATAGGCGCAAAAGCCAATCCACTATAGAGCGTAATGAGCCAGTTTTGTTTATTATTGAGGACAAGCCAAATATCATGAAATGAAATTTTTTCTACAGACTCCGTTTTCATTAACTGTTTATTATACTTTCCATCGCGAACAAGAAAATAAAATAAACCGGCTAAAATAAATCCGCTCAATGCGCAAAAATATAAACTCTCCCGCCATCCGAAAAGAGTAACCGCAAACGATAAAGGCGCTTGGCCTGCAGCCGCACCTAACATCGCCGCAGTTGCTAATAAACCCCCAATAAAAGCAAATCGATTCGGTTTAAACCATAAACTAGCCATTTTCATATAACTCACTGTCGCAAAGGCAGCACCAATACCCATCAATGTTCTTGCCCATATCGCTATATTTAACGTATCTGTTTTAGAAAAAATAAACGCACCCACGGCACATACCAGAATAGCCATTGTGGTTAATACGCGTGGACTATAACGATCTAACAACACACCTACAAAAAGTTGTGCTATCAAAAAAGAATAAAAAAAGCTTGCCGTTAAATTGCCTAAACCCGTTCCTTGTATCTGAAATACACGCATTAAATCTTCAGTCATAATACTCGGCGAGACTTGCAACATATATTTATAAAATAAAAAGGCTGCCGCTAATGCAATCACTAACCAAGGATAAAAAGGATGGTTCGTAAAATGTTTCTTTTCAATAGACATGAGACACGTTAAATCTTAAACTTCATTCGCGGAGAATTATGGCATTATTAGCCAAATTTTGCACGCCTGATTTTTATCAGATTATGCTTCACGCATTTCAATAATTGTTCATGCTTATTTTTAGATAAAATAAACTAGAAAAATGATATTCTTATGATGAACCGCAATGAATCATTTCATTCGTAAATTATAATGCGCGCGTATAATAACGAAACATTCGCCCCGGTGGCACAGTTGGATAGCGCAGTCCCCTCCTAAGGGACAGGTCGCCGGTTCGAATCCGGCCTGGGGCACCACGTTTGCAAGGCTCTCAACAAAGGTCTTCGAGAAGCAATGAATATTTTATCCATTCAATCACATGTGAGTTACGGCTATGTGGGAAATAAAGCTGCTACATTTCCTTTACAAGCCTTAGGCTTTGAAGTCTGGCCTGTTAACACCGTTCAATTTTCAAACCATACTGGCTATGGTCATTGGCAAGGAAATATCTGCACAGCAAAGCAAATACGTGCCATTATTCAAGGTTTAATCGACTTAGATCACGCAAAACAATGTGACGCCATTTTATCGGGCTATCTTGGCGATAAGGAAATTGGCGCTGTTATCGTTGATACGGTACGTCAATTTCAACGCGTTAATCCTCAGCTGATTTATCTCTGCGACCCTGTCATGGCAACACCCAATGGGAAAGCGTGTTTTGTTAAACCGGATATTCCTGACTTCTTTCGTACCGAATGTTTAGACGTCGCCAACATCATCACGCCCAATCATTTCGAAACAGAATATTTATATGGTAAAAAAATAAATACTTTACATGAACTGAAGCAAGCCGCGAATTTTTTCCATCAAAAAGGAATACGTATTGTCGTCATAACCAGCTTGAATTTAAAAAAAGAAAATAATTTGATGGATAATTATGCTTTCCTTTCAAGTCCTCAGGGCCAGTTTATTGCAACCCGTTCTTCTCCAAAGAGTCCCAGGATTATCAATGGAACTGGCGATCTTTTTTCAGCCCTTTATTTAGGCTATTTCTTATTAAATAACAATGCACTCACTGCGTTCCAATGTGCATTAAATAAAACGCATCAGGTTGTTCAGGCAACACAGATTGCACATTGCCGGGAGTTAAAAATTATTCATACTGATTATAAACAAGTTTCCCCAAATTATGTTATGCTACGGCAAATAGAATAATAGGAAGTTACGCATGAAAGATTATCATTTCTATTTATGGACGGCTTATCTCCCAACCATCACCATTCTTTTAATTAATCTCATAATTCCCCTCGTTCGGTATTATAAGTTACTTAAAAAAAAGAACCGTATTACTTCCTTAATGTTTAAAAAATAATGTTAAAAATCTGGCGGGGAAAAAATTTTTTAGCTTACTTACTATGGCCATTATCGCTTGTATACATTATTATTATTTATTTACGTCGTAAGCTTTACCAGACGCATCTTTTAAAGATAAATTCTCTCTCAGTACCTGTCATTGTTGTTGGGAATATTACTATCGGAGGAACAGGTAAAACACCCGTTGTTATCCGACTTGCCCGCTTTTTAAAAGAGCAAGGCTGGCGTCCAGGGATTATCAGCCGCGGCTATGGTAGTAACACCCAGAATTTTCCTTGTTTCGTCCATCCAAACTGTAATGCACGTGAAGTAGGTGACGAGCCTTTATTGATTGCGCAGCAAACCGGTTGTCCAACCGTTATTGATCCAAATCGTAGTCGCGGCGCTAAGCATTTACTCAAGCGATCAAATTGTAATATTGTCATTAGTGATGATGGTTTACAACACTTAAGTCTCGGTAGAAACCTAGAAATTGTTGTTGTTGACGGCAAGGAACGTTTTGGAAATAATTTTTGTTTACCCGCTGGACCACTCCGTGAGCCTGTTTCGCGATTAAATTCAGTCGATTTCGTTGTCAGCAAAGGAACAACTCAAACTAATGAATTTAAACTCACTTTAATTCCCGATTTTTTTTACCCACTTATTCAACCTGAAAATAAACAATCAATAAACCATTTTCATGGAAAAAAAGTGCATGCCGTCGCTGGAATTGGTAACCCACATCAATTTTTTAATTTATTACGTCAATTAGGTCTTCAGATCATTGAACATTCTTTTCCCGATCATTACTTGTTTAAGCCTCGCGATCTTAATTATGGAGAGGATGCCATTATCATAATGACTGAAAAAGACGCCGTAAAATGTGTTGGTTTTGTGGATACTCGATTGTGGTGTTTAAGAACAAAAACTGAATTAGATAATACCCTTCTCAAGGCTATCCTTCATCGCATTACTTTACTAGATAAAAATCTAAAATCTTCTTCAAGCTAGTTTTTATATCGATGTGTGGTTGCCAGTCCAACCGCTGTTCGGCCTGCTTAATCGAAGGCAGACGACGTTCCACATCTTGATACCCTTTCCCATAATAACGACTTGCACTGATTGTTTGTAGTTTAATTGGCGCTTGCACATAATTGGGATACGTTTTAATGAGGCTTAATAATAATTCAGCTAATTCCCGAATTGAAATATCATTCGCAGGATTACCCACATTAAAAATGGCTTGATCAGCGCAGCCCTTATCATTGGCAATAATTTTTAGTAAACAAGCCATTCCATCATCAATATCGATAAAGCACCGACGTTGTTGTCCACCATTGACGAGTTGGATAGGCTCACCCCGTAAGATATTCCCAATAAATTGACTGACAACACGAGAACTCCCTGGCTTAGGATTATGCGGATTATCCAATTTCGCGCCCACCCAATTAAAGGGCCTAAACAGTGTATAGCGTAATTCATTTTTTAATCCATACGCATGAATGACTCGATCTAAAAGTTGCTTACAGCATGAATAGATCCAACGCGATTTATGAATAGGTCCTTGTACAAAATTACTGGTTTCTTCATCAAATAGTTCATCGGTGCACATTCCATAAACTTCTGAGGTTGAAGGAAAAACAATACGTTTTTTATGTTGAACACACTGGCGAATGATGTTTAGGTTCGCTTCAAAATCAAGCTCAAAAATAGCTAACGGATTTTTAACATAATGGGCAGGTGTCGCAATAGCCACTAAAGGTAAAACAACATCACAGGCGTGAATCTGTTGACTTATCCATGCATGTTCCCAATTCATATCCCCTTTTTTAAAAATTAAACGCGGGTGTTGAAGAAATTCACTAATATTATTATCCGCTAAATCAAGGCCAATCAGATCCCACTCGGTTTTTGTTAAACAGTGTTCAAGGAGATGACTCCCAATAAAACCATTAATTCCTAAAATGAATACTTTTAAGCCCATATTTCATACTTCAGCTAGTTATATTTTTAAAAATGGAATACTATAAAGTTGGACGCTAAAAAGCGAATACTCTACTTAATTTATGCAGAACACTCAACTATTAACTTGGGATAGCCATATCCTTGGGATATCGGTCGCCAAGATTATCTGCCCTAAACTCAACTCAAAAGAACTTTATCACTCCTTACAAAAACTTAAAGAAAAGGGCATCCAACTTGTCTATTGGTGTATAGATAGTCATGACTCTAGCGCTCAACACGCTGCCAGCTTCTGCCGAGGTTTTTTAGCCGATGAAAAAATAACGTATATCCAAGAATTAAAAAAAAAATATGTTCCTTTATCGTTTCCCTACCAAGATGTTGAAGTGTATGGGTCTACTCAAGCAAATTCCGAGCTGGAACGCATTGCTATAGAAATCAGTAAATCTTCAAGGTTTCGTAATGATCCCAAATTAACCACCGAACAGACGCATCAGCTTTATAAACACTGGATTAATAATGCGTGTCAAAAAATAGTTGCCAACATCGTGCTGGTCATTAAAAACAATACGCATCATATCATCGGCATGATTACGATTGATGAGAAGCAGGGGCGAGCCGATTTAAGCTTAGTCGGTGTTCATCCTGCTCACCAAGGCCAAGGCATAGGAAAACGTTTAGTGTGTGCCGCGACTGATTGGAGTCTTCAACACAATTATGAGATTTGCCAAGTCGTTACTCAGAAAACGAATCTTAAAGCGCAAAAACTCTATGAAAGTTGCGGTTTTAATGAAGAAAAAAGAGAATATTTTTATCATTTTTGGCTCTAGTTTATTCTAAAAGTGCCAAATGACCGGACCGACCCGCTATCTTCCCCTGTGTTAAGTTTAAGATTGGAATTTCCTCCGGATGGATTAACGTTTCTCTTGCAACTGTATTCAAGGTTTTAACTATTATCCCTCGATCCCGTGCTTTCCAAAGAAATTTTTCAAAAAAATCTAAATATTTCATGCCCTCTATTTCAGCATGAATGGTCAAGACATTCACCCTATCAGAGCGTAATAAACTTAAATAATAGTCATCCAGTGTGGCCAATGGAAATTCCGGACGTCCGATGAGTTCATCCAAAGTCGGTAAATTCGTTGGGATCTGCAATGTCTTATAAATTTTTTCATTGATTTTAGGGTATGCAGGATGAGTGCCACGCGTATCACTTGCGTATAATAGATTTTCATCATCATAAACGGCTAAACTATGGGCATTAGCCTGCCAGCCTGCTGCTCCGGCCGTTTTTGCTTCACGGGAAAATATCCGTTTAAATTCAAGTGAGGCTTTTTTAAATTCGAGAGCCACTTCTTTTTTAGACCAGGTATGCACATGATCTTGCCAGCGAACATGATCATAACAATGAATTCCAACCTCATGACCTGCACGTTCAGTTTCATACATTATTTTAGCGCAACGTTTACCGATATGCGGTCCAGGCCATAGTATCCCATTAAGCAAAGTACGCCACCCGTAAATAGAAACAACATTGCTTCGTGAAACTTTTCTAAGAAACCCACTACGAAAAATACGCTTAATAGCGCGTCCCGTATTATCAGGTCCCAAAGAAAATAAAAAGGTAACGGAAATTGCATATTTTTCAAATAACCTCAGTAGATTAGGAACACCAAGACGAGTTCCTCGTTCGGTATCCACATCCACTTTAATGGCCATTACCTGAGTTTGCGGAGAACGCATGGTCACTATCCCTCTTGGGTTTCATCAATAATTTTCTTAATAACATAACGTGGACGATTTCGTACTTCTTGATAAATCCGTCCAATATACTCCCCCATAATCCCTAAACCCGTTAATATTATTCCCATCAATAAAAAGGCAATCGCAAATAACGTAAATAAACCTTCAACTTCAGGTCCAATAATCAATCGTCTTACAAATAAATAAACGACAAAAAAACCACTTAAAACTGCAATAAACAATCCAAGCATCGTAAAAATCTGTAAAGGGAGTAATGTAAAATTAGTCATCCAATCAAAATTCAACCGTAACAAACGATACAGATTATATTTAGATTCGCCTGATTGCCGCGCATCATGCGCCACTTCAATTTCAGTGGGAGATATCGAAAGCCTATAGGCTTGTGCTGGAATAAATAAAGACGTTTCCTTACTCGCTATCATTAAATCAATGAGCGACCGTCGATACGCTCTCAACATACATCCTTGATCGGTTAAATAAATTTTAGTCATTTTATAACGCAACCAATTATTTATTAATGATGCATAACGTCGAAAGAAAGTATCTTGCCGATCTGTCCGTATTCCTCCCACATAATCATGTCCTTCTTCAATGAGTGTTATTAATCGAGAGATTTCCTCCGGAGGATTTTGGAGATCAGCATCTAAAGTAATAATTATCTCTCCTCTTACCCGTTCAAAACCAGCCATCAAAGCCATATGCTGACCAAAATTACCGTTAAAATGAATGATGCGAATTTTTTCAGGTTGTCTCTTTTGTAATTCATTCAGCCTCTCATAAGAATCATCCTGGCTTCCATCATTCACTAAGATAATTTCATAGGTTTTATCGATTTTATCTAATGTTGTCATTAATCGTTGATAGAGCTGTTCTAAATTTTCTGATTCGTTATAAACAGGTATAACCACGCTAATATAGGGTTTATTCATGTTTCCGTCCTCTTTTTAATGATAAAGACTATTATTTTTTTCTAAATGATTCGTTAGTAAAACATTTTGTGGCGTTTTTGCAATCAAATAAATCAAATATTTTTTTTGTTTACTCAATTGTTGGTAAACTTCTTTGTTCGTTATCATATAAATATGAGTCGAGCTATTCCATGTTGGCCAGAAATTAAAGTCTTTTATTGCCCAATGGCGCATCGATTGATGCCGCATACCGAAACCTAATTCTCCATCAATATTAACGGTGATGACGCGCCGATTGAGATAAAAAGGCAAATCTTGATAATACTCGTAGTAAACGACTACTTTATCGTTTGGTTTTAGTAAAGGGTTGAGTTGTATGACGAGTGGTTTTATCGATCGGGTATCCTCGTACGGAATTCCATTAAAAATAATCAAAAAACTGATTACATTACCCACTGCTAGCGTCAAAAATGCCCCTTCTAATTTTTTTTGAATGACCAGAAAACTTGCTATCAAGCTACTGAATAAAAAAACACGATAACTCGCTATCAAGAAAAACTGAGCGGTTTGGGAAAGTATGATAAAAGAATTTTTGGTTAAGCCCACGAAACCAATTCCTCCCAAACCTAATCCTATCCCAGATAAAATAAAGTAACCCCATTTTATATCGGGTTTTTCCCAATAAGTAGAAAAAAAATGACCTGTTAACAGTGCTAAAGCAGGGAAAATAGGTAACACATAAGGGATTAATTTGGAATGTGAGAAAGAAAAGAAAATAAAAATTAAGCTTATCCACAGTAAAAGAAAAATAGAATTATTTTTTTTCTTAAGTTCATTTCTACTTCTAGGAAAGTGACTCCGTATTGCTTGAGGTAAAAAACAGATCCACGGTAAAAATCCAACCATTAAAACGGGAATAAAAAACCAATCGGGCTGATAACGTTTTGCAATGGACGTGGAATACCGCAAAAATTGCTGATCAATAAAATAAAATTGAAAAAATTCAGGATTTCTGAATTGAACTAAACTATGCCAAGGTAAAACAATGATGAAAAAGAGTAATAACCCGCTCGGAATAAAGCATTTTTTTAACCAATACCATTGATTTAAAACTAAAATCCATGTCCCTACAATCATCATTGGAAAGAGTATGCCCACTAAACCTTTAGTAAGTACCGCTAATGCTGAAAATACATACGCGTTATAGAATAAGCATCGACGACTGAACCCCGGTGGCTGATTCGTGGCCATTAAAAAAGAAAGTAAGCTTACGGATAAACACACGGTCAAGGTCATATCAAGCGTTACCAGCCGTGCTAATGAAAAATACAACAAACTAGACGCCAGTATAATGGCGCTTAATAGTCCTGTTCGTCTTTCAAAAAGTATTCGACCTGAAGCATAAACGAATAAACAACCTAATAAGCCTACAAGAGCATTCGGCAAACGCACAGTCCATTCACTAATCGGTGCAAAATATTGATTTCTTTTAGATTGATTTAATTTTTTTTCTAATTGAATAATCCACGGATTTAAAACGCTAATCGAACCGGCTTGTAACCAGTAAACTAAAGGCGGTTTTTCAAAATATTTAACCCCATTTAAATGGGGGGTTACGAAATCATGCAATACTAACATTTCACGAGGTATTTCTGCATATCTTCCCTCATCAGGCACGCTTAATGGCCTCGTCCCCAAAAATAAACCAAAAGCAAATGCGATACCCACTGCCAATAAAATTAAATCAACATACCAACTTTTTTTATTGGAATTTTGGAGATTACTTAACATTTTTATCCGATCTATTGAATTAGCGTTGAAAAAATCACATCATAATGGTGTAATATTACTTACGATCGAAACAAACGTGGGCTTAAATTCAATAAAAAACTATGGAAAAATTCTCATGAGGGAACGTTTTTCAATGTGCCCTTAACAGACTCCCTCAAATTTATAACGGTTCTAAAGAGGAAAAGCAATGCAACAACAAAAGATCGCAGTCATTTTGTCAGGGTGTGGCGCCTTAGACGGCAGTGAAATTCATGAATCGGTATTGACCCTACTTGCTTTAGATCGTGCTGGGTTACCTTATCAATGTTTGGCGCCCTCTATTCCTCAAACACGTGTCGTCAATATGGAAACAGGTAAAACAAAAGAGCATATAGAACGCAATGTGTTAGAAGAATCCGCACGGATCGCACGTGGAAAAATTAAACCTATTGATTGCGCGAATCCTGAAGAATATACCGGCC